>JAICXJ010000087.1 GCA_025980465.1 Frankiales bacterium | reverse complement strand
ACCGAGGATTGGTCGAACGTCCCGGTGCCCAACCGGGTCGCGAGCCGGCACGACAACGTCTTCGTCGGAAGAAGCATCGAGCTCGCCGACCTGATCGGACCGGCTGTCACCGCCCTCACCGGCGAGGCGCGCGAGTTGGTGCTGCTCTCGGGCGAGCCCGGCGTGGGCAAGAGCGCGCTGGCGCGTCACGCGGCGAGACACCTTCACGACCAGACCGGCGCGCTGGTCATGCACGGCGGATGTGACGACGAGCTTCGCCCGCCGTACCAGCCGTTCGTGCAGGCGTTGCGGCACCTGGTCCGCTACGCGCCGACAACCGCGCTGGTCGACTACGTCCATCGCTACGGCGGTGACCTCGGCCTGCTGGTGCCCGAGCTCGCCGAACGGGTTGGCCGGCTCCCCGAGCCCAGGTCGACCTCCGAAGCCGCCGACCGTTACCTGCTCTTCTCAGCGGTGGCCGGCCTGCTGGAGTGTGTGCTTCGCGACGTGCCGCTGGTCCTGTTGCTCGACGACCTGCACTGGGCAGATCGCGGTACGACGATGCTGCTGCGGCATCTGCTGGTCACGACCGAGCTCACCGGTCTCGTCGTCATTGCGACGTTCCGCGACACCGAGCCCGACGTCGACTCCGCGCTCACCGACCTGATTGCGGAGCTGCGTCGGGTGGACGGCATCACCCGGATCGACCTCGCCGGATTGCCCGGCGACGAGGTCCGCGACCTGGTTGCGACGATGCTGCGCGGCGCCAGCCAGGCGATCGCCACGATCGCCGACGTCGTCCATCAGGAGACCAACGGCAACGCATTCTTCGCGACCGAGCTCATCCGCCATCTGCAGGAATCCGGCAGCGCCGAGGACGGTCCGTCGCTGCGCGAGCTGCCACTCAGCGTCCGCGATGTCGTGCGACAGCGGGTCCGCCGGATGGGGGGTGAGGCGCAGTCGGTGCTCGCCGCCGGTGCGGTTCTCGGTGCCGAGTTCGACTGGAAGGTACTCGCCGAACTGATCGACACGCCACCGGATCGAGCGCTCGACATCCTGGAGCAGGCAGTGACGGCGGCGATCCTGCGCGAGGTACCGGGGCGGTCGAGCTTCCGGTTCGTCCATGCGCTGGTCCAGCACACGCTCTACGAGGACCTCTCGGAGACCCGGCGTCGTCGGCTGCATGCGGCGGCGGGTCGGGCCTTGTCCGACGACCACAGCGCCTCGCCCGCGGCCGCCGCATCACACTGGCTCGCCGCCGGTGACCTCGGCGAGCCGGAGGCGGTGCGGGCCTCCTGCGTTCTCGCCGCAGCGGAGGCGCTCCGCCACCGGGCGCCCGATGAGGCAGTCAACTGGTTCGCTCACGCCCTCGACACGAAGCCGTCCGAAACTGACCGCTGCCGGATCCTGGTCCAGCTCGGCGAGGCGCAACGCCTGGCCGGCGACCCGGCCCACCACGCGACCCTGCTGGAGGCGGGTGCGCTCGCCCAGCGGATCGGCGACGCCGATCGGCTCGCCGAGGCAGCGCTTGCCAACACCCGATGGTTCGCGAGCAGCGTCGGCAGCGGCGACCCTGAGGAGCTTCAGCTGCTCGAAGCGGCACTGGCCGCGGTGAGCCCCGAGCCGTCGTCGACCCGTGCCCGGCTGCTCGCGACGCTCTCCGGTGAGCTGATGTACAGCGACCGGCCGGGCGATCGGTATGCGGTCGCCGACGAGGCACTCGAGGTCGCGAGAGGGATCGCGGACGATCCCACGACGTTCGACGTCCTGTTCTGGCGCTCGACGTCGGCGCGACGCCAAGACGGTCTGTGGCGCGACGACGAGCTGACCGAGTTGATGGACATCGCCCGACGCGGCTCCGACCCGCTTCGACTGGCAATGGCGCACATGGTCCAGGTGATGCGGGCGATCCACGTCGGCGACTTCGCCGGTGCTGAGGCGGCGCTGGCCACCGCGGCCGATCTCGCCGACGAGTTGCGGCTTCCCATCCTGCGCTGGCTGGTGACCATCGTCCGCGCGAACTGCGTGACGATGGCGGGCGCGCTCGACGACGCCGAGAAGATCGTCCAGGAGGCCTTCGAGCTCAGTCAGGCAACCGATCAGCCCGATGCGCTGTCCTGGTACGGAGTGCAGCTGTACATGTTGCGCTACCAGCAGGCCCGCCTTGGCGAGCTCACTCCGCTGTTCACAGCCATGAGCGAGTCGGCGCCGACCCTGCTGACCTGGCATGCGGCGCGGGCCCTCGCGCATACCGAGGCCGGTGAGTGGGAGCAGGCGCAGCAGGTCATCGACGACCTTCTCGCAGCGGACTACTACCACCGGCCCGAGGAGCCGCACTGGCTGATCGGCATGTCATGTCTCGGAAGCGCCCTGGCCGCCGCCGGCACGGACCCGGCCGCGATGGCGGCGGCGTACGACGCCCTCGCGACCAGGGCGCCGATGTTCGCCAGCATCATGCCGCTCTCGCTCGGAAGCCAGGAGCGGGTGATGGGCGAGCTCGCCCTCGCGATGGGACGACTCGATGCGGCGGTCGACCACTTCACCGCCGGGATCGAGGCGAGCGACCAGGCGCCGGCGCCGACGTTCGCCGCCAGATGCCGGGTCGGGCTGATCCGCTGTCGCCTGGAGCAAGGTGTGCCGACCGAGGATCCGGAGATCGTCGAGCTCGCCGACTCAGTGCGGGCTGCGATCGAACGATTCGGCCTGACCCGGGTCGAGGATCTGCTCTCCGAAGCGATCAAGTAGCTGGTCGCGGGAAACGCCCGATCGCGTGAACCTTCGCATTCCGCGCTAAAAGCCCGGCGGCACGACGTATGGTCGCAACCGGCTGCACACGCTGCGTCGGGAGGACGTTCCGCCTTGTCACACGCAAGTCTGTTCACTCGACGGGTGCGAGCGATTGCGGCGGCGACTGCAGTTCTGCTTACGGCCGGAACGACAGCCGCCACAGCCGCGAGTAGCGGCGCCAGTGACGCAGCCGCGACGCGGACCCACGCCGCGCCGGCGCGCGGCGTCGCGGCACTGACCCCCGGGGCGACCGGAAGCGACATCGGGTACGCCGTCAACCGCCCGCTGTGCAGCACGGTCGTTCGGGCGCGGCACATGAACTGTTTCGCGCTGAAGCGGGTACCAGTGCCGGCGAACACGCCTGGTGCGGTCGCCTACGCAAAGAATCTGGTGCCGGGAATGCCGGCCTCCTCCCGACCGGATGTCATCGGCGCCGGGCCGGACGGCGGTTACACCCCGGCGGATCTCGCGGCGGCGTACAAATACGACCCGACGACCAACCGACGGGGCCAGCTGGTTGCCGTGGTTGACTGGTTCGACGATCCGAACATCCGGCACGACTTGAATCGCTTCGACGTCCAGTACGGGATACCCACCGAGACCTCATCGTCGCTGCGGATCGTCAACGAGGACGGCGCCGCCTTGCCGCTGCCCTCGGCCACGAGCGGTCACAAGAGCGCCGGCGAGACCTCGCTCGACGTCGAAGCCGTCCGCGCGGTCTGCAACACCTGCCGAATCCTGTTGGTCGAGGCGAGGAACTCCGCCGACATCAACCTCGCCATCGCAGAGGACACCGCGGCGGCCCTCGGGGCGACTGAGATCACGAACTCCTTCGGCTTCCATGAGCAGACCGAGCCGGCGATCATCCGGGACGCGTTCGACCAGCCCGGAATCGTCGTCACGGCATCGACCGGCGACGACGGCTGGTTCGATTGGGACACCGACAACGGGACCGGCACTCAGGCGGGCACGCTCGTCGGCACGGCCTCCAACGCACCGCAGTTCCCGGCGAGCGAACCGTCGGTGATCGCCGTCGGCGGAACCGCGTTGGGTATCGACGCCACCGGCGCGATCACCGAGCAGGTGGTCTGGAACGAGAACGGCCCGGACGACCAGATCGGGCTCAACGGCCTGCCCCCTGACCCACCGTTCGCCGCCGTCCCGGCCGGGCCACAGGGTGCCGGAGGCGGCGGCTGCAGCACCGAGTTCACCGCTCCAAGCTGGCAGAAGTCCTATCCGGGCTACCTCGCTGCCGGATGTAGCGGACGGCGGCTGTCGGCCGACGTCTCGATGCTCGCCGACCCCGAGACCGGATTCGACACCTACGACACGTGGGGCACCGGCGACACCGGCTGGATCACCGTGGGCGGCACCTCACTCGCCTCGCCTCTAGTCGCCGCGATGTACGCCCTGGCCGGCGGATCCGGAAACGCCATCTACCCGGCGCGGTCGCTGTATGAGAACGCCGGGCTTCACGGCGCGTCCGACGTCTTCGACGTCGTTGCGACCAACGACGGGCTCGCCTCGGGAACCGGCTTCTGCGGTGGAGATGCGCCCGCCGGATGCAGCGGTGTCGTTAACTCGATGACCGGCGGGGCACACACCAGTCCGAACGCGCTCGGCCACCAGAACATCGACTGCAGCTACGACCGCAGCGGCGCCGACACGGCGTCGGTCACCGCATCGAGTGAGTGCAACGCCGTCACCGGCTTCGACGGTCCTACCGGGGTGGGCACGCCACTGACGACCGGACTGTTCAAGTCCACGAGTCCATCGCTGTCGATCCGTCGCCCGCGGTCGCTTCGGCTGAACCATTCGGCGACCTTCGCGCTCAGCGCTGCGCCTCGGCTGTCCGGCGCGGTCATGAAGAGCATCAAGGTGTTCTGGGGGGACGGGCATTCGAGCACCGGCACCAGCCTCACCCGCACCCACACCTACACGAAGCGCGGCCTGCACGTCGTGGTCGCGGTAGCCACCGACAGCCTTGGTCAGCAGAGCATCGCGTCCACCCCGATCACCGTGGGCAAGCGGGCAGTGATCAAGGTGTCGGGACCCTCCCGCGTCAGGCATGGTCACCGGGCGCTCTTCGACGTGCGGGTCTCCGACTCGAACACGGGCGCGAAGGTCCGGTCGATCGTGTGGAAGTGGGGGGACGGGAAGACCAGTCATGGTCTCGGGCCGTCGCACACGTGGCACAAGCGCGGTCGCTACACAGTCAGAGTGATCGTCGTCGACTCCACCGGCGTCAAGACGACGTACGTTCGACACGAACGGGTCACCTGACGAACGAGGAACGGTAACCACGATGGCGACGAAGCTCTGCCTGGCACAGAACCCGGACGCGGATGCGTTGTTGTCCGACGACCCCCTCGCACTTCTGATCGGAATGGTGCTCGACCAGCAGATCCCGCTCGAGTGGGCCTTCACCGGGCCGCTGACGCTGACCCAGCGACTCGGTCGCGATCTCGATGCCGCCGACCTTGCCGATCGCGATCCCGAAGCGCTGGCGAAGCTGTTCGCGGCGCCGCCCGCACTGCACCGGTTCCCGGGGTCGATGGCAGGGCGCGTCCAGCAGCTGTGCCGGGCGATCGTCGATTCCTACGACGGCGAGCCCACCAACATCTGGAACGACGCGAAGGACGGTCTGGAGCTTCGCCGACGAATCGAGGCCTTGCCCGGCTTCGGTACCCACAAAGCGAAGATCTTCGTTGCGCTACTCGCCAAGCAGTGCGGCGTGCGGCCTTCCGGCTGGCGGAAGGCAGCAGCTGAGTT
>JAICXJ010000008.1 GCA_025980465.1 Frankiales bacterium | reverse complement strand
GTCCGGAGCGACCGAGTTGAACGTGCCGATCATCCCGACGCCGAGGCTGCCGACATTGAAGCCGCCTGCCTGGGCGCCGATGACCGGACGGTTCATCCCGCCGTACCGGCCCTCCCAGATCCGGCCGAACCGGTCGACCAGGAAGTTGTAGCCGATGTCGCACCAGCCGTGGACCAGGACGTGGTAGCGGTACATCGACCGGATGATCGCGGGCACTGCCGTCCGCGAGTAGCCGTTCGGAGTGTCGGTGTGATGGATGAAAGCGACCTTCAACGTCGAGGCGTACTTGGGTTTGCCGCAGCCGGCCTGCCGGTTGCGCTGCCGCAGCGACTCCTGGGCGCCCCAGTCGCGCCGGGTGTAGATGAAGGGCCGGCCGGCCGGCGACTTGACCACCGATCGCAGCCGCGCCGTGGCGGCTGGCGAGTCGGCTGGGCTCTGTCCGCCGTTGATGAGGATCAAATGCACACCGACCGGCGCACGACGAACCGCGCCGGCTGACGAGACGATCCGCGCCCGGACCGCATCCGCTCCGGCGCCGACCCACAGCGGTGTGACCGCGACGGTGCGACGAGCCGCCGCCGTTGCCGCATCGACCGACCCCGCACTGGCGCCGCCGTCGTCCGCCGCCAGGCGATGCCAGCGACTCCAGGTCGAACCGTGTCGCACTTTGACCTCGAGCCGGCCGGCGGGACTCGCACCCGACCGCCAGGTCGCACCGACGAGGTCGAAGGGATCCGTCGTGTGCCGCGTGGCGGCGATCACCGGAGAGCCGGATCGGGTGCCGCGCGACGACAGCGCGATCCGTTGGAGCGATCCGGCCACCGGATGCGGGAGCACAGCCGTTACGGTCCGCGACGACGGCGTTGGCAGCGAGAGACTGGGCCGGGTACCGCGCTCGGCATTCGAGGCCTGCGCGGTTGCATTCGAGGCCTGTGCAGTTGCAGGAGCGGCGAGCAGGAAGGTAGTGACGATCGCTGACGCGACGACGGCGAGGAGTCTGGTCCGCGAGGCCAAGTCCATCCTCTCGTTCGGAGTTCGGACGGGCCCCCCGGCAGGTTCCACTGTCCCCTTTCTATCCCCAGTTACGCAGCAGAACTTATGAGTTCGGCCTCCACTTGAGGCGTCGAACCCGCGACGCTGCATCCTCGTAACGTGACAACGCCCGCCGACTTGCTCGCATCACGGCTTCGACGCGACGCCGCCCGCCCGTTCATCACGTTCTACGACGACGCAACCGGCGAACGGATCGAGCTATCGGTGGCGACCACGGCCAACTGGGTCGCGAAGACGGCGAACTTCCTCGTCAACGAACTCGGCGTCGAGCCGGGTGACGCGATCGGCGTCCGGCTGCCGCTGCACTGGCAGGCGGCGGTCGTCGTGCTTGCGGCCTGGGAGGTGGGAGCCGTCGTGGCGTTCGACGCCCCGGGCGCGGTGAACGTTGTCGTCGCCGGGCAGCAGCCGCCGTCGGACGCCCCGGCGATCGAGCTGTCGCTCGCCCCGATGGGCGCGGACTTCAGCCGGTTGATTGCCGCGGAACCGGACCAGTTCGTCGCGACCGACGCGGTCGGCGCCGACGTCGTGGAGGCGGCACCGGTCGACCTACCGATGGGCGCTCGGGTGCTGAGCACCATCAGCCTGGCGGAGGCGGCCGGACTCGGCTACGGGCTGATCGCGCCGCTCGCCGGTGACGGATCCGTCGTGTACGTCGCCAATCCTGACCCGTTGCTGCTCGCCGTTCGCGCCACCAGCGAGCAGGTCACCCACACCCTCGGCGTGGCCATCGAGGGGCTAGCCGCGTTGTGAGGCGGCCAGTTCCAGGAACGGTTGCATCGACGCCGGGTCCTTCAAGGCCCCTTGCGCGACTGCCGTGTCAAGCGGCACGCCAGCGAGCACCCGCTTCACCGGCACCTCGCACTTCTTGCCGTTCAGGGTGCGCGGCACGACGTCGATCGCGACGACCTCGTCGGGAACGTGGCGGGGCGAGAGCTGATGACGAATCCGGCCGCGAATCTCGGCGGTCACTTCCTCGAGCGAGGCACCTTCCCGGAGTACCACGAACAACAACAACCGTCCTTCGACGCCGGCCGCAGAGGTGTCGATCACGAGCGAGTCCTCGACGCCTGGAAGCTCCTCGACGATTCGGTAGAACTCGCTGGTGCCCATGCGGACGCCGCCGCGGTTGAGGGTCGAGTCGCTGCGGCCGTAGATGACGCAGGATCCGTCGGCCGAGAACTTGACCCAGTCGCCGTGGCGCCACACCCCGGGGTACGTCTCGTAGTACGACGCCCGCAGCCGCGACCCGTCGGCGTCATTCCAGAACCCGACCGGCATCGACGGCATCGGTTCGGTGATGACGAGCTCGCCCACCTCGTCGATCACCGTCTTGCCGTCGCTGTCGAACGCCGCAACCGCGCAGCCGAGCAACCGAGCCGGAATCACGCCGGCGCGCACCGGCAGCCACGGCGCACCGCCGACGAAGGCAGTGCAGACGTCGGTGCCGCCTGACAGTGACGACAGCATGACGTCCCGACCGACGGCGTCGTACACCCACGTGAACCCCTCGGGTGGCAGCGGCGCCCCGGTCGAGCCCACGGTGACCAGTGCGCTGAGGTCGAATTCGCGGCCCGGCTCCAGCCCCGCCTTCGCGCCGGCCGAGATGAACGGCGCGCCGAGCCCCACAGACGTGATCCGGAACCGCTCAGCGAGCCGCCACAACACCATGGCGTCGGGGTAGGACGGGTTGCCGTCGTAGAGCACGATCGAGGAACCGACCGCCAGGCCCGAGATGAGCAGGTTCCACATCATCCAGCCGGTCGTTGAGAACCAGAAGAAGCGGTCGCCGAGACCGAGGTCGAGATGCAGCGCGAGCTGCTTCACATGCTCCAGAACCATGCCGCCATGTCCGTGCAGGATCGGCTTCGGCAGGCCGGTGGTGCCGGAGGAGTACAGCACCCACAGTGGGTCGTCGAACGCCATCGGCTCGAATGCCAAGGTCGCGTCGCGGTCGAGCACCTCCGACCATGGCGTGGCGTCAGCCAGCGTCGCGGCGTCGTCGAGGTAGCCCACCAGCACCGTGTGGCGCAACGTCGGGAGCTGCCGGCGGAGCTCGTCGACCGTCGAGCCGACGTCGAAAGGCTTGCCGCCGTACCGATAGCCGTCGACGGTGAACAGCACGACCGGCTCGATCTGGGTGAACCGGTCGGCGATCGCGGTCGGACCGAAGTCAGGTGAGCAACTGGACCAGATCGCCCCCATAGCGGCCGTCGCCAGCACCGCAACGAGCGCCTCGTAGCCGTTGGGAAGCAGCGCCGCGACCCGATCACCTCGACCAACCCCGGCCTCGACGAGCCACGCACGCACCCGCGCGGTGTCGGTCCGCAGCTCCCGCCAGGTGACTTGGCGCTCGCGGCCGTCCTCTCGCACTGCGATGACGGCGACGTCGTCGACCGCAACCCGGACCAGCGGGTAGAGAAGGTGCTCGGCGTAGTTGATCCGGCCGCCGGTGAACCACCTCGCCCCCGGCATGTCACGGCTGGTGATCACCTCGTCGTACGGCGTCGACCACCGAAACCCGGACCACTGCTCGAAGCTCGACCAGAACCCGGCGAGGTCGGCGATCGACCATTCGAACAGTTCGTCGTACGACGAGAACGTCCGGCCACGGTTGGTTGACAGCCAGCCGACGAAGTCGGTCAATCGCGACGAAGCGACCCGCTCCGAACTCGGCTGCCAGAGCAATTCACCCTCGCTCACCACATCCAGACGATAGTTGCGGCGAGGCCGACCAACGACGGGCTAGTCAATTTGGGCGGTGGGAAATCAGACCTTCTAGTCATCTAGCGGGGTCGGCGTCCGCTCGATTGTCGCAATAGGCGTTAGGCCATCCGGCTGACGCAGTGACGATCAGAGGCCACCGAGCATGCACTCCCACCGGATCCACACCCTCCTCGCGACGGGCACATTCCTGACATTCGGGTTCGCGTCAGCCGTCGCCGTCGGCGCCATCCCGCACCACCAGCAGGTGAGCTCGTCGGCGGCGGTAGTTGCGCCGTCCCACCAGCTCATCACCGCCGGTGGGACGACCCATCGCGCTCCGGCCGTGCCCGCTCGCCACCAGGCCACGACCAACACGCCCGCCACCACAACGACGAGGCCGGTCGTTGCTGCGACGAAACATCACACGACGATCCCGGCCGTTGCACACTCGAGCGCCGCAACCACGCCCCGCCCACGGACGTCCCACACCCCGGTCGTCGCCGCACCGGCGCATCACCACCACACCGTCGTTCCGACGACACCGACCAAGTCGGCACAACCCGCCCCGACGAAGGCCAAGCTGGCCCCGCGCACCACGCCCTCAGCCTCCGCGGTACAGGCTGCACTGCAGGGCCTGAAGCAATATGTCCACTCGATCCTGACGCCGACCGCGGGTGAGGTCGCGCAGTTCGGCAACATGGTGTGCACCGCCTACGACCACGGCAACACGACCAAACAGATCGAAGCGACGATCCTGTCGAAGGTGTCCTCGCTTCCGTTGACGACGATCGCTCCGGGTGCGGCCGACTACGTCGTGCGGACCGCGGTCAAGCTCTACTGCCCGGGCTACCAATCGCGGCTCGGATCCGCCGCGGCATGACCACGTCCAGCAGCAGCGCGGCGCTCGAACTGATTGAGGTAAGCGCGTCGGCGGGCTCGACCCGCCTGCTCGACCAGGTCTCCTTCACCGCCGAGTTGGCATCGCTTACCGTCATCGCCGGACCGACCGGGGCCGGCAAGACCAGCCTGGTTCGCGCGATCACCGGGATGCTCAGTCTCGGCGGCGGCGACATCCGCGTGAGCGGCCGGTCGGTCGGCGCCGTCGATGCCTGCAACCGCGACATCGGATACGTCCCTCAGTACGACGTTCTCCATGACAGCCTCACAGTCCGCGCCGCTCTCGACTACTCCGCAAAGCTCCGCCTTACCGAGCCGCTCGGCACCGCCAGCCGGGCGGACCGGGTGCGCGAGGTGATCCGCGACCTGAGGTTGCAGCCACTCGCCGACCAACCGATTCATTCGTTGTCGGCCGGTCAGCGAAAGCGGGTCGCGATCGCGTCCGAGCTGCTCACCCGGCCGACCGTCATCGTTCTCGACGAACCGACCTCGAGCCTTGATCCCGGCTACGAGCAGTCGGTCATGACGACGTTGCGGGAGCTGGCTGACCACGGTCACTGCGTCGTTGTCGTGACGCACAGCGAAGCCGCCATCGCCGCGAGCGACCGAGTCGTCTATCTCGCCACCGGCGGCTGGGTTGCATACGTCGGGACGCCGGATGAGGCGTCGGCGCACTTCGCCGTTGCCGACGTACCGACGATGTTCACCACCCTCGATCGCGCGGCGGTGCCGCGCTGGGTCCACCCTTCGTCATCGCAACAGTCCGTGACGATGCCACCCGGCCCGGCCGCGCCACGTGACCACGTCGGCGCATCGCATCAGCTCGTGACGCTCGCCCGTCGATACGCCGCGCAGATCCGTGCCGACCGACGCCACGCGGCGATGCTTGCGCTCCAGGGCGTGTTCCTGGGTGCCCTGCTGTGGACCTTCGTCACTCCGGATGGGCTGCATCCCAGTCGCTACGCGGGAGCCGGATCGGCGCCGGCGTCCGCGACCGGAGTCGCGGTCCTGCTCGCCCTGTGCATGACCTGGCTCGGATGTGCGAACGCGGTCCGCGAGATCGTCAAGGAGCGCGGAATCCTCGAGCGCGAGCGCCGCGCCGGCCTGTCCGTCGCTGCTTACGTCGGCGCGAAGCTGGCAGTTCTCGGTCCGGTGGTCGCCGCCGACGGCGTGATCCTCGCCGGGCTCGGCATCGCCCGGCAGGGCGCACCGGCACGGGGTGCGGTCCTCGGCTCGGGCGTCGCGGAGGTTGTCGTCGCGGTCGCCCTCGCCGGAGCGTGCGCGGTGTCGCTCGGCCTGCTGGTGTCAGCCGCTGTTCGCTCCACGGACAAGGCGGTGGCAGCCCTGCCCGTCCTCGTGATCACCGAGTTCGTGTTGTCCGGCCTACGCCCGAGGATGACCTGGGTGCCCGGCCTCGCCCAGCTCCGCGACCTGGCGGGCGCGCACTGGGCAGTCCAGGCGATCGAAGCGACGGTCGCCGGCAACGCCGGCCAGTGGTGGGCGGCGGTAGCCGCAATGGGGTGCCTCACCCTCGCTGCGCTCATCGCGACGACGGTCCTGGTATCCCGCTCCTACCGGCTCCAGCCACCGCGACCGACCCTCTCGGCCCGCATCGCCGCGATGCACGGCGGGATGCGCGCGAACGAGTCCGGGCGGCTGGTGGCAGTCGGCGCGCGCAGCCTCGCCGCGGTCGCCGTCGTGGTCACCGGACTTCACGTCGTTGCGGTCGACACCCACGGCCAAGACCGCACCCGAGACCGAGTTCAGGCCTCACCGCACCATGTGGTGACGGTGCAGGCGGATCCCAGCCGGCCGGCGACCCCTGCTTCCGGCGTGACCGCGATCGTCGACGCTGCGGGCTCGCTGCCGGGAGCGGCTGGACAGGCCTGGCGCGGAATGCACACCGGACTGCTGCTGATCGAAGCGACGACCCAAGCAGTCGTGTCACCCTGATCAGCATGAGCACCCGGCCACTCGCTGCCCTCGCTGCCGGCCTGGTTGCGTGCGTCGCTCTCAGCGGCTGCACCGTGAGTGGCGGCAACGGTGCGCACGACGTCTTGCTGGGCGCGAAGGCCGATGGAGCAGCAACGACGTTGCGCTATCAGATCGGAAACTCCGCGCCGGTCACGGTCCAGCCGAATCCGTCGAGCGGCGGCTCCGCCGGCACCTCGGTCGACCTCCGGGTGCGAGCCGGCACTCACGTGTCGATCCTCGGCACCGCCGGCGCCGTCGCCTCGCCCGACATCACCTGCACCGTGGCGGTCGACGGCATCGTGCGGGCAACCACGACCGCGCTCCAGCCAGCCGGAGTTCCCCTGCTCACCCCGGTGAGCTGCCAGACCGCCACCTACGTCCTCCACCGCCCGTACGGAATCAACCGGGTACTCGAGATCGTGGCATTCGTGCTCTGCCTGCTGATCGTCATCACGGCGATAGGCGCGCTCTTCGTACCGCGGCGCCGTCTCTAGGGATCAGGCCGGCGGGGCTGCCAGGCAGCAGCCTTGCGGGCAGATGTCGTGCGACGGCCCGAGGGCCGACAAGGCCCGGCGGGGCGCGGCAGGGTCCAGCCGCTCCACCACCAGCTCGCGCACCATCGCAACGAACCGCGGGTCCGCCGCCGGCGGGTCGGTCCGGTGGAATCGCATCCCCACTTCGGCGGCCGTGGCGGCGGCCTCCACATCAAGATCCCAGCGCACCTCGATGTGGTCGCTGACGAACCCGAGCGGGACCACGATGACGTCGCCGGCGCCGTCGCGAGCGATATCACGAAGCGCGTCGTTGACGTCGGGTTCGAGCCACGGCGTCGTGGGCGGGCCGCTGCGGCTGGAGTAGGCGAGCGTCCAGCGAATATCGGGCGCTGCGGCTGCGACCAACCCGGCGGCGGCCGTCAGCTGCGCGACGTACAAGCCACCGCTCGGTCCGGCTCGCTCGGCCATCGCGGTTGGGATCGAGTGGGCGACGAAGACCAAACGGGTGGCGCCCCGCCGGTCCGGACCGATCGCGGTGAGCGCCGCCTGCACGCCATCACGCTGCGGCTCGATAAAGCCGGGGTGGTCGAAGAAGTGACGGAGTTTCTCCAAGGCGGGCGCCTCGGCACCGATCGCGGCAGCCGCCGAGGCCAGATCGTCCTGGTACTGCCGGCACGCCGAGTACGACGCATAGGCCGAGGTGACGAAAACCAGCGCTCGGCGGACCCCGTCCGCCGCCATCGCAGCGACGGTGTCAGCGACATACGGCGTCCAGTTGCGATTTCCCCAATACACCGGCAGCTCGATGCCGTGCGCCTCGAACTCCGCGCGGATCGCCGCGAGGAGCGCCCGGTTCTGCTCGTTGATCGGAGAGGACCCACCGAAGTGGTGGTAGTGCGCCGCCACTGCTTCCAGCCGCTCGGGCGGCACGTTGCGGCCGCGCGTGACGTTCGCCAGGAACGGCATCACGTCGTCGGGACCCTCCGGGCCGCCGAAGGACAGCAGCAACAGCGCGTCGTACATCGCGGTTGGGCCGGGCCGCACTCAGCGAACCGGGTTGGCCTTGAACAGGTTGCGTGACATCACGAGTCGACAGATCTGGTTGGTGCCCTCGTAGATCTGGGTGATCTTGGCGTCGCGCATCATCCGCTCGAGCGGGTAGTCCTTGGTGTAGCCGTAACCACCGAGCAACTGCACCCCATCGGTGGTGACCTGCATCGCGGTGTCGGAGGCGAAGCATTTCGCCGCTGCCGACATCATCGTCAGGTTCGGCGCGAGCCGCTCCGAAAGTGCAGCAGCCGTGTAGATAAGCGATCGGGCAGCTTCGGTGTTCATCGCCATGTCGGCGAGCATGAACGAAACCCCCTGGAACTCAGCAATCGGCTTACCGAACTGCTGGCGTTCCTGCACGTACCGGGTGCAGTAGTCCACTGCCCCCTGCGCCAGACCCAGCGCCTGCGCGCCGATCGTGAGCCGGGTGTGATCCAACGTGCGCAGCGCGGTCTTGAACCCGCTGCCCTCTTCGCCGATCATCCGGTCGGCCGGGATGCGCACATTGTCGAAATACACCTCGGTGGTCGGGGACCCCTTGATGCCGAGTTTGCGCTCCGGCGCCCCGAAGCTCACCCCCGGGTCTGCCTTGTCCACCACGAACGCCGAGATCCCGTTGGCGCCCGCCGCCGGGTCGGTGACGGCCATCACGGTGTACCACTGCGACACCCCACCGTGGGTGATCCAACGCTTCACGCCGTTGAGCACGAAGCTGTCGCCGTCGCGTACCGCCCGGGTCCGCATCGCAGCCGCGTCGCTACCGGCGTCCGGCTCGGAGAGGCAGTAGCTGAACATCCCCTCGCCGCCGGCGAGCTTCGACAGATACGTCTTCTTCAGGTCCTCGCCGCCGGCGAGGATCAGCCCCATCGTTCCGAGCTTGTTCACCGCGGGGATCAGCGCGGAGGCCGCACACACCCGGGCGACCTCCTCGATGACGATCGCCGACGCGATCGCATCCGCGCCGACACCGTCATACGCCTGCGGAACATGCACCGCGTGAAGGTCGGCGGCCTTCAACGCCTCCCAGACGTCCCACGGAAACTCAGCCGTCTCGTCAATCTCGGCCGCGCGCGGCGCGATCTTGTCCTCAGCCAGCTCTCGCACCGTCTTGCGAAGCAGCTCATGCTCCTCGGGCAACGTGAAGAGCTCGAATCCGGGATTCACGATCACATGCTACGGAGGCGTTGTCGTCACAACGAAACCCGCGGCCACCGTTGCCCGTCTACCATCTTCGAGTGGCTTCTCCCCGCCTGACCGTGCTCGGGACCGGGTACCTCGGCGCCACCCACGCGGTGTGCATGGCCGAGCTCGGTTTCGACGTGCTCGGGCTGGATGTCGACGCCGGCAAGGTGGCCCGGCTCTCGGATGGCGAGGTGCCGTTCTTCGAGCCTGGCCTCGAGCCGCTCCTCCGCAAGAACCTGGCCACCGGACGCCTGGCTTTCACCACGTCGTACGACGAAGTGGCCGACTTCGGCGACATCCACTTCCTCTGCGTCGGCACGCCGCAGCGCACGGACTCACTTGCCGCTGATCTGTCATACGTCGACGCATGCATCGAGGCGATCGTGCCTCGGTTGACCCGCTCGTGCGTGCTGGCCGGAAAGTCGACGGTCCCGATCGGCACCGCAGAGCGGATCGCCGCGCATGTGGCGCAAGTGGCTCCCGCCGGCAACGACGTCGAACTGGTGTGGAACCCGGAGTTCCTTCGTGAGGGGTACGCGGTCGAGGACACCCTTCGCCCGGACCGGCTGGTCTTCGGTGTGACCTCGGACCGGGGCGAGGAGGCGCTGCGGGCGGCGTACCGTCCGGTGATCGACTCCGGCGTACCGGTCGTCATCACCGACCTCGCGACCGCGCAGCTCGTGAAGGTTGCCGCGAACGCGTTCCTCGCCACGAAGATCTCGTTCATCAACGCCATGGCCGAGGTCTGCGAGGCCACCCACGCCGATGTGAAGAAGCTGTCCGAGGCGCTGTCGCACGATGCCCGCATCGGCGGGCGGTTCCTTCATGCCGGGCTCGGGTTCGGCGGGGGCTGCCTGCCTAAGGACATCCGCGCCTTCATGGCCCGGGCCGACGAGCTCGGCGTCGATCAGGCGCTGTCATTCCTCACCGAGGTCGACGCCATCAACCTGCGCCGCCGGGCCCGGATGGTCGATCTCGCCCACGAGCTCCTCGGGGATTCCGTCGTCGGCCGCAGGATTGCGATCCTCGGGGCGGCCTTCAAGCCCAACAGCGACGACATCCGCGACTCGCCCGCGCTTGATGTCGCGAGCCGACTCAACAACGCCGGTGCCGACGTCGTCGTGTACGACCCGGCCGCGATGGACAACGCCCGGCAGCGCTATCCGAACCTCGGGTACGCCGGCTCGACCACCGAAGCGGCCACCGGCGCGCATCTGGTGCTGCACCTCACGGAGTGGGCCGAGTTCCGCGAAGCCGACCCGGCAGTACTGGGCGAGGTCGTCGCCGCGTGCAACATCGTCGACGGCCGTAACGCGCTCGACGCGGAGCGGTGGCGAGCGGCGGGCTGGACCTACCGCGCCCTCGGTCGGCCGTAGGACCGGCGTTTCGGGCACAGTCGCGCCAGGATCGTTCGATCGGAGCAGTGTTCCCGGGTTTGCCTCCCGCACCGCAGTGGCAGTGATCTGCCAGAACCGGTTCCTGGCCGTCCGTAGGGCACCTCAGGTAATTAGCCCGATTGGCCGATTCATGATTGGGCCAAAGCGAGCCGACAAATAGGACAGGGACCACGAAAGAGGAGCAACGAATGACCGATTTCATCCGGTCAACCGACACCCAGCACGCTGACGAGGTTTCCCACGCCCTGCAACTGCTGGCCGCCGGCGTCCCCCTGACGCTGCTGTTGGATCTGGCCACCCCCGTACATTCCAGCGAGATCTACGCCCTCGAGGCCGGCGAAGCCGATTGGCTCTACGCCGGCGTCGCCTAGTCGGCGACCTCGGCAAGCCGCCGCAGCGCCAGTCGATCCAGCTTCCCCGAAGAAAGCGTCGGCAGCCGCGGGGCGATGACGAGACCCTGCGGCCGCGCCGCAACCGGCAGCTCGCGACACCAGTCGCGAAGTTGCGCCAGGCTCGGCGCGGTTCCCCCCGCGACCATCACCGCGATCACCCGCTGACCCCACCGGTCATCGGGGATTCCGACGACCTCGACCTCCGCCACTGCCGGATGCCGGGCGATGACGGCTGCGACCTGCGCCGGATCGACGTTCTCACCGCCGGTGATGATCAGATCGTCGGCTCGGCCGGTGACCTGCAACCGGCCGAGCTCGTCGTACTCGCCCAGGTCGGAGCTGAGCAGCCAGCCGTCCGACAGGCTGGCCGCGGTGAGGTCGGGTCGGCACCGGTAGCCCGCCATGACGACCGGCCCGCGGATCGCGATCCGGCCACGTTCGGTGAGCCGCACCTCGACACCGTCGAGCGGTAGGCCGTCGTAGACACAGCCGCCTGCGGTCTCACTCATGCCATAGGTGGTGACGAGCGGCGCGCCGGCCGCGCGAGCACGCGCCAGCAGGGCGGCGGGCGCTGCCGCGCCGCCGAGGAGGATCACGCGGAAGCGGGTGAGATCAACCCCGGCGTCGAGCAACCGCACCAGCTGGGCAGGCACCAGCGAGGTCAGCGTCGCCTGCGCTCCAGCAAAGCGCTCCACGTCGAACCGCTCGTGGATCACGACCGGGATGTCCAGCAACCGGGCGCGCAGCATCACCTGCAGCCCGCCGATGTGGTGCCACGGCAGGCAGGACAGCCACACGTCATCCGGGCGACGCCCGATCCGGTCGTGACAGGCCCGGGCCGAGCTGTCCAGGGCGGCCCTCGTCAGCTGGGCGCCTTTCGGCTCTCCGGTGGAGCCCGACGTCGCGATGACCAGCGCGACATCGGGATCCACCGGCTGGTCGAGCTGCATCGCCGCGAGCAGCGACTCCACCGCCGGTGCCGGCGCATGAGGATCAACCGGCAGCACGGCGTGGCCGGCCGCCCACGCCTCAACGAGTGCTGTGACGAACGCCTCACCCGGCGGCAGCCTGAGGGCGATGAGACGTCGCGAAGACCCTGCTGACATCGTGGTACGACGGTAGTCGTGAGGAGTTGTGCACTGTGAACGTCTGGGTTGAGGCCGCGCGGCCGCGCACCTTGCCGGCGTCGCTTGCCCCGGTGCTGGTCGGAACTGCCGCCGGCGCCCAGCGGCATGGGATCAACGTCGGTCGCTTCGCGCTCGTCGTCATTGTCGCGCTGTCGATCCAGGTCGCCGTCAACTACGCGAACGACTACTTCGACGGCATTCGCGGTGTCGACACGGTTCAGCGCGCCGGACCGCGCCGCGCGGTGGCGAGCGGCCTGGTCACGCCACGCGGCATGCTCGTCGCGATCGGGATCGCGATGACGGTCGCGGGTGCCGCCGGGTTCGCGCTGGCGGCGATGGTCTCGTGGTGGCTGCTGCTGCTCGGCATCGGTGCGTTCGCAGCGCTGCTCGGCTACAGCGGCGGTCCGCGACCCTACGCCTCGGAGGGTCTCGGAGAGGTGTTCGTCTTCGTCTTCTTCGGCCTGGCGGCGACGCTCGGCTCGTCGTACGTCCAGCACGGCCGGATCCCGGCCACCGCGTGGATCGCCGCCATCGTCACCGGGGTCCTCGCGGTCGCGATCCTGGTCGTCAACAACCTGCGGGACGTGCCGACCGACGCCGTGGCCGGCAAGCGGACGCTCGCGGTGCGAATCGGTGAGCTCCGCACCCGCCAGCTGTTCATCGCTGCGATCGGTTGCGGTCTGCTGCTCGCGGTGGTCGGCGAGCCGGTCGCAGCGCAGTCGGCGTGGCCGCTGCTGGCACTGCTCGCCCTGCCGCTTGCCCGCGAGCCGATCCACGCCGTCCGCAGCGGCGGCGTGGGCCGGGCACTCATCCCGGCACTCGGCGGCACCGGGAAGCTCGAGCTCGCCGTAGCGGTGCTGCTCGCGGCCGGCCTGCTCATCCACTGACCCACGCATGCATGTCTATGACATCCCGATGCTCGAGCGGTTCCGCGGCCAGGAGCGGCGTCGCGGGCTGCTGATCCAGGGTCCGGCCGGGTGGGGCGAGTTCTCACCGTTTCCGGACTACGACGCGGTTGAGTCCTCCCGGTGGCTCGCGGCGGCGCTGGAAGCGGCCAATGACGGCTGGCCCACTCCGCTGCGGGAGCGCATCCCGGTGAACACCACCGTGCCGGCCGTCAGTCCGCAGCGGGCGCACGAGCTGATCCGGGCATCTGGGTGCGCCACCGCCAAGGTCAAGGTCGCCGAGCCGGGACAGACGCTGGCCGACGACATCGCCCGGGTTGAGGCAGCGCGCGACGCCCTCGGCCCGGCCGGGGCGCTGCGCATCGACGCCAACGGCGCCTGGTCGCTCGACGACGCGGTGACGGCCCTCGGCGAACTGGCTCGCTTCGATCTCGAGTACGCCGAGCAGCCGGTCCGGTCGCTGTCCGACATGGCAGCGCTCCGCCGCCGAATCGACGTTCGGCTCGCCGCCGACGAGTCGGTGCGCACTGCGGCTGATCCGCTGCACATCGCCGAGATCGACGCCGCCGATCTCGTCGTCCTCAAGGTGCAGCCGCTCGGTGGGGTGCGGCGCTGCCTCGATGTTGCCGAAGCCTGCGGGCTGCCGGTGGTGGTGTCGAGCGCGGTCGAGTCCTCAGTCGGCATTGCGGCTGGGCTCGCCCTCGCCGGCGCGTTGCCGGAGCTGCCGTTCGCCTGCGGGCTCGGTACGGTCTCGTTGCTCGCCGACGACGTGTGCGCCACTCCACTGCGACCCGATGCCGGCTACCTGCCGGTGCGGCGGGTCGAACCAGACGCTGCCAAGCTGGCGGCGCTCGCCGCCGACACCGAGGTCACCCGGTGGTGGACCGACCGCTGGGCCGCTGCGAAGGGCGTCCTCGATGCCCGCTGAGAACGCCGGACGTGCGTTTGCTCTGGTGCTCGTCGACGAACTGGTCCGGCAAGGAGTCCGGCATGCCGTCATCGCCCCCGGCTCGCGGTCGACTCCGATCGCACTCGCGTTCATCGAGAGCCCGCACGTCACCGTGCACGTGCGGATCGACGAACGCTCGGCCGGCTACCTCGCCCTGGGCATCGCTCGTGCCAGCGGCCAGGTCGTCCCGGTGCTCTGTACCTCGGGCACGGCGACGACATACTTCCACGGCGCGGTCATGGAGGCCGACCTGTCACGGCTACCGCTGCTGGTGCTGACTGCGGACCGGCCAGCTGAGCTTCACGGCATCGGCGCGAACCAGACCGTCGAGCAAGCCGGGATGTACGGTGGCGCCGTCCGCTGGTCACCATCGGTGCCGGTGCCCGAATCGCAGCCCGACGCGGTCGCGCAGTGGCGTCGCCTTGTTGCCGACACCGTCGGCCACTGCCTCGGAGCCGACGGGGCAGCAGCTGGCCCGGTGCACCTCAACCTCCCGCTGCGCGAGCCGCTGACACCGGCGGACGACGGGATCGGCTTTCGTTATGAGCTCGGCCTCGACGACCAGCCGCGCTCCCAACCGAACCGGGCCTCGGCCCGGAAGTCGGAGGTCGTCGGTGCCGGTGTGGAGGAGTTCACGAGGCGGATCGCGGTGGCACGGACTGGCGTGATCGTGTGCGGCGACGGCGGCAACGTCGCGGAGCTGCGGGCGCTCGCGTGCGGCGCGAACTGGCCGATCATCGCCGAACCACACAGCCTCATGCGGGTGGGTGACCACGCACTCAGGTCGACCGATGGCGTCCTGAGGGACGCCGCGTTCACTGCGGCGCATCGACCCGACCTCGTCGTGGTCGCCGGCCGGGTCGGCCTCTCGCGGGCGCTCGTGCAGTGGCTCGCGACCGTGCCCCACATCGTGGTGACCGGCGACGGCAGCAACTGGGATGTGACCCGCACGGCGCAGGCGGTGCTCCGGGTCGAACCGGGTGCGATCGCAGCCGGAGCCGAACAGACCGAAGCAGCCGACCCGCAGTGGCTACGCGATTGGCAGGCGGCCTCGGCTCGGGCGAGCGCGCACATCGACCGGATCCTCGACGAGACGGCCGACCTCAGCGAACCGCAGGTCGCGCGCGACCTCGCCGACCTGCTGCCCGACGGCAGCGCACTCGTTGTCGCGTCATCGATGCCGATCCGGGACCTCGACCTGGTGATGCGGCCGAGGGGCGGCCTCAGCATCCATGCCAACCGCGGCGTGAGCGGCATCGACGGGTTCGTGTCGACGGCGATCGGGGTAGCGCTGGGTCGGCCAGCAGCTCACGGCCCGGTCGTGGCGCTGTGCGGCGACCTTTCGCTGCTGCACGACATCAACGGGTTGCTGCCCGGGCCCGATCCCCGCCCGGATGTCACCTTCGTCGTCATCAACAACGACGGCGGCGGAATCTTCTCCGTGCTGCCGCAGTCGAAGGAGGTCGACGCCTCGGTGGCGGAACGGCTCTGGGGTACGCCACACGGCATGTCGATGGAGACCCTGGCGTCGGCGTACCAGGTCGAGCACACCCTGGTGAGTTCCACCGAGGAGCTGAAGCAGGCATTGTCGTCGTACGGCGGAATCCGGATGATCGAAGTCCGCACCGACCGAGCCGCGAATGCCGCACTGCACGAACGGCTGCGCGCGATCACGGTGAGCGGGAGCTAGCCGACTTCTGTGATTCCCGCTGGGACCACCGGGCGGGCCTAGTCGTAGGGTCGACAACATCGAGTGATCACCGAGTCGAAGGACGCGAGACATGGTCGACAACCCCCGCCAGAACGTCACCTTCCCGAGCAACGGCAACGAGGCGCACGGCTATCTCGCGACGCCGGCCTCCGGCAGCGGCCCGGGCGTGATCGTGATCCAGGAGTGGTGGGGCCTCGACGACCATATCGCCGGCATCGCCGACCGGCTCGCCGGCGAAGGCTTCGTCGCGCTCGCGCCTGACCTGTACGGCGGGAAAGTCGCGCACGACACCGAGGAGGCGGGTTCGTACATGGGCGAGCTTCCCGTCGATCGCGCGGTACGGGACCTCGGCGGCGCGGTTGACTACCTGCTCGCCCAGGACGCGGTCACGTCGGCCGCTGTCGGTGCCATCGGCTTCTGCATGGGCGGCGGTTTCGTCCTGGGCCTGGCGGCGCAGGAGGGCGAGAAGGTGAGCGCCGCCGTACCGTTCTACGGCGTCGGCAGCGGCATCCCCGACTCGTTCAAGGGCATCACCGCGAAGGTGCAGGGCCACTATGCCGAGAAGGACGACTTCTACCCGGTCGAGCAGGCCAAGGCACAGGAGGCCCAGATCCGGGACGAGTCAGGCGCCGAGGTCGAGTTCTTCTACTACCCTGCCGGTCACGCCTTCCACAACGACCTCGACAAGCTCGGCACCTACAACGAGCAGTGCGCAACGACCGCGTGGGCGCGTGCCGTCGACTTCCTCAAGGCCAACGTCCACTAGCCCCTGGTCACGTTGTCAGCGCCAGCGGGTGCCGGAGCACCCGGTGACGCTGACAACTTTCACAGCGCTAGGGACACGGCGTGGATCGCGACGCCGGCGAGGGCTCCGACGACCGTTCCGTTGATCCGGATGAACTGCAGGTCGCGGCCGGCGAACACCTCGATGCGACGTGCGGTCTGCTGGCCGTCCCACTCTCCGACGGTGTTGATGACGAGAGAGGTGAACACGTCCGCGTACCGCTCGACTGCAAACCGGCTGAACCGCTCCAAGCCGTCCTGCAGTCGGTGGTACAGCTCCGGCTCGGTCAACACGCGCTCCGCGTAGCGAGTGATCGCCACGGCCAGTCGCTCGGAGGAACGACTGTCCGGATCCTGCAGCGTGTCGCGCAACGACGTCACGCCGCCGCCGACGAGGTCGATGAGCCAGACCCTCAGCGTCGGATCGTTGAGCACCCGGAGTGCCTCGGCGTTCACCTGGTCGGCGAGTTCGACGTCGTTCTGCAGCTCCTGCGACATCGTCATCAGGAAGCGGTCGATCAGCCGGCGCAACGGGTGACTCCGGTAGGTCGCCGCCTGCCCGATGTAGGCGGTGACCTCCCCGACGATCCGCTCGACCCGACCCTGGGTGGTGAACAGCCACACCAAGAAACCGGACTGCTCCGCGACCGACCTGACCTCGGTGACGATCTCGTCTCGGCTCGAGATCAGCCAGCGATGGGTGCCGAGCAGCGCGATGTCGGTGAGCGCCTGATGGCTTTCGTCACGCACCGCGGTCTCCAGCACCTGACCGAGCATCGGAGCGTAGGCACGGCGGGCCACATCCGTGCGGGCCGTCGCGAGCAGGAGGTCGGCAAGCTCGTCGCTACGTACTGCCTCCGTCAATGCGGCGACCGCCACCGCGATCTCCTCACCCACTCGCTCCGCGTTGGCGGGCGCGCACAACCACTGCGCGGTACGGCGCACGAGGTCAACCCGCCGCAGGTGCGCGGCGACGTTCTCCTCAGTCAGGAAGGTGTCGGTCATGAAGTCGCCGAGGCTGGCGGCCAGGGCGTCCTTGCGCGTGGGAATCAACGCGGTGTGCGGGATCGGCAGCCCGAGCGGTCGGCGAAACAGTGCCGTAACCGCAAACCAGTCGGCCAGCCCACCGACCATTCCGGCCTCGGCGCCGGTCTGCACGAAACCGTTGCCCTCGAGGCCCGGCACCGTGTAGGACGCCACGAACACCGCGGCGGCGGCCGCCAGGAAGGCCAGCGCCGCCAGCTTCATCTGCCGAAGTCGCCGCACGTCGGCTGCGCTGACCCCGAGGTCGATCAGGTTCGCCACGGCCGGTGCCGCTAGAGAAGCGCGGAGAGTACGGCGTCGAACTTGGCGGTGGTCTCGGCGACCTCGGCTGCCGGATCCGATTCGGCGACGATGCCGGCGCCGGCCCACAACCGAGCCTTGTCGTCGGCCAGCTGGGCACAGCGCAGCGCGATCGCGAATTCGCCGTCGCCCTTGGCATCGACCCAGCCGACCGGAGCGGCGTAGCGACCGCGGGGCGCCGCCTCGAGCCGGTCGATCATCGCGAGGGCGGCCTCGCGCGGCGTACCCCCCACCGCCGCGCTCGGATGCAGCAGGGCAGCGAGTGCCAGTGCGGTCGGCGCCGGCGCTCGCAGCCAGGCCTCGACATGCGTGGCCAGGTGCGTGACGTTGGCAAGTCGAAGCAGCTGCGGGGTCGGGTCGCCGACGACATCGGCGGCGACGCCGGCGAGCAGGTCGCGCACCGAGTCGGCAGCGATGCGGTGTTCGACAGCATCCTTCGCCGAATGCAACAGCGTCTGCTCGAGCTCGGCGTCCTCTGCCGCGGACGCGCCGCGACGCACCGTGCCGGCGAGCACGAGGGACTCGGCGTGGCGGCCCAGCCGGCGGATCAGCAGCTCGGGAGAAGCGCCGACCAGCCCGTCGCACACGTACGTGAAGCAGGAGGGGAATCTGGCCGCCAAGCGGGCGGCCACCGCGCGCGGATCGAGTTGTGCCGGCGCCGTGACATCGAGTGCCCGCGCGAGCACCACCTTCTCGAGCCGGCCCGCCCTGATCGCCGTCACCGCCTCACCGACCGCAGCCGCCCACACTTCCTCGGCGGGTACGGCGGCAGCCAGCGTCGCCGGTGGCGCGGTCGCCGCCGCGACCGGACGGCGGCGCAATGCCGGCACCTCGACCGCACCCGGCGGCGTCACCAGAGTCAGCCACGAACGGCCGTCCCGCCGGCCGAGCACGACCTTGGGGACGACGACCACCGATGAGTCGACGTCGGGACTGAACCCGAGCGAGGCCACCGCGACCGGGCCGCAGCCGGGCAGGCCGACGTCGTCACGCACGGTGATCGCGGCCAGTGCCGCGGCGACCTCAGCCGGCTGGCGGGTCGCCAGCCGCGCGGCCTCACCCCAACCGACGATGCCGTCGCCACCCCGAAGGAACCCGAAGGCCCGCCCGGCAGGCAGCCACGTCAGCAGCTCTCCGGGGTCGTCAACCTCGACGGTCCAGGCGACCAGGTCGGCGGCTTCGATCGCGGCGAGGGCGGGGCTCATGCGCGGTCGGCGTCGATCCCGCCGCGGTTGAGCTCAGCCTGCAGCGCCGCGTCCTTCGACCGCGCCGTCCCGGCGAGGCCTTCCTGGAATGTCGCCATCGCCGCGCGCAACATCGGGTCCGATCCGCCGAGGATCCGCACCGCGAGCAGGCCGGCATTACGTGCTCCTGCGACCGACACCGTCGCGACCGGGACACCGGCCGGCATCTGCACGATCGACAGGAGCGAGTCGATCCCGTCGAGGTGGCTCAGCGGGACGGGTACGCCGATGACGGGCAGCGGCGTGACGGAAGCAAGCATGCCGGGTAGATGTGCGGCACCACCGGCGCCGGCAATGATGACCTTGAGGCCTCGCTCTGCGGCTGTCGTGCCGTACTCGAGCATGTCGCGCGGCGTGCGGTGCGCCGAGACCACCCGCACCTCGCTCGCCACCCCGAACTCCTCGAGCGCGTCGGCCGCCGGGCGCATCGTCGGCCAGTCCGAGTCGCTGCCCATGACCACGCCGACCACCGCGCTCATTCAGCATCTCCTCGCAGTGCAGCGACCGCCCGCTGGGCCAGCTCCCGGGTCTCCGCGACATCGTCGCCGAGCACCGTCACATGGCCGAGCTTGCGGCCGAGGCGGGCGGCCTTCCCGTACAGGTGGACCGAGGCGCTCGGCACGGCGGCGAGCGCTGCCGGGAGGCTCTGTGCCAGGTTGGTCGACTCCCCGCCGAGCAGGTTTGCCATCACCGTGACCGGTCGGTGCGGGCGAGTGTCACCGAGCGGCCAGTCGAGCACCGCGCGAAGGTGCTGCTCGAACTGATCAGTGACCGACCCTTCGATCGACCAGTGGCCGGAGTTGTGCGGGCGCATCGCGAGCTCGTTGACGAACAGCCCGCCTGGCACCTCGAACAGCTCGACGGCCAGAACGCCGACGACACCGAGCTCCTCGGCAATCCGCACCGCAAGTGCCTGCGCCTCGGCAGTCAAGGCGTGACTGAGTCGCGGCGCCGGAGCGATGACCTCGACGCAGATCCCGTCGCGCTGCACGGTCTCGACGACCGGCCAGCACCTGGTCGCGCCCGACGGCGTGCGAGCCACCTGCACGGCCAGCTCGTGGACGATCGTGACCCGCTCCTCGACGATGTAGTCGACCGGCGGCAACGGGTCACCCTCATCGACGACCCAGACCCCCTTCCCGTCGTACCCACCGCGGACTGCCTTCGCGATGAACGGCCGCGCAAGTGCCTCGGGGTCATCGGACCACTTCGGTATCGGGATATCGAGGGCTCCGAGCCGCTCTCGCATCGCCCGCTTGTCCTGCGCGTAAAGCAGCGCACCGGCGCCCGGGTGCACGGTGACGCCGGACGACGCCAGCGCCGCGACGAGCGCGTTCGGCACGTGCTCGTGGTCGAACGTCACGACGTCGCAGCTCTTGGCGAAGCGCTCGAGCGCATCCCAGTCGGTCGCCGCACCGATCTCGACGTCGGGCGTCACCAACGCGGCCCCGTCATCCGCGGAGTCGGCGAGCACCCGCAGCGAGAGGCCCAGCCCGACAGCGGCCTGATGGGTCATCCGGGCAAGCTGACCTGCGCCGATCATGCCCACCACCGGCAAGCCGGTCGTCCGATCCGTCATAGGAGTGGCCACCTCCTACAGACCAAGATCGCGGGATATCAGCATCCGCTGGATCTCTGACGTGCCCTCGCCGATCTCGAGGATCTTCGCGTCGCGCCAGTGTCGAGCCACCGCACACTCGTTCATGAAGCCGTACCCACCGAACACCTGGGTGGCGTCACGAGCGTTGTCGACCGCGATCGTCGACGAGTACAGCTTGGCGATCGCCGCTTCCCGCTTGAACGGCTCGCCGGCGAGCATGCGCGACGCGGCGTCCCGGTAGGCGCAGCGCGCGACATAAGCACGGGTCTGCATGTCGGCGATCCGGAAGGCGACCGCCTGATACTTCCCGATCTGGTTGCCGAACGCCTCCCGCTCTTTTGCATAGCGGACCGACTCGTCGACGCAGCCTTGGGCCAGTCCGACCGCGAGCGCCGCGATCGCGACGCGACCCTCGTCGAGGGTGGACAGGAACTGGGCGTATCCACGGCCACGGGCTCCGAGCACGTTGTCCGCAGGCACTCGGCAGTCGGTGAACGACAGCTCGCGAGTATCACTCGCGTGCCAGCCCACCTTGTCGTACTTCGGTGATGCCACGAAGCCGTCGCGCGGCACCGGCACCATGATCGACGTCAGCTCTGGGCGGCCGTCGGCGCGCTCACCAGTCCGGCACAGAACCGTCACCAGGTTGGTGATGTCGGTGCCGGAGTTGGTGATGAAGGCCTTGGTGCCGTTGATCACCCACTCGTCCCCGTCGAGGACGGCGCGGGTCCGCGGGTTGCCGGCATCGGAGCCGCCACCCGGCTCGGTCAGGCCGAAGGCCGCCAGTCTCTCGCCGCGGCACAGCGCCGGCAGCCATTGCTGCTTCTGCTCCTCGCTGCCGAATCGGTAAACCGGCATCGATCCCAGGCCTACCGCGGCCTCGAGTGTGATCGCCACGCTCGAGTCGATTCGCGCGAGCTCCTCGATCGCGAGACACAGGGCGAGGAAGTCACCACCCATCCCGCCGTACTGCTCCGGCAACGGCAGCCCGAACAGTCCCATCTCGCCCATCTGCCGGATGACGTCGTAAGGGAACTCACCGCTGCGATCGGCCTGCTCGGCCTGAGGGGCGACCACCTCCCGCGCGAAGGACTCGACGCTCTTGCGCAGCGCCTCGTGTTCCTCGCTCAGCCGATGGTCCACGCCTTCAATTTTCGCATGGTGCATTCAGAGCAAGATTTCAGATCGGCTGAACAGCGGGCCGCATAGAGTCGAAGGATGGTCGCGGGTCGCATCAAAGGCTTTTACGCGACCTTTGAGCACCTCATCCACGAGATGGCAAAGTTCGGCCTGATCGGCGCGGTCGCGTTCGTCCTGACCGCAGTCCTGAACAACGCATTTCACTTCGGCCTCAATTTTGGACCGCTCACCAGCTTCGGTGTGGCGACGATCATCGCCGCCGTGGCGTCGTACTTCGCCAATCGGCACTGGACCTGGGCCCACAAGGCGGATGACGGGATCCGAAGAGGGCTACCGCTGTTCATGGCACTGTCCGCAGTGGGACTGGCGATCTCCGAGGCACCGGTGGGGGTCAGCGAGTACCTGCTCGGCTTCCACTCGCCGCTGGCGTTCAACATCTCCTCGACGCTGATCGGCACGGCGCTCGGCACTGTGTGGCGGTTCTGGTCGTTCAGGCGCTGGGTGTTCCACCGGGACGCCGAACCGGCGCGCACGGAAGAGGCCGCCCGCGAGGCACTGGTCTAGACCGGCGTCACGCCGTGACGGCGACGGGAGAACTCCCGATCCTTCGTCGCGTACGCCGCGTACCGGGCGATCAGCTCGCGGCGGAGATCCTCCGGCTCGACGATGGCATCGACGACGAGCTCCGCTGCGAGGTGCACGATGTCGATGTCCTCGTCGTACTCGGCACGAAGCTTGGCGACGTACGCCTCCCGCTCCGCATCGTCCTCGATCGCTTGGATCTTGTTGAAGTACACGGCGTTCACCGCCGCCTCGGCGCCCATCACCGCGATCTTCGCGGTCGGAAGAGCGAGCGTCGCGTCAGGCTCGAACCCGGGACCGGCCATCGCGTACAACCCGGCGCCGTAGGCCTTGCGGACGATTACCGAGATCTTCGGCACCGTGGCCTCGGACACCGCACTGATCAGCTTCGCGCCGTGTCGGATGATGCCCTCGCGCTCAACGGCGGTGCCGACCATGAAGCCCGGAACATCAGCGAGAAACAGCAACGGAACGTTGAACGCATCGCACAGCTGGATGAAGCGCGCCGCCTTGTCCGCCGAGTCGACGAACAGCACCCCACCCTTGATCATCGGGTTGTTGGCGACGACACCGATCACCTTGCCGTCCAGGCGGCCGAAGCCGACGACCAGCTCTTTCGCCCACAGCTCGTGGATCTGGAAGAACGATCCCTCGTCGAGCAGCGCAGCAACGTAGCGACGCATGTCGTAGGCCTGCCGGTCGCTGTCCGGGACCATGGCCCGAAGGTCGGCGCCGCTCGCCGGCGCCGGAGCCGCCTCCGGCGGCCGGCCCTGCCAGTTCGACGGCAGGTAGGACAGGTACCGCTTGACCGTCTCGATCGCCATCCGCTCGTCGGGTGCGAGGAAGTGACCGACACCGGACACGGTGCAGTGCATCCGGGCTCCGCCCATCTCCTCGAGCGTGGTCTTCTCACCCACGACCATCTCGACCATCCGGGCCGAGCCGAGGTACATCGACGCGTTTCCCTCCACCATCACCACGACGTCGCAGAATGCCGGGATGTACGCGCCGCCGGCGGCACTCGGGCCGAACAGCGCACACACCTGCGGGATCGAGCCGCTGGCCCGGACCTGGGTGTGGAAGATTCGCCCGGCGCCTCGACGCCCGGGGAACATCTGCACCTGGTCAGTGATGCGAGCGCCGGCGGAGTCCACCAGCCACACCATCGGTACACCGAGGTCGTAGGCCTGCTCGATCGTCCGAAGCATCTTCTCGACCGTCCGTGCCCCCCAGGAACCGGCCTTCACGGTTGAGTCGTTGGCCATCAGGCAGATCTGCCGGCCATCGATTCGCGCCGTACCGGTGATGACACCGTCCGCCGGGAGGTCGCCGGCCAGCGCGTTGGCGAAGAACCCGTCCTCGACGAAGCTGCCCTCGTCCACCAGCAGCTTGACGCGATCGCGGGCGAACAGCTTGCCGGCTTCGGCGTTCGATGCGTGGTACTTCTCGGCGCCGCCGCGGACGATCTGCTCGCGCAGCTGACTGGTGTCGGTCACGTCCGCGAGATTAGTAGGACGTTCGACTAGTGCCGCGCGAGCCTACGGAAGCGCGCGCTCCATCCACAGCACGTCCCACCAGCGCTCGTGCTTCCAGCCGACCTCGGTCATCGTGCCGACCTCGCTGAAACCGAATCGGCGATGCAGCGCAACCGACGCGTCGTTCGGAAGGGCGATCGCAGCGTACGCGCGGTGAAGAGCTTCTCCGGCCAGTTCATCGAAGAGCCGCCGGTACAGCGCCGATCCGATCCCGCCACCACCGCTGCCCGCCCGCAGGTACACCGTGACCTCGATCGACGGGTGGTACGCCGGTTTGTCCCGAAACGCTGTGCTCGTCGCATACCCGAGCAGCTCGCCGTCTCGATCGGCAACGAGCAGCCGGTGCGGTCCGGTCGTCGTGTATTGCCGCAGCCAGGAGCGGCGCTGCGACACGGTGAACGGCTCGATGTCGAAGGTGGCTGCCGTATTGACGACGTAGTGGTTATAGATCGCGGTCAACTGCGCGAGGTCGGCAGAGCGGCCGTGGCGGATCGTGGCGTCCGATCGAGGCTGAAAGCTCACGCGGGCGTGGTGCGGGTGCGCGGGCCGGCCCGAAGCACCTGGCTCGGGAGCGAGCGCCCCACGATCCGCTCTGCGGTCGCCGCCGCCTCGATCATCGCCTCGAGGTCGACGCCGGTCGCGACACCCATGTCCTCGACCATGTGCACCAGGTCCTCCGTGACGACGTTGCCGCTGGCACCCGGCGCATACGGACAGCCGCCGAGCCCGCCGACGCTGGCATCGAAGTCATCGACGCCGAGTTGCAACGCCGCCATGACGTTGGCCAGACCGGTGCCGCGGGTGTTGTGAAAATGAAGGTTGACGGCCATCTCCGGCGCCGCCGACCGGAACTCACCGACCAGCCGGCTGACCCGGCCCGGGGTCGCCATTCCTGTGGTGTCGCCGAAGCCGATGCCGTCGGCCCCGTCACGGACCGCGCGGTGAGCGACGGACACGGTTCGCTCCACCGGCACGTCCCCCTCGTAAGGGCAACCCCAGGCGGTCGCCACGATGACCTGAACGGTTGAGCCTGCGTCGTGTACGACGTCGATGAGCTCCGAAATTTCGTCGAGCGACTCCGCTGTGCTTCGGTTGACGTTCTTGCGGTTGTGGGTTTCCGAGGCCGATACGACGACCTCGATCTCATTGAAACCGGCCTCGAGGGCCCGCTGGGCGCCGCGAAGGTTCGGTACCAGCGCCGAGTAGCGCACGCCATCGCGACGGTCGATGCCGGCCCAGACCTCGGTCGCGTCGGCCATCTGCGGGATCGCTTTAGGGTGGACGAAGCTCACCGCCTCGATCCGCCGGACGCCAGTTGCCGACAACGCGTTCACCAGCTCGACCTTGGCCTCGGTCGGCACCGGCGCCTCGTTCTGCAGACCGTCACGGGGCCCGACCTCACGAAGGCTGATCGACGACGGCAGATCACTCACGCTCGCCAGCCTATTCGCGGTTGCGGTCCGCCTACTGCGAGTGTCGGCCAGTGCACCGCCCGGACCGTTGGTGGCTGCTCGGCGCGGCAGGCGGAGCCACGCCTACTTACTCTCCGAAGCGTCCTCGCCACGGCGCAGCCGCATCGGATGCAGCAGCGTGTAACCACGAACCGGACGCGGGGGCACCCGCCGCAATCGAAACCGGCCGTCACCTTCGAGCTGATCCGCGAGGTCGCGGTCGACCAGCACCGAGCCGGGACGCGCGATCGAGGTGAGCCGGCTGGCGAGGTTCACCGGCTCGCCGTACACGTCGCCGAGTCTCGACAGCACCATCCCGTAGGCGAGACCAACTCGGACCTCAGGCAGGTCGTCGCGGCTCGTGGCACGCTCCGAGATCGCGAGGCCGATCTCGGCGACGGTCTGAGCGTCGTCCGCGACGAAGAGCACCTCGTCACCGATGGTCTTGATCATCCGGCCGCCCGTGGCGGCGACGATGTCCGCGGCTTCGCTCTCGAATCGCTCCACGAGCTCGCCGAGCTTGTCGTCGTCGATCTCGCGGGTCAACGACGTGAACCCAACAAGGTCGGCGAAGCCGACCCCGATCGCCCCACTCGCGAATTCGTCGCCGCTCGTCGCCAGCGCTCGGCCTGCCGCCGCCGCCAGATGCCGCCGCCAGACGTAGCCGATCAGATCCTCCACGATCGGCACCAGATCCTGCGCCCGTTGCATCGCGGCGTCCGGATCGATCTCCGGGTCGATCATCGACCCGATCGCGCCGAGTTGCCAGTCCGCCAGCCGGGACAACGACTGGCCCAGTGCCCTGGCCATCGAGACCTGCATCTCCGGGTCGAGGAACCCCTGGGCGCCGAGGTCGACGACGGTGCGCAGCGCCCACACGTCGCGGTCGGTGAAGTTGCACACATCGTCGGCGACATCGGCAAAGCCGAGGGCACGCCACAACTCCTGCGTGTGCTCCAGCGGTACGCCGGCGCGCTCAACGACTTCAAGCCGGGTGTACTTGCGCTCGCCACCGAGCAGTTCTCGCTCGAGCGCGGCCGGGCTGAACTCGTCCTCGGTCATCGGGTCAGCAGTCTCTCAACCGCAGCGGCGAACCGCTGCTGAGCCGTCGCGGGATCGCCGAGCGCATCGCGCACCATGGTGCGCCGGGCCTCGGCAGTGGGGTCTGGACCGCCGGTGGCTGCGGCGACGAACTCCTCCAGGCCAGCCAGAGCCGGGTCGATGACGAAACCTCCGGCCACCGACGGGAACCTCGTGACGAAGTCGGCGGGACCCAGTCCGCGGGTGTCGGCGACGGCGTAGGGACGGTCGAAGGGAAGAAACTCCGCAATGACACTCGACACGTCGGCGATCACGGCCGACGCGTTGGCGAAGGTCTGGCTCAGCGCCTCACTCGCCGGCACCCGTCCCACCAACGCAGCGATCTCGCGGTCTGCCGCGCGCAACTGTGGGCTCCTCATTCCGGTGAGCGGGTGAGGGCGGTAACGCACTGCGATGTCCGGCCGGGCCACCAATGCGCGGACCAGGGTCGGCCCGACCTGGGCCAGGGAGCTGTGATGTGGATCATCACCCCAACCCTCCCAGGTCGGGGCGTAGACGACGACCGGCGGCTGTGGCGGTGGGGTGGTCGGTACGACGACCTGCGGACGACCGACCTCGACCACGGCAGAATCCGCAACGCCGAGCGCCGCGTCGGCATACCGCCGTCGGCCGAGCGGTCCAGCCACCCACACCTCGTCATAGACCCGTGCGAACGGGTTGACACTGTCCGGCTTGTCGCTGTCACCGTGTCCGACGAACACGGTGCGGGTCTCGGACCGGCGGATCATCGAGAGGTTGTTGCCACTGTGCGTCGGGAACAGCGCAACCACTCGCTCGGGCAGTGGGAGCGAGGCGACGGTCCCGTTGTACGGCGAACAGATGATCGGCAGCGAGGTCGGCGCGAGGGCACTCATCACCTCCGGGCTTCGCAACATCACCGCCGCGGGTCGATCGAGCCGCTCCACCACCTCGAGCCACTGGTCGACCTGGTAGACCTCTGCGGCCGTCGACGCGAAGTAGAGGACGACCTGCGGAGCCAGCCGCTGCACCGCTCGGGCTCCGGCGTCGCTGACGGCACGCCGGGCGCCGCTGCGGACCAAGCGAACGATGTGGGCGGCGAGGACCGTGGCGGGCAACAGGGCGAGCGCGCTGGCAATGGCGAGTGAGACGGCGGCGGCCGTCGAGGCTCCGGTACCGCAGTCGATCGCCAGACCAACCGCTGCGGCCACGATCGCCAGGACGCCCGGACCGGGCGGATCAATGAGAAGCCGAGGTGGGGTCGGCAGCGGCGGCACGTCGAGGGCGAGGTTGCGCGTGACCAGGGGCGGCTGGCCGAGTCGCCCCGCTGCCCGCCGGAGTCCTACCGACCCAGCCGTTGCGGCCACGATCAGGAACCCGGTAGCTGCGGTGCCGACAGCTACCGGATGCGGCAACTCCCGCCCGGCCAGCAAGACGAGCGCAATAGATCCGAAGGCGGCTCTGGATGGGAGCCCCGCACCGGCCCGGGCGAGAAGGTCGGCCACATCGACGGCACGAACTCGCATGGTCAGCTCGACCACGACGGTCGCCACAGTCGCGGCAACCAACGCCCAGCCTCGACCGGCCGCCGCGGCCCACAGGCTTACGCCGAGCGTGAGGGTGAAACCCGCGACGGCAGCGAGCGCCCGGGCCATCGCAACGCGTCGCACTCCTGACGTCGGCACGGGCTAATCAAACCCGAGAACCAATGGCGATGACGGTGTGACCCGCTGCACCATTACCGCAGCCGCTGCGCCTCGTCCTCGACCAGGCGATAGATGTCACGCTGGACCAGCTCGACATGTGGGACGTCGTTGAGGCTGACCTGGCCGCGTTCCCCTGCTGACTCGATGACCAACGTGCCGGAACCGAACATCCGCTCGACGATGCTTCGCTTGAACGACACGTCGTTGACGCGTGTCAGAGGAACATCTCGGCCGGTGCGGGACAAGACACCGTTGCGCATCAACACCCGTCGGTCGGTGACGACGTACCGGGTCGTGAGCCAGAACAGGAACGGCCGGATCGACCACCAGATCAGCAGAATCGCGGCGAGGGCAAGGACCACATACTTCAGCACGAACCCGCCGGCGTGATGGCGGACCGCGAAATAGCCGTACGAACCCAGCCCGACGAGGATCGGGGCGAGCACTACCGGGATCGCGACCTTGCGCCAGTGCGGGCGGAGGTTGTGGATGACCTGCTCACCGCTGTCGAGGATGTCTTCTGGAAACGCCATGCCTCAGCCCACCGATCGCACGTGTGTCACGTCGCCCGCCAACCACGGCTTCGATTCGCCAGTCGCGTGGTCCGTCACAATCAGCCGGCCGTCATCATCGAGCGCTGTCGCCGTGCCCCGCACCGTCTCGCCCCCAGGTAGCTGCAAAGAGATCTCACGGCCAATCGTCTCGCATCTGTCGCGATACGCCGGCAGCACGGACTCGGGGCGCCCGGCCGTGTCGCACCAGACCGAGTAGCGGCGAGCGAACGACCGCAGCACCTCCTTCACCAGCGGCTCGCGGTCGGTTGCACCACCGGCGATCAAGAGGCTGGTTGCGGTGTCGACCGGAAGTTCTTCGGCGGTCGTCGAAACGTTGAGACCGAAGCCGACGACCACGGCGGTGTCGACCCGCTCACATAGGACCCCGGCAAGCTTGCGGCCATCGACGAGTACGTCGTTGGGCCACTTGAGTCTCGCGTCGACCTTGCCGACTGCGGCCACCGCCTCCACGATCGCCAGACCGGTGAGCAGCGGGAGCAACGGCCACGACCCGACGTCGACCGGCGGTCGTACCAGCGCAGACAGCAGGATGCCGGCTTGCGGCGGCGACTCCCACTGCCGGTCGAGCCGGCCGCGGCCACTGCTCTGGTGCTCAGCGATGATCACCAGACCCTCGGCGGACCCAGCCTTCGCCGCCGCCGCGACGTCGGCGTTGGTAGAGCTGGTCTGCGTCACGACCCGCACCTCGCGCCAGACCGGACCGCTGCCAAGTGCGTGCTGCAGCCGGTGAGCGGACAGTGGCGGCCGCCCGAACGATCGATACGCCTCGGACATCGCCGCAACGCTACGACTTCGGTCGATCCGCGGTCTCGAGCCGCTCAGTAGGATTCGGCACCATGAGCGCACAGCCGGACGGCGGCGTCGATCCCCACACCACCGCGGGTCGGCTTGCCGAGCTTGACCACCTCAACGACCTCGCCGTACACGCCGGGTCGCAGGCCGCAGTGGACAAACAACACGCCAAAGGCAAGAAGACCGCGCGCGAGCGAATCGAGCAGCTGCTCGACCCCGGCTCGTTCGTGGAGCTGGACGCGCTGGCCCGGCACCGGGCCCACGACTTCGGCATGCCCGACAAGCGGCCGTACGGCGACGGTGTCGTCACCGGACACGGGACCGTTCACGGCCGGCAGATCTGCGTATTCAGTCAGGACGTCACCATCTTCGGTGGCGCACTCGGTGAGGTGTACGGCGAAAAGATCTGCAAGGTCATGGATCTCGCCATGAAGACCGGCTGCCCGGTGGTCGGCATCAATGAGGGTGGCGGTGCCCGGATCCAGGAAGGCGTCGTCGCGCTCGGTCTCTATGCCGAGATCTTCTATCGGAACGTGATGGCGTCGGGCGTCATCCCGCAGATCTCGCTCGTGCTGGGCACCTGCGCCGGCGGGCATGTGTACTCCCCCGCGCTCACCGACTTCACCGTCATGGTCGACCAAACCTCGCACATGTTCATCACCGGCCCCGACGTCATCAAGACCGTCACAGGGGAAGACGTGACGTTCGAGGAACTCGGGGGCGCTCGCACCCACAACACCAAGTCCGGTGTAGCGCACTTCATGTCGGCGGACGAGGATGAAGCACTCGAGCTGACTCGGGCACTGCTTGCATTCCTGCCGAGCAACAACATGGAGCAGGCGCCGGCCTACGACGAGGCGGATGTCGAATCGGTTGAGCCCGAGGCGTTTCTTGACACTTTCATCCCGGACAGCGCGAACGTGCCGTACGACATCGTCAGCATCATCGAGCACGTGGTTGATGACGCCGACTTCCTTCAGGTACACGCGCTGTTCGCGCCGAACATCGTCTGCGGCTTCGCCCGGGTCGACGGCCAGTCGATCGGGGTCGTCGGTAACCAGCCGATGCAGTTCGCCGGCACTCTCGACATCGACGCATCGGAGAAGGCAGCCCGCTTCGTGCGCACCTGCGACGCCTTCAACATCCCGGTGCTGACCTTCGTCGACGTACCCGGCTTCCTGCCCGGCACAGCTCAGGAGTGGGGCGGAATCATCCGGCGCGGGGCGAAGCTGCTCTACGCCTACGCGGAGGCGACCGTACCGAAGGTCACTGTCATCACCCGCAAGGCCTACGGCGGCGCCTACGACGTCATGGGGTCGAAACACCTGCGAGCCGACATCAACCTGGCGTGGCCGACGGCAGAGATCGCGGTGATGGGCGCCCAGGGTGCGGTGAACATCCTGCATCGCCGAACCATCGCGGATGCTGCCGATCCGCAGGCCACTCGCAAGGAGCTGATCACGGACTATGAGGACCACTTCGCCAACCCGTACATCGCGGCTGAGCGCGGCTACGTCGATGCCGTCATCAAGCCGTCAGCGACCCGGCTCGAAGTGATCCGCGCACTTCGCTTGCTTCGCACCAAGCGGGAGTCACTGCCTCCGAAGAAGCACGGCAACATCCCGCTGTGAGTGACACCGAGCCAACGCCACGCCCGGCGCTCACCGTGATCCGGGGCGGCGAGCCCAGCGACGAGGAGCTGGCGGCGATCGTCGCCGTACTCTCCGCCCGCAGCGCTGCCGCACCCGGCGAGCCCACACCACTGCGCCAGCCCCTCCCGGCGTGGGTGGCCAGCGGTCTGGTGAAAGGCACCCGCACCAAGGCCTGACGCATCATCCGAAACGATCATGAGAAAGGCAGCACACACCGGCTCGATTCTCGCTACCTTTCTCATGATCGTTTGGGTGTATGCGGGCCGGGCCGCTCAGCTGATCGTCGCTTTGGCCCACTCGATCAGTTGTGGGGCGAGCAGCGGCCACCTAATGAACAGCGGGTTGCCGGGCGGGATGTGCCGGTCGTTCCACTCAGCGTCGGGCCACGGCGGCTCGACCAGTTGCGAGTGCGGCAGCAGCGACGCGAGCGCCTCCGAGGTCCCCCTGGTGTGGTGCAGATCGGTTTCGCCGCTACGGAAGACCAGCGCCGGAATGTTCAGTGCTCGCACCTCATCATTAGGAACGCCAGGGACGAGCGCGTTGTCGTCGGGGCAGTAGACCGCCATCCAGCTCTCGAGTGTCTTGACGAACCGCTTCGGGTCCTGCGCGAGGAGCCGGGCGCGGTTGTCCGGGTTCGCATTGAGGACTTCCTGCCACTCCGCGAGTTCCGCCACCGCCTGCATCCCGCCATGCCACGCCGCGGTCACCGAAGGCCCGCAATAGTGCACGGCGAGGCTCATCAGCCCGAAGATCCCGCCGCTGATCCACCACGTCGCGAGACCGGCGGCGATATCGCGATGTCGGATCGCGGTCAGCAGCGAGACCCGGGAGCCGCCGGATCCGCCCGCGATGATCGCGCCGGTCAAATCAAGCTCACGCAGCAAACCGGCGAGCGCGTCGGCCTGCATTGCCGACTCGTTGTCACCGTCGAAGCACACGCTCGATGCGCCGGTGTTCGGACGGTCCCAGATGACGACCTGATAGCCCTCGGTCGCGATCGCTTCGGCTAGCTCTCGAAGTCCTGCGGTGTCCTTGCTGAAACGACCGCCGGGCGTGAGCGTCCATGGCCGTCCGGAGTCACCGACGACCTCGTAGGCGATGTCCAGGTCACCGACCCTGGCCACAACCATGCCGGGATCCTAATATCCGTTTCATGCTGAAAGATGGTTCGCTCGTCGTCGATTGCGACTCCCACTACTCCGAGCCGGCTGACCTGTTCACCAGCCGAGCGCCGGCGGCGTACCGCGACCGAGTGCCACAGGTCGAGATGGTCGACGGAGCGCGGGCCTGGGTCTTCGACGGTCACGTGATGGGGCGCTACAGCGCCGGTGGCGTGATCGACCGCGAGGGCCGCAAGGAGAGTGCGCAGAAGGCACTCTTCGAGTGGGAGCACGAGATGATCCACGTCGGCGCCTACGATCCGAAAGTTCGGCTCGGCGTACTCGACGAGTGCGGGATCGACGCGCAGGTCATCTTCCCCAACACCATCGGCCTCGGCGGTCAGGACCTCGGTACGTCGACCGACAAGACGCTGAAGCGGCTCTCGATCGAGATTTACAACGATGCGATGGCCGAGATGCAGGCCGGGTCCGACAACCGCCTGCTCCCGATGCCGGTGATGCCGGCGTGGGACATCGACGCCTGCGTGAGCGAGGCGAAGCGGGTCTCCACACTCGGGGCACGCGGGGTCAACATGACCTCCGATCCCGACGACCTGGGCGCGCCGGACCTGGCGAGCAAGGACTGGGACCCGTTCTGGGAGGTCTGCGTCGAGGAGCAACTGCCGGTTCACTTCCACATCGGCGCAAGCGTGACCGGCATGACGTTCTACGGCCGGTATCCGTGGGCGTCGCACCCCGATAACACCAAGCTCGCCATCGGCGGAACGCTGCTGTTCATCGGGAACGCGCGGGTGGTGACCAACCTCATCTTCTCGCGAATGTTCGACCGTCATCCCGACCTGAAGATGGTGTCCGTCGAGAGCGGTATCGGCTGGATCCCGTTCATCCTCGAGGCGCTCGACTACGAGCTGGCGGAGAACGCGCCCGCCGAGCTGGCGCAGATGAAGAAGCCGCCGTCGGAGTACTTCCGCTCCAACCTCTACGCGACCTTCTGGTTCGAGAACAACCGCAACAAGCTTCCTGACCTCATCGAGGCGGTCGGCGAGGACAACATCCTGTTCGAGACCGACTTCCCGCACCCGACTTGCCTGTATCCGAACCCGCTCCAGAGCGTCGAAGCGAAGATGGCAACGCTCTCGGATTCGGCGCGACGCAAGATCTTCGGAGAGAACGCCCGAAAGCTCTACCGCCTCTAGTGTCACGACACTAGTCAGCGCCGGCGGCGACTCTGGTCGGAACCATCGCGACGGCGGCTTCGTAGGCGGCGTCGACAGCGCGCAGGAAGCGAGTCATGGCGTCCGGCTCGCTCGGCCCGATCAAGTAGTGCTTGAGGTCCTGGCGGGCGGCAGCGAGCGGATCGCTGTCGCGAATCAGATCGAGGATCGCACCGATGCGCTCCCCCGCCGGATCGAGCAGGTAGGCCTCGCCCGCACTGCGGAACCTGTCCCGGAACGTCGCCTCATCGAGGCCGGTGAGATTCGGCACGATGTACGGCTTCTCACTAGCGATGTAGTCGCTCAGCACGCTGGAGATGTCGGCGACAAGCACGTCGGAGTCGTTGAAGCAGTCGTACAACGTACGCGCGCCGACCGCCACGGTCTCGTGACGGCCGGCGGCGCGGGAGATGCTGGCGCGAATTGCGGCATCGGCCTTGGCCGCCTCGATGCTGACGGTTCCGGTAAGGGGATGCGGCTTGTAGATGACCCGGACGTTGCCCACGCTGATCATTCGGTCGACAAGCGCCGGCCCGGTGCGCATCAGTGAGGTGTGCGTCGGGTCGTTGGTCCAGCCTTCCCAGGTCGGCGCGTAGAGGACCGTCAGCTCCCGCTCGCCAATCGGACCACGGCCCAACTCGATGCCCTCGAGCTGGGGTCGGCCGACCTCGACGATGTCCTCGTCCCGGATGCCGACCCCGGCACGTGCGTATCGGTCCCGCCCCGCCGCGCCGGCGACCCAGATCTCGGAGTACACCTTGCTGAACGGGTTGGACGATGCGGACTTGTCACTGTCGCCGTGCCCGATGAAGATGTGGCGGACTCCCGGCTCGCGGAGCATGTGGATCGTCTTACCGACGTTCGCGGTGTACAGCGCCACACGAACCGACGGCAAGGTGAAGGTCATGAAGTCGACCGCGTCCGGGATGCACACCACCGGCGTCGAAGTCTTCCCGAGACTCAGATAGCAGTCCCGTTCGCGGATGACGATCAACGCCGGGCGGTGCAACCGGTCGATCGCTGACAGCCACATGTTGACCTGGTACACCGTGTCCTCAGTGCCGGAGTGATAGAGCATCACCTCCGGTCCGATCGCGTTGACCTTCTTCAGGACTTGGCGCAGCAACGTCCCGCGCACCGCCGCCCCGCGGGAGCGCAGGAGCCAGCCGACTGCCCATCCGACCGCCACCAGCTCGAAGATCAGGACCAGCGCGACTGCCACGTAGCCGACCGCCGGAACGTGCGCTGCCGCGGCAACACCGGCACCGAGCAGAGCGAGCGCAGAGACGCCGTGGAAGCGTTCCGACAGCCGCCGCCGGGTGAACTCCGCCTGCGGCGGTGGCAACCGGATCCCGGTCAGGTCGAGGTTGCGAGTTTCGACCGGACCGGGAGAACGGCGCCGGATCAGAACCAGGAGGAGGTGGTAGGCGTAGCGCAACCCGGCCACGCCGAGGATTCCGAGCGCGATCGTTCGGCGGTCGGTCTGATCCGACCAGGCTTCGGTGAGCACCAGCACCACGACCGCCAGCTCGCGGACCAGGGTGCGGGTGGCAATGCCGAACTGACCACGGGCGAAGGCTCCCCGAATGTCGTCGTTGCGGATGACGAGCAGGTCGGCGATCTGGCTGACCACCACAGCCACGAGAACGGTGATTGCCCAGTCCAGGACTCCGCCGAGCGCCATCGCGACATAGGACGCCAACGCGAAGACGGCCATCGTCCGAGTGCCGCCGGCAGGCATCCGGGGATCGGTGCCGCGGTGATCGGCCTCGCCGATGTCGGGGGTCGGTTCGGTCACGGTGACTGGTGCTCGCGCGCCGCCTCGGCGGCCGCCTCCTCCTCACGGAGCTCGGCCTGCACGGCGACCCCCTCGCCGGCGCCCGAGGCTGGACCAACGACCGCGGTGACCGGGCGACGGACATCAATGACCTGACCGGTCACATCGGCAACCAGCGCGTCGACGGATGTCTGCGCGACGTCGGCCGCGTCAAGCAGATCCTGGCGAGGCTCCTCCCCGAACGCGCGGGTGCGCATCGGTGTCGCCGTACGTTCAGGGTTGATGCAATTCACTCGCACGCCGAGGTCCAGCCACTCGTCCGCCAGCGCCTGAGTGAGGTTGACCACGGCCGCCTTGGTAGACGAGTAGAGGCTGTAACCGGCCCGCCCGCGGGTGTAGCTGCTCGAGGTGAACAGCAGCAGCTGTCCCTTGGTCTCCGCCAGGTACTGCACTCCGAGTCGCGCGATCTGCACTGGTGCGACGTAGTTGACCGCGATCATCTCGTCGACGGTGTCGTCGTCGCAGTCGGCGAGGGCTCCGGTGGTCAACACTCCCGCGGTCACGACGATGAAGTCGATGCGACCGGCATCGCTGTAGACCTTTCCGAGGGCGTCGTCGACGTCGCGGGGATCTTCGACGAAGGTGTTGGTCGTGGTCCGGCTGAAGGCAAAGACGGTGGCACCGTAGGACTCGAGCACCGCGACGATCTCACTACCGATGCCATAGCTGCCGCCGAAGACGACCGCGACCCGGCCGCGCAGTCGTTCCTCGTACGCCGCCGCCCCGGCGAGCCGCTCGACGGATGAGGAACTGAGCTGGAACAGCTTGTCGGCGATGAACAGGTCGACCGGATCGGTGACTTTCATGTTGTGCTCGGAACCATCGACCAGATGGATCGGTACGTCCGGGAGATACTTCAAGACCACGCTGCAGTCATCGGTGGCGGCGAAATTGGGGTCCTGCCAGGCGAGCTCGTAGGCCCTACGGATCGTGGAGAGCCGGAAGCCCTGAGGCGTCTGTCCGCGACGCAGCCGGGCGCGGTCAGGGATGTCGGTGATGATTGATCCGTCGACCACGACGATGGTGTCGGCGGACGGGATGCCGACGTCGACCGCCTCGTACTGTCGCAGCGCGTTGACACACTCGCGGATGATCCGCTGCGTTACCAGCGGGCGCACAGCGTCGTGGAAGAGCACGTTGCACTCCTCCTCGCCGATCGCATCCAGCGCGATGCGGGTGGAGTCATTGCGGGTACGGCCGCCTTCGATGACGGTCGTCACCTTGGAGAACCCGCGCGATGAGACAAGTGCCCTGACGTCGTCGAGGTATCCGGGCGCCATCAGCACGATGATCTCGTCGATCTCGTTGGTGTTCTGGAACGAGGCGAGGGTGTGCTCGATGACCGGCTTGCCGGCGATCTTCAGCAGCTGCTTCGGAATGGTCAGCCCCACCCGCGTGCCGACCCCGCCGGCGAGGATCACGCCGATGTTTCGGAGCCTCGAACCGCCTGCTGACATGACCAGCCAAGGGTAGCGTCAGCGTCCTGTCCGGCTCCGGAATGGTCAGAGCGTGCCGTGATAAACCGTCGAGAGACCGCCCGAAGAACATAGGGAGCCCGATTCGTGTCCGTTGTCGTCGTGCTCCCTACCTATAACGAACGGGAAAACATCGAACGGGTGGCGCGGGCGATCCTCGATCGGCCGGTCGGGGTGCGCCTGCTCGTCGTGGACGACGGTTCACCCGACGGCACAGCGGACATCGTGTCCGAACTCGTCCGAGAGCTCCCGGGCCGAGTCACGCTGCTGTCGCGGTCCGCCAAGTCCGGGCTGGGTCGCGCATATGCAGCCGGATTCGAGGAGGCGGTGGCCGATCCGAGCACCGAGATCGTCGTCCAGATGGACGCCGACGGGTCACACGATCCGGCCGATGTCGATCGCCTCGTCGCCGCCCTGAATGATGCAGATCTCGCGCTGGGATCGCGGTACATCCCGGGCGGCTCGGTGCACGGCTGGAGCAGGCGACGCGAAGTGCTGTCGCGCTGCGGAAACATCTATGCCCGGCTGTTGCTGCGCAGCCCGTTGCACGACCTGACCGGCGGATTCAAGGCGTGGCGCGCCGAGCTGCTGCGGCGCCTCGATGCGGCCTCGACGGCCAGCGATGGCTACGCCTTCCAGATCGAGATGACGATGCGGGCAGCCACCGGCGGAGCGCGCATCGTCGAAATCCCGATCACCTTTTCCGAGCGGGTTGCCGGCAGCTCGAAAATGTCGAGCCGGATCGCGGTCGAGGCGCTGCTCGGCGTGCCCGCGATGCGCAAGGGGCTGCGGAAGTAATCACACGATCGGCGGTCGCCCGAGCCTTGTCAGCCGCCAAGCAGTGCTCCATCGCAAGGGCCGCCGTGGACCGCACGGAGTACGGACGCCGTCCCAGAATCCGCGAACGACGGATGGGATCTCGGCAGCCCGTCGGGCGCGGCCGATCGTCGCGATCCCCCACACCAGCAGGTAACCCGCGAGCAGCGGCAGCGGCAGGTTACGGCGGGCCACCCATACCCGGTTACGCGCGTTGAGGTAGCGATGCTGCGGACCCCGAAACGGCGCGGCCTGCGGATTGTGTACTTCCAGGCCCGCGTCGTAGCGGATCCGGTAGCCACCATCGATCAGCCGCCAAGCGACCTCGATACCTTCGTGGCCGTAGAAGAAGTGGCCTGGCCAGCCGCCGATCTCATCGAAGGCGCTGCGACGGATCAGCGATGCGCCTTCCCAGAACCAGGCAACATCGCCACTGCGGGAGGGGTCGCGGGCACGCAGGCGCGGCACGTGACGCCGGGCGGTCGGAGCTCCACCGGGATCGAGCGACCTGGGCTGGACGACGGCGAGAGTCGGATCGGCGTCGAACTGGGCGACGGCGCGGGCGAGTAGATCCGTCCCGACCAGCTCGATGTCGTCATCGAGAAACAGCAGGAGATCACCGGTTACCGAACTCGCTCCGATGTTGCGGGCTTCCGGCACGCCACGATTGTCGGCCAGGGTGACACTCGACACCGCGGCTGGAAGGTTCGCCGGCTCCCAGCCGTTGCCGACCACCACGAGGTTCACCGCGACACCGCGCTGCGCAAGCACCGAGGCGAGCGCGGCGGCGAGCTCCGCGGGCCGATTGCCCTGACTGAGAACGACGCAGCCGACCGCGGTCACCGCAGTCGGTCCGAGGTGACGGTCGAGAGCAGATGACCGGCAACGACGGTCATCGCAATCACCAGAAGTGCGACGTCGAGCACCCGCACGGCACTGAGCGAGCCGTTGGCGGCATCGATCATCGCGACGATGACAGCGAGCCCGGTCATCTCTATTGCCAGCAGCGCCCGGTTGAACGGCACCGCGCCGATGACCGACCGCAACTGCCGCACCACCCCCGCCCTCGGCTGCGCCACCGCTGCGGTGTCCTCGACTCGGGGCCGACCTGACTGTGCCCGAGCGACATGCACCAGGTCGGTTTCGGCCTTTGTCAGCAATACCAGGAAGCCGGTCGCGATCCCGACGATCGTCCAACCGTCGATCGAGCCGAGCCCGCCGTCGGCACGGACTCCGACCGCAACGGCGAGGCAGCCGTCGGTCACGTAGTGGCCGAGTCGATCGAGGTAGATGCCTACCGGACCGGTGGTACGTCGCCAGCGGGCCAGCTCGCCATCAGTGCAGTCGAGCAGCCCCTGGATCTGGATCACGAAGAAGGCGACCACGGCGCCCCAGAGGTGCGGCACGGTCAATGCGAGGGCCGCCCCGGGCCCGGTGATCAGCATCGAGGCCGTCACCCCGTCAGCCGACACCCGCGTCGGGATCAGTACCCGGGTCAACCGGATCGACAGATGCCGCATGTACACGCGCCCGGCCCAGTGCTCGCCGCTCACCCGTCCCACGACCGAAGGTGGTTGCGCAACGGCGCGCAGCTCGTCCAGCGTCGGTCGCATCACGTCTGGTCGGGGTCGTCGAGATACATCTCGAGAATCTCCTCGATCGGACCCTCGAGTGGATCCTGCTCCCGCCGCAGGTAGATCCCGCGGGTGCACCACCGCCGGAGGTCGCTCTCGTTGTGCGAGACCAGCAACATGGTGCGGCCATCGCTGAGCATGTTCTCGATCACCGCGGCACACTTGCGCCGGAAGGCTCGGTCGCCCACCGCCAGGACCTCGTCCACCAGCAGGATCGGCTCCTCCATCCGGGTCACGATCGAGAACGCCAAGCGGGCGCGCATCCCGCTCGAGAAGTGCATCACCGGAGTGTCGACGAACCTCATCACGCCGGCCCACCGCATGATCTCGTCGAACCGCTCATCGGTCTGCTCGCGAGTGAATCCGTGAAGCGAGGAGATCAGGTAGACGTTCTCGCGCGCCGTGAGGTCGCCGACGAAGCCGGCAGACAACTCGATCATCGCGCCGACGCCGCCATTGACCTGGATGGTGCCCTCATCAGGAAGCATCACCCCGGCGACCAGCCGTAGCAAGGTGCTCTTGCCGCAGCCGTTGCGCCCGATGACGCCCACCGACTCGCCCTTGGCAACTCGGAACGACAGGTGCCGGAACGGCCAGTACTCGCCGACGCCGGTCGTCGCCGTCCGCCCTTCGATCAACAGGTTCTTCACACCGATGCGACGGCGCCGGTTGATCGCGAACTTGATGCCGACGTCCTTGACGACGATTGCGTCCCTCGGCCGACGCTTTTTGGGAGGCATCTAGCGTCCCGCCCCCAGGGCTCGTGACACTAGAGCTCCTTGAGGACGGCGCGCTCGACCCGAGCGAAGACGCTGAACCCCAAGAGCAATATGACGACCGCGCCGATCGCCGAGAAATAGACCGGACGCCATCCCGTCCAGTAGGCCGGGAACCAGATCGCCCGGTTGAGCTCGAGGATTCCCACCATCGGGTTGTAAGCCGCGACGCCACGAAGCGATCCGGCCAGCCGCTGGAGCGGGTACAGCACAGGCGAGAGGTAGAACAGGGCTCGTATGACGAGTCCGATGCCGCGCTCGACATCGCGGAGCACGGTGTTCAACGAGGAGATCAGCAGAGCGAGCCCGACGCAGATCATCAGCTCGAACGCGAGCGCCAGCGGCCAGGCGAACACGTAACCGGACGGCCGCACTCCGTAGATCCATGCGATCACCACGATCAGCGGCAGGCTCAGCGCGAACTCGACGGTCTTCACGGTCACGTCGGCCAGCGGGTAGATCTCCCGCGGGAGTGCGATCGAGGTGATCAGACGCGAGTTGGCACGCAGCGTTCCGGTCGAGGAGTTGACGACCGTCGCGAACCACTGCCACGGCAGGATCGTCGAGGCGATGAAGAGTGGATACATCGGATACGTCTTGTGGAAGATCTTGAGCAACAGGAAGTACGTCGAGATGAACAGCGCCGGCTCGAGCAGCGACCAGGCATAGCCGAGCACCGAGTTGGCGTACTTGTGACGAAGCCCGCGGTCAACGAGCATCCGCAGCACGTCGCGGCGATCCCAGATGTCATAGAGCCGGATCGGCAGCGGCTGGCCAGCCGCCGAACTGAGCCTGGTCCCTTCATGAAGGCGCCGAAATCGAAGCCCAGCAAGGCCTAGTGAGGATTCCGCCACGCGATCACGGTATATGGGCAAGTAGCTGCGGCCCGACATCTTGAAGCGAGGCGCAGCCGGCAAGTGCCATCGACAGGTCAAGCTCCGCGAGCAAACTGCGCAACACGTGGCGGACGCCGGCCTCACCGCCGATGCCGAGTCCGTAGATGTACGGCCGGCCGATCAGCACTGCTCGGGCGCCCAGTGCGAGCGCCTTCATGACGTCGGATCCGGTCCGCACGCCCGAATCGAGCAGCACCTCGGCGCGGTCGCCCACCGCCCCGACAACAGCAGGAAGCGCGTCGAGAGACGCAATCGAGCCGTCGATCTGCCGACCACCGTGATTCGAAACCAGGATCCCGTCCATGCCGGCGTCGACCGCGCGGCGAGCGTCATCAGCGTGGAGCACGCCCTTGAGCACGATCGGGCCCTGCCAGTGCTCCCGCACCCAGGCCAGATCGGCCCAGGTGTTGCGTGGATCACCGAACATCGACTGCCAGTGCAGGACCGAGGCGGTCGGATCTTCCTCCGGGCTGACAGCCAGACCCGCGAGGAACGCCGGGTCGGACTCGTAGTTGGCGAGGCCGAGCCGTGACAGGAAGGGCAGATAGCCGGTTCGCAGATCACGCGGTCGCCAGGCCAAGATGAAGGTGTCGAGCGTCACCACCAGCGCCGAGTAGCCGACCGCCGCCGCCCGGGCAAGTAGCGAGGCGCCGACCTCGCGGTCCTTCGGCCAGTACAGCTGGAACCAGTGCGGCGACTCGCCACATGCCGCCGCGACGTCCTCCAGCCGGTACGACGACACCGTCGACAGCGCTATCGGCAGCCCGACGCTCGCCGCTGCGCGGGCTACCGCGATCTCAGCATCGGCATGGACGATGCCCTGCACGCCTACCGGCGCGAGCGCGACCGGAGCCGGCATCGGCGTACCGAGCACCGTCGTGGACAAGTCGCGCACCGATACGTCCTGCGCCAGGAACCGGGGCACAATCCGCCATCGTTCGAACGCCGCCCGGTTGGCGCGGGCGGTGCTTTCGGTCCCCGCGCTGCCGGCGACATATCCGAACGCCTCGGGGGCGAACCGTTCCCGGGCAGCTGCCTCGAGGTCGGCTACGTCGATCGGAAACTCCGGCGCAGTGCCGAGCATCCCGTTGAGATAGATCTCGTTCTGATACGCCGAGAACGGCTGGTCGGTCACGCCGGGAGCATGCCATGTAAATAGAGTCTGGAGAATGCGGAAGGTCCTGATCGCCAACCGAGGCGAGATCGCGGTCCGGGTGATTCGCGCCTGCCGCGACGCCGGAATCGGCAGTGTCGCGATGTATGCCGATCCCGACTTGGACAGCGTTCACGCCCAGCTCGCCGACGAGGCATATGCCCTCGTCGGCAGTACAGCCGGCGAGACCTATCTCGACGTGGCCAAGATCCTCGACATCGCCAAACGCTCCGGCGCGGACGCGGTCCATCCCGGCTACGGATTCCTGGCTGAGAATGCCGGCTTTGCCGCCGCGGTCATCGACGCCGGGTTGATCTGGATCGGGCCGCCGCCGGATGCGATCGATGCACTCGGCGACAAGGTGAAGGCGCGTCACATCGCGACCGATGTCGGCGCCCCGCTCGCCGCGGGCACCCCGAACCCGGTCAGCGGAGTTGCCGAGGTACTCGAGTTCGTCGACGAGCACGGGATGCCGATCGCGATCAAGGCAGCCTTCGGTGGAGGTGGTCGGGGTCTGAAGGTTGCTCGCGATCGCGAGGAGATCGACGAGCTGTACGACAGTGCCGTGCGCGAGGCGGTCGCCGCGTTCGGGCGAGGCGAGTGCTTCGTCGAGCGCTACCTCGACAAGCCGCGCCACGTCGAGACCCAGATTCTCGCCGACGGTCACGGCACGGTGGTGGTCGTCGGCACCCGCGACTGCTCGCTTCAGCGCCGACACCAGAAAGTGGTCGAGGAGGCTCCGGCACCATTCCTCACCGACGACCAGCGGGAACGGCTGTACACCGCGAGCAAGGCGATCGCGAAGGCGGCGGGCTACGTCGGGGCGGGCACCTGTGAGTTCCTCGTCGCGCAGGACGGCACCGTGTCGTTCCTCGAGGTCAACACCCGCCTGCAGGTCGAGCATCCGGTGACCGAAGAGACCAGCGGCGTCGACCTGGTGCGGGCGCAGTTCGCGATCGCCGACGGCCAGCAGCTCACCGATGCCGATCCGGTCGCTCGTGGGCACTCAATCGAGTTCCGCATCAATGCCGAGGACGCCGGCCGAAACTTCCTGCCGGCGCCGGGCCGCATCACGAGCTGGACGATCCCGACCGGGCCAGGGGTTCGGGTCGACGCCGGCTATGTTCTGGGCGACACGGTTCCGGGCGCCTTCGACTCGTTGATCGCAAAGCTGATCGTCAGCGGTTCGACCCGGACCGAGGCAATCGAGCGAAGCCGCCGGGCACTCGCCGAGTTCGATGTCGGCGGGATGCCGACGATCATCCCGTTCCATCGTGCGGTGCTCGAGGATCCGGCGTTCACCAGCGAGCCGTTCGCGATTCACACCCGGTGGATCGAAACCGAGTGGACCGGGTCGGTCCCGCCGTACGACGGGTCCGCGGCCGGGCCCGAGGCAGTCGAGCGCGACCGGATCACGGTGGAAGTCGGCGGCCGCCGTCTCGAGGTCTCGCTGCCGGGTGGAATCCCCAGCGCTTCCGCGACGAAGTCGCGGAAGCCGCCATCAGCCCACCGGGCATCGGCATCGGCAGCCGCGGCCGGCGGTGACTCACTGACCGCGCCGATGCAAGGCACGATCGTGAAGATCGCAGTTGCCGACGGTGACAGCGTCGCGGAAGGCGATCTGATCGTCGTCCTCGAGGCGATGAAGATGGAGCAGCCGATCAACGCTCATCAGTCCGGCACCGTCGCCGACCTTGCCGCCGATGTCGGCGCGGTCGTCAGTGCCGGCTCAGTGATCTGCCGCATCACCTCAGCGGGGTAGCCACCGCAACCGAGGTTCCTGGGCCGGTTGAGAATTCGCTCAGAGGTTGCCGGGCAACCTTCTTGACATCAGCACTGCATCAATCGCCGCGACGTCGGCTCAGCCGAAGCCCAGGTCGTCGGTCTCGTTGTCCGGCGCTCATCTGGCCCTGCTCGCTGTCTGCATCCTTCACGCGCTGTCCCCGATCCTGTTCCGTGGTCTGCACGCCGGCTTCGGCTGGGACGAGACCGTGTACATCAGCCAGATCGACCCGCACGCCCCAGCCACCTATTTCGACGCGCCGCGCGCGCGCGGGCTCACCCTCCTCACCGCTCCGGCATCACTCGTATCCGGCTCGATCGCCGTCATGCGGGTCTGGCTCGCAATCCTCTCGGCAGCGGGAATGTTCCTCGCCTTCCTGCCCTGGCTGCGCCTGCGGCGCGGGCCGGTCGTGCCGATGGCGGCCGCGCTGTTCTCGACCCTGTGGGTGGCGATCTATTACAGCTTCGAAGCCATGCCCAACCAGTACGTGGGCTATGGGGCGCTCGCCGCCACCGGCTGGCTGATCACAGGTCTGCGTGAGTCAGGGCGACGGCGGGATCTGCTGTACTGCGCTCTCGCCATCGCCTTCACCGCCCTGATGCGACCCACTGATGCGATGTTCCTTCTGGTGCCGATGCTCGTCGCCGTAGGATTCGCGACCGGACTCTCGCGACGACGTCGAACGACCGTGGCCGCGCTGATCACCGCCGGCTACCTCGCGGGCATCGCGGAATGGATCATCGAGGCCTACGTCAGGTTCGGCGGCCCGTTGCACCGGTTCACGGCTGCGAGCCAGGAGAACACCGGCGGGATCCATTGGAGCCTGGGTGCGGAGTTCCGCAGTCTCGGCGGGCCGATTCTGTGCCGCGACGGCTGTGTGCCGTCATCCCCGGTCAGCACCGAACTGTGGTGGTTCGCGCTCGTGCCCCTGGTGATCGTTGGGCTCGTCGCCGCGGCGAAAGCGGGGCGGCTGCGTTCCTATGGCCTCGCCACGGCCGCCGGCCTGTCGCTTGCGATGCAGTACTTCGTCTTCGTCGGGTATCCGGCGCCGCGCTTCCTCGAGCCCACCTACCTGCTCCTCGCGTTGCCTGTCGCTGAGGCCGTCGTATACCCGGCCAGACGCCTTGCGCCCGCTGCACGACCGGCCGCCGTGACGGCGATGGTCGTGGTGCTCGGATTCGCCGAGGTACCACAGTTGCGCGCGCTGCATGACGCGTCTGTCCCGGCGAATCAGTTGTGGTCGCAGTACGCCGGCGTCGCGAGCTACCTGCACCGCCAAGGCATCGAAGCGCCGTGCTACCTCGCCGGCGCCAACCAAACGGTGATCTCGTTCGCCGCCGCCTGCCACGACATTCCCGCCCAAAGGCAGGAGGTCCGGACGATTCTCGCCACCACCGATGCGTCCGTCGCCTTCGCCAGCGATGAGCCGATCACCCGGGCCCTCGCCACGGGTGATCCGCACCGGCTCGTGGCGGCGCCGGTCCGGCTTCACGGCTACTGGGTGGCGATCGTGCGACCACGACCGGGTGTCGACCAGCGACCAGCGCAGCGCGCTCGGTCGAGCCGGGACCACAAACTCCGGCTGCATGCGTCAGGTCAATCCCGAACCGTGAGGTGAAGTTGCCGAGCCGCCTCAGTGACGCTGCCGCTGAGCGAGGGATAGATGGTGAAGGTCTGCGCAAGCTGGTCGACGGTTAACCCGTGCTGGACCGCCATCGAGACCGGCAGGATTAGCTCACTCGCGCGGGCAGCGACGACGACACCGCCGAGTACGGCGCCCGTGCCCGGCCGGCAATAGAGCTTCACGAACCCGTCCTCGAGCCCCTGCATCTTCGCGCGAGCATTGGTCGCGAGCGCAAGCTTGACCTCCTGCACCCCGCCGCGCTCAGCCGCGATCTCCACCGCGGGCAGACCGACGGTCGCAATCTCAGGATCCGTGAAGACATTGGCAGCAACGGTGGCTAGCCGCAGCGGCACCACCGCGTCACCCAGCGCGTGCCACATCGCGGTGCGTCCCTGCATCGCAGCCACCGAGGCCAGCAGCAACAGGCCGGTGCAGTCGCCAGCCGCATACACCCCCTGAACGTTGGTTCGCGACACCCGATCGACGAGCACATAGCCACGGTCATCGGTCAGTACGCCGACCCGCTCGAGTCCAAGGTCCGCGGTGTTGGGCACCGATCCGACGGTTACCAGACAGTGAGAGCCGGTGACTGTCCGGCCGTCGATCAGGGCCACCTCGATCCCGTCGCCTGCCCGCCGGACGCCCGCCGCTCGCGCCTGCTTGATGACATGCATGCCCCGCCGCCGCCAGACGTCTTCGATCAGCAGGGCCGCATCCGCGTCCTCGCTCGGCAGGACGCGATCGCGAGATGAGACCACTGTGACCTCGACGCCGAGTGCGAGGTAGGCGCCGGCGAACTCGGCACCGGTGACACCTGATCCGACGACAACCAGATGCTCGGGAAGTGACGGCAGGTCGTAGACCTGTTGCCAGTTGAGGATCCGCTCACCGTCGGGCGGCGCACCAGGCAGGACGCGAGGCGAGGCCCCGGTCGCGATGAGGACGACGTCGACCGTCATCTCGACCTCGAGCTCGCCCGGCTCGGTGACTCCGATGCGACCAGGGCCGAGGAAGCGACCTTGACCCTGGATCACCCGAACCCCTTCCTTGGTGACCCGACTCGCGATGTCGGCCGACTGCGCGGCCGCCAGCGCCTTGACCCGGCGGTACACCATCGGGGCATCGACGATCAGCTGGTCGATCGTCGCGCCGCCCTCACGCGGTTGGATTCCGCGTGCCTCGCTGCCCTCGAGCGCGGTCATCGACTCGCTGGTCGCGATCAAGGTCTTCGATGGAACGCAGTCGGCGAGTACGCAGGCGCCGCCGATACCGTCTCGCTCGACGACCGTGACGTCGGCACCGAGTTGGGCGGCTACCAGCGCAGCCTCGTATCCGCCCGGTCCGCCACCGAGAATCGCGATACGCGTCACGGTGTCATTGTCTCCCCGTCAGAGGCTCACCTCATACGCTTCAGGGCCGTGGCGGTGTATGCGGCGTACGGGTCGAACCTCGACCCGGAGCAGATGCTCGGGCGATGCCCGTACTCGCCATGCCGTGGCCCGGGATGGCTCGAAGGCTGGCGCCTGACCTTCGGCGGCGAGGAGCTCGGGTGGGAGGGCTCGTTGGCGACCGTCGTCGAGGACCCCGGCTCCCGGGTGTTCGTGATGCTCTACGAGGTCTCGTCGTACGACGAGTCCACGCTCGACGAGATCGAGTTCGCGACGACCGGCCTCTACAACAAGATCACGGTGCGGGTGCAGACCCTCGACGGCGTCGTGTTGTCCTGGCTGTACGTGCTGGACGGCTACGAAGGCGGTCTTCCATCGGCGCGCTACCTCGGGGTGATGGCAGACGCCGCCGAGCGGGCCGGTGCGCCCGATGACTACGTTGCCGAGCTGCGAGTCCGGCCGTGCCGAGCGTTCGGCGAGTAGGTGGCGTCGCTGCATTTCCGACCAAGGTTGATCGCTATCGGCGCCCTGACCGTTGCTCTGGCGGGGTGCGCCTCCGCACAGGTGAACAATCCTCGGTTCCTTCACGATCTTCAGACCGGCCATGCCGCCGAGGTCACCATTCGCGGTGTCGTTTCAAGGCTGGAGAACGACTACAGCGGACCGACCGGCCCACACGAGTACTTCGTCGTCACTGTGTTGGGTCATCCGGTCGAGATCGACTACAACCTCTCGCTAGCCCCTCGGGTGCCGGTGGCTGTCGGCGACGTGGTGCAGGTGCATGGCGAGTTCAACCCAGATCCGGGGCATCCCAATATCGACTACGTGCACCAGTCCACCGGCGGGCACGAGAGCGGCTGGGTGATCCTGCGCGGCCACAAGTACTGGTGAGCGGCAAGGAGCAGGTACTAGCCGGCGACGGCGATTCCGGTCAGCAGGCGCACGCCCACGCCGATGCAACGTTCATCAACGTCGAAGCCCGACTGGTGCAGGTCCATCGTCACCTTCGCCCCCGGCGTGCGGACGCCGAGCCGGGCGAGCGCGCCGGGCACCTGCTCGAGGTACCAGCCGAAGTCCTCACCACCGAGGCTCTGGGCGGTCTCGCGGACGACAGCCTCCGACACGTGGTCGGTGACGGCGGTCTCCACCATCGCGATGCTCTCGCCGTCGTTGACGACCGGCGGGGTGCCCCGGACATGGGACACCGTCACACCCACGCCGTACGAGGCCGCGATGGCGCTCGTGAGCTCCTCAACCAGCAGCGGCAGGGTGTCCCAGTCGGCGCGGGAAAGCGTCCGCAACGTCCCGCGAAGTACGCCGTGACGCGGGATCACGTTGGCCGCCGTCCCGGACGCGATCTGACCCCATACCAGCGTCGTCCCGGCGCGCGGATCGGTCCGCCGGCTGAGCAGGGCGGGGAGCTGGGTCGCCAGCGCACCCATCGCGCCGACCAGATCGACTGAGAGATGGGGGCGTGCAGTGTGGCCACCTGGCCCGGTGACCTCGATCTCGACCCGGTCACTCGCTGCGGTTATCGGTCCGGTCCGCAGCCCGACTGTTCCGACGTCGACCGACGGATCGCAGTGCAGCGCGAACATTCGGTGGATCCCGGTCAACGCGCCGGCTTTGATCACGTCGAGCGCGCCGCCGGGGATGAGTTCCTCGGCGGGTTGAAACACCAGCCGCACCCCGTGATCGAGCTCACCGTGAGCGGCCAGCCGCGCCAGCGCAAGCCCAGTCCCTAGGACGACGGTGGTGTGAACGTCGTGGCCACAGGCATGAGCCACACCGTCGACCGTGGACCGGTAGCTGGCGTCCTTGGTGTCGGGGATGGGCAGCGCATCGATGTCGGCACGCAGCGCGAGTTTCGGGCTCGCCGGCCCAACGTCACAGACCAGACCGGTGCCGCCGGGGAGGACCTGGGGCGACAGGCCGACGTGACTGAGTGCGTCGGCGATGAGTTCGGTGGTGCGATGTTCCGCTCGGCCGAGCTCCGGGTGCGCGTGCAGGTCGCGGCGTACCTCGACGAGGCGCTCCGCGTGATCGGCCAGGAACTCGACAGCGCTCACAGACTCAAACCCATGGGGGCATCGTTCCGCATCTCGGCGAGCAGGCCGTCGACGACCGCGGTGAGATCGCCGTCGGCCTCGGCGGCGGCGGCGCGCTGCCGCTCGTAGCTGGGCCCGACCTCGAGGATGCGCTTCGCGCGCAGCAGCTCCTTCGTACAACCCAGCCGTTCGGCGATCGGGACCAGCTCATCGATCAACTCGACGATGAGATCGCGCAGCGGCCGCGTTGAGCCCTCGTCGTCGACGATCAGTGAGGCATCAACGCCGTATCGGGCGGCGCGCCACTTGTTCTCCCGGATCGTCCAGCCTTTCGGCACCGGAAGGGTGTAACCCCGGTCGAGCTGTCCGTTCAGCATTTCAACCAGACACTGCGACAGAGCGGCCGCCCACGAGATCTCGTACAGCGTCGGCAGCCCGTCGCAGATCCGAAGCTCGACGGTGCCGAACCGCGGATGCGGTCGAACGTCCCACCAGACCTCGCGCACGGAGCTGATCGTCTGAGCTGAGATCAGCGTCGCCATGAAGTGCTCGAAGTCATCCCAGCCCGACAGCTGATACGGCAACCCGGCCGTTGGCAGGCCCTCGAACACCTTGCTCCGCACCGAGGCCAGTCCGGTGTCGGTCCCGACCCAGTACGGCGACGACGCCGACAGCGCGAGGAAGTGCGGGATGTAGCCGGTCAAGGCGTTGACGATCGGAATGACCTTCTGCGGAGACCGGACGCCGACGTGGACATGAACGCCGAAGATCTGCATTCGGCGTGCGAGCCACTGCATGTCCTCGACGAGCTTCAGATAGCGCGGGTTGGGGCTGATCTGCTGCGTGGTCCAGTCCGTGATTGGGTGGGTACCGGAGCACATCAGCCCGAGGCCACGCTGCCCCGCAGCGTCGGCAACCTCGGTCACCGTGCTGCCGAGGTCGCCCAGCGCCTCGTCGACGGTCGAGCACACACCGGTGATGACTTCGATGCAGGACTCGAGCAGCTCGTGCTTCGCCTTCGGGTGTTCGCGGCCCCCGCCTAGCTCGTCGAGGATCTCGGTCGAGGCGCTGGCGAGTTCCCGGCTCTCGAGGTCGATCAGCTCGAGCTCCCACTCGACTCCGAGACTCGAGCGGGGTGAGGAGGTGAACTCGATCTCCACGGGCGTTACGACACCACATTCCATCTCTGGCCCTCAACTGGGCGAACCACCAAGCGTGAGGACGGGTCCGGCTACTCAGACCAGAGAGTTGTTCCCGACGCGGCACCGAAATATGGCACCGGGGCCGCCATGATCGCGAAGCGCACCGGTACGGTGTTTCGGATGGCTCGTCGCCTCGCCGCGGCCCTGACCGCAGGCTGTCTCATCGCCGTCAGCGCCGCCTCTGGCGCTGCCGCGAGTTCGCCATCCCGTGATTCGAGCGCCGCAGTCGGCGGACCGTTGCTGGGTGGCAGCGGCGTCGTGGTGCAGCCACTATTCGGAGCGCCCGCCCTTCCGCCCGCGTCGCAGCTACCTGCCGCCTCGTGGCTGGTGGCGAACCTGACCACGGGACAGGTCCTCGCGGCGAAGGCGCCACATGCTCGATTTCTCCCGGCCAGCACGTTGAAGGTGCTGACCGCGCTCACACTGTTGCCGCGGCTCGATCCGAACGCAAGGTTTGCCGCCACCCCAACCGACGCCTCCGTCGACGGAACCCGGGCCGGGTTGGTACCGGGCATGAAGTACTCGATCAAGGAACTGTTCACCTGCATGCTCGTCGACAGCGCGAACGACGCTGCGGATGCGCTCGCCGAAGCAAACGGCGGCATCAGGCGAACGGTCCTTCAGATGAACGCGACGGCACACGAGTTGCAGGCCAACGACACGACCGCTGACACGCCCAGCGGACTGGACGGGCCGACCGAACACACCTCCGCCTATGACCTGGCGCTGATTGCGAGGGCGGCCTGGCAGAGTCCGGCGTTCCGGCGCTATGTGACAACGGTGCGCAACCAGGTGCCGGCGCCTCATCACAAGCACTTCATGATCTACACGCACAACAACCTCCTCACGACCTACCGCGGCGATGCCGGCGGGAAGAACGGCTACACGGTCGCCGCCGGAGCGACGTACGTCGGCGTCGCGACCCGGCACGGTCAAACCATCCTCGTGACGCTGATGCACGCCTACCCGATCTGGTGGCCGATGGCGGCGAAGTTGCTGACCTGGGGCTTCCAGGCGAACGGCAAGGTCACGCCGGTCGGCACTCTGGTCAACCCGTTGCCACCACAGTCCGCAACCGGCGTTCCGACGCCCGTCGCGCACACCACCACCGCGTCGGTCCACAGCAGCGGCCACCGGCTCTCACGCATCGATCTGATCATCATCGCGATTACTGTGATCGCGGCCACGTCCACGGCCGTCCACCGAATCCGTCCCCGCCGCTACAAGCCCCGACTGCGGCTGCCACCGATCTGAGCGGGCGCGGCCTCAGCGTGGCGCAGAACTTTCTTCAAACGATCTTCGGTTCAGTACCTATCGCTCGCCCGGGTTGCCGTGTATTGTCCTCGCCAACCTGCTCCGCCCCGGCGCAGGCGAGCCGGCCAGGGTGGCAGGGCGAGGATCGAGCAACCTGGGGTTAGTTGTGGCACAAGGCACGGTCAAGTGGTTCAACGGTGAGAAGGGCTACGGCTTCATTGCCGTGGACGGCGGTAGTGACGTCTTCGTTCACTACAGCGCCATCGAGATGGACGGCTACAAGACCCTCGAGGAGGGCCAGCGGGTCGAATTCGAAGTGACCCAGGGACAGAAGGGCCCGCAGGCGGACAAGGTCCACGCCGTCTAGCCCACCGAGAATCGGCTATTCCTCGGCCAACGATCTTGGCCACAGTCGATCCTGCTTGACCACGTTCACCTGGGCGGCCAGCAGCAACACCTGTGCCTGTAGGTAGAACCACGACAGCAGCACGATGACCGTGCCGAAGTCACCGTAGGTCGCCTTCGTGTGCTGGAGCTTGTGCGTGATCAACGCGGTCGAGACGGCCTGAAGCACCGCAAGCACGAATGCGGCGAACGCCGCGCCGGGCAGGACGTCACGCAGCGCCAATCGTCGCACCGTGAGCCAGCGAAAAATGAACACGAACAAGACGGTGTTGAGAAGTGCCGACACCGCAATGCCGGCGATTGTGAGCCCCCAACCCACGTTGATCTGCAAGGCCTTCCCGCTCGAGACGACGCCGGCTACGCCGGTCGTGATGATCAGACCGAGTCCGCCGAAGATGACCAGCCGCAGAGCGCGCAAATTCTTGATCAGGAAGTTCGGCTCGTCATCGCGGGACACGCAGTACACGGTGTCCCAGGCACGCTGGGCGGCCTTGACCACGCCGAGCCCGCTGTACAGCGCCAGGATCGTGCCGACAATGACGACGAAGATGCTGCCGTTGTGAGGAAGCGGCGAGCCCTTGATCAACGGCAGGTTCTTCAGCGTCGACTTTTCAATGCTCGTCTGCCAGGCCGCGTGGCCGGCCAGTACGAAGCCGAGGACCGAGGCGAACGCGAGCAGGAGCGGGAAGATCGAGAAGAACGCGTAGTAGGTGATGACGACGGCAAGGTTGCTCGACGAGTCTTCACTGAACTTCTTGAGCACTGCAACAGGGAACGCCAGCCAGGGCCGATCGCGCTGCTCAGTGTCGAGCCGCTCCCTGATCGCGGAAAGATCCACCATCTCGCTCGACCTATATCCGTCGCGCGCGCCTACCAACCCTCGTCGGATCGGGTGATGGGTTCTTCAGGGGGTCCGGGGAGCCCGCCGCCGCCGAAGGTGAAGTCGCGCTGCGGTCGCCAGTGAAGGTCGGGCCCCTGCTCGAACAGGCTGAAGCCCCAGACCTCGAACGAGGCATCGAACGATGTCAACTCGGTCCAGGCCCGGTAGAGAGCGTCATCCGGGAGGTCGTGGGCGACTGTGACGTGTGGGTGATAGGCGTAATCGGTCTGTCGACTGAGTGGACCCGAGCGGACCTGCATCTCGATCTGCTCACACTCGGCGATCCCCTTCACCAGCGGCACGAAGACAACTGACGACACCGGAAGGAACGTCGCCGACCCTCGCAGCCGGATGTCGAACGACGAGAACCTCGCCGCGACCCGTCGCAGGTGCTCCTCGATCTCCGGAAGCGCACCGTTGCCGACGACAGTGGGTGGAAGCAACGTGATGTGGGGAACGATCCGAGATGCGTTCGGATCTCCGAGACGCTCGCGCCAACCTTGGAGCTCAGCCCCGAAGGGCTCGGGAATACCGATCGCGACGCCGATCTTGCGGGTGTCGACGGTCATGGCCGCGGCAGCAGGAACCCAACGGCGTCGTACACGTCGGCGAGCGTCCGGCCAGCGACCTCACGGGCCCTGGCCGAGCCCGCCGCGAGGACCTTGTCGAGCCGGTCGGGATTGTCGAGCCATTCCTGGGTGCGCTCCCGCAGCGGCGCGGTGGCCTCGACGACGATCTCCGCCACCTCGGTCTTCAGCGCTCCGTAGCCCTTCCCGTCGTACGCCGCCTCGAGTTCCGCGACCGAGCGACCGGACAACGTCGCGGCAATCGTGAGGAGGTTGCTCACTCCGGGTTTGTTCTCAGGATCGAAACGGATCTCGGTGCCGGTGTCGGTCACGGCGCGCTTGATCTTCTTGCGGATCGATGCGGGGTCCTCGAGGATGTCGACGACGCCGGCCTGCGAGTCAGCCGACTTGCTCATCTTCGCCACGGGGTCGGCGAGATCGACGATCTTCGCCGTCTCCTTGACGATGTACGGCTCCGGAACGACGAAGGTCTCACCGAATCTCGCGTTGAAACGCTGCGCGAGGTCGCGTGTCAGCTCGAGGTGCTGACGCTGGTCTTCACCCACCGGGACCGCGCTCGCCTGATACAGCAAGATGTCCGCCGCCTGCAGGATCGGATAGGTGAACAGCCCGACCGACGGGTTGGCCTGCTTGGCGGCCTTGTCCTTGAACTGGGTCATCCGGCTCGCCTCACCAAAACCGGTGATGCAGCTCAGCACCCAGGCGAGCTCAGCATGCTGCGGCACGTGGCTCTGGACGAACAACGAACACCTCGCCGGATCCAGGCCGGCAGCAAGAAGCTGCGCTGCCGCGGTCCGGGTGCGAGCCCGCAACACATCTGGCTCGTGGCCCATCGTGATCGCGTGCAGATCGACGACGCAGTAGAAGGTGTCGTGACCGTCCTGAAGCGGCACCCACTGGCGAACCGCTCCGAGATAGTTGCCGAGGTGGAACGAGTCCGCGGTCGGCTGGATGCCGGAAAGTATCCGCGTTCGATCTGCCGCCATGTCGTCCATTGTCCCAGCAGGGGGACGCTCGCCGCGAAGCGCCGTCCGCCACTGGGTGGCGGGTGGGGCGGCGGACGTCACGGGGATCGTGGGGCGGCGCCATTGACGGCCGCGCCGTCGAGCAGCGTCACCCGCACCCGCGCGATGCGCCGGCCGTCCATCTTCACGACCTTCAGCCGCACCCCGTCCAGCTCAACCGCGTCGCCTGACTTCGGAAGCCGGCCGAGAGTTGCGACCATCGCTCCGGCCACAGTCTCGTACGGCCCGTCCTGCAGGGTCACGCCTACCGCGTCGGAGAAGTCGTCGAGGTTGAGCAGACCGTCGACCTCCACGTCACCGCCGCGGAGCTGGCGGGCCTCGTCGTCGGTGACGTCGTACTCGTCGCGAATGTCACCGACGAGCTCCTCGATCAGGTCCTCCAGGGTGACGATGCCGGCGGTGCCGCCGTACTCGTCCACGACAACCGCGAGATGGTCACCTGATCGGCGCATCTCCGACATTGCGGGAAGCACCTTCTTCGTCGATGGCAGCATTCGTACTTCCCGCGCGAGGTCGCCGACCTTGACGCCCCGCCGCTGGCCGGTGGCCGGCCGGAACAGATCGCGGACGTGAACGAACCCGATCACGTCGTCCTGCGAGCCACGAATGACCGGAAACCGGCTGTGCGGCGAGTCGTGCGCGGCGCGGGTGGCTTTCGTCAGCGTCCAACCGGCCTCGAAGAACTCCACCTCGGTACGGGGCACCATGATTTCCCGCAGCTGCCGCTCACCGGCTTCGAAGACCTCGTCGATGAGCCGGCGTTCCTCGCGAGAGAGCGCTTCGTGACCGGTCACCAAGTCGCGAAGCTCGCCCTCACTGATCGTCTCACGGCTGATGCGAGGATCGCCTCCCAGCAGCCTCACCACGAGGTCGGTCGAGACTGACAGTAGCCAGATCACCGGACGCATCAGCCGGGCGAACCGGTCCAACGTCGGCGCGAGCGCGGCAGCGGTGCCGGCGGCGCGTTGCAGGGCGATCCGCTTCGGCGCCAGCTCCCCGACGACCAGCGTCACGTAGGCGATCGTCAGCGTGACTACTAGGAAGCCGAGCACGGCAGCGGGGTCGTGGCTGAGCCCGAGGCTACGCAGCCCACGGGCGAGCGAGGCTGACAGTGTCACGGCGCCGAACGCACTCGAGAGCAGAGCTGTGGTGGTGACCCCGATCTGCACGGCGGACAGGAACCGGTTGGGGTTGGACACCAGCTTGGCGATTCGCTCGCCGCGGTAGCCGCGCGATGCGAGCGACGTCACCTGCCCCTCGCGCAGCGTGACCAACGCCATCTCGGCAGCGGCGAACACCGCCTCGATCAAGACGAGTACGACGACGACGACGATGCTGAGCCAGATCATGTCAGGCTCTGCCGGCCGGTCGGCACAACTGTCCCCCACCCGCCGTTAGACACAGCGCAATTCTGCCCGGACGAGAGGCTAAAGGTCAGCGACGTCGGCCTGCTTGGCGCGGACCGCCGCTGCGGCCGCTTTGAGACCGGTCAGCTCGGAGTCACTGAGATCGCGCTCGACGACCCTGCGGACGCCACCCGCGCCGATCTCCGCCTCCACCCCGAGGTAGACGCCCGCGATTCCGTACTCACCGTCAACCCAGGTGCAGACCGGCATGACCGCACCGCTGTCCTGCGCGACGGCCTTCGCCATCCGGGCGGCCGCGGCCGAGGGTGCGTAGTAGGCGGACCCGGTTTTGAGCAGCGCGACGACCTCGGCGCCGCCGTTACGGGTGCGGTCGACGAGCTCGTCGATCTTGGCCTGGTCGAGGACGTCCGACAGCGGCTTGCCCTCGACCGAGCACGCGCTCGGCACCGGCACCATCGTGTCGCCGTGCGATCCGAGGGTCAGCGTGGTCACTGATGAGACCGGCACGTTCGCCGCCTCAGCGACGTTGTTGGTGAACCGCGCAGTGTCGAGCATGCCCGCCTGGCCGATGACCTTCTTCTTGTCGAAGCCGGTGGCCATCGCCGTCAGCGCGGTCATCTCGTCGAGCGGGTTCGACACGACGATGACAACAGCGTCCGGCGAGTGCTTGGCGACCTGCTCGGCAACCGAGCGCACGATCTTGGCGTTGGTCTCGATCAGGTCCATCCGGCTCATGCCCGGCTTGCGGGGCAACCCCGCAGTGATCACGACGATGTCGGATCCGGCGGTTGCTTCGTACCCAGACCCGTCGGTACCGGTGGTGACCCCGACGACCTTGGTCTCGAATCCTTCAATCGGTCGCGACTGGTTGAGGTCGAGTGCCAAACCCTCCGGCTTGCCTTCGATGATGTCGGTGAGGACAACGGTGTCGAAGACGTCGTACTCGGCCAGTCGCTGGGCGGTGGTCGACCCGTAGAAGCCGGCGCCAACAACAGTGACCTTCTTGCCTGTGCCTGCCATAACTACGACTTCATTCCTTCCAGTTTCTCGATGATCGCGTCGGCGTACTGGGAGGTACCGACAGCGGTCGGGTCGTCGCGGTGCGGCTTGAGGTCGTAGGTGACGCTCTTGCCTTCCTCGATGACCTCGGAGACGGCGCGTTCGAGGTTGTCGGCCGCCTGCGTCTCCTCGATGTGGCGGAGCATCATCATGCCGGAGAGGATCATCGCGGTCGGATTGACCTTGTTCTGGCCCTTGTACTTCGGCGCCGAGCCGTGAGTCGCCTCGAAGACCGCGGCCTTGGTGCCGATGTTCGCCCCCGGCGCGACGCCGAGACCGCCGACCATGCCCGCCGTGAGGTCGGAGAGGATGTCGCCGTAGAGATTGGGCAGCACCAGCACGTCCCACTCCTCGGGACGCTGGATCAGCCCCATGCAGGTCGCGTCGACGAGGTTCTCCCACGGCTCGATGTCGGCGAAGTCCTTCGCGACTTCGCGAAACACCGACAAGAACAGCCCGTCGGTGAACTTCATGATGTTCGACTTGGTCACGCAGTGGACCCGCGTGCGGCCGTTGGCGCGGGCGTAGTCGAACGCGTGCCGAATGATGCGCTCGGAGCCGAACTCGCTGATCGGCTTGATCGACAGGCCGGAGTGCTCCCGGATCTTCTTGTCCTGCAGCGGGTTGAGGAACTCGATGACCTTGTTCGCGTCAGGAGTGTCGTGCTCGTACTCGATCCCGGCGTACAGGTCTTCGGTGTTCTCCCGGACGATGACGACGTCGACCTTGTCGAACCGGGTCCGCATCCCGGCGTAGGTCTTGCACGGGCGGATGCAGGCGTAGAGATCGAGCTCGTATCGCAGCGCGACGTTGACCGACCTGAAGCCGGTGCCGATCGGCGTGGTGATGGGGCCCTTGATCGCGAGCCCGGTACGGCGAACCGACTCGAGCGTGGCCTCGGGAAGCGGCGTGCCGGCGGTCTCCATGATGTCGACGCCGGCATCCTGGCGGTCCCAGTTGAATGACGAACCATTGGTCGCGGCAGCCGCTTCGAGCACCCGGCGGGTCGCCTCGGTGAGCTCCGGTCCGGTCCCGTCGCCGGGAATCAACGTCACCTCGTGGGTGGTCATTCGCTCTCCTGCGCTCGTTGTCGGCCCGAGTAGCCGTAGGCGGCCAGATGGGCCTCGTCGGGCCGGGTACGGCCCAAAGAGCCAGGTTAGTGCAGCGACAACTACCCGGATCCACCCGGGAAGGGCGTCACCGCGGCAAGCACACCGAGTGCCACCGCCAGCCCCCCGAGCACCACCACGTCGATCCGGCGGATCCGCACCACGAGCGAACCGGCGTCACGCTCGCGGAGCACCAGGCGCAGCAGCGCACCGGCAGCAAGACCGCCGGCGGCCACGTACATCCCGATGCGGGGGTGATGCACCGCCGCGATGGCGACGCCGACCGCAACAACGACCACCACCGGGGCAAGCGCATCCGTGCGGCGGCGGACCCGAGGCGGTGTCACCGCGCCCGGCTCGGGCGGGGAGACCGGCGTCGGCGACGCCATCACGGGTTGGTGCCGGGTCGCTGCGGCGGCGGCTTCTTGCCGGACAGGACGCCGACCGCGAGGTCGGCCTGAGCGGCTCGCACGAGGACGTGGTCGGTGGTGAATCCGGAGACCGACGTGAACGGGATCTGGGCGCCCGCCAGCCGGCCGGCGACGTCGGCGAGAAACCCGACCATCTCCCATGGCAGCGGCCCGGGGAAGGTGATCCGGCGCCACCCGATATCAGTGGCGATTGCGTCCTTCGCCCAGTCGGTCTCCAGCAGGTCCTCGGGGCAGATGACCGTGACCTCGGAGGAGCTCGAGATGACGGCGGTGAAGCGATCGCCCGGAAACGGCGGCGGCTGCCAGCCCGCAGGCAGCTGGGCCACCGCGAGATGGGTCGGATCCAGCTGCGGCGAAAGATCCTTCATCGCCGACGATGCTATTCGCCCCACGGATGTGCCATGCGTGGTGCTATCGGCCCACGGATGTGCCATGCGTGGTGCTAGGTGCGAGCCTCTGCGGCTTCGATGCAGTTGCGGAACAGCATCGCCACCGTGGTGGGTCCGACTCCGCCCACTCGCGGCGTGATCGCACCGGCGACGTCCTCGCACGACTCGTCGACATCAGGCAACAGCTTGCGGCCCTCGTACCGGACCCCGCCGCCGATCACGGTGCAGCCTGGCGTGAGGTGCTCGGGTTGCAGGATGCCCGGTACGCCGGCCGCGGCGATCACGATCTCCGCCGATCGCGTGTAGTCCGGCCAGTTCGGTACGCCGGTGTGCACCACCGTTACGGCGGCATTGGCCGTCGGCCGCTTCTGGGTGAGCAGCAACGACAACGGTCGACCCAACGTCGTACCTCGCCCGAGCACGCACACCGACCGGCCTGACACCGGGATCTCGTAATGGGCGAGCAGCGCCTCGATGCCCGCCGGCGTGCACGGCACCGGGCCGGGCATTCCGAGCGCGAGCCGGCCCATGTTGGTCGGGTGCAGGCCGTCGACGTCCTTGTTCGGATCCATCGTCATCAGCGCAGCATCGAAGTCGATCTGCGGCGGGGTCGGGTGTTGCACCAGCATGGCGTCGACCGCGTCGTCGTCGTTGAACTTCTCGATCGCGTTGATCAGGTCGTTCTGAGTGGCGTCCTGCGGAAGGTGGATGTGGGGCGACACGAGGCCAAGCTCGGCCGCCTTCTCCTGCTTGACCCGGATGTAGCCGGCACTCGCGGAGTCGTCGCCGACGAGGATCGTGCCGAGGCCCGGCGTGTGTCCGGACTCAATCAGCTTGGCGATGCGGGGCTTGAGTTCCGCGATCACCGCCTCGGCGACCGGTGCGCCGGGAAGCATGCGTGCCGTCATTGGTCGCCTCCTCGTACCGTCAGTGGAAGAAGTGGCGGGTGCCGGTGAAGTACAGCGTCACTCCGGCGGCCTTCGCCGCGGCGATGACCTCCTCGTCGCGAACCGATCCGCCCGGTTCGACGACGGCCTTGACACCACCCTCGACCAGCACTTCGAGGCCGTCGGGGAAGGGGAAGAACGCATCGCTCGCCGCCACCGAACCCTTCGCCCGGTCACCGGCTCGCGAGATCGCGAGCCGTGCCGAGTCGACGCGGTTGACCTGGCCCATCCCGACCCCGACGGTTGCCCGGCCGACGGCGAGCAGAATCGCGTTGGACTTCACCGAACGGCAGGCGCGCCACGCGAAGCCGAGGTCGGCAAGAGTCTGCGGGTCAGCCGGTTCGCCGGCTTGCAGCGTCCAGGATGCCGGGTCGTCACCGGTGGCGTCGATGCGGTCGACGTTCTGCATCAACAGTCCACCGCTGACCGCTCTGATCTCCACCGGCGCGGGCCGCTCATCGGCCGGACAGCGCAGCACTCGCAGCTTCGCCTTGGCCTTGAACACCTCGAGGGCGTCGTCGGCGTACCCCGGAGCGCAGATCACTTCGGTGAGAACACCGGAGAGCTGGTCGGCGAGCTCCTTGGTGACGCTGCGGTTCGCCGCGATGACGCCGCCGTAGGCCGAGAGCGGATCGCAGGCATGCGCGAGCCGGTGCGCCTCGGCGATGTCGGCGCCGACCGCGATGCCGCATGGGTTGGCATGCTTGATGATCGCGACGCAGGGGTCGGTGAAGTCGTACGCCGCGCGCCGTGCCGCATCGGTGTCGACGTAGTTGTTGTAGGACAGCTCCGGCCCGTGCAGCTGTTCGGCGCCGGCGAGCCCGCCACCGCCCGGGCTGCGGTACAGCGCCGCCTGCTGGTGCGGGTTCTCGCCGTAGCGAAGCGCCGCGGCCCGATCCCAGCTGGCACCGACCCATTCCGGAAAGCTCGAGCCGTCGGACGGCGGCGCAACCACACTGCTCATCCACGAGGCCACGGCGACGTCGTACGACGCGGTGTGCTGGAACGCCTTCGCAGCGAGATCGCGGCGCTCGTCGAGCGTGAAGCCGCCGGCCTGGATCGCTTCGATGACCGCCGGGTACGACGAGGGTTCGACGACTACCGCAACCGAAGGGTGGTTCTTCGCGGCGGCGCGCACCATCGACGGTCCGCCGATGTCGATCTGCTCGACGCACTCGTCGGGCGCGGCGCCGGAGGCCACCGTGTCGCGGAACGGGTAGAGGTTGACCACGACGAGCTCGAACGGCTGGACACCGAGGTCCTCGAGCTGCTTGGAGTGATCATCCTTACGCAGATCGGCGAGGATGCCGGCGTGGACCTTCGGGTGCAGTGTCTTCACCCGGCCCTCGAGGCACTCGGGAAAGCCGGTCAGCTCCTCGACCGGCGTGACTGCCACTCCGGCGTCACGCAGTCGGGCCGCGGTCGAGCCGGTCGACACCACCTCGACCCCAGCTGCCGAGAGTGCGGCACCGAGATCGTCGAGACCGGTCTTGTCGTAGACGCTGACCAACGCCCGCTTGATCGGTCGCTTGCCGTCACTCACCCGAGTCGAACCCTTCTGTCGATGACCTGCCAGCCGTCCCGCGCCATTCGCCCGACGACGTCGACGAGCATGACCCGTTCGGCGACCTTGATCCGCTCGTGCAACGAGTCCTCGTCGTCGCCGTCGAAGACCTCGATCGCGGTCTGGGCGATCACCGGCCCGGTGTCGACGCCGGCGTCGACGAGATGGACCGTGGCACCCGTGATCCGGACGCCATAGTCGAGCGCGTCCTTGACCGCATGAGCGCCGGGGAACGCCGGCAACAGCGAGGGATGGGTGTTGACGGTCGGAAACACCTCGAGGAACCGCTTGCCCAGGATCTTCATGAAGCCGGCGGAGACCACCAGGTCCGGCTCGTACTCCGCGACCGCGTCGGTCAGGGCGGCATCCCAGTCGTCACGAGTCGGGTAATCCGACAGCCGACAGGCGAAGGTGGGGACGCCGGCCTGCTCGGCCCGCTGCAACGCCTCGATGCCGTCCCGGTCGGCGCCGACCGCGGCGACCGTCGCGCCGTAGGACTCATCGGCGCATGCCTCGAGCAGGGCCCCGAGGTTGGTTCCGGATCCGGAGACGAGGACGACGAGCCGCGCACTCAAGAAAGCTGGCTCCTCGGATCGCGGCGGACAGTGTCGGTCGGTGAATCGTTGCGCGGGGAAGGGCACCACGATACCGCCCGCAAACACTCGGAATTCCGGGGTTCTCTGCGATGCTGAGCTGACGCGTTCCGAGGAGGTGCGTCGATGACCGAACCGAGCGATCCGACGATCCCGCCGGCGTATGGCAGCCCGCCTCCCGCCGCTCCGCCGGCGTACGGCGCGCCGCCTCCTCCGTACGGCGCCCCGCCGGCTTACTCCGGGGTCAACCAGCCCTATGGTGCGCCGTACTACGGGGCGCCGAGCGCGCCGGCGCCCGGAGCTATCGCCCCGATGGGCCTGCGGCTGGTGGCGCGCATAGTCGACGGCGTCCTGATCTATGCCGTGACGATCGCCCTGGCCTACGCGTTCGGCATCAAGGTGTTCAACCCGACGTCCACGACCAACCCCGACGGTACGACGACCCACTCCGCCGGCCTGTCGCTGTACGGCGGCACGTTCTTCGCCGTACTGGGGATCGGTGCGGTGATCGGGATCCTGTACGAGGTGGTGATGATTGCGCAGCGTGGCGCCACCCTGGGCAAGTCCGCAGCCGGGATCAAGGTGGTGCGCGGCCAGGAGGGTGCGATCCCCGGCTATCCGGCGTCGTTCCGCCGGTGGATCCTGCCGGCGCTGGCCAACTTCATCTTCTCGCTCATCGCGCTGCTGATCTACGTCTCACCGTTCTTCGACAACACCGGCCGGCGGCAGGGTTGGCACGACAAGTTCGCCAACACCTTCGTCATCCGACGCTAGGCGCCGTTAGCTGCGGCCGCGCAGCATCGCGCGGGCTTGGTCGATCCACGCGTGACCGGCGATCACGATCAGCCCGACTACTGAGATCTCGACGGTGGCCGCCACCGCGAACTGCCACGGAGACGGCCCGACCGCCGCTAGCCGGCCCGGGCCCGCCGGTCCGCCGGCGAGTGCACCGACGATCGCGGCCCCGACCAGCAGGATGGCCGCGGCAATCGCGATCGTCCGCAGCTGCTCGCGGACGGTCGGCCGGTTGACGGCTGATGGCCAGCCCGCGATCACACCGCTGGCCAGCATGATCATGATCGCGACGGCGAGCACTGGCCACGGCGCCCTCGCGTGGGGCACTGCCGCGAAGACGGGCAGCGCGGGCACCGCGCCGGCATGCGATCCGGCCACCGTCACCGAGGCACCGGAGCCCGCCGCGAAGCCGGCGCCGGTGAGGTAGGAGGCGCCGAACAGCACGGCGTTCGGAACCAGCAGCAGGCTGATGACGACGACGGCAAACTTCCCCGGACCGCTGCCGTAGCCGTTGAGCGTCTTGCTCATCGCACCGGTATGCGCCAGCAGCGTGACGATGGTCACCACCGTGGCGCCGGCGAGGAGTACGCCGCCCGCCCGGCCGGCGACTCGGAGCCCGGATTTCAGCTCCAGCGGCAGCCGGTCCCAGGCGGCATGAGTCAGACCGGAACCTCGCAGCGCTCCCGCGGTCGCCGCGACGGCGGCGAACATCGCCCCGGTGACGAAGGCCGCTCCCGTGATCGGGCGGAGCCCTCCGGATTGCGCGACGGTCGCGAGAATCGCGGCGATAACGGCGTACGGGGCGGTGACGCTGGCCACGACCGCGGCAACCGAACCAAGATCTTCGCAGCCCGTGGTGCGCGCGACGATCGCCGTGGCGCGGGCGAGCAGCAGCGCCAGCAGGACGGTCAGACCGAGCGGTGCGATGGCGATGGTGCCGTCCGGGACCTGCAGCGGGGTCCGGTGTGCGGCGACCCACAACACAGCCGCGAATCGCATCGCGCCACCAGCGCTGGCGGTTGACTGCGAGTCAGCCGCCCAGACGATCAGCGAGACGACCAGGAGAACGGCGAGACCGACCGCCGTCGACCACGCGGCAGCGAAAGCCCCCCGAGCCCACAGCGGGGCGACGACCTCGACCTCCGTCGCCGCACCCTTGGTCGAGGTCGGGCGGCCGCGCGCAGAACTGCGCGCACGATCGAGTACATCGCTCACTCACCGATCGTGACAGCACGCACCGCAGTGGCTGGTGTTACACGCCGACGCCACGCATGTGCCATTGGTGGGCCTATGGAGCCACGCATGTGCCATTGGTGGGCCCCCAGCGCCAGCTATGTGACATGCGCGATCCACAGCGCAGCGATTCGGCGAGCGGTGTCCCCATGATCCTGAGCCGATCGCCGTCGCGTCTCGCCAGCCCTGAGCCTGAACCGATGTCAGCACGATCCAGCGAACTCGTCCCCGGCCAGGACATGGTGCTTACCCGTCGCCAGGCCCTCGAGCACATCACGCACGATGCGCTACGACATCGACTCGCCACGAGCTGGCAGATCCTGCTCCCCGGCGTGTATCTGACCACTACCGGGATACCAACCGAGCGCCAACGACTTCGGGCCGCACTGCTTTACGGCGGCGCGGACGCTCAGCTCGCAGATCTCACCGCGCTGCGGGAGTACGGCGTTCGTTACCTGCCGGCGGATCCGACCATCTATTTGTTGCTGCCGGCCGAGGTACGCCGTGTCAACCGCGACGGCGTCGTCGTACGCCGAACCCACCGGCTCCCGCAACCCGTAGTCTTCCGTGGATTCCCCTACGTTCCGCTCTCGAGAGCACTGGTGGAGTTCGCGGCTCGAATCGGGGACCGCCGGACCGCCAACGCCGTCCTTGCCGATGCGGTCCAGCGCAACCTCGTCAGGACCGAACAACTTGGAGCGGAAGCGCCACACGTCACGGGACGAGGCGCGTCGGTCGTGAGGGACGTGGTCGGCTGGATCACGGTCGGCGCCCGCTCGGCGCCCGAAATCGATTATCTGGAGATTTGTGCCGAGTCCCGTGTTCTGCCGCGACCGCTCGTCAACCCGCTGCTACGGCTGCCGGGTGGTCGCCGGGTCAGTCCAGACGCTTTGTTCGAGGGCGCCGGACTGGTCCATGAGACAAATGGCCGAGCGCCGCACGCCGACGAGGATCCATTCGAGGACATGCAGGCACGGCACGATGCCATGACGACGGCCGGGCTGACCGTGCTCCACGATTCGCCACGCCAGCTGTGGCGGGAGCGTCAACGCGTTCGGGCGCAGTCCGAGCAGTGCTATCAGCGGCTCGCCGGCCGCGGGCTGCCACCCGGAGTAAGCATGCTGCGGCGGGGCCCATCCAATGGGCCATCGGTGGGCCTATAGGCCCACCGATGTGACATCCGTGGGGGTCTATCCGACGAGATCCGCCATCAGCCGGGCGGTCTCGCTCGGTGTCTTTCCCACCCGCACGCCGACCGCCTCGAGCGCGGCGGCCTTCGCTGCCGCCGTTCCTGATGATCCGGAGACGATGGCGCCGGCATGGCCCATCGTCTTTCCCTCGGGCGCGGTGAATCCGGCGACGTAGCCGACCACCGGCTTCGTCACGTTCGCCTTGATGAAGTCGGCCGCGCGCTCCTCGGCGTCGCCGCCGATCTCGCCGATCATCACGATCGCATCCGTGTCGGGGTCGTCCTGGAACGCCGCGAGGCAGTCGATGTGCGTCGTACCGATGACGGGGTCACCACCGATGCCGACGCAGGTCGAGAAGCCGATGTCGCGCAGCTCGTACATCATCTGGTAGGTCAACGTGCCGGACTTCGACACCAGCCCGATCCGGCCGGGACCGGTGATGTCGGCCGGGATGATGCCGGCATTCGACTGGCCCGGAGAAATCAGACCGGGGCAGTTCGGGCCGATGATTCGAGTGCCACCGTGCTCCCTGGCGTAGTTGAAGAAGTACGCCGTGTCCTGCACCGGCACTCCCTCAGTAATCACCACCAGCAGTGGCATCGCGGCGTCGATCGCTTCGAGCGCGGCGTCGCGGCTGAAGGCCGGCGGGACGAACCCGACCGACACGTCGGCGCCGGTCTCGGCCATCGCCTCGGCCACCGTCGCGAACACCGGAATGCCATCGACGTCAGTCCCCGCTTTGCGGGCATTCACGCCGCCAACGACGTTGGTACCGGAAGCCACCATCCGGCGGGTGTGCTTGGTGCCCTCAGAGCCGGTGATGCCCTGGACGATGACCTTCGATTCCTTGGTGAGCCAGATCGCCATGTCAGGCCGCCTTCCCGGCGAGCTCGGCGGCTCGGCGCGCGGCGCCGTCCATCGTGTCGAGTTGCTCCACGAGTGGGTGGTTGGCTTCGGTTAGGATGCGCCGTCCCTCCTCGGCGTTGTTGCCGTCGAGCCGTACGACGAGGGGCTTCGTCACCTCCTCCCCGCGAGACGTCAGCAGCGAAAGCGCCGAGACGATTCCGTTGGCGACCGCGTCGCACGAGGTGATTCCGCCGAAGACGTTCACGAAGACCGACCGCACCGACGGGTCGGAGAGGATCACGTCGAGCCCGTTCGCCATCACCTCGGCGGACGCGCCACCCCCGATGTCGAGGAAGTTCGCGGGTTTAACCGCGCCGAACTCCTCGCCCGCGTAGGCCACGACATCGAGCGTCGACATCACGAGTCCGGCGCCGTTGCCAATGATCCCCACCTCGCCGTCGAGCTTGACGTAGTTGAGGTGGAGCTCCTTGGCCCGGACCTCGAGCGGATCTGTCGCCGAGATGTCGCGATAACCGTTGTGGACGCTCTCGTGCCGGAAGTCTGCGTTGTCGTCGAGGGTCACCTTCCCGTCGAGGGCGAGGACATCGTCGTCCGGCGTCCGGACCAGCGGGTTGACCTCGACGAGCGTCGCTTCCTCGCCGACGAAGACCTGCCACAGCTGCTCGATGACCGCGGCAGCTTTCTCGCGCACGGGTTCCGGGATGTTGCCGGCGGTGGCGATCTCGAGCGCCTTCGCGGCGTCCACCCCCGCCACCGGGTCGACTGTCACCCGAGCCAGTGCTTCCGGTCGCTCGACCGCGAGCTCCTCGATCTCCATGCCACCCTCGGAGGAGCACATCGCGAGGTAGTTGCGGTTCGCGCGGTCGAGCAGGAAGGAGAAGTAGTACTCCTCGCCGATGTCGGCAGCCTCGGAGATCAGCAGGGTGCGCACGGTGTGGCCCTTGATGTCCATTCCCATGATCGGGCCGGCCTTCTCGACCGCATCAGCCGTGGTCGGCGCGAACTTCACCCCGCCGGCCTTGCCCCGGCCGCCGGCCTTGACCTGGGCCTTCACCATCACCGGTCCACCACCGAGCGAGTCGGCGGCGGCCGCCACCTCATCGATCGAGGTCACCACGACCTGGCGAGTGGTCGGTACGCCGTACTTGGCGAACAACTCCTTCGCCTGCCACTCGAACAGGTCCACCCTTGCTCCTCACTCAACACCGCACTGATTAAGCAAACTCACGGTATCGGGCGCCGGAATCGTGCCTACCAATGGCACATGGGTGGGGCTATTACGCCACCAATGGCACATGCGTGGGGGTCAGGCGTTCGCCCCGACGTGGCTACGAACCCAGTCGACGATGGTGCCGGTCGGCGTACCGGGGGTGAAGACCTCGGCGACACCGAGGTCCTTCAACGGTGCAATGTCCGCGTCGGGGATGATGCCGCCTCCGAACACGACGATGTCGCGCGCGTCACTCTCGGCGAGCAGCTCGACGACCTTCTTGAACAGCGTCATGTGGGCACCGGACAGCACCGATAGCCCGATCGCTTGCGCGTCCTCCTGGATCGCGGCCGCGACGATCTGCTCCGGGGTCTGGTGCAACCCGGTGTAGATGACCTCCATGCCGGCGTCGCGAAGGGCACGGGCCACGACCTTCGCGCCGCGGTCGTGGCCGTCGAGGCCCGGCTTCGCAATGACCACCCGGATCGGCATGGCGGTCCCTCCCTTTTGACATCCCACGGTCTCACCCGCCCGAATCCGGGCCCTTCGAGGGTAGTCAATGCCCCGCACGGCATGCTTGCTCGTCATGGGCGGGACTGATCCGACCGACAGCGGCTGGTCCGACGCGATTCTCGCCGACGCCGAAGTGCTGCCTGGCTCGGCCGCGTTGCAGTGCGCACTCGCCGCTGTCAACGGGGTCGACGTCGTGGTGGCCCGCTGGGAGTTCTCCCGTCACGGCGGCAGCTTCGGAGCGGCAGACGCCACTGCATTCGTCGCCGCGACGCGGGTCGCGATCGAGCAGCAACGCCCCCTCGTCACCATCCTGCGTAGCGGCGGAACCCGTCTTCCGGAAGGGATGCGGGCGCTGGTCGGTATTCCCCGGGCTGCGCTCGCGCTCGCCGAGCTGCGCGCCGCGGGCCTGCCTCACCTCGCCGTTGCCGATCACCCGACCACCGGCGGGGTCTGGGTCGCGATCGGCTCGGCTGCCGACCTCCGGATCGGGATGTCGGGCGCGCTGATCGGATTCTCCGGCCCTCGGGTCGTCACGGCGATGACCGGCCGGCCGGTTGCCGAGGGCGCGAGCACCGCGGACGCGGCGTACCGGGCCGGGCTGATCGACGCCGTCGCCACCCCCGACACCGTCGTGGAGCTGATCGGGAAGGCTCTCGCGGCCTTCGCACCCTCGCAGCCCACGCCGGTTGATGAGGTCAGGGCCGAGGCGGCGCCGGATCTTCCGGGCGACGAACAGTACGACGCGTCGGCCTCGGCCGACCGACCCACCGGGGCGCAGCTGATCGACGCGATGCTGACCGACCGGGTGCCGCTCAACGGCGCCGATCCGGCCGTCGCCGCGGTCGTCGGACGGCTGTCCGGGCGGCGCGCGATTGCCGTCGCGCTGGCCGCCCACCGGGGCGCGATGCCCGGCGCGCGCGGCTTCCGGCTGCTGCAACGCGCGGCGGAGCTAGCCGGCGCACTCGATCTGGCCCTCGTCGTCCTGGTCGATACGCCGGGAGCCGACCCGCACGCCGAGGCCGACGGACTGACTCCGGCAATCGGGTCGAGCCTGCTCGCGGTGCTCGACACCCCCGCGCCGGCCGTGTCACTCGTCCACGGCGAGGGCGGCTCGGGAGGTGCGCTGGCTGGTGCGGTCACCGACGTCGTCGGAGTGGGGCGCTACGGCTGGTTCGCCGCGCTCGGGCCGGTCGGCGCCGCCGCCGCGCTACGGATCGAACCTGCCGAGGCCAGCCGGATGATGCGAATCACCCCCGCAGATCTGCTAGCCGACGGCCTCGCGGACGAGTTCGTGCCCGCCGGGCAGGAAGGAGCGTGGATCGCGGGCGTGATCGACCGGCTCCGAGCGTTGCCGGCCGCCGAGCGGCTGGCCAGGCGACGGGCGAGATGGGCAGCGCCGCTGCCCGAATCGCCCGACTAGCGGCGGAATCGAAGCCGGTCTTCGGCGACACGAGGTGTGAAAAGAACCACGAAATCCACGGTCTGGCCGCGGAGAGCGCGCACGATCAAGTAGCGTCGCGGGCGCGTTGCCGACGCGGCAGATGTTGCCGCGTCGTTCCGTGTCACGGCGGCAGTACACGTCGGCAAGTCCTTCCCCCTGGATCGACGGAGGACGGGAGTGTGAGCAAGGCCAGCGAGAAGGCTGCCGCCATCGCCACCCGCAGTCGGCAAGCGGGCAGCAATGTCAGCCGCAGCGCCCGCGCGATGCTCAGCGTCAGCGCCGTCACCGGGTCCGTTGTCGAGGCCGCCTGGCTCGCCGCCCACGTGGTGAGCTACCCCTTCGGGGTTGCGCAGGAGAAGGCACAGCCTGACGTCGAGCGGTTCACCCTCGACGACCTCCCGCCGCTGCATCGCGGCCTGCTGATCGGTGACGTCGAGGCGGCCGGAACCCCCATCCTGCTGTTGCACGGGCTGGTCGACAACCGGTCGATCTTCGCCCTGCTTCGCCGTCAGTTGCGGCGCCGCGGCTTCGGCCGGATCTGGACGATGAACTACCAGATCTGGACGGCGGACGTCCGCTCCGCCGCCAGGCAACTGGGCGCCACGATTGAGGCGATCTGCGAGCAGACCGGTTATGAACGCATCCACGTCATCGGCCATTCGATGGGCGGCCTGATCGCCCGCTACTACGTGCAGCGGCTCGACGGTGACGGCCGAGTGCACACCCTCGTCACGCTCGGCACACCACACCGGGGCACCCATGCGGCACGGCTCGTGCCGCATGGCATCGTGCGCCAGCTCCGTCCGGGCAGCGAGGTGCTCGCGGAGCTCGACGAGCCGATCACCTCCTGCCAGACCCGCTTCGTCTCGTTCTGGAGTGACATCGACGCCCTGATCTCACCCAAGCAGTCGGCGCGGCTCGACCACCCCGATCTTTCGGCGCGCAACATCCTCGTGCGGGGCGTCGGTCACCTGTCGTTGCCCATCGATCGACGGATCGTTCACGAGATCGCAACGACCCTGGCGCACCTCGGCTCCGACGGTGCCACCCTCACCGCAGGGGTGACCCGGCTGGAGCCGCCGCGGGAGTCGGTGCCGACCCGGATCCGGACCCGGATTCGGCACGCCCGACAGGCGAGTACCGCCGGCTGAGCTACTTGCCCGATTTGGGTTAACGTCGGCCCTCGTGGAGTCGATGGATCGGCCACGCTGGTGGATTCAGGCCCTGCTGATCGTTGGGTTCGCCTGGGCCTACGACGCCGTGCGCTCGCTGCACGGCAATGTCGTCGCCACTGCTGTCCGACACGGCTACGCCGTCCTCGGCCTGGACCACCGGCTTCATCTCGATTGGAGCAAATCGCTCAACCACTGGGTGTCGCATTACGACGCCCTGTCTGATGTCCTCGCCGGCTACTACGTCGTGATGCATCTCGGCATGGTCGCGTTCACACTTCTCGCGCTGTGGGTCGCCGGGCGGGGCTACACCTTTCACCGCAATGTACTGATCCTGCTCAGCCTGATCGGCCTTGCGATCTACTGGGTCTACCCGGTTGCGCCCCCCCGCCTGCTGCACACCGGCATCCACGACACGGTGCACTCGGCGTTGCCGTTCGCCTACACCGTCGAGGCGAAAAGTGCGAACCTCTACGCCGCGGTCCCGTCGCTTCATTTGGCCTGGGCACTGTGGACAGCTGTCGCGTTGTGGGCGATCACGACTCGCTGGTGGTTGCGATGCCTCGAGGCGCTGCATCCGATCCTGACCGCCGTCACCGTGCTGGCAACCGGAAACCACTACACGTTCGATCTCATCACCGGAGCCGCGCTGACGGTGGTCGGCTACCTGATCGGTCTCCAGCTACGGCGGCTGCTCGTCCGCCCACCGCCGCGCGCTCGCCTGGACCAGCCGGTCAGGTCGGAAGTTGGCTCTGCAGTCCGGTGATGGTCGAGGTACAGGCGGCGGCCGGCTTGTTGCCGGTGACCGTGCACAACGCAGCGGTGAGGTAGTTGGCCTCGCCGTCGATCGCTTGCGCCACTTTGCTGCTCGGATCCTTCAGATCGGAGGCAACCTGCTGCCAGGTCAGACCGTTGAGCACGGTCACGTCGAGGTCGGCGCCGTAGAAGTAGTACTTCCCACCGATGTAGACGAACGGGAAGTTTCCGCCGCCGGAGTACTTCGCGAACAGCGACTGTTGCTCGGAAGTCATGGTCTGCAGCCGGTTGTGGTTCTCGTCCTCGATCTCACGGGGTGTGAAGGACAGGTACTTGCTCGTGTAGGTCGAGTTGACGAAGTCGAAGGTCGGGAAGTTGTCCTCGCTCGAGCGGATCTGTTGCAGGCCGGAGAACGACCCGAACCGCGACAACGCCTGGATCAGCGCCCAGCGCTCGCCGGCGCAGAACGGGCAGAACTCACCCCCGATATAGAGGACGCCCGGCTTGCCGTTGACGGTCAGCGGGGTGTCCGACACCCGCCGGAGGTGGCCGAGGGCCCCACCTTTGCCGACCGAGGCGAGGGTCGCGCTCGGCACCGAGGTGATCTGGTTGACCAGAGCGGGGGATGCCGTCGTCTTGCGCTCCGGCGTCTTGGAGTTCTTCGAATTCACCGCGGCGACCGCGATGATCACGCCGATCAGGGCGAGCGCGACCACCGAGCTGATGATGACGACGGCCCTGCGGCGCTGGTCCGCCCGCTGCTGCGCTACGCGCGCCGCCGCGGCCTTCTCTCGCGCGGACTGTGCCTGGGCCTGCCGCCGCGACTTGTTGGTCTCACGTGCCATGTCGGGCCGCCTCAGTCAGCGTCGAGCGGTCGCAACAGGTACGCCGCGAGGATGGTGATGAACAGGAGGAACGTGATGACGTGAATGCCGGTGCAGTACAGGCAGATCGCGTGGAGATGCGCCTCGACCGAGACGAGGTAGACCACCATTCCCATCCCCACTGTGACGCCGGCGAGCCGGATCCGGTCGAGCAGCAGGTTGCCCCGCTTCCACGCCCATGGCGTGCAGATCGCGACCCCAATGAGGAAGTAGATGGCGCCGATGAGTGAGACCGGGATGTGGCCGAAGATCTCCGACTGCGCGCTCTGAGTGACCTTCTCGCAGTTGATGTGGCTGGTCGCGGAGCACGCCAACACCACCTTGGTGTCGAAGTGGGCGACGGTCAGATAGATCGAGTCGGCCAGCCCGAGCAGAGCGAGCGGAAGGGTGATCGGCCAGGCCCAGCGGACGCAGCGCTGCGGCGGCGGCTGGTCAGGCACTGAGGTGGGACTGGATCGAAGTGATGTCGACCGCGTGGCACACCGACGCCGGCCGGTTGTTCGTCAGCTTGCACAGCATCGCCGTCACCACGTTCGCCTCGCCGAGAATGTCCTTGCCAACCTTGCTCGTCGGGTCGGCCAGGTCGGCGGCGATCTGCTTCTGGTTGAGGCCGGAGATGTCGTTGGGACTGTAGCCGGAGTTCAGCTGCACGTACTTACCGCCGAAGTCGAGGAACGGGAAGCCCGTCGTGTACTTCGTGAAGATCTTCGCCTCGGCGGTGGTGAGCGGCTCGAGCTGCTTGCGGTCACGATCCTCGTTCTCAACCGCGACGAAGGACAGGTACTTGCTCTGGTACGACGCCTTGTAGAACGAGAACGTCGCGATGTTGCCGTCGGTGAGAGCGGAGCGGATCTCCTTGAGGTTGGAGAACGTGCCGAACCGCGACAGCGCCTGAACCAGCGACCACCTCTCGGCCGCGCAGAACGGACAGAACTCGCCGCCGATGTAGAGGAGCTCGGGCTTTCCGTTCTGGGTCAGCGGCGGATCCGTGATCGGCTTCGCCAGCAACTGGGCCGAACCCTGGCCGACCGATGCCAGCGACGCCGGGCTGACCGAGGTGACCTCGTTCACCACGCTCGGCGTCGCGCTGAGCCGAGCGGTGCTGCCGCTCTTGCCGCTGGAGGTGATCGCGATGACAGCGACGATCGCGCCGACGGCCGCAATCACCAGGACCGTGCTCAATACCGCCATCGCACGCCGGCGCTGCTCCTGACGGCGAGCGACCGAGCGGGCTGCCGCCGCCTTCTCCCGAGCCGTCGCAGCCTGCCGCTCCCGGCGCTGCCTGTTAGTCTCGCGTCCCACGACAAGCCTTTCCTCTTGTTCGTGCGGCACGGCGGGCGTGCGGCACCGTTACTTGTGCGCTGAATTTCCAGCCTAACCGGCGGGATGGCGGCAACCTGAGAAGGCGTTCAGCAACGGCTCAGAGCGACTAGAGCTTCACGAGTGGCGCGTAGCGCAGAAGCAGCCGCTTGCGGCCGACCTGCTCGCCGAAATCGACCTCGGCCTCGGCTGAGGCCTCACTCCCGCGGACGGCAACGACAGTGCCCATGCCGAACGCGTCATGGGTCACCCGGTCACCAGGCGCGAGCGACGGCACAGCGCGCAGGCCGACACCGGCGCTGCGACCGGCGCGGTTCGCTCTGGTGATCGCGGCCTGCGACGGGCTGACCGCAGCGACGCCCTGCCATTCGATGAGATCCGGGCTGACGTCGTCGAGGAACCGGGACGGCGGGTTGAACTCCGGCGACCCCCATGCAGTCCGGACATTCGCCCGCGACAGGTACAGCCGCTTCTCGGCCCGGGTGATGCCGACGTAGGCGAGGCGTCGCTCCTCCTCGAGCTCCTTGGCATCGCCCATAGACCGCATGTGCGGAAAGACACCGTCCTCGAGGCCGGTGAGGAACACGACCGGGAACTCCAGGCCTTTTGCGGTATGCAGGGTCATCAAGGTGACCACGCCGTCCGACCCATCGTCGGACGGGACCTGATCCGCGTCCGCCACCAGCGCCACCTGCTCGAGGAAGTCGGCGAGGGTCCCCTCGGGCCGGCTTTGCTCGAACTCACGCGCGACCGACACCAGCTCCTCGAGGGTCTCGACCCGCCCTTCGTCCTGCGGATCGGCGCTGGCCCGCAGCTCCTCGATGTAACCGGTCTGGTCGAGGACGGCCTCGAGGATGTCGCCGGGTGAGGCGTCAGGAAGGTCCGCGATGGCGTCGAACAGCGTCACGAACCCTTGCACGGCGTTGAGTGAGCGCGACACGAGCGCGGCCTCCTCGGCGCGGTGCAGGGCCTCGAAGAAGGTGATTCGCTCCCGCTCCGCAACGGTCTCGATCGCGGCTTCGGCGCGCTCTCCGATGCCGCGCTTGGGCACGTTGAGGATCCGCCGCAACGAGACCGTGTCGTCGGGATTGTTGATCGCCCGCAGGTAGGCCAAGGCGTCGCGAACCTCGCGCCGTTCGTAGAACCGAACCCCGCCAACGACCTTGTACGGCAAGCCGACCCGGATGAAGACCTCCTCGAAAACCCGGCTCTGGGCGTTCGTCCGGTAGAACACGGCGACATCGCAGGGCCGGATCCCGTGCTCGTCGCTCAGCTTGTCGATCTCGCCGGCAACCCACGCCGCCTCGTCGTGCTCGTTGTCAGCGACGTATCCAACGAGCTTGTCGCCCTCGCCGGCGTCTGACCACAGCCGCTTCGGTTTCCGCCCGGGGTTGCGGGCGATGACCGCATTTGCGGCGGTGAGGATGTTCTGCGTCGAGCGGTAGTTCTGTTCGAGCAGGAGGGTTGCGGCGTTCGGATAGTCCTCCTCGAACTGGAGGATGTTGCGAATCGTCGCTCCGCGGAAGGCGTAGACCGACTGATCCGCGTCCCCGACGACGCACAGCTCGGCCGCATCGTCACCCGATCCGACGAGCTCGCGCACCAGAACGTACTGCGCGTGATTGGTGTCCTGGTACTCGTCGACGAGGACATGGCGGAACCGGCGGCGGTAATGCTCCGCAACGTCAGGGAAGAGCTGCAACAGCGCGACGGTCATCATGATCAGGTCGTCGAAGTCGAGAGCGTTGGCTCGCAGCAGTCGGTCCTGGTAGCGCGCGTAGCACTCCGCGACCTGCTTCTCGATGTGGTTGGTCGCCCGGGCCTTGGCGTCCTCGTAGTCGATCAGCTCGTTCTTCATGTTGCTGACCTGAGTGCTGATCGAGCGAGCCGGGAATCGCTTCGGATCAAGGTCAAGGTCGCGACACACGCTCGTCATCAACCGACGGGAGTCGTCGGCGTCGTAGATCGAGAAGGTGCTTTTGAATCCGAGCCGGCTGCCCTCGGCGCGCAAGATCCGCACGCAGGCGGAGTGAAACGTCGACACCCACATCACCCGAGCGCGGCCGCCGACCAGCCTGGCGACTCGGTCTTTCATCTCTCCCGCCGCCTTGTTGGTGAATGTGATGGCGAGGATCTGCCCCGGCTGGACGTTGCGCTCGGCCAGCAGCCAGGCGATGCGGTGGGTCAGCACGCGGGTCTTGCCCGAGCCGGCGCCGGCAACGATCAGCAGCGGTCCGCCCTCATGGACAACGGCCTTGCGCTGCTCCGGATTCAGGCCCTCGAGAAGGCTCTCCGGCTCGATCCGGGCACGCCGCTGTTCCGGCTCGGATGGGCGGTCCGGGGGCTCGGATGGCAGGTCGAAAACGGCGGTCATCGCTGCCGTCGAGGGTACGTCGCGGTGGTGTCGCTTCCGGCCCCGGCACAGCGGCTATCGGGATTAATCTCGCCGGGGTGATCGATGACAACGAGGTCGAGCGAATTCTCTGCATCGCTGCCCACCCCGACGACGTGGACTACGGCTCTGCCGGGACGGTGGCTGGCTGGACCGCGAAGGGCATCGAGGTCGTCTACTGCGTCGTCACCGACGGCGACGCAGGCGGGTTCGACCCCGCCGTACCGCGGGACCAGATCGCCGGGATTCGGCGGGCCGAGCAGCGAGCCGCTGCCGCCGAGATCGGGGTTACCGACGTTCGGTTTCTCGGCTACCCGGACGGGCGCCTCGAAGTCAGCCTCACACTGCGCGCCGACATCGCCCGAGTGATTCGGGAAGTCCGGCCGCAACGGGTGGTCTGCCAGAATCCGCAGCGCAACCAGCAGGCCATGATCTACGGAAACCACCCGGATCACATCGCCGCGGCCGAAGCGACCATGTGCGCGGTCTATCCGGACGCACGAAACGAGTTCACCTTCATCGAGGAGATCGGCGACCTCGAGCCCTGGGCCGTGCCGGAGGTGTGGGTCACCGAAGGTCCCCAGGCCAACCACTACTCGGACATCACCGCCACCTTCGAGAAGAAGGTCGCGGCGCTCCTTCAGCACCGCAGCCAGATCACCGATCCCGACCGTCTGCGCGAGCTGTTGCGGCCGTGGAATGCCGGCAACGCCACCGCCGGCGGGCTGCCCGAGGGCAGCTTCGCGGAGGCCTTCCTCGTGCTGAGCACGGCTTGACAGCGGCTACAGGTCCAAGAGCATGCGGGTGTTGCCGAGGATGTTCGGCTTGACCCGCTCGAGGCCGAGGAACTCCGCCACACCTTCGTCGTACGAGCGAAGCAGCTCCTCGTAGACCCCCGGCTCGAGTCTGGTCTCGGAGAACTGCTTGAACCCGTGGGCGGCGAAGAACTCAACCTCGAACGTCAGGCAGAAGACTCGCTCGACCCCCACCGCGCGGGCGCGGGCGATCAGCGCCTCGAGCAGCTGATGACCGACGCCGTTGTGCTGGCACTCGGGATCGACGGCGAGGGTCCGCACCTCAGCAAGGTCGGCCCACAGGACGTGCAGCGCACCGCAGCCGACGACCACGCCGTCGATCTCGGCAACCATGAACTCCTGGACGTCCTCGTAGAGGGTGACTGTCGGCTTGTCGAGCAGCACGCGCTTCGGCGCGTAGAAGTCGAGGAACCGGCGGATCGCCGGCACATCAGCAGTGCGGGCGCTCCGGATCGAGACCGTCACGTGGTGCGAGGAGCCGCGGCAAGCGCCGCCTCGGCTTCCTCACGCTGCGTCACTTCACGCTGTGTCACTTCACGCTGCGTCACTTCACGCGGCGTCACTTCACACCCTGCGGCGGCCTCGGCCAGCGCCGCGCGGCAGATCCCGGACAACTCGCCCAGCGCGTCGGACAGCGCCTCCTGCTGGGTCGGCGTCAGCGCGTCGATGAGGTGCTCGCGGACTCCGCGCAGGTGGGTGGGGTACGCCGCCTCGAGGCGCCGGCGCCCCTGCGGGGTGAGGACGGCGTAGACGACCCGGGCGTCGGCGCTGCACTTGTCGCGGCGGACCAGCCCCTCCCGGGTCAGCTTGTCGACCAGCCGGGTCAGCCCGCTCGGCGTCAGGACGGCGTGCTGAGCGAGTTCGCTCATCCGCAACTGTTCCCCCGGCGCCTCGGAGAGGTGAGCCAGGACTTCGTACCCGGGCAGGGTCAGTCCGTGCTCCGCCTCGAGTTCGGCCTCGAGCTTGCGGACCACCCGGTTGTGGGCGCGGATGAGGGCATGCCAGGCGCTCATCTCCCGCTCATCGAGCGGCCGTAGCTGCCGCCCGGTTGTCGCCATGGGTAGAGGATACGGCTCCTGGGTAGGTATTTGCATGTGCAAGGAATACCTGTTACGGTCCCCTCGTTACTTGCACTAGCAACTACTTGAGGAGCCCGCAATGACCACTCCGACCGTGGACCGCATCTCGCTCACCGGTGACTACGACATTGACGCATCGCACAGCCGCCTGGGCTTTGCCGCGAAGCACGCGATGGTCGCCACCGTGCGCGGCCAGTTCAGCGATTTCACCGCCGACGTCCACCTCGACGAGGACAACGTCGAGAACTCCTCCGCCCGCGTCACCATCAAGACCGCGAGCGTGCAGACCGGCAACCCGGACCGTGACGCGCACCTGCGCAACTCCGACTTCTTCGAGGTCGAGACCTATCCCGAGATCACGTTCGTGAGCACCGCGGCCGAGCGCAAGGGCGACGACGACTTCGTGCTGCACGGCAACCTGAGCATCAAGGGCGTCACCAAGCCGGTATCAGTCGAGTTCGAGAAGACCGGTACGGCAATCGACCCGTGGGGCGGCGAGCGGGTCGGCTTCGAAGGTCGCACCAAGATCAACCGCAAGGACTGGGGTCTCACCTGGAACGTCGCGCTCGAGACCGGCGGCATCCTGGTCAGCGACAAGGTCACCCTGGAGTTCGACATCGCCGCTGTCCGGCGCAAGTAGCGCGAACGCATGTGCCATCGGTGGTGCTATAGGCCCACCGATGGCACATGCGATCTTTGATAGGTGGCCAGCGAGCTTGTTCTCACCTTGTCGTGCCCGGACCGGCCGGGCATCGTGCATGCGGTGTCGGGCTTTCTCGCCGAACGCGACTGCAACATCCTCGACTCGCAGCAGTACGGCAGCCCCGGCAGTGCAACCTTCTTCATGCGGGTGCATGTCGACTCTTTGCTGACTGCCGAGCAGCTTTCGTCCTCGTTCACCGACGTCGCCTCGGGCTTCGCAATGACCTGGGAGCTGCACGACGTGGCGCATCAGCCCAACGTCGTCGTCATGGTCTCGCGCGAGGGACATTGCCTCAACGACCTGCTCTACCGGTGGCGCAGTGGCTACCTGCCGGGCCGAATCGCCGCGGTCGCATCGAACCATCGGGACCTCGAGCGGCTGACCGCGTCGTACGACGTCCCGTTCCACCACTTTCCGGTCGATCCCACCGACAAAGCGGCCCAGGAAAAGCGGGTACGGGACCTGGTCTCCGCGGTCGGTGCCGAACTGGTGGTGCTGGCGCGATACATGCAGATCCTCTCCGAGGACTTCTGCGAAACGCTGCCCGGCCGGATCATCAACATCCACCACTCGTTCCTGCCGAGCTTTCGTGGTGGGAGGCCGTACGAGCAGGCATTCGCGCGGGGTGTGAAGCTGATCGGCGCGACCGCGCACTACGTGACTGCGGATCTCGACGAGGGTCCGATCATCGAGCAGGAGATCGCACGGGTCGCGCACCAGCACGAGCCGGCCACCCTAGCGGCGATCGGTCGCGACCTGGAATGCGTCGCCCTCGCCAGGGCGGTGCGCTGGCACCTCGAACATCGGGTGCTGCTCGACGGGCCCCGCACCGTCGTATTCGGGTGAGCGACGGGGTACGGCGGCGTCGCGGGACCATCACTTCGGGGTGACGGCGAACACCTCGAGCTCGTCGGGGACACCCTTGACGCGCATCAGTGCGAAGGTCCGCTTCCGGCGGCTGTGCACCGTCTCAGGGTCGAGCAGCTGCACCGTTGGCTGCGACGCGAGGATCTCGCCCGCGGTTGCCTTCTGGGCTACTCGGGCCGCGATGTTGACGTCGATGCCGAGATAGTCACCGCCGAGCTTGCGCGGAGTACCGGTGTGCATGCCGGCGCGGATCTTCGGTTGGTACCCCTTTGCTTTCACGCCTGCCAGGTTCTCGTTCGCCTCGATCAGAGCGTCGAACGCCGCCTGCGGTGAGGTGAAGGTGGCCATCATGCCGTCGCCTAGCCGCTTGACGACCTCTCCACCACGTCGCTTCACCGGGGGCTCGATTGCGATCGCGACATCCCGCAGCAGTCGCAGCGTCTCGTCGTCGCCCGCCCGCAACGCCCAACTCGAGAAGTTGACGAGATCCGTGAAGACGACCGTGAGCTGAACGTCACCGTGGTCCTGGCCTCGCATCTCGAGGACCGACTGCCAGACCTGAAGCGCGCCACGGCCGAGCTCGCGAACCACTCCGGACCGGTTCTCGGTGAGCTCTGTCCACTGCTGGTTCGCGACCGCGAGGTGTCCGAAGCGTGCCGTCGACAGCGGGTCGCCGAAGTCCTCGTCTCCCGGCAGCCGCCGACGGAGGCGTCGGACGAATCCGAGTAGCGCGCCGTTGTTGTCCAATGAGCGAGCACCACGTCGTACGACGTCACCGGTGGGCGGCGGAAGCGGCGGCTCACCCGTCTCGGTCACGAATCAAGTATTGCGGTCTGCTGCGGGCGGCGGTTCGCGGCGTGATGATCCTCACCCCTGCGCGCGTCTCGAACCCTTCTCCTACAAGGGATTGATAGCGTTACCCGGTGTCATCAGCCACTGCGGAGGCGTCACCGCTGACCGCAGTGAGCAGGCTGCGGCGCATCGCATTGGTCGTCATCGGCCTGGTGGTCGTCGGCTACGGACTCTGGTACGCGCTGCGCGCATTCGTCTCGATCGAGACCAACCTGCTGTGGTTCCGCTCGATCACCCACGAGTCGGTCTACACCCGAACCCTGTGGACCGAGGTGTTGCTGTTCGCCGTCTTCGGGGTGCTGATGGCGGCCGTTGTCAGTTACACGCTCGTCGTCTTCTATCGCTATAAGCCTCGGTTCAGACCCGACCCACTGCGACAGCGTTGGCGCTACTACTACAGCCGACTCGAGAAGCGGCTGCGGGTGTGGCTGCTGGCGATCATCGTTGTCTACTTCGGCGTCTCGATGGGCGCGCGCGCCTCCGGTGGATGGCAGACCTGGCTCGCCTGGCGGAACTCGACGAAGGTGGGTCAGGTCGACCCGCAGTTCCATCGCGACGTTTCTTACTTCTTGTTCGTCTATCCGCTCCACCGGATGGTCCTGACCTTCCTGTTCCGGATCGTCGCGACCGCGATCATCGCCTTGCTCGTCACGGCCTGGGTCTACGGCTCACTGCGATTCCGCGGACCTCAACCGCGCATGACGCCGGCCCTAAGAGTCCAGCTGTCGATCCTGCTCGCCGCCTACGCCGTACTGAAGGCGTTCGGCTACTGGCTCGACCGCTATGCCCTCGCCACCTCCAATCGCGGGGTCGTGACCGGCCCGTCCTACACCGACGTTCACGCCGCGATCCCGGGCAAGACAGTGCTGGTCTTCATCGCTGCCGTCTGCGCCGCGATCCTGTTGGCGAGTGCCGTGTGGAGCACCCGCCGGCTCATGGCGCTGGGGGTAGCGGTCCTCGCCGGCAGCGCATTGATCTTCGGCGTCATCTGGCCGAGCGTCGTCCAGCGGTTCCGTGACAAGCCGGCCGCGTCCCAGCTCGAGCTGAAGTACATCGCCCGCAACATCACGGCGACCCGGGATGCGTTCGGACTGGGCAACATCACCACACAGACGCTTCCCGGCACCCCGACCTTGAGCGGAGCGTCGCTGTCCGCCCAGGTGGGGCGCAACGCGCAGATCAACCTGCTCGACCCGAACCAGCTGTCTCCGACCTTTGCTGTGCAGCAACAAGTTCGCTCGTTCTACTCGTTCAAGTCGACCCTCGACATCGATCGCTACCCGATCAACGGTCAGCTGCGAGACGTAGCGATCGCGGCCCGCGAGCTGAACACAAGCGGCTTGCCGAACTCGCTGTCGTGGACCAACTCTCACCTCGTCTACACACACGGCTACGGCGTGGTTGCCGCCCCCACCGACCAACTGAGCGCCGACGGGGTACCGGCTTTTGTCGAGGGGGACATCCCGCCGCGCGGGGAGCTCGGCCTCACCGTGCCGCAGATCTACTACGGCCAGCGATCGAACTCCTACTCCATCGTCGGTGGCGCCCCGGGATCGAAGCCCCGCGAGTTCGACCATCCCGCCTCGTCGGGGACGTCGCAGGCCAATACGACTCATCTCGGCGGGGGCGCCGTGCCGGTCGGCTCACTGTTCCACCGGCTGCTCTACGCCTGGAAGCTTCATTCGAGCAGCATCCTGTTCTCGAGCGAGATCAACTCCCATTCCCAATTGATCTACAACACCAACCCGCGCAGCCGCGTAGCCGCGGTCGCGCCATGGCTGACGCTCGACGGCGACACCTATCCGGTGGTCACCAACGGCCGCGTCGTGTGGGTGGTCGACGGTTACACGACCTCGAACAGCTATCCGTACTCGCAGCAGATCAACCTGCGTAACGCCACCACGACCAGCTACACCCAGAACGGCTCGTCAGTCGTCCAGCCCAGCACCTCGATCAACTACATGCGCAACTCGGTGAAGGCCGTCGTCGATGCCTACACCGGAAAGGTGACGCTCTACGCCTGGAACCAGGCAAGCGATCCCGACCCGATACTGAGGACGTGGGAGAAGGCGTTCCCAGGCTTGGTGAAGCCGCAACAGGACATCCCAGCGGCGTTGCTCCCCCACCTGCGCTACCCACCAGACCTGTTCAACGTCCAGCGCTCGCTGCTCACGAGCTACCACATCACCGATGCCAGCGATTTTTACAGCGGCGCGGACTTCTGGAAGGTTCCGCTGGATCCGGTGCTCAGTTCGACGACGACGACGAACTCACTCGGCAACAAGGTCACGAAGAGTCCTCCGACGCAGCCGTCGTACTACTTCTCGTTGTCCCCGACCGGAAATTCGGCACCGGTGTTCTCACTTTCCACGACGATGACGACACTCAACCGGCTGAACCTCACGGCGTTCCTGTCGGTCGACTCGCAACCGGGTCCGGGCTACGGGCACATGACCCTGCTCGAATCACCGGCAACCCGCAACTTCGAGTCGCCGAGCCAGATCCAGAACGACATCGAGTCGACCAGCGCAGTGGCGAAGGCACTCAGCCTCCAGCGGGTCGGTAACTCAACCGTCATCGTCGGGAACCTCGAAGCGATGCCGCTGGCCGGCGAGATGCTCTACGTCGAACCGATCTACACCGAGTCGAAGAGCGCAACAACGCCGAACCCGATCCTGCGCTACGTCGTGACCGTGTACGCCGACAACCACATCGGATTCGCCCCCAGCCTCAACACGGCCCTGACCCAATCACTCGGAGAGCCGGTCAGCGCTCCCTAGCCTCGGGTGCTAGGACCACTGACCGATGTTGAACCCGACCGCGATGATCAGCCCGATCGTGAGGAGCGCACCCGCGCGACGAACGTGGACGAAGGCAATCGCCGCGTACCAGAGCGGCCAGATCGGATAGTGCTTCGGTGGCTCCGGCGGCGGCGGGGTGAGCATCGCCTTCCAGACCTGCACCAGGCGGGGCAATGCGAGAACGACGATGGCCGTCGGCCAGGGCAACGCCGTCACCGCGATCCCGATCCCGGTCGTGACGTAGAAGGCGGCGAGCAAGCCGAGCGTTGCGTATCTCGCGTTGCGCTCGCCCAGCATGACGGGCAGGGTGCGAGTGCCGGTCGGCTCGTCGTAGGGGATCTTGTCGACGTGCTTGCCCATCAGCACGGTGGTACACAGCAGGCCGTACGGGATGCTCGCCACGATGATCTGCCAGGGCAGGTGACCGGTTGCCGCCAGGTAGGTCCCGCCGACCATGAGCGGGCCCCAGACGACGAGCACGTCGGGTTCGCCGAGGCCGTGCTTCTTCAGTCGCAGTGGGGGCGCCGTGTAAGCGACCGACAGGACGATGCCGGCAGCCGCGAAGGCGACCACTCCCCAGCCGCGGCGGTCGAGCAGGATCGCCGCAATCACCAGATCGCCAATTGTGGTCGCGGCGATCGCGCCATAGAGCTGCCTCTTGGTGACCAGGTTGGTCAGCAGCGGATGCGGCGCGTAGAGCGCGCGCGGGTACGACGCGTCGTCGAGTCCGACCGTGGTGTCGAACAGGTCGTTGCTCAGGTTGTTGTTGAGATGCGCGAGCAGGATGCCCACCACGGCGAGGATCAGGTCGACGGTGTCGAAACCGTCGTGCCGAATCGCGAGCAGACCGCCGACCAACCCGGCAAACAACGTCATCGGAAGCACCGCGGCACGGGTGACGACGATCCATCGAGTCAGTGGGTCGATGTCCCATCGGGTCTCGCCGTCGGTGATCCGTGCGGCGTTTGGCGGTGGGTTGGTCGTCGTCAGCGCGTACAGCCAGGACCGCGGGCCGTGCCCGCTCGTCGGAGGGGCAGCGAGCTCGCGACGCCGGTCGCGCTCCACCGCGGGATTCTGCGGTTCTTGGGTGACCGTCACAGTTGTAAGGGTCGCACTCCGCCTGCCGGCTACCCCAGTGCGGTCTCGATCGCCGAGACGACCTCGGGGGCGTCCGGCTTGATCTTCGTCCGGAACCGCCCGACGACCTCGCCGTCACGACTGATGAGGAACTTCTCGAAGTTCCACTTCACGTTTCCGGACTTGCCGCTGGCGTCCGCCGCCTTGGTGAGCTCGGCGTACAACGGGTGCTGACCGCGACCCTTCACCTTCAGCTTGGAGAACATCGGGAAGGTGACGCCGTACGTCGTGCTGCAGAACGTCGCGATCTGATCGGCGGACCCGTTCTCCTGGAACAGGAACTGATTGCACGGGAAGCCAAGGACCGAGAACCCGCGCTCGGCGTAGCTCTCGTGCAACTGCTGCAGCGCCTCGTACTGCGGCGTGAAGCCGCACTTCGACGCCACATTCACGGCCAGCAACACCTCGCCCTTGTGGTCGGCGAGCGACGCCGGCTGCCCATCCAGCGTCGTCAACGGGATCTCATAAAGGCTCACATCGGGACCATACGGCACCGAACCCGACGCGGTTCAGTCTCGCCGACGGCCTAAGGTTCCGACGTGGCTCGCCGACCGACGGCAATTCAAGGCCTCGACCTCTCCGGGCCGCTCAGCGCACTGCGCGCGGAGTTGAGGATCCCGACCGAATTCGCACCGGAGACAATCGCCGAGGCGCAGCGGGCAGCCACGAGCTGGAGCCGCGACGGCCGCCTGGACGCCACCGATCTCGAGCTCGTCACCCTCGATCCGGCGGGCTCGCGCGATCTCGATCAGGCGTTCGCAATCCAGGCCGACGGCACCGGCTTCCGGTTCTATTACGCGATCGCCGATGTCGCTGCCTTCGTCGTACCGGACGGCGTCATCGCCCTCGACGCGGCGGCACGCGGCGAGACGCTGTACCTGCCCGACGGTCGGTCTCCGCTGTATCCGGCAATTCTGTCGGAGGGCGCGGCGAGTCTGCTTCCCGACGGCGATCGGCCGGCGGTGTTGTGGCAGCTCGACCTCGACCGGCGCGCCGAGCCGACCGCCGTCGCGGTACGTCGCGCAGTGGTCCGAAGCCGCGCGCAGCTGGACTATGCCGGCCTCGGGGCCGCTCGTCCCGATGTCGCCACGCAGCTTGAGAAGCTAGGCGAGCTGCGACTCGAGGCGGAGCGCAATCGCGGCGGCGTGTCACTCAACATGCCGGAGCAGGAGGTTGTCCGCGGCGAGTCGGGTTGGCGGCTCGACTACCGCGTCCCGTTGCCCGCCGAGGCGCGGAACGCGCAACTCTCGCTGCTCGTCGGTATGGCCGCGGCGACGCTGATGATCGAGGCGAAGGTCGGCCTGCTGCGGACGATGCCCCGGCCGCCGCATCACACCCGCGTCGCACTCCGGCACAGTGCGGCGGCCCTGGGCGTCCGGTGGCCGGAGCACGCCAGCTACGCCGACGTCATCCGGGAACTCGACCCCGACGTTCCGGTCCAGGCCGCGATGCTGCGGGTCGCCGGAGCTGCGTTCCGGGGCGCGCACTACGTGGCGTTCGACGGAACCGTTCCCGATCACCCGAGCCATGCCGCGGTGGCGGCGCCCTACGCTCACGCAACCGCGCCGCTTCGTCGGCTCGCCGACCGCTATGTCTCCGAGATCTGTCTGGCGATCGTTGCGGGGACACCGATCCCGGGCTGGGCCCGGCGGGCGTTACCGGACCTGCCGAAAACCATGGCAGCAGCTGACGAGCACGCCCATCGCGTCGACCACGCGGTGGTGGATCTCGCCGAGGCGCTGATGCTGGAGGATCGCATCGGCGAGCTCTTCGAGGGCGTCGTGATCGAGGCCGACGACGATCACGGTCAGATCCAGATTCGTGAGCCCGCGGTGCAGGCGCGGGTCGAGGGAAGCGAGCTACCGGTCGGGCACCCGGTCACCGTTCGGCTCGTGACCGCCGACGTTACCGCCCGCAGGTTGAGCTTCGAGGTCAGTGCACCCGGAAGAACAGTCTGAATCGCTTCGCGACGTCGTGGCGCTGAGTCCCCTGGTAGTACGCAAGCCGCAGTGAGGTCCGGCCCGGTGCGACCGCTTTCAACGTGTACACGGTGTGGGCGGTGCCACCTACCGCGCCGGGCGTGAGCTTGGGTGCGACGATCCGCTTCCGCAGGACCTTGACCACCTTCGCATCGGGGCGGTGGACGTAATGCCAGAAGAAGTCGCCATCGGTGACGGTGGCCAGGCGCACCCGCACCCGATCCCCGACATGGAGATGGATGGTGCGACCCGAATCGCGGAGGGTGTAGGTCGGCACCGGCGCGGCGGGGGTCGCCGGAGCCGGTGCCGTCACGGCGCCGGCCGGAACCCACCCAGTCAGGACCGCCACAAGGGCAATGGCGCCGACCCGGACCGAGGCCTCGAACGCACGCATCTTGCTATCCCGTCTGTTGAATCCGGACCAGGTTTCCCGATGGATCGCGGAACGCACAGTCTCGCACGCCGTAGAACATGTCCATCGGCTCCTGCAGGACCTCGGCGCCAGCGGCGCGGACCTTCTCGAACATCGCGTCCACGTCCGCGGTGCGGAAGATCACCCCGTCGAGTGAGCCCTTGGCAAGAAGCGCCGCGATGGTGTCACCGTCCGCCTCCCGACCGCCGTGAGTCGGGTTGAGCACGAGCGAGACACCGGGCTGCGATGGCGACACCATGGTGATCCAGCGCATTCCCCCGGCCCCGACATCGTTCTGCACCTCGAGCCCAAGTGCATCGCGATAGAAAGTGATCGCCTCATCGGGGTCGGACACGGTCACGAATGCCGCAGCAAGTGCAAGTTCCATGTCGAGGACGCTACGACTGCGATGGCGGGCTGGCTTCTCGATTTCTGCTCGGTCTGCCCATCGCCATCGCAACGCAGCCGGGGAGTTCCGCCACCGCGCTGTGATCACGACTCCGATAGACCGAAGGCGAGACGCCGACGATCTCACTGAAGCGCGCCGAGAACGACCCCAGCGAGGTACAGCCGACCGCGAAGCAGACGTCGGTAACCGACAGGTCTCCGCGGCGCAGCAGCGTCATCGCCCGCTCGACCCGGCGGGTCATGAGGTAGGCGTACGGCGTCTCGCCGTACGCCGCGCGGAACTGGCGAGAGAAATGTGCCGGCGACATGTACGCGGCCCGGGCGAGCATCGGCACGTCGAGCGGTTTCGCGTAATCGCGGTCCATGAGGTCGCGGGCCCGACGCAGCGAGGTCAGCGTCGCCACGTCGAACTGTTCCGGCGTACTCATGTCCTCCGGTCTCCGTCACCGATCGCGGGATCTGGACCTGACCGGACGCCAGGAGCCTGCTGAATAATGCCGTCCGTCGCGAGCGTCGATCCGGGCGGCGGGTGGCAAGGCGGAGGAGGAGCGCGGTAGCGGCGCTACCGCCGACGACGACAACGCTGCCAGTCGTTCGCCCGGGCGACGCGCAGCAGGACAGCGCATTGTTCAGCAGGCTCCTAGTCGATCGGCGCGCGCTGCACGGCAACCTTGACGCGCCAGCGACCCGGCTCGAACTCGATCGCTTCACCGGTCGCGCCGCGCGTCGCGGCGTCGCCCTGGCGCAGGTGGAGCAGGGCCCGCTCCCGGGCGGTGGCCTCGTCGTCCGCCGCGACAAAAGTCCACATCTGGGTCATGGATTGATGATGCGCCAAACCCACCGGCAACCCACGGATCTGGTGGCAAAGTCTTCGGTCGTGTCGGATCGATCAGTCTGGGCAGTGGCGGGTCACGGCTGCCTCCGCGAGCGGCGCATGCGCAAAATCCGGATCAGTCGTCGCAGCAGAAAGGCCATGGCGGAATCGTCGCATCTGGGCGATCCACGCCATGGCCTCTCGGCCGATCGACGCTACTTCAGCGCGAGGATCTGCCGACGCCGGCGGCCCGCCACCGTCAGCACCATTCCGGTCCCGAGCGCCGCGACACCGGCCAGGATCATGCCGCCGATCTCGGCTCCGGTGAAGGGCAGTGACTGGAGTGCCTGAGTGGCCTGGACGGCGCGCGGCAGGGTCCGCGTCTGGTGAACAGCCAGCACCTCGCTGGTCGTCGAGGAGGGCGTGCCCGAGCCGGTGCCCGAGCCGGTGCCCGAGCCGGTGCCCGCGCTGGTGCCCGAGCTCGTGCCTGAGGTCGTGCCCGAGGTCGTGCCGCTCGTCGGACCGATGCTCGGCGGCGTGACCGTCGTACCCGCTGCGCACGGCTCAATCCAGAACACCTTGTACTTGTGGCCGCCCGGCTGGTGCGTCGTCACGGTGAGCTTGATGTGGTAGCCCTGCTGCGCCTGCGGCGAACCGAGCACCGACAGCGCAGCCTGGGTCGCCTGGAAGCCGAGCTCGCCGTCAAAGTCGTTACCGCCACCGGCCGGGTCCGGCGAGGTGATCGAGTAGCCGTTCAGCGCCGGGAACGTGACCGGGATGCCGGCACCGGTGGGTGCCTGCCCGGCGAATGAGACATCGAGAACCTGGCCCTGATCGAAGCCCCAGAAGTCCACGTAGAAGGTGCAGCTGACGTGGGGGACGTTGTGATGGCTCGGGTCGCCGGCAACCGCGTGGATCTTGACCGTGCCGTTGTTGCCGGGTGGGTTGTGCCCGTTGCCGTTCTTCGGACCGTTGCCGTTCTTCGGACCGTTGCCGTTCTTCGGACCGTTGCCGTTCTTGGGACCGTTGCCATTCTTGGGACCGTTGCCGTTGCCGGCAGCGCCTGCCGTCGCAGTGGTGGTCTTCTTCGCCTGGCCCGGCGCGCCGCTTCCCGAGCTGTTGGTGCTGCCGGTCGGCGTCGAGGTCTTCTTCACCTGGCCGGGCGGGTGTTGACCGGATGAATTATTCGCGGCGGCGGCCGTCGGCGTCGCCGCCGGCGTCCCGTTGCCGTTGCCACTACCGTTGCCGTTGCCCGGACCCGCGAAGGCCGGAAGCGCGGCGGCGGCGGCCAGGGCGATCGCGGCCCCGCTCACTCCGGCAGCCGAGAACAGACGGCGTCTCGTCGAGTCAATATGCATCGTGGGCCTCCGCGCTCACCTGGTCAGTCGTGTGCCGGGGCTTCGGCGGGTGCTGGAGTCCCCCGTACTGACCTGCGCTGAAATTTCCCGCGTCAGAAGATGCACAAACCTGATAATCCTTGCCATTCGGGTGAATCCGTCATAGGGTGCGCGACCTCGCAAACCGGACTAGCGTCCCGATATCGGGCAACGGTCGTGACTTCCCTCATGATCTCGTTACGCGGGATGCCCCGGGTCGAGGTCGCGGACCTGGGCAAATGTCAGCAGCGACGCCGGCTCATCGCTGACGTGCGCCGCGTCGGGCTCAATGAGGAAGCCGACGTGGTCGCCGACCGGGTATCGCCCGAGGATGCGCCCACTGAACCAAGCCGCGGCCTCGTCGAGCACCGGCACCCCGTCGGGTCCCGGTCGCCATCGGCATCGGGAGAACTTGTCGACCTCATCGCTGGTGGTGCCACCGAACAACTTCGCGAGGTCCCGATCGCAGCGGTGAAGGACGTGCACCGCGAGGCGGTCCGCGTCATTCGCGACCCGGAAGGTGCGGTTGGCCTCCGACAGCCCGATCAGGAAGCGACGAGGATCAATGCTCACCTGCGTGGCAAAACCGACGAGGCAGCCGGCGAGCTCATCGTCGGCGCGGGTCGTGACGACGAACATCGGATAGTCGAGGAGGTCGACCACGCGGTCCAGCTCGTCGGTCACGACGCCTTCCCTCCGAACAGCTGCCGATAAGCCCTGGCAGCTTTGGGGAAATCGCTACCAGTAATGGAAAAGGACGCGCCGGCATCAGGTGGGCCGTTGAAGTAGTCCTCGAATGCGGTGTGGTGCGAGGCGAACCAGTCATGCATCCGATGAATGAAGTCCGGATCATCCTCGCCGGCCGTGGCTGAGCCGGGGTCGTGCACGAGGCCCCACTCGGGGAACGCAATGGATTTGCCATGCGCCGCCGCGAACCGGGCTTGCCACTGCAACCCGAATCGTTGGTGCACCAGTCCCTCCCATCGCTTTGTCGCACTCTGACCGGGGCTGACGCTGCGGTCGTACACATCGAGCCCGATCTCGTCGACGTAGGGGCTCCCGGGATAGGCAAGTGCGGGATTGATGCCCTGATCGGACAGGTCGGGGTTCCACACGAAGTGAAAGTGTTGACCTGTCACCGAGCGCATGGAGCGAACCGCCTGTTGCCATCCCTTGGCGTACTGCCGGGCCTCGGCGGGAGTCTTGACCTGCCAGCGAAAGAACGGGGTGTTGAACTCCCATCCCAACCGGATGATGGTGTCAGCGCGGCCGTCATTGACCAGCGAGCTGGCGAGCTGGCGGTAGTACGGGTTGTAGGTGCCGGCTGCGACCTGGCCGAGGCTGCCACCGGCGGTCGGCCACATCGGCACGCTGAGCACCAGGCGCACCGGACGGTCGTGACGCCACGCGAGGTAGATGGACAGTGGATGCTCGATCTGGATCCACGTCCCGCCGCTCATGAACGTGGTTGCGGTCTGGATCGCCGCACCACGCCACTTCGCAAATGACTCATCCGACGCAGGGGTGTCGCCGGCAAAGACGCCCGACAGCCAGCCCTGATGCCGGACCTGCCGCGAGTAATGGTGGACCGGCCGGCTCAACCGCAGGACGGTCACGACGGAGAAAATCACGACAAGACCGACAAGGCCGACCAGCAGCCAGGGCCAGCGACGACGGCGGGGGTGGTTCGCAGAGGCGTCAATACGGACGATATGCCCTGCGCCGGGTGGTCCGACGCAGCAAATAGTCACAACTAGTCATCGGCATCCGGGCCGAAGGTTCCGATGGCGAGAGGATGACGAGTGGACCCAGAACCCTCCGCAGAAATGCTTCTCTTGTAACGATTGTGACCGCGATCGTCGGCACGACGCTCGGGTTGGCGGCGACGCCGGCCGCCGCGTCGCTGCTGCCGATACCGCTACCGGTCACCCTGTGCCCGCCCCTTCCGGCTTCGGTCTGCGACACCCTCGGCGGCGGTGGTGGAGGCGGCGGCACTCCGTCATTGCCCACCGGTGTCGCGACAGCGATTCCGACCTCGTTCAGCAACACCGGCACTGCCCAGGCGGTCACGATCACGGATCCGCTCGGAACGATCTACAGCACGTTGACCAGCGGTGTCGTCGTGCAGCTCGTCGGGACGGGTGCCGCTGCTGCCGAGACAGTGCCCGGCACGGTCGGCACGATCTCGGGCACGTCGATCCCCGTCACGTTCAATCTGGATTCCACCGGCGTACCGGTGAGTCCCGGCGCCTACTCGATGCACATCACGCCGGCAAACACATCGAGCACCGGTCTGACCACCCTGCTCAGTGGGCTCGGTCTGAGCTCGCTGCCGGTAGACACCGTGAATGTGACCGTCACCGCCGGGAAGCCCACTCCGACCGCCCAGCTCTCCCTGGCGCCGGGGGGAACGGTTGCCGCCTCGATCACCACCTCGACCACCCCATTCGCCCAGGGAGATGCCGTCTCGTTCACGGCGTCGGATGGTTCGGCTGTCCCCGGATTGTCGCTGCAGAGCCCGCAACTGTCGGCCACTGCCATCACCGGCCAGCTGAGCGCCGGGCCAAGCGTCACGCCCGGGCAATACAACGTCGTGGTCACCGACACCTCCGGACAGACCGGGTCGTGCGCCGGCTGCGTGACGGTGACGAGCAGCAAGGCGACCTCGCTCGCCCTCTCGCTGAGTCACTCCGTCCTGTCCGCAGGAAAGTCGGTCACGTTGAGCGGGCATCTGCTCAGTGGCGGGTCGGGCGTCGGAAGCGGCGCCGTGTACCTGCTGTCGAAGACGGTGGGCGGCAAGGTCCAGGTTCTGAAGCTCGTGCATTCCGCCTCGAACGGTTTCTTCTCCTACACCTTCACGCCGATGCAGAATGCGGTCTACGCGGCGTACTTCGAGGGCGGCGTCACGCCGCTCGGGATCGACCTGCCGTCGCTGTCGAACATCGCCAAGCTCAGCGTCGCGCCGAGGTTGACGCTGAAGGTGGTCGCACATCGCCTTAAGGGCCTCTCGCACGGCGCGCGCCTGATCCTTACCGGACGGGTGACGCCTCACCTCCCGGGCAAGGTGACGGTGTACAACCACGGCAAGCGCTTCGGTACGGCGAAGGTCGCGAGCAACGGGACGTATCGCTTCGTGAAGAAGGTGCTCAAACGCGGTCACTATGCGCTGCGGGTGCGTACCGCCAAGCTCCCCGTGCTCGCGGCCGGGTCATCCCCGACCCGACGCACGACGGTGCACTGAAGGCCTACTCCCGCGGGCTGGCTGGGCTGGCTGGGCTAGCTGGCCGGCC
>JAICXJ010000055.1 GCA_025980465.1 Frankiales bacterium | reverse complement strand
CGCGAAGGACGGTCTGGAGCTTCGCCGACGAATCGAGGCCTTGCCCGGCTTCGGTACCCACAAAGCGAAGATCTTCGTTGCGCTACTCGCCAAGCAGTGCGGCGTGCGGCCTTCCGGCTGGCGGAAGGCAGCAGCTGAGTTCGGCGAGGCCGGCTCGTTCCGGTCCGTCGCCGACATCACAAGCCGAAAGTCGCTCGAGAAGGTTCGCGACTACAAGAAGCAGATGAAGGCCGCCGCCAAAGCGGGTGCGGTCAGCGTCTGAGCGCTAGCGGAACGTGTACCGGCTGGCCCGGCTCCTGGTGCTGGTGCCGCCCGGCGTGCTCACGACGAGATGCACGGTTCCTCTGGAATGTCGCGGCACCCGAATCCGGAGCCGGGTCGATGACAGCAGCATGACCGACCGCGCCACCGCGGAACCGAAGCGGACCGTCGTACCCGGCACGAAGCCGGCACCGGTGATCCGGATCGTCTGGCCACCCGTTGCTCGCCCGCTGGAGGCCGACAGCGCCGTCACCCGCGGCTTGCTCAGGTAGCGGAAGCGATCCCCACTGCCGACCGGGCTCGTGCCACCGAGCGTCCTCACCCGGACCTCGACGGTGCCGGCGCGGTGAGCGGGCACACGGGCGGTGAGCGAGGACGCCGACGTCACGCTGACCGAGGTCGCTGCCAGTCCACCCACGGTGACATGCGCGCCGCCCGCGAAGCCGGATCCGGTGATCGTCACAGCCGTACCGCCCCTCGTCGGGCCGGCGTTGGGCGACACCCGGCTGACGGTCGGTGCGGCGATGAACGTGAAGTGGTCCGTGGCGGAGGTGGTGCTCGTGGCGGCGGCGCCCGAGACGGTCACGTCGACCGTGCCCGGCGCGCTTGATGGGGCGGTCGCCACCGCCTCCGAGTCGGTGACGACGGAAAACGCCGCCGCAGGCCGCGCGCCGAAGCTGACCCCGGTCAGTCCGGTCAGGCTCGATCCAGTGATCGTCACGATCGTGCCACCGGCGGCCGGTCCGTACGGCGGCGAGACCGCCGTGACGACGGGGGCGGGGCTCGGTGTCGGGGTGATCACCGGCGGCGGCGGTGGTGGCGGTGGCGGTGGTGGTGGCGGTGGTGGTGGCGGTGGCGGGGACGACGCGTAGGTGTAGAGGTCGGCGGCGCCTGTCGCGCTGGCACCGGCCGACGTCGACACCGTGACGTCAACGGCGCCACTGCCAGCAGGCACCGTGGCCGTGATCGAGGTCGGGTCGTTGACGCTGTACGACGTCGCAGCCGTGCTGCCGAACATCACCGCCGTCGTGCCCTGGAAGCCGCTGCCAGTGACAGTCACGGTTCCGCCGGCCGAGGCGGGCCCGGTGGTCGGCGAGACGCCGGACACCGCTGGGACCACCGGCGGGACGTCTTGGACGCAGCCGGCCGATCCCGGCACGTACGCGGCGTTGGAGAACTCTTCCTGAGTCAGGTAATGCGCACCGTTGATCGTCTGGTTGTAGAGCGCGCCCGCGCTACCGGAAGTAGCGCCGTAGATGTAGGCGCAGTCATCGCCGTCCTCGTTACCGGCTGAGTCGAACCACGCATCGCCTTCCGGATCGGTGATCGACTCGGACGTCTCGTGACTGAGCAGGCTGATCTCAACATCGGCGTCGGGGTCGCCGTTCGGCGACTCCGGTGTTCCGTCGCCGGTGAGGGTGTCGTCGGCGCAGGTGAAGCCGGTCGCCGACTCGTACACCGGGAATGGCATCACGGCGTAGATCGTCGGCGAGGTGGTGCCGAAGGAGCTGTGGTACGCGCAGTAGGCCCCGCTCGGTGAGCTGTTGATCGTGCATTGCTGGGTGTTGGGATTGCCGGCGAGGAAGCACGACTCGACGCCCTCCGGAAGCAGCAGCACGACGAGATGCCCGAGGTCGCTGGTCAGGTGATGCGCCGCGCTAACGGCGGACAGCTCGGTCTCGAGCTGGGTGTCGTCGAGGCACGTCGAGTAGGTCGAGTTGTCGGCGTAGATCTGACCCGAGTTGGTCGTGCATCCCGCCGCCGGAAAGGCGTCGGTATCGGTGATCGGGCTGGCAATTGACATCCGGTAGTTGATGCTGCCGTTGCTGCCGGAGTACTGGTACGTCGACGCGAACACGTTGGTCGTGCCATCGCTGTCGTGCGCGACGTTGGTCAGATAGGTGTCGATGACGTTCTGATAGCTCGAGGTGAAGCTGAACCCGGGTGGCGCCCAGAACACCGGTGTCACGACGACCCGATCGCCGGTCGACGGCGTACTCATCACACTGCCGCCGTGGTCGGTCAGCGGCGGGCTGCCACTGTAGGGCGAGTCGGGTTGGGCGGGTTGGATCTCGCTGCCGGCCGGCGCCGCGCCGCAGCGGGCTGTCGCAGCCACCGCGGCAGGAACGACGCCGAGAAAGTGGCCGCTACGCGAGTGGGACTGTCCCTGCGACGAAGCACACGGCGACGCAGCGGCGACGGCAGAGGTAGCGAGCTCGCCCACGCCGGACGCACCGAACGCCAGCAGCACCGAGACGACCGCCAGGCAGCGGCGGGCAGTCCGCGGCCCGCGCGAGCGTGCCGCGATCGCTGAATTCGCCACACTTCTCCGTCGACGCCCGGCGCCCGGCCCTTGACCAGTGAGCGTGGATCGAGTCTTCGGGCGCCGCCGCGGGGCGTGCGGCGCTTCGGCGAGATCAGCTGGAGACGGCGGCCCGGAAGCTGTTCACCAGCTGCGCGATGAGCCCGGCCCAGTCATCAGGTGGCACCGCCGGGACGTCGAGAACGTCGAGGACCAGCGAGCCGAGCATGACGGTTGTGGTGAAGCGAGCGGCTGCCATCGGATCGAAGGATCTGGTGAGCGTTCCGGCGTTCTGAGCGGCGGCGAGCGAGGTGGCGAAGAACTCGTGCTGGCCGGTGAACCACTCCGAGAGCACCTTGCGGGTCGTCGGATCGTGCTTGGCAGCCATGACGGCCTCGATGAGAAGAGTGCCCTCGGCTACCCGCCGGCGCTCGAGATCTGCACCGGCCTCGGTGATGAAGTCGCCGATGTCGAACGGCCGGTCGTCGTGCAGCCGCTGGGCCAGGATCCGGTGCACGTGCGCCGCGAGCACGGCCGAGAACAGGCCGGCCTTTCCCTCGTAATGGGCGTAGATCGCGCCGCTGGAGAGCCCCGCCTCAGCCGCGATCTCGGCGATCGTGGCGCCCTCGTACCCGCGACGGGCGAAGACCTTCGCCGCGGCCCGGATCAGCTCGTCGCGGGTCTGCTCAGCCGTGACGCCCGCTCGTCGACCCACGGACTCCCTCGCTCTCGACCCGACCCAGCTCGACATCGGTGTCCTGCTAAAATAACATGCATTCGTTATGTAGGCCTCGAACCGGGAGATCGACGACATGGATGACAGCTTCGGTGCCCGCCCCGAGGTCAAACCGCGTCAGGTCGGGCTGAAGTCGGCATTCGAGACCGTGCCGCGGCATTTCGCCGGCGACGGTGACCTCATCACGAGCCACATCATCGCCGCGCTGTCCTCGGTGTTCCCCGACGGCGAGGACTTCTTCATCACCTCGGTGCGCCACTACCGCGACGACATCGCCGACCCGGTGCTGCGACGGCAGGTGGCCGGCTTCATCGGTCAGGAGGTCACCCACGGCCGCGAGCACCGGGCGTTCAACGCCCACCTCGACACCGTCGGCTACCACACCAAGCTCGCCGAGCGAGTCACTCGCAAGGGCCTGGAGTTTCGGATCCGACGGGTGCCGCCGATGGCGAACCTCGCCTCGACCGCCGCGCTCGAGCACGTCACGGCGACGATGGCGGAGCTGGTGATGACCAGCCCCGAGACCCAGGAGTCCTTCGGGCACGAGGCGGTCCAACACCTCTTCTATTGGCACGCCCTCGAGGAGAGCGAGCACAAGGCGGTCGCCTTCGACGTCTATCGGGCGATGGGTGGAAGCGAGCGGATGCGCATCATCACCATGAAGATGGTGCGGTACGGCTTCGTGATCGGCATCGGCCTGCAGGTGATCATCTCGCTGCTGCTCGACCCCGCGTCGTACCGCCCGGGCGCCCTTCGCAAGAGCTGGCGGCACGTGCGCAACCAGCCGTTGCTCAGCCGCCAGGTGTGGGAGACCCTCAAGGCCTACGAGCGGCCGGGCTTCCACCCGAGCGACATCCCGAACGACGACCTGGTCGAGACCTGGCGCGAGCGGCTGTTCGGGGCGAACGGCAGCATGGCGGCCGTGACCGGCCGGCCGCAGGTCGCCAAAGCGTCCTCGCCGATTCACCAGGCGTCCTAGCCGATTCAGCAGGCGTCCTAGCCGTCGCATTCGGCAGCCGTCATAGACGACCGAATCCCGCTCGGTTAGGTTTTCTCGCGTGACCGTTGACGACACCGCCATTGCTTCCACCGATGAGCTCGTCGCCGAGCTGCGCAGCTGGCTCGACGAGAACTGGGACCCCGACCTCACCGTCGCGCAGTGGTGGGAGCGGCTCGGGCTGTCCGGATGGGCCAATCCATCGCTGCCCCGCAATGCCTACGGCCGCGACGTCTCACGCAGCGACGCGGTACGGATCGCGCAGGAGATCGCGAATTTCGGTGCGCTCGGTGCACCCCCCGGGCTCGGCATGCTGCTGGCGGCGCCGACGATCGCGACCCACGGCAGCCAGGAACAGATCGACCGCTACGTCCGCGACATCGTCACCGGACAGGTCGCGTGGTGCCAGCTGTTCAGCGAGCCGGGTGCCGGCTCCGACCTCGCCGGGCTGACCTCGCGCGCCGTACGCGACGGCGATACCTGGATCGTCAACGGCCAGAAGGTCTGGACCTCTCTGGGTCACATGGCCGACCTCGGCATGCTGCTCGCGCGCACCTCCCCCGACGCACCGAAGCACTCCGGCATCAGCTGGTTTGTCTGCGACATGCATCAGCCCGGTGTCGAAGTGCGTCCGCTGCGGGAGATGACCGGCAACGCGATGTTCAACGAGGTCTTCCTCTCCGACGTGCGTGTCGACAACGACGCGATCATCGGGGCGGAGAACGAGGGCTGGCGGGTCGCCAACACCACGCTCGCGTTCGAGCGGGCCGGCCTCGGCACCGGTGGTGGCGGAAGCGGCTCGCAGCAGCAGATCCAGCCCGGCACGGTCGCCGGCAACCTCGACAAGCGGGTCGGCGACCTGGTCGGCCCGGCGCCGAGCCAGCCTGCAGCGGCGGTGACCTCGGACGGCCGGCCGCGGTCGTCGGCGGCGATGCTGATCTCCTACGCCCAGGCCAACGGCAAGGCCAACGACCCGCTGATCAGGCAGCGGCTGGTCGAGCTGCACACCCTTGGTGAAATCGGCCGGCTCAACGGGGAGCGGGTCAAGGCCGCCAAGGCAGCCGGGCGCGACATTCCTGGCATGCCGAACGTGGGCAAGCTGTCGATGAGCAACGTGGTACGGCTGCAACGCGATCTCGGCCTCGAGATCGCGGGCGCGAGCGGAATGTTGCACGCGTACGACGGAGCACAGGCGAAGACGCTCAGTGCCACAGTGAACGACCCGGTCCTTCCCGCCGTAACGATGTCCGCTCTCTACGCCCAGGCACCACCGATCTACGGCGGCACCGACCAGATCCAGCGCAACATCATCGGCGAGCGCGTCCTCGGCCTGCCCAAGGAACCCGGCTCCGACTCGAAGAAGCCGTTCTCCGAGCTGCCCAAGAACGCCTGATCGCATGACGAACCTCAAGGCTGCCGATCTCTTCTCGGTGGCGGGCAAAGTGGCGCTCGTCACCGGTGGTTCGCGAGGCATCGGCGAGATGATCGCGGCCGGATTCCTGGCCAACGGCGTGAAGGTGTACATCAGCTCGCGCAAAGCGGACGTCTGCGCCGCGACCGCCGCCCGACTCACGCAGGAGTACGGCGGGACCTGCATCCCGTTACCGGGCGACCTGTCCGCGCTCGACGGGATCGACTCGGTGGTCTCCCGACTGCGTGAGACGGAATCGTCGCTGGACATCCTCGTCAACAACGCGGGCGCGTCATGGGGCAACTCGATCGATGAGTTCCCCGAGGTCGGCTGGGACAAGGTGATGGACACGAACGTGAAGGGCGTGTTCTTCCTCACCCAGCGGCTGCTTCCGTTGCTGGAAGCGGCCGGCAATGCCGAGGACCCCGCTCGGATCGTGAACATCGGATCGGTCGACGGGATCAAGACGCCGTCGTTCGACACCTGGTCCTACGGCCCGTCCAAGGCGGCGCTGCACGCGATGACGCGGCAGATGGGCGCCCGCCTGATCGGGCGCAACATCCTGGTCAACGCGATCGCACCCGGCCCGTTCCCGACCTGGATGCTCTCGACCGGCGTCGGCACCGGCGGCGATGTCGAGGGGACCGACTGGGCCGCCCTCGGCAAGACGATGGCCCGCGGTCGGATCGGTACGGCGGAGGACATCGCCGGACTGACCATCTTCCTGTGCTCGCGCGCGGGGGCGTTCACCGTCGGCGACACCATCACCTGCGACGGCGGCATCGTCGCCAGCTGACCGACCTGTCAGGAAAATGCGCGCTTGTCCGGCGCCGAGCGCCCTGACATCTCGCCCGTGCTAGTCGGTGAAGGCCGGCTGGCGTTTCTCGAAGTTTGCTACGACGGCTTCGGTCTGGTTCGGCGTACCGATCAGTGCGCGCTGCTCGAGGCTTTCGGCGAGGAAGATCTCCTCGGCCGGGGCAGCGGTCTGGGTGAGGTTGAGCAACCGCTTGCCGGCCCGGATCGCCTCCGGGCTCTTGTTCGCGATCTCACGCCCCAGCGCCAACGCCTCGGCGTGCGGATCGGTGGCCACCCTGGTCGCGATGCCCAGCTTGACCGCCTCTTCGCCGTTGAGGATCCGTCCCGTCCAGGTGAGCTCGCGCGCGACGTCGTCCCGCACCAGCCCGGGTAGCAGGACCATCCCGCTCATGTCCGGGATCAGTCCCCACTTGATCTCCATGATGGCCATCCGCACGTCCGGCGCGACGATCCGGATGTCGGCGCCGAGCGCGAGCTGGAAGCCGCCGCCGAACGCGACGCCGTGGACTGCCGCGATGACCGGCACCGGCACCTCGCGCCAGACGTAACACGCCTGCTGGGCGTAGTTGGCACCGGCCTCGGTGCGCTGCGCCGCGTCGTCGAGAACCGTGTCCCTCGAGTCGTTGTCCGGGGCGGCGAGCTGCTGCATGCTCGCCATGTCGAGCCCGGCACAGAAGGCCCGACCTTCTCCCGAGAGCACCACGGCGCGGATCTCGCTGGATGCCTTCAACTTCTCGCCGGTCTCGGCGAGAGCCAAGAACATCGCAGGATCGATCGCGTTCATCTTCTCGGCACGAACCATTCGGACGTCGGCAACGCCGTCCTCGATGGTCAGCCTCACTCGGTCAGTCACACCGTGACCCTATTCGCTAGCGGTCCGACAACGCCGCCTTCACCAGGTCGGTCACCTGCTTCTGCACCTTCGGGCTCCACTTCGCCAGGGCGTAGGCCACCGGCCACATGTCGCCGTCGTCGAGGTTGGAGGTGTCCTGGAATCCAAGGAATGAGTACCGCTCCTTGAACTTTCCGGCGTCGCGGAAGAACACGACCACCTTGCCGTCGGTATTGGCATAGGCCGGCATGCCGTACCACGTCTTCGGCGACAGCTGCGGAGCGGCCGCGGTCACGGTCGCGTGGACCCGCTCGGCAAGCGTCCGATCCGCGGGCGCCATCTTGGCGATGCTGTCCAGCGTCGCCTGCAGCTCGTCGGCCTTCTTGGCGCCCTTCTTGCCTTCGGCGCGCAACTCGGCGGCGCGCTCCTTCATTGCGGCGCGCTCCTCCGCACTGAAGCCGGCGGCGGGGGTCTTCGAAGTCTTCGCGGACATTTCCGGTTACCTTTCGACGTTCGACGATCGGCGAGCTGTCGACCAGCTCAAAAGGCAGGCTAGGGTTCGCCGCCGCGCCGGCGCTTCTTCATTCCTGATCGACTGTGAGTCGTTCGAGACCTCAGTCAGATACCGATCTTCTGGGCGAGCAGCTCGCGGTGGTACGACGGGTCGCCGAGCAGAAGCTGCGACGACTTCGCCCGCTTGAAGTACAGATGCGCGTCGTGCTCCCAGGTGAAGCCGATCCCGCCGTGGATCTGGATGTTCTCGGCCGCGGTGTGGAAGAACGCGTCGGTGCAGTACGCCTTGGCCAGGTTGGCCGCGGCCGCGAGCTCGTCGGAGTCCTCGGCTGCTTCCGACGCCGCGTAGTACGCCGCGGATCGGGCCGACTCGACCTCGACGAGCATGTCGGCGCACTTGTGCTTGATGGCCTGGAACGAGCCGATCTGACGACCGAACTGGATCCGGGTCTTCGCGTACTCCACCGATGAGTCCATGCAGCGCTGCGCGCCGCCGGTGGACTCGGCCGACAGCGCAACCGCGGCCAGCGACAGCGTGGTCGCCACCAGGTCGGCGGCGTCCCCCGCCGTACCGATCAGCCGGGCCGGGGTGCCGGAGAACGTCAGCCGGGCCTGCTTACGGGTCTGGTCCAGCGTGGGCAGCAGCACCCGCTCGACACCTGTCGCGTCACCGTCGACCGCGAAGAGCGAGAGCCCGGCGTCGGTGATGCCGACGACGAGGACGAGGCCGGCGGTGTGGCCGTCGAGGACGAACGACTTGTGGCCATTGAGGACCCAGCCGTCGCCCTCGCGACTGGCCCGCAGCGTGGTGGCGTCGGGCTCCCAGTGGCCGTCGTCCTCGGTGATCGCCACCGTCGCGGTCAGTTCACCGGAGGCGATGGCAGGAAGCAAGTCCTTCTTCGCCGCCTCGTCGCCGGACTGTAGGAGCGCGTTCGCAGCGAGCCCGACCGTCGCGAACAGCGGCGAGCACAGCAGCGCTGCGCCGGTCTCCTCGAACACGATCGCGAGCTCGACGTAGCTGTAGCCGCTGCCGCCGTACTCCTCCGGTATCGCGATGCCGGGCAGGCCGAGCTGCTCGGCCATCAGCCGCCACACCCCGGGGTCGAATCCCTCCTCGGTGGCCATCAGCCGGCGCACCTCGGCCGACGGTGACTTGTCAGCGAGGAAACGCCGAACCGAGCGGCGCAGTTCCTCCTGCTCGTCGCTCAGGGCGAAGTCGACCACGTACTCCTCCGATCACCGGCTTCCAGGAGACGGTACGACCCGAACCCGGTTCGGAACCAGGGGGGTCGGTCGATCAGGCGGATTGGCGCCTGGGACGGGGTATGTCGGGGACATGGCACTTGGCTATGTGAGCCCCGGCGGCGACTACAACCGTGACAGCGACTACCTCACCACGCGCATCACCCGCGATGGCCGCGACGGCTACCCGGTCGAGGCCGGTCGCTACCGGCTGATCGTCGCCCGCGCCTGCCCGTGGGCGAACCGCGCGATCATCGTCCGCCGGCTACTCGGACTCGAGCCGGTGCTGTCGATGGGGATCTGTGGCCCGACCCATGATGAGCGCAGCTGGACCTTCACCGAGACCTACGACGACGGGCGCGACCCGGTGCTCGGCATCGAGCGCCTGCAGGAGGCGTACCTGGCCCGTGACCCGACCTACGACAAGGGCATCACGGTCCCGGCGATCGTCGAGATCGCCAGCGGCAAGGTGATCACGAGCGACTTCCCGCAGATCACCCTCGACCTCTCCACCGAGTGGCGCGACCATCACCGGGAGGGCGCGCCGCAGCTGTATCCGGAGTCGAAGCGGGACGAGATCGACGCGGTGATGCAGTTCGTGTATCGCGAGGTCAACAACGGCGTGTACCGCGTGGGCTTCGCCGGAACCCAGACGTCGTACGAGTCGGCGTACCGGCGGCTGTTCGAGGCTTTGGACCGGCTCTCGGATCGGCTGCGCCGGCAGCGGTACCTGGTCGGTGACACGCTCACCGAGGCGGACGTGCGCTTGTTCACCACGCTGGCGCGCTTCGACGCCGTCTACCACGGTCACTTCAAGTGCAACCAGCACAAGCTGTCCGAGCTGGATGTGCTCTGGGGATACGCGCGCGACCTGTTCCAGACTCCCGGCTTCGGCGACACGATCGACTTCGATCACATCAAGCGGCACTACTACTGCGTGCAGGACGACATCAACCCCACCGGGATCGTGCCGTGCGGTCCCGACTTGGCCAACTGGCTGACGCCACATCACCGGGAGGAGCTCGGCGGTCGCCCGTTCGGGGACGGTACGCCGCCCGGACCACCGGTCGGCGAGGAGGTCGTGCCGAACCGGCACACCCCGCTGGCAGCCTGATTCGGGCCCGGCGCCTGCGCCGTGACGGCTACCTGGGTTGGCGGCGGGGCGTCGTGGCTCTAGGTTGACCTGGACCAGAACCGAATCGGATTCGAAAGGCCGTCGGATGGCCACTACCCAGGTCGAGTTCAGCGAGGCTGAGCTGCTCGCCGACCCTGCGGTCAGCGAGCCGCTGTACGCCGGCGGCCGGCGCTGCCACGGTGGGTTCGACGACGGCGGCCACTACCGATCGCCACGCACGCAGTTTCGCGCGCCGGCCATCGAGGCCTGGGGCGAGCAGCATCATGCGCAGTTCGGTACCGAGCTGATCGGCGTACCGCTCGAGCGCTGGGAAAAGACCTTCCCGAGCGTCGAGCAGGCGCGGTTCTTGATCCGCGCCGGCGTACCAGAGCCGTTGATGGCAACGCTCACCAGGATCGGCACCGTCGAGGGGTACGGCGCGAACATCCGTCACCTCAAGCCGGGAAACCTGCAGCAGCATTTCGTCGAGGACATCCGCGGCACCGCCATCGATCACCTCGGACGCGGCCTGTTCGAAGCCCATGGCCGCGACGAGGCCGGCTGGCAGGACGCCGCCGGGTTCACTGTCGCCGGACATCGGGACATGTGGTTCGCGGCCCGCGACATCGCCTTCGACCGGACCTGCGATGACATCGATGTGACCGCGATGCTGGCGCGGATGGGGATCGGTCAGGGCGCTGGAAACGTCGCCAAGGACCGTCGGCTGCCCGACGACATCTCGGCCGAGCTCGAGGTGATGGTCACGCTGATGATCCGGGTGTTGTTCATCGAGGTATCGGCGTTCCACACCTTCGCGTGGGCCGAGGAATGGATGTCGGACACGGCACTCGTGGGTGGCGAGGGCGAGGCCGCCCGACTGGTCTCCTACATCCGCGCCGACGAGGCGCCGCACGTCGGCTACCTGCGAACCGCGGTGTCGGAGATGCGCGACCGCACCTGGCTGGGCGCGAGCGGGAATCGGTACGCCGGCTCGGAAATGGTGGAGCTGATCTGGGATCCGTTGCTCGCGCTGAGCCTCGGACCGGCGCGTACCGACGGGCGGGCCGCCACGTTGCGCGAGGTCGAGCATTGGTGCGGACGACGACCGAACGGCGCCGACATCCTCGCCGAGTTTCACGCAGTCGGCGTGGGTGCGGCGTGAAGTTCGGCATCTTCTACGAGCACCAGCTGCCGCGACCCTGGGCGGACGGCGAGGAGTACCGGCTGCTGCAGGACGCTCTTGAGCAGGTCGAGCTGGCTGACCGGCTCGGCTTCGACGTCGTGTGGGAGGTGGAGCACCACTTCCTCGAGGAGTACAGCCACTCGTCGGCGCCCGAGGTGTTCCTCGGTGCGTGCAGTCAACGCACCCAGCAGATCCGGCTCGGCCACGGCATCATCCAGACCGCACCGGGTTACAACCATCCGGCCCGCACCGCAGAGCGAGTGGCCACGCTCGACCTGATCTCGGGTGGACGGGTCGAGTTCGGCTCGGGCGAGTCGGGGTCAGAAGCCGAACTCGGCGGTTTTCTCGTCGACCCGGCCACCAAACGCGATGCGTGGCTGGAGGGGCTCGAGGTCGCGATCCGCTGCATGACCGAGACGCCGTTCACCGGGGTCGACGGCCGGTTCGTGCAGATGCCGCCACGCAACGTCGTACCCAAACCGATGCAGCGACCCCACCCGCCGCTGTGGGTCGCTTGCTCCCGTCGCGACACGATCCTGCTCGCCGCCGAGAAAGGGATCGGCGCGCTGACGTTCGCCTTCATCGACCCGGAGGAGGCGACCAAGTGGGTCGCTGACTACCAGGCCACGCTGGCCGAGAAATGCGTGCCGGTCGGTCACTTCGTCAACCCGAACATCGCGTGCGTGACGCAGATGATGCTCCACCCGGACCAGAAGGTCGCGCTCGAGCGCGGCCTGGAGGGCGGGAACTTCTTCGGGTACTCCCTCGGCCACTACTACGTATTCGGCGAGCACCAGCCGGGCGCTACCGATGTGTGGGCCGAGTACCTCGAACGCCGTGGCGAGGTCGGCTACTCACCGGAGGTTGCCGCCGCGGTCGAGCAGGAACGACTCGGCGCGAAACTCACCGCTGGTGACCGCACCGGATTGCGCGGCGCGACCGGTACGCCGGCTCAGGTGCGCGAATACCTGGAGCGGTTCGAGCAGGCCGGCGTCGACCAGGTCATCTTCGTGCTGCAGGCCGGCAAGAACCGACACGAGCACATCTGCGAATCCCTGGAGCTGTTCGGGCGCGAGGTGCTTCCGGCGTTCCGCGATCGTGACGAGGCTCAGGTGAAGGCCAAGGAGCAGCGGCTCGCACCCGCGATCGACGCAGCGATGCAGCGCCGCGAGGCCACGCCGCCACCGCCACCGCTTCCCGACGGCTACTCCTTCCCGGCAATCCCGCGCCGGTGGGCGGACGAGCAGGGCAGCGAGGAGATGAAGGCCTGGCTCGAGCAGTTCGCGACCGAACGTGCGGCCGGTCAGCGAGACGCCCGACTCGGCATCCTCGGCTGAGCGTCCCAAGAGTCGTAGAGGTTTCCTCGGTACCGTCGGCCAGTGGCTGATGGCCCGCCGGGCGCGTCACTGCGCTACCAACCGGCACTTGACGGGCTGCGGTCAGTGGCGGTCTACCTCGTCCTGCTGTTCCACAGCGGTCTTGCGGTTGCTCGCGGCGGCTTCATCGGGGTCGACCTGTTCTTCGTGTTGTCGGGCTTCCTCATCACTAGCGTGCTGCTCAGCGACGTCACCGAGTCCGGCCGGGTTCACTTCGGTCGTTTCTACGCCCGCCGGGCCCGCCGGCTGCTGCTTCCCGCGGTTCTGGTCATCGTCGTGACGAGCATTGTGTTCCTGCTGATCGCCAGTTTCGTCGACCGGTTGCCGTTAGTGGGAGACGCGCAGAGCGCGTTGCTCTATGTCGCGAACTGGAGGTTCCTCAGCGAGAGCAGCAACTACTTCGCGACCGGTCTCGGCAAGAGCCCCTTCCTGCACTTCTGGTCTTTGGGCATCGAGGAGCAGTTCTACGTCGTCTTCCCGCTCCTACTCCTACTGCTGACCCGGGTCGGGCGTCGACGTCGGTGGGTCCCGGCTGCCTGTCTCGCGACGTTGTTCGCGCTGTCGTTGGCGGCGCAGTTGCACTGGGCGCAGCTCGATCCCAACCATGCCTACTACGGCACCGACACCCGCGCCTACCAGCTGCTCGCGGGCGCGGTTCTGGCGCTGGTGCTGCGGTCCCGCCAAGTGCGCCTGACACCACGCGGCACCGGCGTGACGGACGCGGTGGGGCTTGCCGGGCTCGCCGGCGTCCTGCTGCTCGGCAGCGGCCTGCTCAGCGTCAGCATCTCGAACCGCGGGATCGCGGCCGTGGCGTTCGGCGTCCTTCTCATCGGCGGCGTGACCCTCGCCGAACAAGGCCGAGCCGCCACCCTGCTGTCTCGCCGGACTCCGGTGTACCTCGGACAGATCTCCTACGCGACCTACCTGTGGCACTGGCCGATCATCGTGGTGATCACCGACCTCTACCGCCTGACGCCACTCGAGGTAGCGGCGATCTCCGCAGTCGGTGCGACCGCTCTTGCGGCAGCGTCCGCCGCCGTACTCGAAACTCCGGTACGCCGGTCGCGGGTCCTCGACCGGTTCCGCTGGCCCACTGTCGCGGCCGGGGTGGCCTTGTGCAGCGTCGTCGCGGTGGCACTCGTGCCGGCGGTGCTCGGCAGCCACCGTCGGCCGGCGGTGACGACGGCGCTGACCCACTTGAGCCACTTCAACGCCCCGGCGGTGACCGTGCCGGTCGCGCACCGGGCGTCGTTCCGGACGCTGTCGCGCGCGAAGATCCCGAACGTCAACTGGCAGTCCTACGTCAACGACAACGGGCCGACCCGGTCGTGCACCGCCGCTGCGCCGCAGAAGTGCGTAGTGGTCAGCGGTGGCCGACCCGTCGTCGTACTGGTCGGCGACAGCCACGCTCGGATGCTTCTGCCGGTCCTGGCCGCGCTGGCGCGGGAGCACGGCTTCACGCTGGCCGAGAACGCGATGTCCTCCTGCCCGTGGCAGGCGCAGCTCTCCAACCTGATCCTCACTCCGGCAGACCAGGCAACCTGCACCGCCGAACGCGGCGCCTGGTATCGCGACGTGCTGCCCACACTGCATCCCGACCTCGTCGTGGTTGCCTCCTTCGCCCGCGACAACCCCGCGATCTACGGACACAGCCTGATTCGGACCGGCGGTTCGAACGAAACACTGCACCAGCTGATCAAGGACACGACGAACGAGACCCTCGCGCAGATCACCGCGACCGGTGCGCGCGCGCTCATCCTTCGCGGCATCATCACCAGCAGCTTCGACCCGCTCAGCTGCCTGTCCGGCGCGACGTATGTGCGTCAGTGCCTGGTCCCGGTCTCGCATCCGTCGGTAAGCGATACCTACTACCGCCAGGCGGCTGCCGCCCATCCCGGGTCGGTGTTCACCTTCAGCCTCAACCAGGTTGCCTGCCCGACCGCTCCGGTGTGCCTGCCCATCCTTGACGGCATTCCGGTATGGCGAAACGTCAACCACTACACAACCGAGATCCTGGTCCGGCTTCGGGCCGAAGTGTGGAACGCGATCACCCGAAGCGGCGCGTTAGCCGGCGTGCCGTAGTCGATGAAGCTGCGCAGCCCTCGCGACTTGTCAGGATTCGCAAGCGGGTCACGGCGCCGAGCGCCCTGACAACTCAGTCTGAGGCACGCTGTAACGCCTAGCCTCCCCGCAGCGATCACCAGGTGGACCCGATCTGACGGCGATCCAAACCCAGGCTGTGGAGTTGAGACCGAAGTGGCGATGGACCCTGTCCGATCGCCCGACGCCGCTCCGGTCTTCCTGGATGCCACCGGGCGCCGTCACCGCAGGGTGCGGACGGCGGGATGGATCCTCGCCGCGCTCGTGGTCGCCTACATGATGCTGGTCGCCGTCAGCCTGTCGGCGTCGCCCGGGTTCCTGCCGTTCTCATTCGCAGGGGTAAAGCTGCTGCCTGATGCGGCAGCGCCGAAGGTCCCGGCCGCGCGTCCTCCGGGCGGAGCGGGCGACCGCCTCTCACCGTCCGGCGTGACAACACCTACTCCCGGCGGCTCGAGCCGGCAGGGCCATGCCCCGGTGACCAGGCGCCCGTCCGTACAACCCACGTCCCGACCGCATCCGACCGGCTCACGCACCCCTGGTCCGGGTAGACCGACGGCCAGCCCGCAGCCCACCGCCAGCGCGAGACCCATACCAACGCCTTCGCCTCTCGCCGGCTCTACGGCCGCGCATCCGACACCTACGCGCACCAATCATGCTGGCAAGCCGGTCCACCCGACGCCCACGCAGCGGACCGGCAAGCCGGTGGCGCATCCGGCGCGGACGCATGCTTCGCGCAGCCAGCTGTGAGCGCGGGGTCTGCATCGGCCCGCCGCAAGGTCTCCCCAGCGGGCCACTGGGTGCTTTTCACCATCATCATGACGGCGGTATGCGCGGGCCTGCTCCTGCAGGGGTACGCCCACCAGGATGTCGGCGGCTCGGGGACCGCGCTACCAGCGAGCGGCAGGGCGTCAGCGGCGCCCGCCGGCGGTTCACTGATCACCAGAGGTCCGAAGGGGCTGACGGCTCATCGGTTGCCCGACCACACCGTTGCTCTCACCTTTGACGACGGACCCGATCCCACGTGGACACCTCGGATCCTCGCCGAGCTGCGACGCGAGCATGTTCCCGCCACCTTCTTCGACGTGGGCACCCGGATAGCCGCACATCCGGACCTCGTTCGGCAGGAGCTTGCCCAGGGTGACGAGGTTGGCATCCACACCTTCACCCACGCAAACCTGTCCACGGTGCCGGCATGGCGAGAGAACCTCGAACTCTCGCTGAGCCAACTCGCTCTTTCCGGCGCGAGCAGCAGATCGACAACTCTGCTTCGGCTCCCCTACTCCTCAACACCTGCCGCGGTGACGCCGCGGGATCTCGCCACCATCCGCCAGGCCACCAGCGACGGCTACCTCGTCGCACTCGCCGATCGCGACAGCGAAGATTGGCGCAGGCCCGGAGTGCCACGGATCGTGGCCAACGCGTCCCCCGCTGGTGGCGCCGGCGCCGTTGTGATGTTCCACGACGCCGGCGGCGACAGATCCCAAACCGTTCACGCCGTCGCCCAACTCATCTCGTCCCTGCGCGCCCGCGGTTACCGCTTCACGACCGTCACGGGTGGTCTTGGGTTGTCGCCGCAGGCCGCGGACCAGGCCACGAGCGAGGTCACCCACCTTCAGGGCGAGGGCCTTATGGTGGCGCTTCGGGTCAGCAGCGGGCTCGGCATCTTCGTGAGCTGGGTCGTCATCCCGCTCGCCGCATTGGCAGTGCTGCGAACCCTCCTCATGATCGTGGTGGCCGGACGTCACAAGCGCCTTGCGCGGCGCCACATGGGCGAGCGCAGCTTCCTGCCAGCTGTCAGCATTGTTGTCCCGGCGTACAACGAGCGAGTCGGCATCGAGGCGGCGGTCCGCTCACTCGCCGCGGCTGACTACCCCGACTTCGAAATCATCGTGGTCGACGACGGCTCCACCGATGGCACGGCGGAGCTCGTGGACTCATTCGGCATCGCCTCCGTGCGAGTGATTCGACAGAACAACGCCGGTAAAGCGACCGCGCTCAACACGGGGATCGCGGCGGCCCGGTACGACATCCTGGTGTTGGTTGACGGTGACACCGTGTTCGAGACCGACACGGTGCGGAATCTGGTGCAACCTCTTCATGGGCCGCAGGTCGGGGCGGTCAGCGGAAACACCAAGGTGGGCAACCGACACGGTCTGCTGGGCCGGTGGCAGCATCTCGAGTACGTCGTTGGCTTCAACCTCGACCGCAGGATGTACGACCTGTTCGGTTGCATCACGACAGTGCCCGGCGCGATCGGAGCGTTTCGTCGCGACGTGCTGACCCGTGTCGGCGGTGTCAGCACCGACACCCTCGCCGAAGACAGCGACCTGACGATGGCGATCAACCGCGCCGGCTTCCACGTGGTCTATGAAGAGCGGGCCCGCGCCTGGACCGAGGCGCCGGCTTCGCTCGCGGATCTGTGGCGCCAGCGCTACCGATGGTGTTACGGCACGATGCAGGCGGCCTGGAAGCATCGCGGCGCGGTGTTCGACACCGGCCATGGGCGCCGGCTCGGCTGGATCGGGCTGCCCTCGTTGCTGTTGTTCCAGGTCCTCATGCCGTTGCTGTCTCCGCTCATCGACCTTTTCGCGCTGTTCGGATTCCTGTTCTTGGACCCGTGGCGAGTGGCCGCGTTCTGGGTCGGTTTCATGGTCCTTCAGCTGTTCACCGCAGCGTATGCGCTCCGGCTGGACGACGAGCCGCTGTCACCGCTATGGGTGCTGCCGCTGCAGCAATTCGTGTACCGCCAACTCATGTATCTCGTTGTCATCCAGTCTGTCGTGAGCGCCTTGTCGGGGATCCGCCTGCGCTGGCACAAGATGGAACGCAGCGGCGGCGCCGGAGACGCACTCAGCCACGAGACTGCCTACCCGGCAGCGGTGCCGGACCGGGTCCGATCCAGCCAACCGCTCTGACCAACTCGAGCGCTCGACCTAACGGGGGCCGTTGTCGTTGCCGGGTCGTGAGTACTCGCATGCGTGTGCGCCAGCGTCGGCGTTTCGTGACGACCACTTGTTACCAGGGGCTAGCTGCCGCTCGCGCCTCGGCCTCGACCTTGACTCGCTCGATGGTCTGCGCGATACCCCGCCGCAGCTGTTTGTCGCGAGGAATCGGTGCTTCGGCGATCCGGCTGACGATCGGACACCAAACGAACTCATACGATTCGGTCAGAGTCGTCGTCTGACCGTCGCCTTCCATGACGTAGCGCCAGCAGGTCGAGTCACGATCCCCACTGAGGACAGTGAATGCGAACTCTCGACCTCGCTCCGCGGCCGTCACCACCGAGATCGTCGACCAGCGAAGCAGCCCAAGCCGGTTGTAACCCTTGAAACGCGCACCGACCCGCGCCACGGACGCGCCGTCAAGCCACTCACACCGGTAACACTCCGGGCTTCGATCTCCTATAGAGATCACGTCGGAGACGATGTCGTAGACCTGCTGCGGTGATGCAGCGATCGCGATCCGGGCATCGCCCCGCGTAGCGCTAGACATCCTGTTGATGATGCCAGGCTTGAACGCCGAGGTCACAGCGGCGCGGCGCCGGAGTCGATGCGCACCCCACGGGCTTACGCGGACAGTAGCTGCGGTTAGTCGCGGCACTTCGCATAACAGGTGCGCTTCGGCGTGGTGTGCGAGATCGTGCGCTTCGTTGACGGTGAGATCCGGGTCGACACTGACGTCGACCTCGGCGCGCAACGTGTGCCCGATCCACCGGATCCGTAGCTCGCGGACCGCCGATGATGCCATCCACGCTGGCGGCAGCGGCAGTGGCGCCGACCATGAGGTCAGCGACCGACCCACCCACCCTGATTAGCAGTCGCGACCTTCGCTACCGCAGATGGTCGGTCCCGCATTGTCAATCGCGCGATCGTTGCCTTTCAGGAAGCGATCCACCCGACCGGTCCGCCGCAGCGGCGAACATCTACTGACGACCTCCCCAGCAAGGACTGGGCTCGCCTCGTCCTAGTACTCGCCGACCGACCCCGCAGCCGGCGCGCGTCGAGTCTCGCTCCATCGCCTTTGTCGCACCGGGCAAGCTCGCGCGAGTGCGACGACGAGTGCGGTCGGCTACCCCCGCGCGCGAACGCTGGTGCTTTCATCCGCAGGGAATGGGAACAAGATCGACGATCCCGCCAGCGGGGCGGTCCCAGCGTCGACGTAGCGAGGGTTCAACGTGTCCGATCTGGCGCTGCCCGTCCTTCTGGTCATCTTCGCGGTCGCCGCTGCAGCGATATGGATCGCCGGGACCAGCCTGTCCAACATGACAGATGTTTTGGACGAGCGGCTTCACTTGGGCGCCGCGCTGGGCGGGACGGTGATCCTCGCCATAGCCACGAACCTGCCAGAGATCGCGATCACGGCGTCGGCGGCGTTGCAGCACGCCATCGGCGTGGCCGTAGGCAACATTCTGGGAGGAATCGCGATTCAGACTGTGGTCCTCGTCCTCCTCGACGCGTTCGGTGTGCGCCCGCGCAGACCGTTGAGCTATCAAGCCGCGAGTCTCACCCTCGTGCTGGAAGCGGCGCTCGTCATTGCCGTTCTGGTTGTCACTGTGATGGGTACCCAGCTCCCCTCGCACCTGTACTACCTGCGGCTGACCCCGAGCAGCGTCCTGATATTGATCATCTGGCTCGGTGGAATGGTGCTTGTGTCGAAGGCGCAACGCGGGTTGCCTTGGCACGACTCGGGCGAGGCGCCGGACAACCAACGACCCGCGAAGGGACACGCGCAAGCGCAGAAAGAGAAGGCCGCCACCGACAAGGGCACCTCAACCGGGCG
>JAICXJ010000088.1 GCA_025980465.1 Frankiales bacterium | reverse complement strand
TAGTGATCCGGCGGTGGCTTGTGGAAGCGCCGTCGCTCAACGGATAAAAGGTACCCCGGGGATAACAGGCTGATCTTGCCCAAGAGTCCATATCGACGGCAAGGTTTGGCACCTCGATGTCGGCTCATCGCATCCTGGGGCTGGAGTAGGTCCCAAGGGTTGGGCTGTTCGCCCATTAAAGCGGTACGCGAGCTGGGTTTAGAACGTAGATTGCTGCGTCCCTGTGGAGTAATCCACAGGTGCTCATCGGCTCATATCGGTGAAACCCTGAACTGTCATGACCGAACGCTAGGTTCAGGGCAATACCGAGGGAAGGCCACACAATGAAGGCACAAGACGCGGCGTACCTTGCAGGATTCCTGGACGGAGATGGAAGCATCCACTTCCAACTCGTCCGTCAGAAGGAGTACAAGTTCGGGTTTTACATCCGAGCGAGTATGTCCTTCACGCAGAGCACCACTGCCCGAGCGGGGCTGGAGCATCTCCAGCGCCTGGTCGGCGGCGGCTATCTGCGCGATCGTGGCACCGGCATGAGTGACCTCGTGGTCACCAGCCGGCCGCTGCTGATCACCACGCTCACCGCACTCGAACCGTACGTCGTCTTCAAGCGACGTCACGTGCCGATTGCGTTGGATCTGCTTCGGCGGATCCAACCGCGAGTGAGTGCTGAGGAATTCCTGGAATTGGCACGCTGTGTCGACGCCTTCGCAACCCTAAACTATTCGAAATCGAAGCGAATATTCGCCGCGGATGTCGAGCAACATCTGCGTGGCACGGGTGTGTGTGCCCCCGTAACGACTGCTGTGCCTGTTCAGCACAGCGATGGGATTCCGGTTTGACACCCGGAAGCAATTCCCATAATACGCCGGCCCCTTGAAAAAGGGTGGAGGTATAGTCTATACCCCTAGTAATAGGGGAGTCATTATGCGCGAGACAGTTCGGTCCCTATCCGCCACGCGCGCAGGAGACTTGAGAAGGGCTGTTCCTAGTACGAGAGGACCGGAACGGACGAACCTCTGGTGTGCCAGTTGTACTGCCAAGTGCACTGCTGGTTGGCTACGTTCGGAAGGGATAACCGCTGAAGGCATCTAAGCGGGAAGCTCGCTTCAAGATGAGGTCTCCCACAGGGTCAACCTGGTAAGGCCCCCGCCAGACGAGCGGGTTGATAGGCCGGAAGTGGAAGTGCGGCAACGCATGTAGCTGACCGGTACTAATAGGCCGAGGACTTGCCACAAAGATCATTCTCCCGGTGAAAGCCGGGGGAGCTCGCGTCCACTGTGCGGTTCCCGAGATGCGGTCGAATCGCGGCTCGCTGATGTCAGAATCGGCGGTAAAGCCGTGACTCCCGGAAAACATCTCAATAGAGTTTCGGCGGCACAATAGCGAAGGGGAAACGCCCGGTCCCATTCCGAACCCGGAAGCTAAGCCCTTCAGCGCCGATGGTACTGCCCCGGGGACGGGGTGGGAGAGTAGGTCGCCGCCGGACATCTTTCAAAAAAGGGGGCCACCGCAATCGCGGTGAGCCCCCTTTTTTGGGTTTCTGATCGGTCGAGAATGTCAAGGAGTCCGCATGCCGGAGCGTCGCGCGGGCACCGGTGATGCACGACACCCATCCATCGGCGCACGCCGGCCGACCGGCGATCGGCGACTCGCCGGTGAGCGCCGGCCGACAGAGGAGCGCCGACGGACAGAGGATCACCGACGGACGGGGGATCGCCGGCCGAGCACTCAGCCCGCTGACCAGCGCCCAGCGGTACGCCGGCCGGCGGCTCCGGAGCTTCCGGAAGGCGCCGACCCCGCGCTGCTCGACCGGGCGGCGCGCGCCGGACTGCGCAGCCTGCCGGAATCCCTCGCCGACCGGGTGGCCGCGCACCTGGTCGCAGCCGGCCAACTGCTCGACGATGACCCAAAGTCAGCCGACGTCCACGCCCGGTACGCGCGCCACCTCGCGCCCCGGCTGCCCACCGTGCGGGAAGCGGCGGCGATCACGGCGTACCGAACCGGCGACTACGCCACCGCTCTCGCGGAGTTGCGCGCGCTGCGCCGAATGACCGGCGACCCGTCATACCTGCCGGTGATGGCCGACTGCGAACGTGGTCTGGGCCGCCCGGAGCGAGCACTCGCCCTTGCCCGCGACTCCGAGGTCGGACGGCTTGATCCCGCCGCTCGCGTCGAACTCGCGATCGTCGTTTCCGGCGCTCGACGTGACCGAGGCGAGGCCCAGGCCGCCGTCGCGTCGCTGCGTCCGCTCGTCGCCTCCAAGGCGGTGCGCCCGTGGACAGCTCGGCTCTGGTACGCCTACGCGGATGCGCTCACCGACGCTGGCCAGTCGGATGAGGCGGCGACGTGGTTCGGCTCGGTCGCGGAGATCGACGACGACGGCGAAACCGACGCCCTCGATCGTTTGGCGGAGCTCAAGGCCTAGCCCTGCCTAGGCACTCTCATCGGCGGCGGCAGCTTCGAGCTTGTCCAGCCATCGGTTGATCCCGGCAATGTTCGCGGCGGTCGAACTCAGCGTCTCGAACTTCTGATCGAGTTCCGGATCGGTGTAGAGCCGCCCGTACCGTTCGGCGGTCCGCTCCCGAACCATCGTGATCGCATGATCCAGGTCGAGGGCGTTGACCCGGCTCTCCCGCACGAGACCGACCCACTCCTTGATCTCCTCGCCGGCGCCGACCAGGGCACCGTCCACGTCGCTGGCCACCGGTCCGAAATGACTGAAGAGCAGCCGCTGCGGGCCCAGGTCGCGAAACTTCTGAAGCGAGGCGAGAGCGGTGTCCAGATCGAAGTCCGGAGGCGGAGTCGAGGGGCGAAGGCCGCCGGTTTCGGGAACGAAGATTCCGGCCGCGTCCCCGACATAGAGGTCACCGGTCTGCGAATCCAGCAGCCCGACGTGGTGCTGCGCGTGGCCGGGGGAGTAGTGCGTCGTCAGCGACCGGCCGCCCCCGAGATCGACCGACCCGATGTCCTCGACCGCCCGCAGCCGGTCCCGTTGGGTGGGCAACAACTCGCCGAAGACCGTGTCCATCAGGTCGCCGAAAACCATCCGCGCGCTGGCCATCAGGCGGCTGGGGTCGGCCAGATGCCGGGCGCCGCGTTCGTGTACGACGATCTCCGCGTTGGGGTACGCCGCCGCCAAGTGCCCCACCCCGCCGGCATGGTCAAGATGAATGTGGGTGACCGCGATGGTTGCCAGGTCGTCGGCACCGATGCCGAGAGCGTCCAGCGCGCGGACGACCGCGTCCGCGCTTCGCGCCGTCCCCACCTCGACCAGGCATGGCCGGTCGCCCGCAATCAGGTATCCCGCCGTGATGCCCTGGTAGCCCGCCATCATCGTGTCGATCGCGTGGACCGAGTCGCCGAGATCGGTGATCGAGATGTCGTCGGTATTCACAGCCCCCTCAACTCCGTCCGTCATCCACCGTCAGCCCCGACCGTCCCTCACACCGGCTCGTGCTCGGTGATCGTAGGCCGTCCACACGAGCGAGGGAGCGCAACGATGCCCGCCCGAACCAGTCCAGCGAGCGGCGCCACAAACGAAACCGACACCGCCCCGACGGAGCACCGCAACGAGATTCATGTCGTCGGGCGGCTGGCTGCCGAGCCGGACACCCGCGTCCTGCCCAGCGGCGACACGATCACGGTCTGGCGATTGATCGTCGAGCGCGGTGACGAGCCCGTCACCGGCCGACCCAGCCTCGACACGCTGGAGTGCGTGGCGTGGACCGCCCGGCTACGGCGCACGGTAAGCGCCTGGAGTCCGGGCGACGTTGTCGAGGTGCGCGGCAGCCTTCGCCGGCGATTCTGGCGGACCGGTGCCGGGGTCAACAGCAGGTACGAGATCGAGGCGCTGCAGGCCCGCCGGCTTCGCCGCGGTCTCGGGTGACGCCGGACGTCCGCGATTCGGCAACTCGGTCGGTTCGGCCCCGTCAGGGCCGGTCTGTCATGCCTCGTCGGCGAGGCTGCGGATCACCATGCCGGTCGCCGGCTTGGGAACGAACAACGTCGACTTGCGGGGCATCCGGTCGCCCGCCGCCGCAACGGCTGCCACGTCGGCCACCGGCGTCGGTGCCAGCAAGACCGCCACGCCGCTCGTCGCCTTCGCGCGCTCGACGGCCTCGATGACGGCGTGCGCGAAGTCGATCACGCCCTCCCGATCCTGCAACTCCCAGACGGTCGCGAACAGGAAACTGTGCGCGACGCTGACATGTAGCTCCCGCCACGCCGCCGACCGCTCGGCCGGCAGGGCGGCGTCCATCGCGACGGGGTCGGGCTCGGTCAGCAGAAACGCCCCGGCTCCATCGGTGAGAAGGAATGCCGGGCCTCGATCGGCAGCCGCCGCAAGCTCGGCGAGTGCGGCCTTGTTGTCGGCCCCTTCGGCGCTGTCCCAGGGAACCGCAGTCACGGTGAACGTGGTCCGGGCGTCCTGCACCGCGGCCGCCAGCGCCAGGCCGGGCACGACGCGATGGATCGCATGCACCTCCGGGCCGAAGCTGCCCGAATCCACCAGGAAGGCCAACCCGCGATCCCACGGTCCACGCCCGAGCCCGCGCTCGTGCTGGTCCCGCTGGTAGGTGAGATAGGTCGCATAGCGATGGTGCCCGTCGGCGATCAGCGCGCGGCGCCGCGCGAGATCGGCCGCGATGGCATCCAGCGTGTCGGCCTCGGTGATCCGCCACAGCCGATGCCGTCCATCCCCGGTCGCTACCTCAGCGGTGACCGGCATCCGGTCGGCCGCTGCGACGGCATCAGTCGCGGCTCCACCCCCGTCATAGACCAGGAAGATCGGCTCGAGGTTCGCCTGGGTCGCTTCGGTCAGTGCCAAGCGGTCGGCGACCGGGCCCGCCATCGTGTTCTCGTGCGGCAGCACCACGCCGTCGTCGGCGGGCGACAGCTCGAGCGCGCCGAGGAGACCGCGCTGGGTGTGCCCAGCGACCGTCTGCTCGTACACGTAGAGGCCCGGACCGTCCGCGACGAGCACCCGCTCGTCCCGCCAGCGACGGAGCCGTCGCGCAGCAGCGTCGTAGGCGGTGCCGGGTCCCTCGTCCGGGTCCGGCAAAGTCAGGTGCACCACGTTGTGGGCATCCAGATCGAGCAGCGACTTGCGCTGGACATCGTCGACCACGTCGTACGGCGGCGCCAGCACCCGCTGGAGGTCGACCCGTTCGGGGTCGTAGCGCAGACCGGGGAAGGGTCGCAGCCGCAGGCCGTCGGGCCGGGGAATGTCGGACGGAATGCCGGCGGAGGCCGCAGCGTTGCTCACCCCGGGATGC
>JAICXJ010000001.1 GCA_025980465.1 Frankiales bacterium | reverse complement strand
GGCGGCACTTGGTAGCCGGTGGGGTCGATGGCTTTCAGGTGACCGGTCTCGGCGTTGACGAGCAGGGCGTGGATCTCGGCGCCGTCGGCGAGCGCCCAGCGCATCGCCGACGCGGGGATCATCCCGACGCCGGGGATCTCGACCGGCGCATCGTCCTCACCGCGCACGGTGGATTCCTGGGCAACGAGCTGCACCCGGATCGGCAGCCCGTGCCGGGTCGGAGCGTCAGGGCCGCTCAGCACGCTGTCAGCCCAGTCGCGCAGGGCGGCGAGCTTGCGTTCCGCGACCGGGCCGCCGAGCTCTGAGCTCATCTGCTGCGCTCTCGCCGCGGCCGCCAGATCGATCAGGGCCGTCGTCTCCAGCGGGCCGTGGATATGCAGCTCGCCGGTGCCGTCGTCGTTGGCGTGATGAGTGACGCTGACCTCACGCCGCGCCGCCTCAGCCGTTGCGGCCCATGCCGGATCCTTCTTCGCTATCCACCGGGTCAGCGAGCGGCGGAACTTGCTGAGGTCCTGGCGGTGGGCGTACTTGAGTAGGCCGGACTCGATATCGCGGAGGATGTGCAGGTCGGTGATGTGGCGGGTGGCCTCGGACAGCTCGCGGGCCTGCAGGAACGTGATCCGCCCGTCGTGCATCGCGGCCAACGGTGCAACCAGGCGGGTCTCGAGGTCACGGGCGAATGCGATCTTGCGGTCTGCGCCGTAGACGCTGCAGCCGGTAGCGGCCGCGACCTCCATCGGCGAGTAGTCGTCACGTTTCGCTTCCGGCGTGGTCGAGGCGGGGCCGGCGATCGCGGCGGTGAACTGAGCCTTGACGGCCTCGATATGCGAGGACAGCTTCTCCAACTGCTGCAAGGCGAGGCTTCGGCCGGTCTCCGACAACGCTCCGATCGGAGCGGCCTGGACAAGCGAGAGCGTCTGCGCGCCCGGCCGCGCCTCGGCGGCCTGCACCACGAACACATCCGGATCCGCGCCGCACGCCTGGTAGTGGGCATATTCCGCCGGCAGCGGCTCGTTCATCATCTCGGCGAACTCGTCATCCGAGAGCCGCGGGAAGTCCTGCGGCTCCTCCGGCCCATCCGGCCCATCCGGATTGAAACCAAAGGCTTCGAACATGCGTTCGATTATGCCCGACAGCGACGACAGGTTCAAGCCCCAGACGCCTTTATTGCCCGGGAATTTATCCACCCGCGCCGGCCCGGGCCGACGCGTCGCTAGAGCGAGGTCGACACTCCACCGTTGACCGGGATCGTCTGGCCGGTGATCCACTCACCCGCGTCGCTGGCGAGCAGTGCGACGAGTCGCGACACGTCCTCCGGCAGACCGGGTCGCGACACCGGATAGCGGCGCACGATCCGCTCCTGGGCCGGATGCAGCGGCGCATCCTTGGCGCCAATGCGAATCGTCCCGAGGGCGACACAGTTGACGGTGACGCCGTACTGACCGACTTCTCGGGCGACCGAACGCGACAGCCCCGCAGCACCGGCCTTGGCCGCCGCGTACGCCGCCATCAGCGGGTCGCCGGTGCGGGCGGAGTCGGACACCACGGTGATGATCCGGCCCCAGCCTGCCTCGATCATCGCCGGCAAAGCCGCACGGGTGCAGTGCATGACGCCGTAAAGGTTGACCCGAACAAACGGCTCCCAGTCGGCCGGCGACGTCTCGGCGAACGGCACCAACCCGGGCCAAGTGTCGATACCCGCATTGCCGGCGTTGTTGACCAGGATGTCGACGCCGGGCAACGCCTCGAACGCATCGAGCACGGCGGTCGCGACCGTCACGTCGAACGCCACGGCGGTCACGTCGCCCCCGACGGCGGCCAGCCGTGACGCGGTCGCCGTCGCCCGCTGCGGATCAATGTCGTTGACCACCACCGATGCACCGGCCAGAGCGAGATCACGCGCGATCGACTCGCCCACGCCGCGACCCGCGCCGGTGACGAGCGCTCGTCGCCCGGTCAGATCAATCTCCAGCGTCATGGCGAGAGCTCACCAACGCCGAAGTCCCAGCCGCCGCTGTCGGCGCTGCGCACCCACCCCCCGGCGGATGCGGTGCCACCGTCAACCGGGATCGTGACCCCGGTCACGTACGACGAGAGCGGCGAGCACAGGAACGCGACGACCTCACCGCATTCGTCGATCACTCCCTCGCGGCCGAGCGGGATGTAGCGAGCAATGCCTTGCTGAATCTCGGTGGATCGTTGCGGCAGTCCCGAGGCGGGCACCGGTCCCGTCATTCCGTGCAGTCCCGGCGTAGCGGTCAGGTCGGGCGCGATGCAGTTCACCCGGATTCCGTGTTCGGAGACTTCCAGTGCGAGCGTCTTCGTGAAATTGACCATTGCGGCCTTGCACGCGGCGTACACCGCATACATCGGCGCTGCGCGCGCCGCTTCGATCGACGCGACGTTCACCACCGAGCCGCCTCGGCCGCCGCGAATCATCAGCGGGAGGGCGGCGTGAGTGGCGGCCAGCATGCTCACCAGGTTGATGTCGATGTGTCGTCGCCAGCTGCGTTCGCTCTGATCGAGGAACCGCTTGCCGGCGACGCCGCCGGCGTTGTTGACGAGAATGTCGAGCCGGCCGAACTCGCGGTCCGCCGCCACGACCGCGGCGCGCACCTGATCGGTGTCCATCACGTCGGTGGCAGCGAACACGGCGCGGCGACCCTGCGCCGCCACGAGTGCGACCGTCTGCGCGGCACGCTCGGGATCGATCTCGGCGAGAACCACATCGGCCCCGCACCGGGCCAGCGCAATCGCGCAGCCTTGTCCGATGCCGGCACCTCCACCGGTGACCAGCGCGACCTGGTCGGTGAGATCGATCGTCAAGCCGCTCACTCGCGCTCGGCGTTCTTGTGATGGAGATAGGTGAGGTAGCCGATCGGGATCGGGCTGCCGCCGGTGATCTGCGTGATCGTGCCGGTCTGCCACCCCGATTCCGTCGACGCGAGGTACACGCACAGCGGTCCGATGTCGTCGGGTGTGCCGAGCCGCTGTAGCGGGACGGTCTCGACCTGCCTGCGGGTCCGGCTCGGCGTCATGTGCTCGGCGTTGTCCTCGGTCATCACGACACCCGGTGCAATGGCGTTGACGCGGATGCCGAGGTGTCCCCACTCAGCAGCCATCGTCATGGTCAGGTTGTCGATGCCGGCCTTCGCGGCGCCGTACTGACCGGTGTTCGGGTTCGGGGCGCTCCCACTCCGCGACGAGATGTTGATGATCGAGCCGCCGCCACTGGCAGCCATCGAACGGGCCGCTGCCTGGCACGCGAAAAACGTCCACTTGAGGTTCAGGTCGACGACGCTGTCCCAGCTCGACTCCGACAGCTCCAGCAATGGACCGACGTCGGATGCGCGGGCACTTCCGGCGTTGTTGACCCAACATCCGATCCGGCCGAACGCCTCGGTCGTCGCGGCGACGAGGTTGTCGAGATCGGCCGACCTCGTGATGTCGGTCGGTACGACGAGACAGCGGGCACCGATCGCGCTCGCCTCCGCGGCGGAGCCTTCCAGGGTCGACGGCGTGCGTCCGGCGAGCACGATTGAGCCGCCGGCCTTCGCCATCGCGCGCACGATTCCCCGACCAATCCCGGTACCGGCGCCGGTAACGACGACAGCCTGACCGTCCAGTTCGAACACCCGGTCAACCTAACTTCTCGGGCGCCGCCGCGGGTCTCGACGACCGACACTAGGCGAACAGGTCGACGATCGACTTGGCGCCGAGCCCGTGGCCGAGGATGCGCTGACCGGTGACGTCCATGTGAGTCCGCCAGTGCTTCTCGGCCGCGTCGCCATCGCGGGCCTCGATCAAGCCGATCAGCTTGCGGTAGGACCGGATCGTCTTAGGAAACGCTTCGAGGCTGTCCGGCTGGGTGATCGCGGACCGCACCGCGATCGCGACGTGCATCGCGACCACCTCGGTCAAGACACCCGCCTGCACAGCGAGCGTCTTGTTGCCCGCCCGTTCGAGCAGGATGTCGTGGAAACGCTGGACCCGACCGCTCCATAACGCTGGGTCGCGCCGGTCGAGGGCAGTGTCACCGTCGACGAGCTCGACGACCTCCTCGACCGCCTGGTAGAGAGCTTCGATGTCAGCCTTGGTACGACGCGCCGCGAGCATTCGCGCCGCTGCCGGCTCGATCACCATTCGCGCTTCGTAGACGTCGGCGATCGTCGTACCGGACACCTGAAGCAGCAGCCCGACGTACCTGGCGGCGACCGACAGGTCCGGAGAGATCACGCGAGCCCCGCCACGAGCACCGCGACGCACGCTGATCAGCGACTCGGTCTCGAGGATCCGAAAGGCCTCTCGCAGCGTCGGTCGCGACACCGCGAACTGCTCCATCAGCGTGGTCTCCGGCGGTAAGGTGTCCCCCGCCGTGAGCTCCCCACGAACGATCTGACCGCGCAGATGCGAGGCGATCAGTTCTGCCGTCTTGGGAGCTCTCATCTGCTGCCCGATGGGCGCTCGCGCAGGCAAGCGGGAGTCGGCCACAGCCCGCCCTTCGTCCCGGCGCACGTTCGGGTATTTCGGTTAATTAGTGTACCTAGCGGGCGGTACGGAGGAGTGTGCGGTGAAGGTGACGATCGACCCGAGCGCGTCCTGATGATCGAGACGGAGTCGCGGTGACCATCGACGCGTCGCCGACCGCAGCCCATCCGCTGGATCCGCTCACCGTCGAGGAAGTCAACGCCGCGACGGCGGCCTGGCGTGCCGATCCCCGCATCCCGGACGATGTCCTTGTTCACGTCGCTGCGCTGTACGAGCCGCCGAAGCCGGAGCTGCTCGCGCACTCGCCAGGAATGCCGGTCGACCGGCGGGTGCGTTACCTGTTGCGATCGAAGCGGACTCGGCTGGGGTACGACGTGGTCGCTTCCGCCACGACGGGCACCGTCACGGCCTTGACCGAGCTCGTCGATGCCCATCCGCCCTACGGAATGTTGGAGTTGGCGGCCGCAGTCGAGGCGACCCGCTGCGACGAACGCTTCATCGCCGGCTGCGCCGCGCGTGGCGTCGATGACGTGAGCCAGGTGCAGCTCGACCCGTGGCCTGCGGGCCGCTTCGGCGAGCCCTGGGAGACGCTGCCGGACGGCGGGACCCGCCGGGTGACACGTGTGGTGGGCTACTGGCGAGCCGACCGCACCGACAACGGGTACGCGCACCCGCTCGACGGCCTGATCGCCACCGTCGATCTCGACACCGCAGAAGTGGTCGACGTACTGGACGTCGATCCGAAGCCGGTGCCGCGCACGCCCTCCCGCTACGACGGCGAACACGCCCGACCGCCTCGCGGCACCGCTAAGCGAATCGAGATCACCCAGCCGGACGGCACCTCGTTCGATCTACACGGCAACCATGTCACGTGGGAGGGCTGGACCTTCCGCTTCACAGTGCATCCGGTGACCGGTCTGATCATCCACAACGTCACCTACCGCGGCCGCTCGATCGCTCATCGGCTGTCACTCGCCGAGATGGTGGTGCCCTACGGCGGAAGCTCCGCCAACACCCGATGGAAGAACACCTTCGACGCCGGCGAGTTGTCGATGGGCCGCCTCGTCAACTCACTCGAGCTGGGCTGTGACTGCCTCGGCGACATCACCTACCTCGACGCAGTGTTCGCCAACGAGTTCGGCGACCCCTACACCAGGGTGAGCGCGGTGTGCCTCCACGAGGAAGACACCGGGATCGCCTGGAAGCACACCGACCTGCATTCCGGCGTCGTCGAGATCCGCCGAGGCCGCCGTTTCGTCGTGAACTCCGTGATCACCGCCGGCAACTACGAGTACGGATTTCGCTGGTGCTTTCACACCGACGGCAAGGTCCAGCTCGAGATCCAGCTCACCGGCATCATCCAGACCGAGCGCGCCCTCGACTCGGGCCTCGCGCCCGACGGCACCCGGCTGGTGCTGCCTGGCCTCGCCGGTGCACACCATCAGCACATCTTCTGCGCCCGGCTCGACCTGGACATCGACGGCGAGACCAACACAGTCGTGGAAACCGAAGTCGTCCCGTCGCACGACCACGCGTGGGAGCTATCGGAAACCGTCGTCGACACTGAGGGTCCGCGCGACGCATGCGCGGCGTCGCAACGACGCTGGCGGGTGGTCAACCCCTCGGTGCGCAACGCAGTGGGTGAACCGGTCGGCTTCGAGCTCGTCCCCGCGGGGACGCCGACTTTGATCGCCGCCGCGTCGAGCAGCGTCGCGAAACGGGCGAACTTCGCCCGACACGCGTTGTGGGTCACGGCATACGACCCGGCCGAACTGCATGCCGCAAGCGACTGCGCGAACCTGCATCCCGGTGGCGCCGGCCTACCGGCCTGGGCGCAGCAGCAGCGCCCGGTGGTCGACAGCGACATCGTGCTGTGGCACACGTTCGGTTCCACCCATGTCACCAGGCCGGAGGACTTCCCGGTCATGCCGACGGAGGTCACCGGCTTCACGTTGCGGCCGCACGGTTTCTTCCCCGAGAACCCCGCACTCGACATCGATCCACCCACGCACTGCCACCACTAGGACGCGAGGGAGAATCCCCTCGCGTCCGGTGACGGCGACTATCCGTTCTGAGATCCGAGCAACGACGTAGAGGCGGCGCAATGGCGGTGGAGCGGTTTCCGATCGAAGCGGGCCACATCATGATGTTCGCCCGGGCCATCGGCGAGGACGATCCGGCCTACTACGCAGCGATGAGCGGCGACCAGCCGGTGCCGGCACCGCCGACGTTCGTGCAGGCGTCGGCCCAGTACGACCCCGACTACATCCTGCGGCCGAAGATCGGTCAGAAGTGGTTCGGCTCCGGCCGGACCGAGAGCGGCACGGCCGGGGGTGGGAGTGGTGGCGGTGAGGGGAAGGCCATCGGCAGCGGCCTGCATGCCGAGCAGCACTTCACCTATCACCAGCCACTTCGTGCCGGGATGGTGCTCACGGCCACCACTCGGGACGGTGACCGGTGGGAGAAGGAGGGTCGGCGCGGCGGGAAGCTGATGTTCGGGGAGACCATCACCGACTACCACGACGCGAACGGCGAGCTCGTCATCACCGCCCGCTCCGTCGGCGTCCGCACTGAACGCGCCGTCGAGCAGGAGGGCTGATCACCATGCTGGATGCCTCGACGAAAGTCGGCGACGTACACGAGCTAGCGATCGTCGATGACCTCACCAGGACCCAGATCGTGCAGTACGCCGGTGCCTCCGGCGACTACAACCCGCTGCACAGTGACGAACCGTTCGCGAAAGGCGTCGCGGGGTACCCAGGTGTCTTCGCCCACGGCATGCTCACCATGGCCATGACCGGCCGTCTGCTGGTCGACCTGGCCGGCCCGGAGGGACTGCTGTCCTACGGCGTGCGGTTCAAGTCCCAGGTCTGGCCCGGCGACACGCTCACCGCGACCGCGACGGTGACCGAGATCGCCGACGGTGTCCTCGACCTGTCCGTGGTGACCACGAACCAGCGGGGCGAGGAGGTGCTCGCCGGCACCGCGTCGGTGCGCATCCCCGGCTAGATGACCAGCCCCGATACGCCACCGCTGCTGGCGATGCTCGACCTCGAGGCGATCGACCGCGACCTGTATCGCTCGACGTTCGTCTTCGACGACCCGTTCAACCTCTACGGCGGGCAGGTCGCAGCCCAGGCCCTGCTCGCCGCAGGTCGATCGGTCGAGTCGGACCGGCCGCCGCATTCACTACACGGCTACTTCCTCCGCCCCGGGAACGCCCGCCAGCCGATCATCTTCCAGGTGTACCGGGACCGCGACGGTCGGTCGTACTCGGCCCGCCGGGTAGTTGCGGTGCAGGACGGCGACGTGATCTTCAACATGTCGGCGTCGTTCCACGTCGCGGACGACGGTCCGGACGCGCAACGGGTGCAGCCGCCGGCTGATATCCAGCGGCCCGAAGAGTCCAAGCCGCTCAACCTGTTGAGGTTGTTCAACTTCGAAGCGGCGGCGCCGGCAATCGAGGGCGGCCCATACGAGTTCCCGATCCGATTCTGGGCCCGCACCGACATCAGGTTGCCGGATGACCCGCTGCTCCACGCGGCTGCGATCGCCTACCTGTCCGACATCTCTAGCGGGCTCGTGCCGATGCACACCGAGAAGGCGCGATCGACGTCAAGCCTCGACCATGCGATCTGGTTCCACCGGGCGGGACGCGCCGACGACTGGCTGCTGACTGACCTGGTAGGCCACTCCGCGGCCGAGGGACGGGGCTGGTACACCGGCTCCGTCTACGACGAGTCCGGGCGGTTGCTCGCCAGCCTGGCCCAGGAGACGTTGTTCCGTTTCGGACACCACTTTCCGGGACGGCGCCCGGACGGCACCTAGTACGGCTTACCGAGGTTGAACGGGAAGTCGGCGAAGTGTGCGGCTTCCTTTTCCAGCTCGGCCACAGTCCAGCGATCGTCCTTCTTGATCCCGTCGACGATGGCGAACGGCTGGAACAAATGCACCTCGCCACCCGCAACGAAGAAGACCCTGCCCTTGATGGGGCAGTCCTCAGTGGCGAGATAGGCGACGAACGGCGAGACGTTGGCCGGGTGCAGCCGATCGAACTGGCCCTCCGGCGCGGTCATCGCCTCCTCGGACGCGCCGGGCACCGACAGCGTCAGCCGGGTCCGCGCCACCGGGGCAATCGCGTTGGCTCGCACGCCGTAGCGGTCCAGCTCCTGCTGGGCAATGATCGTCAAGGTGGCGATACCGGTCTTCGCAGCGCCGTAGTTCGCTTGGCCCGGGTTGTTGTACAGCCCGGAGGTCGAGGTGGTGTTGATGATGCTCGGCTTGAGGTCGTTACCGCTTTTTGACTGCTCCCGCCAGTACCGGGCGGCGCTTCGCAGCGGCATGAAGTGCCCGCGCAGGTGCACGTGGATGACCGCATCCCACTCCTCGTCGGTCATGTTGACGATCGTGCGGTCGCGCAAGATGCCGGCATTGTTGACCAGGGCGTGCAGCGCCCCGAACTCCTCGACTGCCTGTGCGATGAGGCTGTTCGCGCCCTCCGCGGTCGACACGTCGTCGCCGTTCGCGACCGCGGCGCCGCCAGCCGCCTTGATCTCGTCGACGACCTCCTGCGCCGGTGTCTTGTCGCTGCCGGTGCCGTCGTAGTTGCCCCCGAGGTCGTTGACGACGACAGCGGCGCCCTCCTTGGCGAACAGCAGCGCGTGCTCGCGGCCGAGGCCGCGGCCGGCACCGGTGATGACGGCAACCCGGCCGTCGAGTGCTCCCATTGGGTGTTCCTCTCCAGTCGTGAGCGCTTCGACCGCGACCGTACCCCGGCGCTACGGTCGTCGTCGTGACCGCGGACGGACGGCTGCCTGTGATCGTCGGCGTCGGGCAACTTCGCAGCAACCGCGACAAGACGCTCGACGGCGCAAGGGAGCCGGCCGACCTCATTGCCGACGCCGTACGGCGCGCGGCGGCCGACTCCGGGGCAGCCGACGCCGTCCTCGCTCGCACCCAACGACTCGATCTGGTCCGGGTCATCTGCTGGGACTACGAGGATCTTCCGGGTGAGGTGTCCCGGCGACTCGGCATCTCGCCGACCGAGACCGACCACAGCGACATCGGTGGCAATCGGCCGCCAAAGCTGGTCGATCTTGCCGCGGCGCGGATCGCCGCCGGCGAGCTCGACGTCGCAGTAGTGGCGGGGTCCGAGGCCGCCGCATCACTCGGCGCGTTCTTGAAAGCCGGGGTCGAGCCACCGTGGCTGATGCGACCGGGCGGCCCGGTGCGCTTCGCCCGAGAGATCGCCGGCAGCGAGTACGGAATCAGGCATCGGCTGACTCGGCCGATCCGTGGCTACGCGCTGTACGAGAACGCGCTGCGTGCAGCACTCGGCCAGACCTTCGCCGACTCACAGCGGGCTTCGGCGCAGTTGTACGCCCGGTTCAGCGAGATCGCCGCCAGCCACGAGGCGGCGTGGAACCGTACGCCGATGTCAACCGACGAGATCGCAACGGTCAGCCCGAAGAACCGGATGATCTGCTTTCCGTACCCGCTGCTGATGAACGCGCTCGCCGCCGTCGACCAGGCCGCCGCCGTGATCATCACCTCGCTCGACGCGGCGCGCGAACTCGGCGTCGCAGCGGAGAGGCTGGTGTACGTCTGGGGAGGTGCGGGTGGCGCGGACTCGCGTGACCTGCTCGACCGCACGTCATACAGCCGCGCACCGGCGATGGAAGCCGCCTTCGATGCCACCCTCGCTCAGGCCGGGATCGAGGCTGCCGACCTCGAGGCCGTGGACCTCTACAGCTGCTTTCCAGTGGTTCCCAAGCTCGCGGCCGCTCACCTCACACTCCCGGCGGACATGCCGCTGACGCTCACCGGTGGCTTGACGGCCTTCGGCGGGCCGGGCAACAACTACTCAACCCATGCGATCGCCAACGCCGTCGGTGCCATCAGAGGTGGAGCCGCAACCGCGCTGGTGTACGGCAACGGCGAGATCGTCACGAAGCATCACGCGATCCTGCTCGGCGGCTCGCCTCATCCGGATGGCCACGTCGGTCGGCTCGACCCGGTCTCGCCGCCGACCGAGGCTCCGCCGTCGATCGTCGAGCACGCCTCAGGCGATGCGTCGGTCGAGACCTTCACGGTCGAGTACAACCGGGAAGGTGAGCCGTTGCGCGCGGTCATCATCGGCCGGCTCACCGACGGTTCGCGCTTCGTCGCCAACGCCGCCGATGACGATCACGCCACCCTCGCCACCCTCGTCGACCAGCAACGCGAATCGATAGGGCGGGCCGGTCGGGTAGCCAGCGCTGACGACGGCCGCAATCTGTTCCGACTGGGCTAGACGTTCTGGCCGACCCTTACGGTGTCGGCCGGTTCGTAGACCAGGATCGCTTCGTCGTAGCCACGCAGTCGGGTCTCCCCGGCAACCATCCAGCGACTCGCTTCACCGGGGGCGCGGCTGAGGACTTCCTCGCTGGCCAGGACTCGGCCGAGCCGGCTCTTGGCCTCGGTGGTCAGCCGCTCGGCCTCGTTCACCGGCAAGCCCATCACCGTGTACTCGAAGCGCTGCTCGGCGCCGACGTTGCCGGCAACCACCGTCCCGGCGGAAACGCCGATGGCCGCGTCCAGCTCGGTCTCCGACATCGAGACGGCGAGCAGCTCCCGACGCAAAGTGCGCGCCGCTCGGAGCGCCCGCGCCGCATAGTCGTCCGCCATGACGGGAGCACCGAAGACGCACATCGCGCCGTCGCCCTCGAACTTGTTGACCCATCCGCCCTCGTCGGCTACCGCTCGTACGACGGCGCCGAAGAACCGGTTGAGCATCGCGACGACCTCCTCCGGGCGCCGGGTCTGAGCAAGCCGGGTAGAGCCGATCACGTCAACGAAGATGACGGCCACCTCGCGCCGCTCGCCGCCGAGGGTGACATCACCGTTGCGCAGGGCGAGGCGGGCGACGTCCGCTCCGACGTGGCGGCCGAAGAGGTCCTGCAGAGTGCGCCGCTCCTGCAACCCGCGAACCATCTGGTTGAACCCGGCCTGGACCAGGCCGAGCTCACCACCGTCGTTCACCTCCAGGCCGACGTCGAGGTCGCCGTGGGTGACCCGGTCAACGGCCCGCCGCAGGTCGATCAGTGGCGAAGCGAGCGACCGGCTCGCGACGTACAACACGAATGTGCCGGCCGCGAAGCCGGCACCGATGATGAACCAGATCGCCCAACGGCTCGGCGGCTGGTCCGCCGGGCGACCCAAGATCGCCAGGCCGATCATCAGCAGGAACACGTCTGCGCCGACGACCCACGACAGCAATAGCTTGGTCTGGACGCCCGGTCCGATCCGCCGGGTGGGTGGAGCACCCGCGAGCGCGAGCGCCGCCGCTGGGCGCATCGTCCATTCGCCGAGCAGGTAGGACACACCCGATGTCGTCACGCCACCGAGCAGGATCGACAACGCGACACACACGGTGTACCGCCAGTTGTCGGTTTCCGAAGCCGTGAGGCCGGCCCAGATCGACGCCGCGCCAGCCCAGGAGACCAGCGCAGTCAGGCTGATGACCATCGGGAGCCCCAGCGTTGCTCGCTGCTCCGCACGGGTCGGTTCGCGGTCCGCAACCAGCCAGACCAAGGCTGCCTTGGTTCGCCGGCCGAGATACCACGAACTGGCCCCACCGGAGACCGACAGGTAAATCACGAAGGTGAGGTAGTCGGCCCGGCCCACACCGGGCTGACCGTGGATGTGCGCCGCGGTCAGCACGCCCGAAGCGAGCGCCAGAATCGCACCGATGACGTTCGCAGCGGGAATGCGAACCGTGAGCTTACGGCTCAACTGAGCCTGCAACCGGTCGCCGCGGGAGGATGGCGCCGCCATGATCGAAGCGTAAGGCCGGCGACTTCGTTCCGCCGCAGTCCGTGCCGCAGATCACATCCGGCAAGGACAACTAAGCCAGGTGACGCGGCCGGTGTCTCCTCGCAGCGCGGCGAGCATCGGCGTCGCCAGCCACACCCGGCGATTCGCCGTAGGACTCAGTTGAACGAGCCGTTACCAGACCGGCAGGCCGACTCGGCGGATCCGTCTCAACGCCGCCCACCCGAACGCCGCAGCAATCGGCACGCTGACCACGACCGCGCTCAGCCACTGACCGGCACCGTGGCCGCTCCCCGTCGTCAAGCGATCGGCGCCGACGGCGAGGAAGACCGCCGCGGCCGCCGAACTCGCGACGCCGCCGAGCACGACCGTGACCGGGGTGGCAAGTACGCCGCGAATCCGGCGACCGCTGCGCCGACCCATGACAACCAGCACCGCCAGCACAACAAGGCCGACCGTGCCGGCAACAAAGCGGTAGAGCAGACCGTCGGACATCGCCTCGGCGACGTAGGCCTGAGCACATCCGACGGCGTGCGGGTGAAGCGACTCCCAGTAGCGGCACGACGCCGCCTGGTAGTGGGTGCCCGGCGGGTCGGCGAACACCCAGACCTTGCCCCAGATCGCCGTCATGGCGATCTCGACCAGCCCACTGATGCCAATCGCCACCAGCCCGAGCCCCGCGAGCGCGATCAGTTGCTCGATGACCTCGCGAAGCGTCGCCGAGCGGTGCGTGAGGTTGAACGACTCAGCGACCGCCGCGGCGTTACCGAACCGGGCGACCGTCTCGAGTTCGGCCGCGTGGCGATCTTCGCCGGCCGCAACGCGTGCGTCAGCATCGCTGTAGAGGTGGTCCTCGGCCTCGCGAAGCGCCCGGCGGACCTCGCTGGGCCGGCCGGAGAGCCGGCCGAGCAGGTCATCGAGGTAGTTCTCGATCGGTCCGTCACCCTGGCTCATGCCGTCACCGCCATCACGGCACCCACCGCGTCGACGAACCTGGCCCATTCACGGCGCTCGTTGGCAAGTGCCCGGTGCCCGGCGGCGCTGAGCCGGTAGACCCGACGCCGGCGCGGCCCGGCGGTGCTCCAGGAGCTGCTCAGCAGTCCCTGGCTCTCCAGCCGGTGCAACGCGGGGTAGACGGTGCCCTCGGGGAGGTCGAACTCTCCGCCGCTGCGATCGCGCAGCTCACACACCACGCGGTAGCCGTGCATCTCGCCGCCACCGAGGATCTGCAGCAGCATCATGTCGAGATTGCCTTTGAGCCGCTCCGCCGCCATACCTAGGAATGCTAGGTATAGCCGGCGCCGTTGTCAACGAGCGGCAACTTCACGGCGAAGCAGGTGTGTCCCGGTTCGCTGGTCACCTCAACCGTGCCGGCATGCGCCTTCACCACGGCATCGACGATGGCAAGACCGAGACCGCTGCTTCCGGTCCGCGGTGCCCGTACCGGATCGGCGCGAAAGAAGCGTTCGAACGCCCGATCGCGCACCCCCGGCGCCATTCCGGGGCCGTCATCGATCACGCTCAGCGTCGCATTGGAGGCGTTGCGTCGGATCTTGATCTGGACGCCGGTGCCCGACGGGGTGTGGATTCGCGCATTGGTCAGCAGGTTGGCGAGGACCTGGTGCAACCGATGGTCATCACCGATGACGAGCACCGGCTCCGACGGCAGATCCAACGACCACTTGTGATTGCGGCCAGCCGCCCGGGCGTCGCTCGTCGCATCGATGGCAATGCGGCTCAAATCGACCGGCTCATGAGCCAGCGGGCGACCGGCGTCGAGGCGCGCGAGAAGAAGCAGGTCATCGACGAGCACCCCCATCCGCATCGCCTCGGACTCGATGCGGGTGATGGATTCCCGCACTTCGTCGGGCACCGGCTCCTTCCCGCGACGGACCGACTCGGCGTGACCACGGATCGCGGCCACCGGCGTACGCAGCTCATGACTCGCATCGGCGATGAAACGCCGCAGCCGGTCCTCGGTGTCCCGTCGGGTCAGCAGGCTCGCCTCGACATGGTCGAGCATCCGGTTGAACGCGACACCGAGCCGGCCGACCTCGGTGCCGGGCCCGGCGATCGGCACCCGGTCGGTGAGCTCGGCGTTCTGATCGGTCAGCGGTGACTCCGCCACCCGCTGGGCGGTCGCCGTCACCCGGGTCAGCGGCCGCAGCGAGAACCGGATCAGGAAGCCGCTCGTCGTGATGGTGACGAGCAGTACGACGCCGAACACGATGAGCTCGACCAGCACCAGCTCGGCCAACGTGTCGTGCACGGAGTGCAGCGGCAGCCCGACGATCGCGATCTCGCCGTTGGACAGCGGTGCCGTGCGCACCCGGTAGTCACCGATCGACAGGTCGTGCGACGCATCGCGGCCGAGCGGCAACTGGGCGAGGACCTGCTGATCGGACGTCGACAACACGATCGGCTCGGGATGGCCGACGATTCCGACCTTGATCACCTTGCCGTCGCGGACCCGGACACCGAGGGTCTCGACCGACTGGCCACGCTGGTCACCGAAGCCGTTGCGCGTGGCCTCCTTCGCAGCACTCACATAACGGTTGGTCGCGATCCGAAGCTGTTGGTCGAGCCGCCCGACCAGGAAGCGGCTGAGGGCGGAGACGGTGACCAGCGCGATCATCAGGAAGGCGAGGACCAGCACCGTCACGATGCTGGCCAGCACCCGGAACCGCAACGTCCGGCGATCCCACCAGCGACCCCGAGTGGTTACGGCGTCGGCGGCTGCGCCGGCTTCATTCACGACACCGGTCGTAGCACGTATCCGGCTCCGCGCACAGTGTGGATCATCGGCTCGCGGCCGGCATCGATCTTCTTTCGCAGGTAGGAGATGTACAGCTCCACGACGTGAGCCTGGCCACCGAAGTCGTACTCCCAGACCCGACCGAGAATCTGTGCCTTGGACAGCACCCGGCGCGGGTTCTGCATCAAGTAGCGCAGCAGCTCGAACTCAGTCGCGGTCAGTTCGATGCGCTGACCGTCGCGATGCACCTCATGGGCGTCTTCATCCACCGTGAGGTCGCCGACGGCCAGCAGGTTGGAGGTGGTCTCTGGCGCCATCCCGGCACGGCGCAGCACGCCCCGCAGTCGGGCCAGCACCTCCTCGAGACTGAACGGCTTGGTCACGTAGTCGTCGCCGCCGGCCGTGATGCCCGCGACCCGGTCCTCGACGGAGTCACGGGCGGTCAGGAAGACCACGCACACCGACGGATTGTCGGCCCGAAGCTTGGACAGCACCTCCATGCCGTCGATGTCCGGCAGCATCATGTCGAGGATCACGGCGTCCGGTTTGAACGCCCGCGCGGCCCGGATCGCCTTGCCGCCGGTGCCGGCGGTCTCGACTGCCCAGCCCTCGTTGCGTAGCACCCGGGCGAGCAGCTCGGCGAGGCTCGGTTCGTCGTCCACCACAAGGACTCGGGCGGGCGTCCCGTCCGCGCGGGTGAGCGCGGTTCCGCCGAGCCGCTGGGGTGCTGCAGGGGTCCGGGTAGTCACAGCAAAAGGATCGCTCAGCCCGGCCTGACCGTGACCATGATCCGGCTCTGAGTTTGCTCTGAAGCTGCTGGGAAGGCGGGCCCCGGCCTCAGTTGCCGCCGAAGACCCGCGAGAGCACCTCGAACACGCGGGGCGCCCGTCGCTGGGCCTTCACCGCAAGCTCGAGCCAGCCCGGGACGGTGCGGCGGGTCTTGCCCTTCTCGAGCGCGTCGACGATCGCGGCTGCGATCTTCTCCGGTTCGACCGGACGCGGGAACTTCCGGGAGTAAGGCTTGTTGCGGTGATCGTGGAACGCCGTGCGCACCACACCGGGCCGGATCGTGGTGACGATCACGCCCGATTTGCGGACCTCTTCACGCAACGCGTCCGCGAAGTTCTCCAAGGCGGCCTTCGACACGCAGTACGCCGCCTCGGTCGGTACCGGCACCCCGCCCGCGATCGACGTCGTATAGACCAGGGCGCCGCCGCCCTGCGCGAGCAGCGACGGCAACGCGGCCCGGGTGAGCATCATCGGACCGCGGAAGTTCACCTCGACGAGGGTGGTGATCACGTCCTGCGGCATGGTGGCGAAGTCCCCGACGTACCCGACGCCGGCGTTCGCCACGACGGCGTCGATGTGGCCGTAGCGCTCGAGCGTCGTGGCCACCAGCGTGCCGCCGTGATCGGGATCCCGGATGTCGGTGATGATGGCCAGCCCGCCGGTCGTCGCGGTGACCTTGTCGACCGCCTCGCCGTCACGATCGACCGACACCACCGTTGCACCGCGCTCGGCCAGCATGAGTGCGGTCGCCTGTCCGATACCGCTTCCGGCGCCGGTCACGATGACGACGGCACCGGACAGTCTCATGGCTCCAGTCTTGCAGGGCCGGCAATGCGCACCCGGACCTCACGCACGGTCGGACCGAGCGGGACCGCGATGCGCAGCCGGCCGGAGCGAAGCGCCCGGACCTGACGATCACGCGGCCCGACCCGAACCTGGTAGACGGCGCCCGGCTGGTACGTCGCCGGAGTCGTCATCACGTCGTCGCCTGATGCCCGTAGCACGAATCCGGACCCGGTCGCGTCGCGCAGCATCGCGAACTGCAGTCGCTGGCTTCGGCGGGCCCGAAACCACCAGCCCCACTGCCGCCAGGTCGGCTCGATCGACATGTACTGCGCCCGCGCCGGTGCTGCGACCGGATGCGCGAAGCGCCGCATGAGCACCGGCAGGAACCGGCGAAGGTCCCGTGCCCAGTAGGGCCAGGTGTGGGTGCCGGTGCCGTAGTCGTAAACCACCGCGGACAGCCCGGCCCGCCGCAGGTGCATTAAGAAGGTGTCCGTCGAGATGTGGGTGAGGCTCTCGATGATCCCGGCGCCGATCGCCTCACCCGGCCTCGTCACGGGGTCGTCGTACTTGCCCGGGAAGCCGTCCGCCGTCGCGAACCACATCCCGACCGGCCGCAGGTTGGGGATCAGCTCGGCGGGGTCGTGCCCGCGCCAGTTGATCTCGTCGCTGCCATGCGGCCCGAACGGCGCGTTCGGGCCGACCCCGTTCAGCCCGACCATGGTCCCGCCGATGACCAGCGCCGCGCCCACCCGCACCGGCACGTCCCGCTCGATCTCAGGTGCCCCCGAGAACGAGGCCAGCTCGGTGAACCGATCGGGATGTCGCGCCGCCAGCTCCGTCGAGCCGTACCCTCCCTGGGACAGACCGGCGACCGCCCGCCCGTCACGGGACCGGATCGTCGCGAGGTTGGAATCGATCCACGGGATCAGCTCGTGGATGTCGTAGGTCTCCCACTGCGACGGCCCGAGCATCGTCTTCTGGTTGACCCAGTTCGTGAACCAGCCACCCCCGTCACCGTCGAAGCCGATGTCGGAGGAGACCGTGATCAGCCCGAAGGGCCTCGTCGCCTGTGGCGCCCGACCCACCGTCATCCAGTCGTAACTGTGCCCGCTGGTGCCGGGATAGAGGTAGAGCACCGGGTAGCGGCGGGGCGAATCCGCCTGGTAGCCGACCGGCAGCAGGATCCGCACCGTGATCGGGCGCGCCAGCGCCTTCGGGCGGATCGTCGCGAGCAATTGTCGCGAGCCAATCCGCTCGACCGAGATGACTGTCACCCCGTGCCCGCTGTGGAGCACGACGCCCTGATTGACCGGCACTGGACCCGAGGCGTCCGCCCGAGGACTCACCCCAGGAAGCGCCACCGCCAGCAGGGCGAGCAGCGCGCCCAGCGCGAGAGAAGACCGGACAGCCATACCGAACCATCCTTCGACAACGCACGCTGGAAGGCCTGCCGGCCAGTATCGGCCGGTCGAACCACATTCGTCCTCTTGGGAATCGTGCGTACCACCCTTGCCGCACGCGGATCGACCCTCCTATGGTGACGGATCGCTGTGACGCACGGCACATCCCGGGCGCGGACGGGAGTCAGATGAGTAAGGAGTGCGGGCCCGGCCGAAAGCGGCTGGCCATGCCCCGGACGCGTCGCGTCCTCACACTCGTCACAGCCTGTTCAATCGCCGTCGTCGTACCGACCCAGCTGGCCTTCGCCGGCAAGGCGAAGCCGTTCGTCGCGGGGGACGCCACCGCGATCTCGCAGGCGCTTCAGATCGCGCCGAAGACCGGCGGGCTGTCGGCGACTCTCGCCATCGGTACGTCGATCGCGCAGTACCGCCACACCCTTGCGCAGGCGTCCAGCCAGACACTCAACCTCGGCGTGGTCGGCACCACGCTCACCACCCAGTGTGACTCGACTCCCCCGCTGTTCAAGGCCAACCAGCTGCCACAGCCGCTGGTCGCCGAGTCCACCCACGGCAACGCCCACGCCGAGAAGAACACAGCAGGTCAGGGCGCAAAGGGCTTGATCGCCGTCGCAGGTCACGAGGCGGTCATCGCCAAGACGATCCCGGCAGCGATCGCGACGTTCGACGGCAGCGCGCTCGTCCTGCCCGGACTGCTCAGCGCCAGCGGGCTGCACAGCGAAGGTCACTCGACGCTGATCCCGGGCAAGGCCCGAGTCGCCACCGCTAGCTCGGAAGTCGGGTCGATCAGCCTGCTGAACGGCGCGATCGTGCTCACCGGGATGAAGTGGACGGCCACTCAGCGCGGCGGCACGCACCACGGCCAGAGCTCCTCGTTCTCACTCGGCGGGCTGAGCCTCGCCGGCAAGCCGCTGCCGGTTGACCAGGGCAGTATCGAATCCACGTTCAAACGGCTCAACCAGCTGCTGGCTCCGACCGGTATCCACATCACGCTGCCCACCGCCCTGTTCCAGGGCGGAACGCTGACCGAGAACCCGCTCGAGATCGGTATCAACAACTCCAAGCTCGGCGGTCAGATCGTCAACCCGATCCTGGGCGCGCTCGACCCGGTCACCAACCCGTTGCGAACCGCGCTCGACGGCATCAGCTGCAGCTTCGGCAAGCTCTTCACGGTCGCTGACCTCGCCGCCGCGGCAATCGACGGCACCGGGGGGGCAGACGTCGACTTCGGCGGGGCCAGCGCCAACACGGACGGCAAGACCTACGCGAACCCGTTCGGCAACCAGACCCTCGGCGGCGGCCACCCGCTCGGTAACCAGGGCAGTTCAACGAGTCCGCCGACCACCTCGCCGTCGGGCGGTGGCTCGGTCCCGAGCACGAACCTTCCCGGCACCGGTTCGGCAACCACCACGCCTGGCGGCGGCACGCCGCAGATCGCCGGCGACGTCACCGTCAGCCGCGACTGCTCGAGCACCAGCCCGGCGCACTCCCCAGGCTGTACCGACGGGCAGGGCCTCACGGTCGGCCTCATCGCGCTCGCCGCGGTGGGCTCGATCGGTGCCGCGGACTTCTTCGTGATGCGCCGCCGTCGCCGGCTTCCAGTGGTCCAGCTGTGAGAGAGGTGCAGTAGTGAGCGGCGCCACCGAGCCGGTCAACACCCCGCCGGCTGCCCGCCGCGGCGGAATCAGCCAGCCGCTGCTCCGCGGCTACGGCCCGCTCGCGGCGCTGGTAGTCGCGTTCGCGCTGATGGCGGCGTTCGTGCCGACCGACGCCCCCCAGAAGGTCACGATTCGCACCCAGAGTGCCGCCGCTGGCGGCGGACTCGGCAGCACGGGTAGCTCTACCGGCACCACGCCGGGCGGCGCGATCACCAGCCCGGGGTCGGGCGGGTCCGCGAGTGTGCCTGGCTCGACCGGGTCCGGCGGGACCTCGACGTCACCGTCGGGCGGTGGGAGCGTCCCGGTTGCCAAGGCCAAGGGCTGCAGCGGCCCTCAGGTGAAGGGCGACCCGTACTCGCCGCCGTGTATTGCCTTCCATGGCAACAACGGCGGGGTGACCACCCAAGGCGTGACTGGCAGCACGATCACGGTCGCCTACCGCCAAACCTCCGACCCCGGTTTCCAGCAGACCCTCGCCTCCATCGGCGGAGCGCAGTTCGCCGACACCCCGGCGGACGTCCGGCGCACGATCCAGGGCCTCTCCGACTACTTCAACAAGAACTTCCAGTTCTACGGCCGCAAGATCAAGTTCGTCTTCTACAACGGCCAGGGCTCGCAGACCAACGAGCTGCTCGGCGGTGGCCAGCAGCAGGCTGACGACGACGCGCTGCACGTGGCGACCAGCATCAAGGCGTTCGCCGACATGAGTGCTGCGACCGAGCCGTACGGCGACGCGCTGTCCCGCGACAAGGTGCTCAACTTCGGCGAGCCCTACCTGTCGGCACAGTGGTTCGGGCAGCGAGCGCCGTACGCCTGGAGCCTCGCCACCGACTGTTCGCTGGTCAGCGAGTCGAACGCCCAACTCGGCGTGGCGCAGCTGGCGGGTAAGAAGGCCTCGTTCGCGCCGGCGTTCGCGAACCAGCCCCGCAAGTTCGCGATCCTCGCGCCCGACAACCCGTGGTACCAGCAGTGCGTCCAGAATGCGATCAACATCTGGAAGGCATCGGGCCATTCGATCGCGATGAACATCCAGTACCAGCTCAACCTCGCGACCCTGTCGAGCCAGGCCGCCAGTGTGATCTCGAAGCTGAAGGCCAACAACATCACGACGGTGGTGTGCGGCTGCGACCCGGTCTTCCCGGTGTACCTGACCCAGCGGGCGCAGGAGCAGAACTACTACCCGGAGTGGAACGTCGTCGGCGTCGCGCTGACCGACCAGGACATCGTCGGCCAGCTGTTCAACCAGAGCGAGTGGGCCCACGCCCTCGGTCTCACCTACCAGGGCAAGACGCTGCCCTACCAGGCCACGCTCGGATACGCGGCGTACAAGAGCGTCCGAAGCGACGAGCCGGCCCAGGCGGTCAACATCATCTACGCCCAGATGTACATGCTGGCGCTCGGCATCCAGCTCGCCGGCCCCGATCTGACCGCGGCGAACTTCGAACGCGGAATGCGGTCCTACCCGGGCGGCACCGGCGAGTTCGGCACCTGGGGCTTCCCGACCGGTCACTTCACGCCGACCCTGGATGGCGCCGAGATCTACTGGGATCCGAACCGGGTGTCGACGTACAACGGCAAGAAGGGCGCCTACGTGTTCTCCAGCGGGCGCTACAAGACCGGCCACTTCCCGAAGGGCAACTTCCCGCACAAGCCTGACCCGAACGCGCGGTGAATCGGCTCCTCGCGACAGCGCGGCAGAACATCCCGCTGTCGATCGGCATCGGTGTCGTCGTTGCGCTGCTCCTGACCCACTTCGCCGACAGTGGCAAGGCGCCGTTCGGAGTGATCCTGCAAGGCGCGGTCTACGGCAGCGTGACCGGCCTGCTCGCACTCGGCCTGGTGCTGACCTACCGCTCGGACCGGATCGTCAACTTCGCCTACGGCTCGATGGGCGGCGTCGGCGGCACGATCGGCGTCCTGCTCTACCTCCAGCACGGATGGAACTGGGCGGCTGCGATCGCGGTGGGCCTGGTCTCCGGCGCGATCGTCGGCGGCCTCGTCGAGGTCCTCGTCATCCGCCGGTTCGCGCGGGCGTCACGGCTGATCCTCACGGTCGCGACGATCGGCTTGGCGCAGGTGCTCGGCGGCATCCAGCTGCTGCTGCCGAAATGGCTCGGCGGTACGACGCTGATCGGCGGCTTCACCACCGGGTTGTCCGGACACAGTCTCAACATCGGGCCGGTGCTGTTCACCGGCAATGATCTGGTGGCCGTCGGCGCAGTGCCGATCGCGATCGCGATCCTGGCCTGGTTCCTGCTGCGCACCGACGCCGGCATCGCGGTGCGGGCGGCAGCCGACAACCGTGACCGGGCGCTACTGCTCGGCATCCCGGTGCAGCGGCTGGCCACCGTCGTGTGGGCCGTCGCCGGCCTGCTGGCCTCGCTCGCCGTCATCCTGCCGGCGCCGAACCAAGGCTTGACGATCGATGCCGCCGCCGGCCCGACGCTGCTGCTGCCCGCCCTCGCCGCCGCGGTCATCGCCGGCATGGAGTCACTGCCGATCGCCGTCGTCGCCGGTATCGGCCTCGGCATCCTGAACTCGCTGATCGGCTGGAACTTCAACAAGCAGTCGGTGACGACCGTCGCGTTCCTGATCATCATCCTGGTCGCGCTGGTGCTCAACCGCGGACCGATCGGGCGACGTGAGGGCGCCGAGGAGTCCACCCTGTCGCTCGCCGGCGGCGGCTCGCGCGAGATCCCGGCGGTGCTGCGCAACCTGCCCGAGGTCCTCGCGATGCGGATCGGCGGCCCGTTGGCCCTGCTCGCTGCGGCGATCCTGATTCCGCTGACCACCAGTCCGGCAACGATCCAGATCTTCAGTACGACGGTGATCTACGGAATCGTCGCCGTCTCGCTTGTCGTGCTTTCGGGCTGGGGTGGCCAGGTCAGCCTCGGTCAGTACGCGTTCGTCGGGCTGGGTGCTGTCCTCACCGGCGACCTGTTGAACCATTTCAATCTCGACCTGTTCATCTGCCTGATCGCTTCCGGGGTAGCCGGGGCCTTCCTCGCCGTACTCGTCGGTGTGCCGGCGCTGCGGATGCGCGGGCTGTTCCTCGCCGTGACGACCATGGCGCTCGCGGTGGCGATGGACGCGTTCTTCCTCAACCCGGTCAACTTCAACTCGCTGATCCCCGGCACCATCACCCGCCCGGTCCTGTGGAAGCGGTTCGATCTGCAAAGCGAGCGACCGCTGTACTACCTGTGTCTCGGTTTCCTGCTGTTCGTCATCGTGTTCGTTCGTGGCATCCGGCGGGCCAGGCCCGGCCGGGTCATGGTCGCCACCCGGGACAATCCACGGGCCGCCGCCGCGATGGCAGTGCCGACCACCCGCGTCACGCTCCTCAGCTTCGTGACCTCCGGCGCGATCGCGGGGATCGCGGGCGGGCTTCACGCCACGATCCTGCAAGCGGTTGGCTTCGGCACCTACCCGCCGTCGGAGAGCCTGCTCGTCTTCTCGATGCTGATCATCGGCGGTGTCGACTCGATCTTCGGTGCACTGCTCGGCGTGGGTGCCGTCGAGCTGGCCGTCCACACCTATCCGCAGTACCAGCTGCTTATCACCGGCACCGGCCTGCTGATCATCCTGCTGGTGCTACCGAGTGGTCTGATCGGCGCGGTCAACTGGGTGCGAGACCGGCTGCTGGTCCTCGTCGCGAATCGGCGCGGCATCGACCTGGTGGCGACGGCGGCCGGATCCAATGTCGATATCACCGAGCCGATCGTCCCCGAGCAGGTCACGGCGATCCCGGATGGCACCCTGCTGCACTGCCGCAATGTCGAAACCAGCTACGGCGCGATGCAGGTGCTCTTCGGCGTGGACCTCGACGTCAACGACGGCGAGGTCGTCGCTCTGCTCGGCACGAACGGCGCCGGCAAGTCGACGATGCTGAAGGTCGTTGCCGGCCTGATGTCGGCGGCACCTGGCGAGGTCAGATACCACGGTCGCGACATCTCCAAGCTCAGCCCGCAGGAACGGGTCAAGGCCGGTCTCACACTCATGCCGGCGAAGTCGATCTTCCCGTCCCTCACGGTCGGGGAGAACCTCCGGGTCGCGGCCTGGCTCAGCCGCAAGGACACCGCCAGCCTCACCCGCAGCCGCAGCCGCGTCATCGACCTGTTCCCGACCCTCGGTGAGCGCGACAACCAGCTCGCCGGCACGATGTCGGGCGGCCAGCAGCAGATGCTGTCGCTGGCGATGGCGTTGCGAACGACGCCCAAGCTGATGCTCATCGACGAGCTGTCGCTCGGCCTCGCCCCGACCGTGGTGTCCCGCCTGCTCGACGTCGTACAGGAACTGGTCGACGAGGGCATCACCATCGTCATCGTCGAGCAGTCGGTGAACGTCGCGCTCGAAGTCGCGAAGCGGGCGGTGTTCCTGGAGCGCGGTTCGGTGCGGTTCAGCGGCGACACCGCCGACCTGCTCGAGCGAAACGACGTTCTGCGCTCGGTCTTCATCCACGGTGCGGCCGGGGTGGCGGCCGAGCTCCATGCCGCCGACGTCAGCTCCCCCGAGCTCAATGGTGGATCTGTGGGCGGCGGAGGCAAGCGGGCCGCGGCCGCCGCCAAGAGCAACGGCGGCACGGCGCGCACGATCGCCGACATCGTCGCAGCGCCGACGGTTCTTGAGTGCGTCTACGTCGGAAAGGCGTTCGGTGGCATCAGGGTCCTCAACGACATCGAGCTGTCGTTGCACAAGGGCGAGATCCTCGGCCTGATCGGACACAACGGCGCCGGCAAGACCACCCTGTTCGACGTGATCTGCGGCTTCCTGCGGCCCGAGCACGGCCGCGTGCTGCTCGGCGGCGCCGATGTCACCGACCTCGCCCCCGCCGACCGGGCGTTCCTCGGCCTCGGTCGCTCGTTCCAGGAGGCGCGGCTGTATCCAGCGCTCACGGTGCAGGAAACCGTTGCGGTGGCGCTCGAGCGTCATCTCACCTCACGCGACCTCGTGGCTGCGGCACTGCGACTGCCGGCCTCGACCCTCTCGGAGCTCGAGGTCGCGGTCCGGGTCGACGAACTCCTCGACAAGCTCGGTCTGCACAAGTACGGCGAGTCCCAGATCGGCGCACTGTCCACTGGCACCCGTCGCATCGTCGAGCTCGCCTGCGTGCTCGCCCAAGACCCGGCGGTTGTCCTCCTCGACGAGCCGACCGCCGGCGTCGCGCAACGGGAGAGCGAGGCACTCGGCCCGCTGCTCCGCCAGGTCCGTGAGGACGCCGGCTGCACGATGCTGGTCATCGATCACGACATGCCACTGCTCACCTCGCTGTGCGACCGGCTGGTGGCACTGGAGCTGGGCGAAGTGATCGCTGAGGGCGCGCCTACGTCCGTGCTCGAGAATCCGCGAGTGATCGAGTCCTACCTCGGCGTCGAGGGTGCCGCGATCGACCGATCCGGCACCACCGCGAAGAAGGCGCCGGCGAAGCGGGCACCGCGCAAGAAGACCGCCGCCGCGAAGTCCTGAGCCGCGCGTTAGCGTGCGCCAGTGACCGCCAGCATCGAACCGTTCACGCCGAGCGTTCCCGACACCGACCTCGACGACCTGCGAGACCGGATCCGCCGCACTCGCTGGCCCGAGGACGCCACTGTCCCCGACTGGTCGCAGGGTGTTCCGCTCGGTTACCTCAGGGAGCTGTGCCGCTACTGGGCGGACGGCTACGACTGGCGAGCTCGCCAGGCCCGTTTCGACGAGCTGCCGCAGTTTCGCACCGAGATCGACGACGTCGACATCCACTTCCTGCACGTGCGGTCGCCACGACCGGACGCGCTGCCACTGATCCTGACCCATGGCTGGCCGGGATCGTTCCTGGAGTTCGTCGAGGTGATCGGGCCGCTGACCGACCCGGCCGCGCACGGTGGCGACCCGGCCGATGCGTTCCACGTCGTCGTACCGTCGCTGCCCGGCTACGGCTGGAGCGGGCGACCGAGGACCACGGGATGGGGCATCGAGCACATCGGCGACGTCTGGTCTGAGTTGATGTACCGGCTCGACTACCAGCGCTACGGCGCCCAGGGCGGCGACTGGGGTGCGGCGGTCACCACCTGCCTCGCCCAGCAACATCCCGATCCGCTCGTCGGCATCCATCTCAATCTGATCCGGGCACTGCCGCCGAAGGGTCAGACCGAGTTCACGCCGGCCGAGCAGGAGGCGATCGCCACCGGGCTGCACTACCAGCGATGGGAGGCCGGGTACTCCACGCAGCAGAGCACCAGACCGCAGACCTTGGGTTATGGCCTGACCGACTCGCCGGTCGGACAGTGCGCGTGGATCCTGGAGAAGTTCTGGGCCTGGTCGGATTGCGACGGCGACCCGGTGGGCTTCTTCGGAGCCGACCGGCTGCTGGACAACATCACGCTGTACTGGCTGACCGAAACCGCGACCTCATCCGCACGCCTGTACTGGGAGAGCTTCCGCAGCTTCCGGACCAGCGACGTCAAGGTGCCGGTAGGCGCCTCGATGTTCCCGAAGGAGATCCTGCAGGTGCCCCGGCACTGGGCCGAGGCGTCGTACCCGGACCTGCGCTACTGGAACGAACCGGAGCGCGGCGGCCACTTCGCCGCATTCGAGCAACCGGGGATCTTCGTCGACGAAGTCAGAAACTTCTTCCGCCTCGTCCGCTGATGCTTCGCCGGAAGACTTGTCAGCACCACTGAGTGCTATAGCACCCGGTGATGCTGACAAGTCGTGTGCTAGGCGGCGTAGGTGTAGTCGTTGAGCGGGAAGCGGCCGGCTTCGCGGCGGGCGCTGATGGTTGAGGTGGGTCGCAGGATCGCGGCCTCGCCGTGCTGATTGAAGTAGTAGCTGTTGGCGGTGGCGCAGTTGCCGTTGTAGAAGACCGAGTCGGCGAGCTTCGCCGTCATCCGGTCGAGGAACCGGGTGTTCGCATCGTCGGTCACCTCGAACGTCCGGGCGCCGCGACGTCGCATCTCGCCGAACAGCCGCTCGATGTGGCGCATGTGCGCCTCGATCGTCGTGAAGTAGGACAACCCGATGTAGGAGTACGGGCTCGCGATCGACAGGTAGTTGGGAAACATCGGGACCGAGACGCCCTCGTACGCGCAGAACCGGTTGTCACGCCACCACTTGCCGAGGTTGCGACCCTCGCGGCCGATGATCTCGATCGCGGGGAAGTTGCTGTCCCAGATGTTGAACCCGGTCGCAAGGACGAGTACGTCGATCTCGGTCTCGTTGCCGTCCGTCGTCACGATCCCGGTTGGTGTGAAGTGACCGATCGGCGTGGTCTCGAGCCGCACATTGGGACGGGTGAACGCCGGGTAGTAGTCATTGGAAAACGTCGGTCGCTTGCAGCCGAAGTCGTAGTCCGGCGTGAGCTTGCGACGTAGTTCCGGGTCGGCGATCTGCCGCCGCATGTGCTTGATGCCCATCGCCGTCGGTCGACGGTGCAGGTTCAGCCGTTTCGCCTGGCGGAACCGGATGACGCCGCCGATGAGCGCCTCGTACATGCCGATGTTGACGGCGCGAGCGATCCGCTGCGCAATCGGCAGCCGGGCGAACAACTGCTGCACCGGCTTCGGGATCGGCCCGTCCACCTTCGGTACCACCCAGATCGGCGTCCGCTGAAACACCGTGAGGTGGCCGGCGACCTTCGCGAGCTCGGGAATCAGTTGAACGGCGGTGGCGCCGGTGCCGATGATCGCGATGCGCTTCCCGGCCAGATCGACGGTGTCGTCCCACTTGGCGGTGTGGATGACCGTGCCGGTGAAGTCATTGATGCCCTCGATCTCGGGGCGGTAGGGCTGGGAGAGGAAGCCGGTGGCGGTGACGAGATAACGCGCCGACACGGTCTCACCGCCGGCGAGAGAGACGCTCCACAGCTGCTCCTCGTCGTCCCATCGGGCACTCTCGACGGCAGCGTTGAAGCGCATGTACCGACGCAGGTTGTACTTGTCGGCGACGTGGTCGGCGTAGCCCTTCAACTCCGCCCCGGGCGCATACAACCGCGACCAGTACGGATTGGGCTCGAAGGAGTACGAGTAGGTCACCGAGGCGATGTCGACCGCGAGGCCGGGATAGCGGTTGACGTGCCAGGTGCCGCCGAGGTCGTTTTCGCGCTCGAGGATGAGGATGTCGTCGATGCCGAGCCGGTTGAACTCGATCGCCGTACCCAGCCCACCGAAGCCGGCACCGACGATGAGGACCTCATGGTCAGGCGTCATGCCGCGCCCTTGAGGTTCTCCTCGAGCTGTCCACCGGGGCCGAACAACTCCTTCGACCAGTACTCGAGCAGCGCGGTGTTGTCGTTGTCGTTCGGGTGGAAGCCGACCCGGTTGTAGTCGACGATCCGCTTGCGGACCTCCTTCGCTAGCCACGGTGAGTGGCGCAGCGCCGCCAGGCTCTTCACCAGCCGCACCGGGTGGTACGTCGAGCGGTCGCCGAGCATCGACACGATGCTCTCGAAGATCATGCCGACGAGGAACGAGAAGGTCACCATTCGCATCGTGCGGATTCGCATCTTCTCGGTGCCGCCCACCGCGCGGTAGACATCGAACGCGACCGCCTTGTGCTCGGACTCCTCGAGCGCATGCCACAACAGGATCGAGCGCACGTCGCCATCGCCGAGAAGCTCACGCGCCTTCTCGCTCGTGAGCAGGACCTCGGCCAAGGTTGCGGTGTAGTGCTCGAGGGCAGCAGTGATCGCGAGCTGGATCTTCGGGTCGAGTCGCCGATGAGCCCGGGCCAGATCAGCCTTGGTCATCCGGTCGACTCGACGGGTGGGATAGCCGAGTTCCTGCAATCGCTTGTTGAGAGCCCGATGCTCGTTGCCGTGCATCGTCTCCTGACCGGTGAAACCGGCGACCGCCTTCTTCAGCTCAGGGTCGGTGATGTCGTCGGCGTAGTGCCGGACCGAACGAACGAAGAAATCCTCACCCTCGGGGAACACCGCCGAGAGCATCGCGACGATATGACTCAGCACCAGGTCACCCTGCGCGAAGTGGCGGTCGACATGGCCGGGCGAGTAGTAGTCGAACTTCACCCGTCGGGTGCGAATCGTGGGGGTGGTCATGGACGGCTCCGAACGAGTTCGAGGGACTGAGTTGGACCGGACAGGATCGGCTCCAGGGAGCCGGTCATCGACACCAGCACCTTGAGGAACGCGCGGACCTCGGCGGAGTGCTGAACCGCCTCGCTTCCGGCCTGCGCGGACAGGGCGAGCCCGACGTACATCGCGTGCACGGCGCGCAGCGCCTCCTCGATGAACGGCAGCCCGGCCAGGTCAGGGAAGTACGCGACGACAACCTCGGCGGTGATCTTCTCGATCTGCTTCGACATCGGTTGCAAGATCGAGCGAAGCTCCCGGTGGCTGCGGGCCGCCACGGTGAGCTCGATCAACGCCAGACCGCTTGGATCGTCGTAGAACGACCAGAGCACGGCGAGCGCCTCGGCCGGGGTACGTCGCTCAGGCGCAATGGCGGCGAACCGCTCGTGGAACTGTTCGGCGCGGTGGTCGAGCAGTCGCTGCGCTGCCGCCTTCACGAGATCGGCCTTGGTCGGGAAGTGGTGGGCGAGGGCGCCCCGCGATACTCGGGCCTTGCGCACGATGTCGTTGGTGGACATCCGGCCATAGCCGGACTCGGACAGGCACTCGATCGTGGCGTCGAGCAGCCGGGCGCGCATCTGCTCGGCCCGCTCTGCCTGCGACCGGCGCGGCGGGGGCGCCGTCCGAGTCCCCTCGCGGCGGGGCGAGTGATGTCGGCTCATCCCCGAAACGTACCGAAAAATTAACAAACAGGCAAGCCTGCCGGTATTTACCCGGCCGGCTTACGCAACGTCGCCAGCATGCTGCCCGTCACCCCGGACCGGTTGCGAACGACCCCGTCGATGACGGTGAAGACGCCCTGCAACAGAAAGCTCCGGGCTCCGCCGTAGAAGATCTTCACCGGCGGAAACACGGCGTCGACCCACTTCGCCCGGGGGTAGCGGTCTCGCAGCGCGGAGTGCGCGGTCCAGGTCCAAAACACCGGGTTGAGCTCGTGGTCGACCGCGAGGCACTCCATCCCGATCTGCTCGGCAACCGCGTGCATCGCCGCAGTGTCGAAGAACCACCAGTGCCGGGGGAAGTGGTTGCCGCCCCAGTGCCCCTTGAACCTGCGGGCGTCCGGCGAGGCGAAGTCGGGGGTCGCCACGATGAACACCCCGCCCGGCCGCAGCAGGTCGCGCGCCCGTGACGCGAATGCCACCGGATCCTCGACGTGCTCGATCACGTGGCGAGCGGTGATGACGTCGAAGTAGCCGGCGGGCAACGCGCTGTCGTGCTCGAAGGCGCCGTGCACGGTGCGGTGTCCGGCGCGCTCGGCGATCGCCAACGCGTCGGCGTTGATGTCGATCCCCCAGGTGTCAAGTAACCCGGTCTCGAGCGAGCCGGTCGAACGGCTGGCCCGGTAGAAGTCGAGGATCCGGCCGTCGCCACAGCCGATGTCGAGCAGCCGCAGTGGCTGGTCGGCGGCAACACCGGCTCGCCCGGCCGCGGTGCGAAGGACGCCGCCGGCGTACTTGGCCGAGACCCGTTCCTTCAGCGGCAGCTTCCCGCCCGGTTTGCGGTCGCTGACCATGTTGTAGCTGTAATACGCCGGGGGGTAGATGCGGTCGAGCTCGCTGACGTCAGGGCAGGGGTCGAGCCGGCCGAGGCCGCACTCGTCGCACCGTACGACGGAGAACGTCTCATCGGTGGTGCCGGCGTACTCGTGCTCGTGGCCGCTCCACTGCACCGTCGCCTCGGTCGTTCCGCACAACGCGCACGGTCTGCGGACGGTGCGGATCGAGCTCAACCCAACTGCCGCAGATGACTGAGGATCGCGCGCAGGTAGGAGGTGCGTACCAGCTCGTCAGGGCGGTCGCCGCGTGCCGCGAGCCGGCGGGCGGCCTCCGGCAGCCGGCGCGCCGGCACCCACGGGAAGAGGTGGTGTTCGGCGTGCCAGTTCATCTGGTGCGGCGAGATGTTGCTGCCCTCGACCGGACCGGCGTCGACCGACACCCGCCGGTCGGGATGTTCATCGAGTTCGTCGCCGACCAGCGCGTGGTCGACATAGTTGCGGATCACGACGACGCCAGAGGTGATGGTGGTGAGCGGCGCTAGCCAGAGCAATGGGTAGGTCCACCATGCGGTCAACCTGGCGAACAGCCCCCACAAGCCGAGCTGGACGAGCACCAGGTCGCGCTTGTCCTTGCGCCGCAGATCCGGTCCGACCCAGCTCTCGCGGCGGCGCAGCACCTTCACGGCGTAGATGCCGACGAACCCCTCCGCCAGGTGTCGCAGCAGGCCGTTGCGGGTGTCGAGATGCGGTCCGCGATGCAGGACGGCGTCGGGGTCGTCCATGGTGTTGAGCAAGCGGTGGTGTCGAAGGTGGTGCACCCGGGTCGACCGGAAGCCGGAGCCGCAGGGCGCGCCGGCCGCGATGATGCCCACGGCGTCGTTGACCCGGCGGTCCCGAGCCAGCGAACGGTGCAGCGCGTCGTGTTCGACGTTGAGCAGCGCCTGCTGCCGCGACGCGATGACGGCTATCGCGGCGGCGGCGGTGAGCGGCGTACGACGCTTCCAGAACGTTGCCACGGACGCGGCGATCACTCCCCACGACAGGGCGACATAGCCGAGGTTCCACCGCTCGGTGGCCCGATCCGCCCGCAGGTCGTGAAAGTCGCGACGCAGGCTCGAATCCGGCTCTTGGACGTCGTCGCGGGCAAGGTCCGACGGCACCGCAACCACGGCGCGACGGTACCGCACGATGCGATGAAAAGGGCGGGCATCCGCGGGTCGGCCGAGAACTATTGGCATACTGACTGCCAGATGATAGGAACGACCGCGTGAGCGACCAGCGGGCGCCCGACTGGCGGGCGCTCAGTGCGCGCGCGTCCTTCGCCTCGCACCGCCTGATTGGCTGGATCTACTGGGACCCGCTGGCCCTCGAGAAGTACGCCAGGCTCGGCATCGACGTCGGCGGGATTAGCTACATCGTCAGCCGCGGCGCACCACTCGCGCCGGCCGGCCATGAGGCGGTCTGCGCCGCCTTCTATTCGATCTCGCCGCCGTTCATCCAGGCCTCACTCGAGCTCGCCGAGCAAGAGACGACCTACGGGGCGCTACAGCAGGCACGAGACTTCGCCGTGTCGGCCGGTCTGCGGCACTACGTGCCGGAGATCTGCGACGGACTTGCCGCACTCGGCCCGGCGTTGTGGGAGGCGGCCGATGCGCTGCCGGTGTCCGGGCGGGTGCTGTTCGCCGCCCATCGGCAGCGGCCTCGGCCCACCAACGACCCGCTGCTGTCGGCGTGGCTCGCCGTCAACTGCATTCGGGAGTGGCGTGGCGACACCCACTTCGCGATCCTCGCCGCCGAGGACATCTCGGCGGTTCAGGCCGGCATCCTTCATAACGCGCAGCTGAACTATCCACAGCACTGGATCCCGCGTAGCCGCGGCTCCGACGACGATGCGCTGCGGGCGGCGATGGCCGACCTCGAGGCCCGCGGCCTGGCCGCAGCTGGCGAGGTCAACGCGGCCGGGCTGGCACTGCGGCAACGCATCGAGGACCGCACCGACGAATTGAGCGAGCGCGCCTGGCGGCGGCTCGGTGAGCCACGAACGGTCGAGTTCCTCGATCTCGTCGAGCCGGTCGGTGCCCGACTGCTTGCCCGCATCGACGAGACTGCCGGCACCGAATGGATGCCGGCGGCGCGGACCCGGAGGACCTAGTGGGCAAGACGCAGGACTACGCCGATCAGCTGTGGCGCGGCATCGCGGAGATCGGTAGCGGCCATCAGCTGATCTTCGCCGACGGCGGCCTCGAGCAGTTCGCCGACGGCGTCGCCTTCATCCCCTCGTTCGCCAACGTGAGCGTCCTGACCACCCATGCCGGCATCGTGATGGTCGACACCGGCAGCGCGCCGTTCGCGGCGAAGATCCACGAGCAGGTCAGGGAGTGGACCCCGGCGCGGCTGCACACCGCTATCTATTCGCATGGGCACATCGACCACGTCTTCGGCGTAGGAGTCTTCGAGGCCGAGGCGCAGGAGAAGGGCTACCAGCCGCCGCAGGTGGTGGCCCACGAGGCGATGCCCGCCAGGTTCGACCGCTACAAGCTGACCAACGGCTACAACGCGATCATCAACCAGCGACAGTTCCAGACCCCCGGCCTGAAGTGGCCGATGAACTACCGCTATCCCGATGTGACCTACCGCTCGGCGCTGACACTTAACGTCGGCGGGTTGGAGATCGAGCTGCATCACGCGCGCGGCGAGACCGACGACCACACCTGGACCTGGATTCCGTCGCGCAAGACGCTGTGCACCGGAGACCTGTTCATCTGGGCGGCGCCTAACGCCGGCAACCCGCAGAAGGTGCAGCGGTACCCGGCGGAGTGGGCGCGGGCCTGTCGCGAGATGGCGGCGCTCGGCGCCGAGCTCCTGCTGCCCGGGCACGGCGTACCGGTCGTCGGCGCCGACCGGGTACGGACGGCGTTGCTCGACACCGCCGAGATGCTTCAGTCGCTGCACGATCAGACCGTCGCCATGATGAACGAAGGCGCCCGGCTCGACGACATCATCCACACCGTTCGCGCCCCGCAGCACCTGCTCGACCGGCCGTACCTGCGGCCGGTGTACGACGAGCCAGAGTTCGTGGTCCGAAATGTCTGGCGGCTCTACGGCGGCTGGTACGACGGAAACCCCTCGACACTCAAGCCGGCCCGAGACGCAGAACTCGCCACCGAACTAGCGCAGCTGGCGGGCGGAGCCGGAAAGCTCGCCGATCGCGCGGCGGCCCTGCTCGCCGCCGGTGACGATGCAGCACTGCGTCTCGCCGGCCACCTCGCCGAGCTTGCGGCGCTGGCCGCACCCGACGACGCCGCTGTCCATCAGGTTCGTGCCGCAGTCTTCGGCAAGCGCTCCGAAGCCGAGGCCTCAACAATGGCCAAGGGTGTGTTCGCCTGGGCCGCATCCGAGTCACGACAAGTCAATAGATAAAGGACAATTCGACACCTTTCGACGTCTTGCGGCGTTTGGCTGACAGCCTCCGACGGGTGTGAGAACGTCCCAGCACCATCTAGAAGGGGCCGATCCGATGCGTCGTCGTGCTGTCCTGCTTGCCTCCGCCACGGTCCTCGCCGGCTCCGGGCTCCTGACGAGCGGCGTCGCCGCTTCGGTCGCCGGCCCGGCGATCTACCACCCCGCCCGGATTGCGGACAAGCACGTCCACAACACCGGCTGGTCGGCGAGCAACTGGTCGGGCTACGCCAAGACCGGCACCTACAGCTCCGCGACTGCGCAGTGGGTCGTACAGAGCGTGACCGGCAGCCGTCGGACCTCGGCGTACTCCTCGCAATGGGTCGGCATCGACGGCTTCAACAACTCCAGCCTGATCCAGACCGGCACCGAGTCCGACTACTACAGCGGGAAGGCGCACTACAACGCCTGGTGGGAGATCCTGCCCGCCGCCGAGACCCCGATCAGCACCATCGCAGTCCGTCCGGGCGACACGATGACCGCCGCGATCGCGAAGGGTGCCGGCACCAGCTGGACCATCACCATCACCGACGCCACCACCGGCAAGTCATTCACGACGACGCAGAGCTACACCGGTCCGGGTAGCTCCGTGGAGTGGATCGAGGAAGCGCCAAGCCTCGGCGGCCGGGTCGCGACCCTCGCCCAGTACAGCAGCCCCGCCACCTTCGACAACGGCACTGCGAACGGCGCCAACCCGGGGCTGACGGCGAACGACGGCGGCGTGATGATCCAGAAGCGAGTCCAGGTCTCGACGCCGTCGAACCCGGACGGCGACACCGACGGCTTCAACATGGCCTACGGCTCGACCGCTCCCGCACCGCCGACCAGCTGACCGCACCGCTAACCCAGAGCCGGCGCCTCCGCGGCGAGGATCGCATGCAGATGCTCGTCGTGGTAGGTGCCGTCCGGGTAGCGGTAGGACAGCTTCAACTCGCCCTCGACCCGGAACCCGGCGGCGTACGCGACACCGCATGACGCGACGTTCTCGATCGCGTGGAACAGGTAGATCCGGTGCAGCCCCATTTCGGTGAAGCCGTAGTCCACGACATGCCGCACCGCGCGTGCCGCGATCCCGCGGCGCCGCGCCCAGGGCGCCACCCAGTAACCGAGCTCGCAGTCACGCTGGTCTGAGTCGAACTTGTGCATCGACACCGAGCCGAGCACCCGGCCGGCGGTGTCGCTCACCGCCCACGATGCGTGAGTGCGATCCGACCAGTCGTTACGGCCACGCATCCACTCGATCACCTCCGGCTCGCTGTGCGGGCCGGGGCTCCAGCGGGCTACATCCTCGTCGTCGAAGACGGACAACAGGTCCGCGACATCCGAATCGCGGAACGCTCGAAGCACCAGGTCGCCGGAGGTGAGCTGCGGCGGTGACGCGGGATGGACAGGCACTCCCTCAACCCTAGAAGACCGCTGGGCAACTAGGGGCGACGGCGCCGTCCGCCGTCCTCTACGGTTAGCCGCATATGCGGACCGTCGACGCCGACCAGCACATCTTCGAGCCGCGGACCATGTGGCGCGACCACATTGACCCGGCGCATCGTGACACCGCGCTCGCCATCGAGGATGACGACCTCGGTTATGCCTGGCTGACCTGGCGCGGCCGCCGGCTGTACCTCGCCGAGCCGCAGGAACCGACGCACGCCCGCCAGATCGGAGAGCGTCGTCAGCAACTGCAGCGCGGCGAGCGCGCCGCAACGACGTACGACGAGTCGATTCCGGTTGCCTACACCGAGCCGGCGGCGCGGGTCTGCGCACTCGACGAGTTCGGTCTCGACGCAGCGGTGCTGTTCCCGAACTTCGGCCTGCTGTGGGAGGAGATGCTCGCCGCCGATGTCGCGGCGCTGTGTGCCAACCTCACCGCCTGTAACCGCTGGCAGGCGGAGAACGCTGCCGCGGGGGCCGGCCGGCTCTTCCCGGTCGCCCACCTCACGCTTCGCGACCCCGACTGGGTACTGGCCGAGCTAGCCCGGCTAGATCGCGACGGTGTCCGGCTGGCGATGGTGGCGCCCGCGCCGGTGGACGGCAGACGGCTCTCGCATCCCGACCTCGAGCCGATCTGGGCGGCGTTCTGCGATCACGGCGTTACGCCGGTCTTTCATGTCGGTGGGTTCAAGGGGCCGCTGCACCCGGCCTGGTACGAGCCTGACCCGGAGCCGGTCGACAAGCTGCTCGAGTCGGTCTTCCTCAACGTCGCACCGTCGGTAGCACTCGCCGACCTGATCATCAACGGAACACTCGAGAAGTTCCCCGACCTTCGAATCGGAGTGGTCGAGCTGACGGCCGCGTGGGTCCCCTCGTTCCTGCTGATGCTCGACGGCTCGTGGGACTTCTACTCGATGCGCCACGGCGGTCCGTACTCGCCACTCGCACAGCGTCCGTCGGAGTACTTCCGGCGCCAGGTGAGGGTGAGCGCGCTGTCGTACGAGGACCCGGCTGGTCTGGTCCAGTGTGTTGGCGACGACACGATCATGTTCGGCAGCGACTGGCCGCATGCCGAGGGCATCGCGGAGCCGTACGCCGACTACCACCGAGCCGTCACCGGCTTGTCCGAGGCCTCCCGGGCGAAGCTGATGGCGGGCAACGTCGAGTTTCTCCTCCGGGCTTGACCGATGTCCTAGCCGGGTCGCGCGCCGTACTCGAGCAGTCATGGCGCCGATCCGACGGCTTTTGCCCACCCAACACCCGGGTCTATCCGCATCAGTGGTTGTGGGACTCCTGCTTCCACGCCATCGCCTGGAACGCCCTCGGTGACGAACGTGCCTTGGTCGAACTCACCTCGTGTTTCGACAGCCAGCTCCGGAACGGCTTCGTCCCGCACATGCGCTACCTCTTTCCCAACTCCGATCGCGGTCCGTCGCAGACTCGTTCGTCGTACCTCCAGCCACCGATCTACGCCCACGCCGCTGCCATGATCGCCCGCTCTGGTCGAGTAGTGCCCGAGCCATTGATCGATCGGATCGAGGCGGCGCTCGAGTGGCTGTGGCGAGAGCGACGTCACGAGTCGGGTCTGCTGTACATCGTTCATCCGTGGGAGTCAGGCGCAGATGACTCGCCGCGCTGGGACAGCTGGGTTGGTCTCGCCGACTACGACCGCGGTCGGTTCCGCGAGTACGACGCACATCTGCGCGAGCAGACCCAGTTCGACGAGGACGCGATCGCGGTCTGGTCGGCGGAGTTCGTCGCAGCTCCCGCGGCGTTCAACGCCTTCGCGGCCCACGCGGCACTCGAGCTGGCCGAGCTACGGAGCGGCGGCGCTTGGGCAGCGCGAGCGGCTGACCTCGCCGCAGCGATGGACAACCTGCTGTGGGACGACGGCGATGCGTTGTGGCGCGACCAGGCAATCGTGGGAGGCGGACCATCTGTCGCGATCCCGACGCTGGATGGCGTGTTCGGCGCGCTGGTGACGGCTGACGCCGATCGCGCTTCCCGTGCGCTGTCCCAGCTCGGGGACCCGGAACGGTTCGCCACGCCCTACGGCCTGGCCTACCTGCCGCCGAGCGAACCCGCCTTCGACCCTGATGCCTACTGGCGTGGGCCGGCCTGGCCGCAGCTGAACTACCTCGCCTACGTCGCCACCGAGCGCCACGGGGACCTGGCGCTGTCGGCTGAGATCGCCCGCATCAGCAAGGCCGGAGCTCTCGCCTCGGAGTTCGCCGAATTCTGGAACCCGCTGACCGGCGCCGGACGCGGCGCCATCCCGCAAGGCTGGGGGGCCCTCGCCGCGGTCTACCGGTAGCACGAGCCGGGATGCTGGCACCAGCAGCGACCCAGAGGCTGGCCCGCCGGCGTTGGACCGGCACAGTGGCGGGACGGGTCAGCGGTAGTTGCGTAGCGCGGAGACGAACTCGCTGAACTCGTGCTGGCCCTGGTTGGTCCACATCTGGAAGACCGGCGGCGGCATGTGCTCGTCCATCATCGCGATCTGCTCGGGCCGGAACTGCTCACGGATCAAGCCAAGAATCAGCCACAGCTTGTCGCCGCCGAAGCTCTGCATCGCGTGGCCGGGAAGCTGGCCCCACTCGGGCGCGAAGATGTGCTGGGCGGCGAGCGGGACGATATACGCCTCTTCCTCGTCGAGGTGCGGAAGAAGCGCAGCTCCGAGCGCGGCGACTGCTGCGACGGCGCCGACCGCGGTGGTCTCGTCGGGCGCCGCGCGGAATTCGCTGACGCGGGCGCTCGCAGCCTCCAGCGTCGAGGTCACGTCGTGGTGCTGGTCAGCGATGCGGCGAACCTCGGCGGCCTGGGCAGGCGCCCGCTCGCACAGGATCGGCCACACGATTGCGTCCTCGCCCTCGTGGTGCACCTTCAGGAAGTCCAGGACGTTGGCGTAGTAGCTGCCGACCAGCTCGCTGCGGTCGGGTCCGGCCGCGATCGCGGAGCCGAACAGTGCCGGCGCCTCGCCGATAGCGTTGCGAAGGACTCGGTGCACCTGGGCCATGTCGCCGGTTTCGGCGAGCGGCGGGCCGGCTTGGCTGGGGATCTGCGTCGAGGTGGTCTGATCCGTCATGGCGATGATCTCCCCGTGGGTGAGGCGCTGATCGCGCCACCCTTGCACATGCCAATGGTCGCCATACTCGATTCCGGGCAATCAGTCAGCAACCCGACAGGGGTCAGTATTTCCGCGGTTCCGGGATCCTGGTCTCCGCTCGTGGAGCCGCGCCCCGGATCTCGGCGGCAAGCGGGGTGGCGTCCCCGCTGCCTACTGGGTAGGCGTGGCCGGTTGCAATGAGGGTCTCGATGTCCTCGATCGGCCGCGGTTCACTGAACAGGTAACCCTGGCCGAGTTCGCAGTTGACCGCCTGCAGCTGGCGCAGCTGGTCAAGGTTTTCAATGCCCTCGGCGATCATCTGCAGGTCCAAGGAGGTTCCCACGCTGATCAGCCCGGTCACGAGGTGGCGACTGGCTGAGCTATCAACCATGTTGGCGACGAACGTCCTGTCGATCTTCATGATGTCGAGGGACAACTGCTGCAGGTAACGCAGCGAGGAGTAGCCGGTACCGAAGTCATCGACAGCGACGGAGACACCCTCGTCGATCAGCTGCTTCGTGATGCTCGCCAGCGTGTCGAGATCGGCCTCGAACGCCTGCTCCGTGATTTCGATGACGAGTTGATCGGGCTGCAGCCGGTGGTCGCGGACCAGCGCCAGCGCGGTCTCGACGAACCGCTCCCCGATGAGTTGCTGGGGCGAGACGTTCACACCGACCGCGAGCCTGTGGTCTGGGTAACGCTGCGCGAGCCGAGCGAGGTCACCTACCGCCGTGGCGAGGACGAAGTTGCCGAGGGTGTGGATGGTGCCGGCTTGCTCGGCGAGAGGAATGAACACCTCGGGCGGGGTCGAGCCTAGTTCCGGGTGGTTCCACCGGAGCAGCGCCTCGATGCCACGGATCCGGCCAGTGGCGAGGTCGACGATCGGCTGGTACCGCACTGAGAGATGCGCCAGATCAGGTCGAGCGATCTCCTCGCGGATCCTCAGCCGGCGCATCGTCTCGGAGCGGTCCGCCGCGGTCAGCCGGCTGACCGTGGTGCCGCCATCTTTCAGTTCTTTCGCCTGATACATCGCGGCGTCTGCGTGCGCGAGCAGTTCCTCGGCACTGTCCAGGTACTCCGCCGTCACTATGCCCACACTCGCGGCAACCGTAAAGCGCCGTGACCCGACCTGCACCGGGCCGCGGAAGGCGTGCACCAGCCGGTGAGCGAAAGCGTCATAGTCGGCGGCGCCCAAGCCGGCGGCGATGACGGCGAACTCGTCGCCGCCAAGTCGCGCGACAACATCATCGCATCTGACCGAAGACTGCAGCCGTCGCGCAACGACGCGCAGGACTTCATCGCCGGTGCCGTGCCCGTGGTTGTCGTTGATGAGTTTGAAGTCGTTGATGTCCAGCACGGCCAGGGCCACTGGACGATCAGAACTGACAGCCAGCAGCGACGTGAGAGTCTCGCTGAACCCGAGCCGGTTCGCCAGCCCGGTCAGGTCATCCCGGCGCAGCGCCGCATAAAGCTCTCGTTCGCGGGCGCGCAGTCCCAGGATGAGCCGCCGCATCTCGCGCGACCCGGTCAGCTGTCGCGCGGAGAGCGCTACGGCCACGACAAGTGCCGGAAGTACCTGTCGATTCGGCATGCCAACGCCGCGGATGACCATTCGGGCCGTCGCCGCCATCGATGCGAACAGCGGGACGAAGGGCAATGCACCCGCCATCCATGCCAGACCGGTGACCGGCTCGGGGCCGTCGCTCGACACCACCGGCGGAGCCGCCGCCGCCCCAACCAGCAGCAGCAGGCCGGCTTCGTACAGCGCCGCGGCAACCGGACTCGATGCCGCGCCGTGCGTGGTCAACCACAGATCGTTGGCGGCCACGAGGCTCAGGCCGGCGGTCATCCAGGCGACCATTCGGCGCGCCGGAGTACAGCAGCGCGCGAGGACGGTCAGTGCGGTTGCCACCACAAACACGTCACCGACCGGATACGCCAGCGCAACCACGGTCGCGGCCAGACCATGGTCGTGACGCATCGCATGACCGTTGAGCGCCAACAGCAGATACCACAACGAGCTCGCAGCGAGCCCGCCATCGGCCATGGCGCGGGCGCGGAACCCCGCCCGTCGCGACGCCGACGGAATACTCAGCAGGCCGGCAACCGTGAACGGCACGTAGAGAAGGGCCACCAGGTCGGAGACCCATGGGGTCGGCGGCGCGTGGCCAACGAAGGCGCGGTAGCCGACCGGCATCAGGCCGGAGACGAACGCCGCGGCAAGCGCGCACAGCAGGAGTCGACGCGTCCGGCGAAGCGCGTCATACCGACGGGCCCCACTCATCAATGCGACTGCCAACACCACGACCGTCGCCACGTTCACCAACGCCGTGACGGTACCTCCGACACTCGCCAAAGCCAGCGCGCAGCCCACCACGACCGCCCCGACCGCAGCCCTGACGGCGATGGCCCCCGCGCCAGTCGACAACTCAACCAACCTAACTACGCGAATGTGCTCAATCGATGCCTCACGGACTTATCGGCAGGCGGGCCTCAGCGCTACACCGATCAAGCCGGAAATGGCGACAACTAACTAGGTCAACTCGTCCAGCCCGGCAGCACCCAGGACTGCGTTCGTCGTCGTAGCCGCTGCCCGGCGGAGGCGCGCGCGGGGCTCTCGGACCCCTAGGCGAGGATGGCACCTGTCATCGGTAACGACTCGTGGTCAAACCCCAGGAGGGCGCGTGTCGCTTGTTCGGGTCCACAACTTCTCGGTGTCACTCGACGGTTTCGGCACCGGTGAGGGGCAGCGATTCGAAGCCCCATTCGGGCACGCCGGGCACAAGCTGCACGACTGGTTCTTCGCGACTCGCGCCTTCCACGCCATGCAGGGGCAGCCAGGCGGCAGCATGGGCATCGACGACGCCTTCGCCAGCCAGTGGGGGCCCGGCATCGGGGCGGAGATCATGGGCCGCAACAAGTTCGGGTACCAGCGAGGGCCCTGGGCGGACGAGGAGTGGCAGGGCTGGTGGGGCGACAACCCGCCGTTCCATACTCCCGTTCTCGTGCTCACCCACCATGTCAGGCCGGCGCTGCAGATGAAGGGCGGCACGACCTTCCATTTCGCCGATGAGAGCCCGGCCGGCGCTCTTGAGCTGGCACGCGGGCTGGCTGGTGGCCTCGACGTGCGCATCGGCGGAGGCCCTTCCACCGTCCGGCAGTTCCTCGCGGCCGACCTGATCGACCAGATGCATGTCGCAGTCGTACCGGTCGTCCTCGGGCGGGGGGAACGGCTGTGGGATGAGCTCGAGGATCTCGAGCAGCGATTCAGTATCGAGGCGGTCAGCTCGCCGAGCGGAGTGACCCACCTCACGTTCACGCGCAGACCAGTCGAATAAGGCCGCCCTCGATCGCGGCGAGTTCCCATCATTGTTGATCATGTTTCGTGGGTAGCCATCCCCTCATGGCCGTCTCCGACCAGAGTCCCGAACGCCGCCGTGAATCGTTCACGGCCGCCGCCGGCGACGGCACAGACGCTCCCGTGGGTGTGACGTTGGCGATCCGGCTCCCCCGTGACGAGCGAAGCGTCCCGGTTGTGCGCCACCTCGTCGGCGACGCCCTCAAGCAGGTTGGGGTGCTCGACGACATCTGCAGCGACATCCAGCTTGCACTTTCCGAAGCCTGCACCAACGTTGTCGACCACGCGGGTCCGGGCGATGCCTACGAGGTCACTGTCACCATTCGTTCCGACCGCTGCGAACTGCGCATCATCGATATCGGCCACGGATTCGACCACGGTAGCGTCAGCGCGCCGATTGCCGACCCGGACGGGCTGACAGCTGAGCGGGGCCGCGGACTTCGACTGATGCACTCCCTGGTGGACCACATTAAACTCGTGTCGGAGCCTGAGAACGGCACCCTCGTCTGCCTCGTCAAGCACCTCGCTTTCGATCCAACTGCGCCGGCTCGGGAGCTGCTCCTCCAAGCCCTGAACGGCGGAAGCCACCCGGCGCCGCAGGAGCCGTAGCTAGTCATCCGCCGTCCCGGGTGCTCCCGCATCTGCCGGGCCCGGGTCGCTGATGGCGCTGAGCAGATCGCCGAAATTGCCACTTTTCACGACGGTCGCATCCGCTCCAGCCTGAGCGGCAGCAGCCAGCGAACCCGGATCAGCCGAGAACGCAACCAGCCGAGTCGTCGTCCCGTGGGCCCGCAGTTGGCGAATGACTTCGACGCCGTCGAGACCCGGCATCATGATGTCGATCACGGCAACGTCTGGGGCGGTGTGGTCGATCAGCTCGAGAGCGTCGAGGCCGTTGTCGGCCTCACCGACGATCTCGAATCCGCCATCGTCTTCCAGGTAGTACCTCGTCAGAGTCCGCACCGACTCCTCGTCGTCGACGATCACCGCCCGCATCACGCCCCCTCTCGGTCCCCTACCGTTTCAGGCCGAAAGTATTCGCGCAGCCGATTGCATTGTCCCGCTGGAAGCTCATTGCGAGGAGCCGCGCGGCGAGAAGCTACGAACCGCAGCTAGTACGCGCACCGAAAGCCGACGTTTCCGGTCGAGGAGTCCGCCGCGGCGCCGCTTCGGGCGGCTGGCCGGTAGCGATGGCAGTACGACGCGTGGCACAGGTACGAGCCGCCCTTGAGTGCGAGCTCGAAACCATGCGTGACCTGGGCAGTGAACGGGCTCGCGGTCCACTCCCACACGTTGCCGATCAGGTTGTACAAGCCGAAGCCGTTCGGCTCAAACGCAGTGACCGGGCACGTCGCGTAGTACCCGTCGTCGCAGCTGTTCGCGTCGGGAAAGGTGCCTTGCCAGACATTCGCCATGTGACGCCCGCCCGGCTCGAGTTCCTCGCCCCATGGAAACGTCGATGACGCTCCGGCACGGGCGGCGTACTCCCATTCGGCCTCGCTCGGAAGCCGGCCTCCGCACCACGACGCAAAGGCATGCGCGTCGTTCCACGACACATGGACGACCGGATGGTCACGGCGGTCCGCCGCCGAGCTGCCGGGACCCTCCGGCGCCCGCCAGGTCGCCCCGAGGACCTCGCGCCACCAGGGTGCCGCCTCCACACCACGGGTCGGCGGAAAGTCCTGCGGCAAGAGTCCGGCGAAGACGAATGACCGCCCGAGTCGCTCCGCGTCAGTCAGGTATCCGGTCGCGTCGACGAAGCCGGTGAAGTCCGCAACCGTGACGGCGTAGCGATCGATCGCGAAGCCGTCGACCGACTCGCGTCGGACCGGTCCCTCGCCATCCTCGGGATAGCTGAGCGGGCCGTCGTCCCCCATCAGGAACTCGCCGCCGGGCAGCGACAGTGCATCGCGCCGGGATCCGCCACCGACGACCGGCGAGGCCGCGACGACGTGCGATCCGTCGGAAGCGCCCGGGAGGCAACAGCTCACAACCCGCAGCCTGCCGCTATTGCTGAGCCATCGCAGCCGCCTGCGCGGCTACGGCGTCAGCGGCATCGGGCTTTCCGCCGGCGAGCACGATCTCGATCTCGTGCAGCTCGCCGGTGAAGGGATTGGCCCCCGTATACCGTGAGCTGACCGGCGATCCGTTGTCGAAGCCGATGCTGTGACCGATGCTCGACATGAAGCGCATCGCCAGCGGGACATGCGCCGACCCAACCGGCCGGCGGTCGACGTACATCTCGAAGTCGCCTTCGCCACCGGCGCGAGCAAACCGAACCTCCGCGGTCACAGACCCTGTCGGCAACTCGGTGTCCGACTCCAGCAACGTGTGGTGACCGAAGGCGTTGTAGTCCAAAACCAGCCGACCGTCCTCGACGAAAAGCGACAGCCCGGCGTTCGCGGTGCCGGTCGCGAACAACACTCCGCCGTCGCTGCCGTCGCGAGTCATGCGCGCTGTCATCGACCAGCCCCGGCCACCGAGCGTCGCACCCACCTGAGCCGGCAACGCCGCCATCGGCGGCTTGTAGACGTAGCGCCGTGACGGCGCGTGCGGCGTGTGATCGGCATACCTCGCTGCGAACAGCTCCACCAGCCGGTCGTCGAGCGGAAGCACGCCATGGGTCTTCGCCTCGCTCCACCAGCGATCGACCAGTTCCTGGAGCTTTCCCGGCTCGGCGCCCGCGAGGTCGTGACACTCGGAGAAGTCCGTGCTCACGTTGTAGAGCTCCCAGGTGTCCTCGTCGTACGGCACGTTCTGGGTATGGCGAGTGACCGCCTTCCAGCCGTCGATCCAGATGCCGCGGTGCCCACCCATCTCGAAGTACTGCACGTGCTTGCGAGTCGGCTCGTCAGGCGCCGACATCGTGTAGAGCAAGGAGGTGCCGCTGATCGGGATCTGGTCGTAACCGCGGTACGACGACGGCGGTGTCACGCCCACCGCCTCGTACACCGCCGGCGCGATGTCGTTGACGTGATGGAACTGGTGACGGATCCCGCCCGGGTCGGCGATGTGTCCCGGCCATTGCACGATGAATGGCACGTGGACGCCGCCTTCATGGGTGTTCTGCTTGTACCACTTGAACGGTGTGTTGCCCGCCTGCGCCCAGCCCCAGGGGTAGTTGGAGTGGCTGTTCGGACCGCCGATCTCATCGAGCCGCTCGATCGCCTCCTCCGGGGTCTCGAGGATGCCGTTGAAGAACTTCATCTCGTGCAGTACGCCGAATGGTCCGCCCTCCTGCGACGCCCCGTTGTCCGACACCAGCATGATCAGCGTGTTGTCGAGCAGGCCGAGTGTGTCAAGGTCCTCGACCAGCCGACCGATCTGCGCGTCGGTGTGGTCGAGGAAGGCGGCAAACGCCTCCTGCAGCCGACAGGCAAGCCGTTGCTGCACCGTGGACAGCGAGTCCCAGGGCTCGACGCCCGGGTTGCGTGGCGCGAGGTCGGTGCCTTCGGGCACAACGCCGAGCTCCTTCTGCCGCGCGAACCAGTCGTCGCGGATCGCGTCCCAGCCGGCGTCGAAGGCGCCCCGGTACTTTTCGAGGTACACCGCGGGCGCCTGGTGCGGTGCATGAGTAGCACCGAAGGCGAGGTAGAGGAAGAACGGCCGGTCCGGACGCACCGACACCGAGTCGTGCACGAACTCGATCGAGCGATCGACCAGATCCTCCGAGAGGTGGTAGCCCTCCTCCGCGGTCGCCGGCGGTGAGATCCGGTGGTTGTCATAGACCAGGTCGGGGTGGAACTGGTCGGTCTCGCCTTCGAGGAAGCCGTAGAACCGGTCGAACCCCCGCTGGCACGGCCACTGGTCGTACGGGCCCGCGGCGGAGGAGTCGATCGCGGGACACAGGTGCCACTTGCCGACCGCAAACGTCGCGTATCCGTCTTGTCGCAGCACCTCCCCCATCGTCACGGCATGGTTGGTGATGTGCCCGCGCATGTTGGGGAAACCGGTGTTGAAGTTCGCGACCGCACGCATCCCAGCGGTGTGGTGGTTGAGCCCGGTCAGCAGGGCGGCCCTGGTGGGCGAGCACAGCGGCGTCACATGGAAGTTGCTGTAGCGAAGTCCGCCGGCGGCGAGTCGGTCGATATTCGGCGTGGAGATGCTCGACCCGTAGCAGCCGAGCTGGGCAAAGCCGGTGTCGTCGAGCACGATCACCACGACATTCGGGGACCCTTCGGGCACTGCTCGGCTCGGCCAGGAAGGCGTCGACTCGGTGTGAGTCCGGCCGATGACTCCGTCGAAGTGATCGAGGCTTGACACGCAGATATATTGACACTAGGAACGACAAAAGTTCAAGCCTCTCCAGCTGAGCAAACCCCCCGTCTTTCGTAGAGCGAGGTGCCGTGCCGATCCGTCGCTACGCGCCTGCGCTGATCATTGCCGCGGCGCTGCTGCTTCTCGTGATCGTCGCGCCGTCTAAGGGCGCCTCCACCACGGTCCCGAACTACGCCACCGGCCCGACGAGTGCCGGTGGCTCCACGTCGGGCTCGATCCCGACGGCTACCTCCTCGACCGGTACGGCGCCGGGCCAGCACGGACCCGCGACCGGCGCATCGTCGCTCAACGGTTCGGGCCGATCGGGCGGTTCGTCAACGGGCGGGACGAGCCGGGCGGGCGGCGGCCAGACCGCCAGCGGGAGCACGGCGCACTGCACGGGCGGCCGGCAGTTCGCCGTGCCTGGGTTCGCCGCCGCGCCTGCGTGCCAGCCAACCTTCACCGGCAACAACGGCGGCGCAACAGCCCGTGGGATCACCAACAGTCAGATCGAAATCGTCTACTACCAGCCGGAGCAGAGCCTGGCCCTCAAGGCGATTCTCGGCCCGGCAGGTCTGGCGCCGAGCGCGTCCCAGATCAATGACTTCCTGGCACGAGAGACCAGCTTCATCAACGCGCGCTACGAGCTGTACGGGCGCAGCATCCACATCGACGACTACATCAGCCAATCGTGCGAGGCCTCACCGCCGAGTGACGCGTGCTTCCGCCAGGATGCGCAGACCGTCGTCTCCAAGTACCACCCGTTCGCTGTCGTCTTCCCGCGCAATCTCACCGCACCAGGGTTCAACGCCGAGCTCTCACATCTCGGTGTGACGAACTTCGGCGCCGCGGGGATGCCGCTGAGCTACGACACCGGGCAGGCGCCGTACCACTTCGACTACGACATGGACGGCGACACCCAAGCTGAGATCACCGGCGAGTGGTACTGCAAGCAGCTCGCGCACCGCGACGCGATCTACGCCGGCGAGGCCTCGCTGCGGTCGAAGCGGCGCACCGCGGAAGTGCTGGTCGACGACACCCCGGAACACGTCGAGGCGGCGCAGCATCTCGCCTCGATCATCAACGGCTGCGATCACGGCGGGGGCGCCGTGATCAAGACGTTCTCACCTGACACCAGCCAGGCCGTCGTGCAGTCGACGACGCTCGCCTCGCAGGCGAAGCAGAGCGGGATCACGACGATCATCTACTTCACCGATCCGGTGCTGCCGGTGTTCCTCACCCAGCAGATGACGCAGCAGAACTACTACCCGGAGAACGTCATCACCGGTGGTGGCTACTCCGACTTCGACGCGCTCGCCCAGCTCTACAGCAAGTCGCAGTGGAAAAATGCCTTCGGCCTCGGTGACCTTCCCGACATGTCAACCCCGAGCCACTACGACGCCGGCGCCGTCTATCGGTCCACCAAGGGCGCCTTCGGGCCGTTCACGAGTGCCGACAACATCCAAGGCTTCTTCTCGGTGCTGGCTGCCGGCCTCCAGCAAGCGGGCGCCAATCTCAACCCGGTCACCTTCGAACGAGCGGTGCTGAGCCTGCCGGCGTGGGGTGGGACGCGCTACCACTCGCTGATCAAGTTCGGCGCGGGCGACTTCACTGCGGTTTCGGACGCGCGGATCGTCTTCTGGGACCCGACCAAGCGCAGCCCCATCAACGGCAAGGCGGGCAGCTACGTCGCCTTGAACGCCGGCCGCCGCTACACCCTCGGCCAGTTCCCCGCCACGACCTTCCGCATCCCCGGCCGATGATCAAGCGCATCCTCGCGCTTGGAGCCATTGCGCTCGCTGCCGAGCTGATCTTCCGGGTGCCGTTCGGCAACCTCGTCGAGGGTGCGATCTTCGGTCTGCTGTACTCGCTACCCGCGTTCGGACTGATCCTGGTCTACCGAGCGCAGCGGATCATCAACTTCGCGCAGGCCGCGCTCGGCGGTAGCGGCGCAGTCCTCGGTCTGCTTGTCATCACGCAGGCGCACCTGCCGTACCTCGTCGGTGTCGTGGTCGCGCTCGCCAGCGGCGGACTGCTCGGTGCGGTCGCGCAGCGGACCCTGCTGCGCCGGTTCGCCACCAAGTCGCGGCTGGTGCTCACGGTGGCAACAATCGGTGTCGGGCAGATCCTCGTCGTCGGCGAGGTGGTGCTGCCCTCGCTGTTCGGAAGCACCGTGCTCGGAGCGACCCAGCTGCCGACGCCGTTTTCGAAACTGCACCTCTCGATCGGCCAGGTCGTGCTCACCGGCGACTACCTGGCCATCATCGTGGTCGCGGCTGTCGTGTCGATCGGGCTCTCGGTCTTCTTCCGGGTCAGCCGGACCGGACTTGCGGTGCGTGCGGCCGCCGACAACGCCGACCGGGCGCTGCTGCTCGGTATCCCGGTACGCCGGATGGCAGTCCTGGTGTGGGTGCTGGCGGGCGTGCTGTCCGCTGCCTCGGCGTTCCTGAAGATCGCGGTCGTCGGGCAGTCACTGGGATCCGATGTCGACCCGGCGCTGCTGCTCTTCCCGCTGGCGGCCGCGGTCATCGCGCGGTTTGACGACCTACCGACCGCACTCGTGGCCGGTATCGGGCTGGGCATGCTCGACCGCGCCGCGTACTACTCCTCGAACAACCCGAACCTTCCGGCTGCGCTGGTGCTTCCAATCATCTTGGTGGCCCTGCTCGGGAGACGGCGGGTCACGCGCGCGTTTGACACCGGCATCTCGAGCTTCCAGACCTTCGCCGAGACCAGGCCGATCCCGACGCAGCTACGACGCCTGCCCGAGGTGGTCTGGGCCGGTCGAGGCGCACGGTCAGCCGGCCTCGCCTTCCTCGTTCTGGCGCCGTACATCGTGGGATCGTCGCGACTCGGGTTCCTGACCCTCATCGCGCTGGCGGCGATGGTCGCGCTCTCCCTCACCCTCCTCACCGGCTGGGCCGGCCAGGTCTCGCTGGGTCAGTTCGGCATTGCAGGTGTCGGCGCGGCGGTCGCCGGCGGGCTCGCTACCCGCGCCCACGCCGACTTCTTCGTGACGTTGGTAGTGGCAGCTGCCGTCGGCGCCCTCGTCGCGGCGCTGATCGGCATCCCGGCGCTTCGGCTGCCCGGGCTGTTCCTCGCCGTCGTCACGCTCGCCTTCGCTGCGCTCGTCCAACTATGGGTCCTCGATCCCCGCTACTTCGGCTGGCTGCTGCCGAAGGACGGCCAGACGATCGAGCGTCCGATCTTGTTCGGCCGGTTCGACGCGACCGGCGACCATGCGTTCTATTACCTATGTCTGGCAATCCTGCTGCTGTTCGTCGGATCGGCGCGGCGGCTGCGCGCCAGCCGATCCGGGCGGGTGTTCGTCGCGCAGCGCGACAACCTGCGCAACGCCCAGGCACTCGGCGTCAACTCGGCGCGAACAAGAATCGCGGCCTTCGCCCTTTCCGGTGCAATGGCTGCCGTCGCCGGCGCGCTGTACGGCTACCAGGTCGGCGCCATCGACTCGACGACGTTCCCCCTGCAGATGAGCATCGACGTCTTCGTCTTCGCGATCGTGGGCGGGATCGCGAGCCCGTACGGCGCGGTGCTCGGCGCCATCGCATACGAGTCGCTGCGCTACTTCGGGCCGACCATCTTCAGCTTCCTCAACCACATCGGGCTGCACAGCCTGCTCGCCGTCATCGACGAGCTCGGACTCGCCAGCGGCGTACTGATCGTCTTGGCCTTCTTCCCCGGCGGCATCGCCGCGACCGGCGTCGCGATCCGTGATCGCTTCCTGCGCTGGGTGGCTCATCGACGCGGGATGGAACTGCCGAGCCTGACCGCCGACCGGCTCGACAGTGATGTGCGGGGCGGAGTCGCCACCATCGGCATCGAGCGGTCACACCTCGACGACCCACCGGAGAACGCACTACTGGTCTGCCGCGGCCTCGACGTCGGGTACGACGGGGTGCAGGTGCTGTTCAACGTCGACCTGCACGTGCGACAGGGCGAGGTCTTGGCGCTGCTCGGCACCAACGGGGCCGGTAAGTCGACCTTGCTTCGGGCGATCAGTGGCCTCACCCCAGCCTGGAGCGGCACGATCCACTATCGCGGCACGGATATCGCGCGCACCGCCGCCGTCCAGCGGTGCAGCAGCGGCATCGCGCAGGTCCCGGGCGGCAAGGGGATCTTTCCGACCGTGACGGTCGCGGATCATTTCCGCGCGGCTCGTTGGACCCGCTCCGGCCGGCACGCGGCCGATGCCGATGCCGCCCAGGCCCAGGCGCTGGCGTCCTTCCCCCACCTCGCGACGAAGTGGGACACCCTTGCGGGAAATCTCTCCGGCGGCGAGGCGCAACAACTCGCGGTGAGTATGGCGTTCATCACCCGCCCGACCCTGCTGATCATCGACGAGCTCTCGCTCGGCCTTGCCCCCACAGTCGTCGAGCGGCTACTCGAGGTCGTCCGGCAGCTCAATGCCGAGGGAACGACCGTGATCCTGGTCGAGCAGTCCCTGAACGTCGCCTTGACCATCGCTGACCGCGCCTACTTCATGGAGAAGGGCGAGGTGCGCTTCGAGGGCTCGACAGTGGAGTTGCTCGAGCGCGACGACATCGTCCGCTCGGTCTTCCTCACCGAGCCGGTTCGGGCCGCGGTGCCCGCCGCTCGGTCGGCTTCGCCAGAGCTCGCCGGTGAGGTGCTGCGGGTCAACGACATCGCGGTGTCCTTCGGTGGTGTGCGCGCGGTGCATGACGTCTCCTTCACACTGCACGGGCGGGAGATCCTCGGCCTGATCGGGCCGAACGGTGCCGGCAAGACCACGGTGTTCGACCTGGTCAGCGGCTTCCTCCGGCCCTCGCAGGGGCGGGTCAGCTTCCTCGGTCTCGACGTCACGGCGTTCGGTCCGGATGCTCGCGGACGGCTCGGCCTCGGACGGTCGTTCCAGGACGCTCGGATCTTCGGCAGCCTCACGGTCGCCGAGAACATCGCGGTCGCGCTCGAACGCCACCTCGACGTCCACGACCATCTCGCCGCCGCACTCGCCCTTCCCGACGTGGCGGAAGCCGAGCGGCACATCGCCTGGACCGTCACCGACCTGATCGAGTTGCTCTCGCTCGGCGCCTACCGCGACAAGTTGGCGCGCGAGCTGTCGACCGGCACCCGCCGGATCGCCGACCTAGCCATGGCTCTGGCGTACGACCCGAAAGTGCTGCTGCTCGACGAGCCGAGCAGCGGCATCGCACAACGAGAGGCGGAAGCGCTCGGCCCGCTGCTGCATCGAATCCGCGACGAAGCCGACTGCGCGTTGCTGGTCATCGAGCACGACATGCCACTGATCTGCGCGGTCAGCGATCGGCTACTTGCCCTCGAGCAGGGCCGGGTCGTGGTGTCAGGCTCACCGCAGGATGTGCTCAGCGATCCACAGGTGATCGCCAGCTACCTCGGCACGGACGATGCAGCACGGAACCGATCGGGCCGCAACCACTCAACTGCTCTTCGAGTGGGTGCGAGATGATCCGCCGAGCCGCAGTCGCCGGGGCGGTGCTCGGCCTCGCCCTCCTCGCCGCTACCCCGGCGCTTGCTGAGCCGGCGCGCGCCTCGCGGATTCCCAAGCACATCGGCCCAGCAGTGGTGGCGTGGTACGACGAAGCCCGCCCGACGGCGTCGACGCCGGCCGCGCCAACGCCCGGAGTCGGCCGCAAAGACCTGCTGGTTCAGGGCCTCACCCTCGACGCCTCGCAACTGCCGATTCCGCTGCCACCGCTGCCACCGTTTCACCAGATCACGGCGCTCACGGCACTGTCGTTCCGGATCCCGAGCGGTGCCACTCCGGCAAGCCTGTCGCTTGGCCTGACCGGCCTGACGACGGCGAAGCTCGATGCGAAACTGCCGAGCGGAGCAACACCGATCGCGTGCGCCACAACCCGCCGCTTCCGGCCCGGCCTCGAACAGCCGTTCTCGGCGGCGCCTGGCTATGACTGCACGAACAGCTCAGCGATCGGTCAACTCTCACTCGACCGCACCTCGATCGTGTTTCCTGGGATCGGGCGACTGCTCACCGGTCACACCCTCTCGCTCGTCATCCTGCCCGGCAGCCTCGGCTTCGAACGGTTGGTCTTCCGGCCGCCGACCAAAGCGGCGTTGAGCCTGCTCGACTTCAGCCAGCCGGCGTCGCGGAGCAATCCGCCACCGTCGCCGTCACCTGCGACGAGTCACGTCGCCATCTCCTCCCCACCGCTGCCCGGGGGACCGATCCTGCCGGTAACGACTCCCAGCGTTCCTCCTGCACCTGCCGCCGCGCCGCAGGTCGCGAGCCAGGTCACGACCTCCCCGCAGGCACTGACGAACGCGGTGACACCGATCGATGACAGCCGCACCCGCACCGCCGCGATCGGCGGCCTGGTCGCCCTCATCGTCATCACCGCGTGGGTCAGCGGCACCGAACGTCGCCCGCGCGCAACGGTTGCGGGAGTGGGACGGTTCCGCGCTCCTCGCCACGGTCCCCCACCGGCGATCTGAAGGAGTCCCGTGATCGAGATCGTCCTGCTGGGCACCGGGTCTCCGCTGCCCGATCCCCACCGCGCCGGACCGGCGACTTTGGTCCAGGTCGGTGGAACCCGGCTGCTGGTCGACACCGGACGAGGTGTCCTGATGCGGGCGGCAGCCGTCGGCGTCACAGCGGGAATGATCGACGCTGTCCTCATCACCCATCTGCACAGCGACCACATCACCGACCTCAACGACGTGATCACCAGCCGGTGGGTCACCAGCTTCGCGCCCAGCCCCCTCGTCATCATCGGACCTCCTGGTGTGCGCGAGGTAGTGGATGGGATCGTCGCGATGCTGCGGCAGGACGTCTGTTACCGGCTCGACCATCACGCCGACCTCAGCTGGGAACCACCCGTGGAGGTGCGCGAGTTCATCGAGGGCGTGTGCTTCACGACCGCCGACGCCACCGTCACCGCAGCGGCGACCGATCACCGGCCGGTCAGGCCATCGGTTGGCTTCCGCATCGACGCGGGCGAGCACGCCGTCGTTGTCGCCGGTGACACCGTTCCTTGCTCCGGCCTGGACGCGCTGTGCGCCGGAGCGGACGCGATCGTGCACACCGTGCTGAGAAAGGACCTGCTCGTCGAAGCGCCGATCCAGCGGCTTCGAGACGTCGTCGACTACCACTCCTCGGTCGAGGAAGCGGCGCAGACGGCATCCCGTGCCGGCGCCTCGACTCTCGTACTGACCCACTACGTGCCCGCCCTGACCTCCGCCGACGAGCCGGAGTGGCGGGCTCGGGCGACCGCCCACTTCGACGGCCGGATCGAGCTCGGAGACGACCTGCACACAGTGCGCATCGGATCGCCGGGGAGGCGGACGTGACCGTGACCGTCGAGAAGTCGTTGGTGATCAACGCCTCACCGAGCGCGGTGTGGTGGGCGCTGGCCGACTTCGCCGCGATCGCGGACTGGGCGCCGAACTGCGATCACTCCGTCTGGGCGAGCGACGTCCGCGCCGGCGTCGGCGCGGTACGCCGGGTGCAGGTCGGGCGGATCGCCGTCCTCGAGACGGTCACCGAGTGGGCCCCCGACGTGGCACTCGCCTACCGGCTGGCCGGCCTTCCGCCGCAGGCCGGCACCGTCGTCAATCGCTGGCAGCTCCAACCGGCCGGGGGGCGGACTCGTACCACCCTGACGACGACGATCGAGCCGCTGCCCGGCCCCCCCGGGCGGATCGTCGCTCGGGTCCTCGCTCGCCAGCTGGCAAAGGCGGATCAGCAGATGCTCGCGGGCCTCGCGAAGCACGTCGATACAACTGCAGGGAAGGTGCACCGATGACCGAGCGTCCCGACGTCGTCGTCATCCTCACCGACGAGGAGCGCGCGGCGCCGTCCTACGAATCGGCGGAACTCCGGGCGTGGCGGGACCGAACGCTGGTCAGCACGAAGTGGTTCCGTGACAACGCGGTGAGTTTCACCAGGCACTACACCGGATCCCTCGCCTGCGTGCCGAGCCGGCCGACGATCTTCACCGGCCACTACCCGGATCTGCATGGCGTGACCCAGACCGACGGGCTGGGCAAGACCGCGAGCGACTCGCGGATGCGATGGCTGCCGCCGGGTGAGGTGCCGACCCTTGGCAACTGGTTTCGGGCGGCCGGCTACGACACCCACTACGACGGCAAGTGGCACATCAGTCATGCCGACCTCATCGACCCGGCCACCAGCCGGCCGCTGCGGACCAATACCTCCGACGGCACCGTCATCCCGGGCAACGTCACGGCCTACCTCGACGCCGACCCGCTCGCGCCGTATGGGTTCTCCGGCTGGGTCGGACCGGAGCCGCACGGCGGCGCGATCGGCGACAGCGGCCTGCGACGCGACCCGCTCATCGCGGACCGGGTGGTCGCCTGGGTCACCGATCGATACGCCCGGCGCGCTGCCGGCGATCCGGAAGCAGCGCGACCATTCCTGCTGGTCGTCAGCTTCGTCAACCCGCACGACATCGTGCTGTTTCCGGCCTGGCGACGGCGCAACCCGATCGCGCCGTCGCTGCTCGACCCGCCCGATGTGCCGGAGTCACCCACCGACCACGAGCGCCTGCTGGGCAAGCCGGCCGCCCAGGTCGCGTTCCGGGCCGCGTATCCCTCGGCATACGGTCCGCCGATGGCCATCTCGCGCATGTACCGGCGCGGCGCGCAGGACTATCGCAACCTCTACTACCGGCTCCACGCTGAGGTCGATGCTCCGCTCGAGCGGGTGAGGCGGGCGGTCACGGAGGGTGCCACCACCGAGACCGTCATCGTCAGGACCTCGGACCACGGCGAGATGCTGGGGTCGCACGGCGGGCTGCACCAGAAGTGGTTCAACCTCTACGACGAGTCGACCCGCATCCCGTTGTTCATCGCGCGAGTCGGCTCCGCACCCACGGCGCCTCGAACGATCGCGGCGCCCTCGTCGCACGTCGACATAGTGCCGACGCTGCTTGCCGCGGCGGGGATCGACGAGGACGCGGTTGCTGCCGAGCTTCGCCGTGACTTCACCGAGGTCCACCCGCTGCCGGGCCGCAACCTGATGCCGATCGTCAGCGGCGGGGACGCCGACCCGCAGCGCGCGGTCTACCTGATGACCCGCGACAACATCCTCGAGGGCGACAGCGGCGCCTCGGCACTCGCCCGCCGGCTCGGCCGCGACACCAACCCTCCCCCGCCGCTGCGGATGCAGTTGCCGGCCCACACGGCGAGCAACTTCGAGGGCATCGTCGTACGCGTCAGCGACGACGAGGCGGCCGGGGCCGGCGGTCATCTGTGGAAACTGGTCCGCACCTTCGATGATCCGGCGACCTGGACCACGCCCGGCGTGAAGCACGTTGCGGCGAACGGGATCGGTGGGCTTCAGCTGCGCCGCGACCCGCTACCCGACGAGTGGGAGCTCTACGACCTCGAGGCCGATCCGACCGAGGCGTCGAACCGGGCAACCGACGAGTCGTGTCGCGACGTGTTCCTTCATCTCACGGCTCGGCTCAAGGAAGAGCGCCACGCCGGCGTCCCAGAGCGACACAACCCGTGGCCATACGTCACCAGCAAGCTCTCCGACGTCGCGCTGCGACAGCCACCTCCCCCCGCACGACTCCTGCGCAGACTCCTCCAGCGAGCCGGCATGCATCCGGATCGCACCGAGCCGAGTGGCTTCGCTCTCGGCGGCCGGCATGCACTCATCGTGTGCACCAACCACGGAACGCTTCAGCCCGGCAAGGCGACCGGGGTGTTCGCCTCGGAGATGACGGCGCCGTACTACGCCTTCCTCGATGCCGGGATGACCGTCGATGTCGCCAGCCCGCGAGGCGGTGTGATTCCGGTCGATCCGATGTCGCTGCGGCCGGTGATTCGCGCTGCGACCGACGACCGGTACCTCGCCGACGCAGAGCTGCAGGACCGGCTCGAGCACTCACTTGCGATCAGCGACATCGACGTCACCTCCTACGACGCCGTCTTCCTCGCGGGCGGCTGGGGTGCCGCGTTCGACTTCGCCACCTCGACCGAGCTCGCTGACGCGATGACCGCGGCCGCCGCCGCCGACCTCGTCATCGGCGGGGTCTGCCACGGGCCGCTCGGGCTGGTCAACGCCACCGCGCCGGACGGCTCGCCTTTGGTCGAGGGCCGACGGATCAGCGCCGTGACCGACAAGCAGGTGCGCGAGCTGCGGATCACGGCGACCCCGTACCACCCGGAGACCGAGCTGCGACGCCGCGGCGCATTGTTCGAGAACGCGACCCGGTTCCGCGATCCGCTGGCGAACCACTGGGTCACCGACGGCAACCTCGTCACCGGCCAGAACCAGAACGCCGGCCCGATGGTCGCGCACGAGATGATGCGGCTACTCACTCGCCGCGAAACCGACACAACGAAGGCGAACCGATGACCGAGATGGCACACCGACCCCAGCCGCGCTACGGAACGATGGACCTCGACTACATCGCCACCTGGGCCGACGCGTCGCGTGACGAGCCGATGTGGGCGCTCAACCTGATGCACTACCGCGAGAAGGCCGACTATCCCGACGGCCGCGAGTCCGACCTCAGCGGCTGGGAAGCCGACAACCTCTACAGTCCGATCGAGCCGATCGCGAAGATCGGTGGCTCTCTCGCCATCGTGGCGATCGTCGTCGACCAGCCGGTGGGCGCGTCACCGCGTTGGGACCGCGTCGCAGTGGTCAAGTACCCGTATCGCAACGCGCTTGCGGAGATGAACGCGACGCCGGAGTTCCAGGACGCACACATTCACAAGGACGCCGGCATGGCTTCGACGATCTGCGCCGCCACGTTCCCTCAGCCGGACTCGATCAACCGCGCAGTGCTCGACGTCGCGGACGCCGCGAAGTCGCACCTCGTCCTGCAGGTGGTCACTGACCCCGGTACGCCGGCACTCGCGATCGACGGCGCGGTACCGCTGGCGATCTTCGACGTCGAAGGCGTGGTGATCGGTGATGGCAGGCCGTGGGCCGAGGCTCGCTGGTGGCTGCTGCCCTCGGCGTCCGCCGACACCGTCCGCGAGGCAGCAGCGGCGGTCTCGTCGACCGACGACCAGTACGTGACCTTGCTCAAGCCGCAGTTCGGCGACTTCGTCGAGCTGGTCGCCACCGCCTGATGCCGCGGAACGGCCGTGATCTACCGAGGACGTAGCCTGCGGAGATGGTCCTCGACCTCGTGCAGGTACGGCGACGACTCCTCGCCGAGCGGGACGAGATCGAGCGTCGCCGAGCCGAGCTGAGGGCGGAGTTCGCCGGGGTCGTCGCGGCCGCCAGCGATGTGGCAACGGACGACGAGCACGATCCGGAAGGCGCCACGATCGCCTACGAACGGTCCAAGACGGCGGCCTTGATCAGCCAGGCGACCGACCACCTCGCCGACGTGGAGCGCGCGCTGCGGCGGCTCGACGACGGACGGTATGAGATCTGCGAGACGTGCGGCGCGACGATTGCCGAGAGCCGGCTGGAAGCCCGACCGGTCGCCCGCACCTGCATCACCTGCGCCCAACGCGATCCGGCTGGACGCCGAGGTCTCTACGCGTCGTCGTAGCCGTCGATCGCGCCCGTCCGGCTGGCTGACCCGTCGCCCTCGAGCACCTCGAACTCGCCGCTGTCAGGTCGCGGCGATGAAGTCGGCGACGATGCCGGCGATCTCCGGCCCCTTGTCTTCCTGCAGGAAGTGACCGGCGCCTTCGATTGTCGCGTGCGGCTGACCCTTCGCACCCGGCACACTCTGCTGGAAGACCCGCTCGCCGCCGGCGGTTATCGGATCGCCGTCGGAGAAGCAGGTGAGCATCGGCTTGTCCCAGGACTCGAACGTCTTCCAGGCCGCGCGGTTCGCCTCCGACGCCGGATCGTCGGGCGAGGTCGGCACGAGGAGCGGGAACGCCCGCGCCGCCGCCTTGAAAGAGTCGTCCGGGAACGGCGCGTTATAGGCGGCGACGACCTCCTCCGGCATCGCAGTCTTGACGGCCATCGAGACGATGGCGCCGACGTTGAAGTCCGGCGTCTCCTGCGAGAAACGCTGCCAGGACAGGAATGCGTCGGTGATCTTCGCGTCGCCGGTCGGCAGACCGGTGTTGCCGACCACGATGCGAGCGAAGTGGTCGGGGTTCTCGGCGACCACCCGAAGCCCGATCAACCCGCCCCAGTCCTGGCCGAACAACGTCGCGTCACTCACCCCGATGTGGTCGATGAGCAGCGACCGGACCCACTCGACATGGGCGGCATAGGAATAGTCGGTCCGCTCGGCCGGCTTGTCGGAACGGCCAAAACCGACCAAGTCCGGCGCGATGCAGCGGTAACCACGATCGACGAGCACCGGGATCATCTTGCGGTACAGGTAGCACCACGACGGCTCACCATGCATGAGTACGACGATCGCGCCGTCTGCCGGTCCCTCGTCGAGGTAGTGCATCCGCAATGTGCCGCCGGTGCCGTCGGCGACCTCGGCATAGTGCGGCTCGAACGAGTACCCCGGCAGGTCGGCAAACCGGTCGTCGGGCGTGCGCAGCGATTTCATCAGCGATCTCCTCAGGTCTGGACAGCTCAGCCGGGAAGCAGCCGGTCAAGCGCGTCGGTCAACACCGACACGCACTTGGCGGTCGAAAGGTTCCGGTCGACCCGCAACACCTCGAGCGACTCGAACGAGGTCAGCACGTCCGCCGCGGCGGCGACCGCGAACCGCCCTGCCATCGGCAGAGTGTCGAGCTCCGGGGCGAACTGCCGATCGATCTGGTCCCGCAGATAAGCGCGCCGGCGCGACAGACCCTCGGCGATCACCGGCTGGAACGGCGCCCGCAACATGCTGGCACGAGCAACCGGCGCGACCGCGTCGTACAGCTCGACCCGATGCTCGACCAGGTCGTTGATCCGCTTGCTCCGGCTGCCTTGCCCGAGGTCGGGCAGGTCGAACAGGTGCCGGATGTTCTCGGTGTGACGCTGGATCGCGATCCGGCCCATCTCGTCGAGGTCGTCGAAGTAGCGGAAGACCGACCGAAGCGAGACCCCGGAACGCTCGGCAACGGCGGCGACCGACGGGTTGAGCTCGCCCTCGTGGAAGAACGCCAGCAAGGCGTCAACGACCGCTTCGCGGTTGCGACCGCGCCGCGCCCGGCGGCCGTCGAGATCGGTGGGATCCAGCGTCACGGCACTCCCGTCCGGCGCGAAGTTATTGACACTATACATGACAGTTTCTTACAGTCGCAGTCATCATGACCTCGGCAACCGCAATCCCCAAGGCCTACACGCCCGCCGGCGGGTACGGCACCGAGATGCCACCTCCGATCCTGGCAGCCTGCACGGACCCGATCCGGCCCGGCCTGCCCGACCTCCGCGGGACCTGGCGGCTCCTTGACGCCGAGGCCGACGGTGAGCGCCTCGACCAGGGCCATCCGATCTGGGGCCACGTCGAACGGATCGAGCAGGCCGGCAACCGGGTGGTCGTGACCGCAGCCGGAATCATCCACGACATGTACGCCGACGGCAGCTACGACAACGGCGTCAACGACGTCGCGGCAACCGACTACACCACCCCGATCAGGGTTGCGGCCAGCTTCGAGGACGGCGTCCTCGTCCTGCGGCCACAAGGGCTGCCCGGTATGGAGATCCTGCGCTGGCTCGACGGCGAGCACCTCATGTGGCGTTACCACACCGCGTTCACCGCTCGATTGGAGCGGATCGACCCGCTGGCGTGAGGCGATGGCACCGTCGTACTGCGCCCTGGCGACAGCGTCAACTCAGGGTTGACACCTAGGGGTACGTCAACCTAGGGTTGACGAATGGCCGACTATCCCGTCAAGCTCGACGACCTGATCGCCCAGGTGCGGACGCAGCACCCCGACCACGAGGCCGATGCGCTTCACTACCTGTCCCATGCGGTCGAGGTGGCCTCCCATCTCGGCGAGATGGCCGACCACCTGATCGGCCACTTCGTCGACGCCGCACGCGCGGAAGGTGCGTCGTGGACCGATATCGGCGCCCACATGGGAGTGACCAAGCAGGCGGTCCAGAAGCGGTTCGTACCGAAGGAATCTCAGGACGCTGACTTCCCGGCGGGCGGTCGGTTGTCGCGATTCACTCCGCGCGCCCGCCATACCGTCCAGGACGCGAAGAAGTGCGCCGCCGAGAGCGGCAGCACACACGTCACGAACACCCACCTCCTACTCGGCGTGGTCGGCGACCCGGATGGGATCGCAGCCAAGGCGATCGAGGCGATCGGCGTCTCGGTCGCCTCGATCGAGGCCGCAGCCCGGGCATCGATGCCGCCGGGGCGGCGGCGGGCAGTGCGCGGTGTGAACTTCAGCCGCGAGACAAAGAAGACCCTCGAGCTCTCACTTCGTGAAGCGCTGCGCCTCGAGCACAACTACATCGGCACCGAGCATTTGTTGCTCGGCATGCTGCGCAACGGCGACGACCCGGCAACGAAGTTGCTGACCGACCTCGGCGTCACTCACGACAAGGCAGAGAAAGAGGTGCGCGCCCTTATCGACGCCGTCCTCGCCCGCCGCCGACGCTCAGCCGGATAGCGCGCTCGCGAGGTTCGCCATCATCGGCAAGAGCACCCGGCCCTCGGCGTCGGGCTCGCCGTCGTAATAGCCCGCTAGCTCGAGCATCACGAACCCGTGAAGCGAGCACCAGAGCTGGCCGGCGACCGCCTCGGCGTCGCCGGCCTTCCAGATGCCCGCATCCATGACCCGTTGCGTACCGGCGACGAGCATGTCAAAGGTGTAACGGCCCTCGGCCAGTTCGTCACGGGTCAGCCGATATCCGCCGAGGGACGCGCTGCCGAACATCACGGCGTACAGGTGCGGGTTGTCGTGGGCATTGGCGCGGTACGCCACCCCGAGCTCAGCCAGGTCGGCGAGCGGGTCATCGGTCATAGGCACGGCCGCCAGGTGCTCAGCCAGCCGGGCGAAGCCCTCGCTGACCACCGCCCGCACCAACTGTGGGAGCCCACCGAAGTGCGTGTAGACCGCCATCGTCGACGTGCCGACCTCCTGGGCCAGGCGCCGGGTCGACAGTGCGGCCGGCCCCTCCTCGGTGATCAGCTCCGCGGCGGTCTCGAGCAGCCGTTCCCGGACGGCAGGCTCGGAGGTGCGCGGGCTCACCCTTGCCATTTTGTCATAACGGTGTTATTCCTATTCCATAACGCTGTTGTGATAGGGGCGCCGCCATGTCGAACAACTACCTCGCGGACAACCTCGGGCCAGTGCAAGAGGAGCTCACCTGTACCGAGCTCACGGTCACCGGCTCGATTCCGGACTACCTCGACGGTCGTTACCTGCGGATCGGGCCGAACCCGATCCGCCCCGCCGATCCGGCCACCTACCACTGGTTCCTCGGCGATGGGATGGTCCATGGCGTACGCCTCTCGGCCGGAATGGCGCAGTGGTACCGCAACCGCTACGTGCGTTCCGGCGAGGTGGCGGCGGCTCTCGGCGAGCGACCGCGCCCCGGCCCGGTCCATGCCCGGTTCGATCTCTCGGCCAACACGAACGTGATCGGCCATGCCGGCAGGACCCTCGCCTTGATCGAGGCAGGCCCGCGACCCTACGAGCTCACCGACGAGCTCGACACGGTCGGACCATGTGACTTCGGCGGCACCCTACGCGGCGGCTACACCGCCCATCCGCATCGTGACCCGGCCACCGGCGAGTTGCACGCGCTGTCCTACTACTGGGGTTGGGGCAACAAGGTGGAGTACTCGGTCGTGGCCACCGATGGCCGCGTCCGACGCCGCGTCGACATCGAGGTCAACGGCGCGCCGATGATCCACGACTTCTCACTCACCGAGAACTACGTCGTGATCTACGACCTGCCCGTGACCTTCAACATCGACGCTGCACTGCGCGCGATGCCGTGGCCGTTGCGAGTGCCCGCGAAGGCCACAATGCGACCGATTATCGGCAAGCGGCGAATCCCGGAAGCACTGTCGGCAGCGATGGCCCGCAGCAGCGGCGGCGGCGCCTCGTACTCCGCAGCGAGCTTTCCGTACCGATGGGACCCCGACTATCCGGCTCGTGTCGGAGTGCTGCCCCGCACCGGCGGCACCGGCGACGTTCGCTGGTATGACGTCGAGCCGTGCTACGTCTTCCACCCGCTCAACGCCTATGAGGACGGCGAGCAGATCATCCTCGACGTGGTCCGCCACCCGAAGTGCTTCGCCACCGACGTTCAAGGCCCCAACGAGGGACCGCCCACCCTGGATCGCTGGACGATCGACCGCAGCGCCGGGAAGGTGCTCGAGGAGCGGATCGACAGTCGCGGGCAGGAGTTTCCCCGCATCGACGAACGGCTCACCGGTCGGCGACACCGGTACGGCTACTCGGTCGGCGTGGGCACCCAGGCTGATGAGAGCCGGGTCATCAAGCATGATCTGATCGCCGGCACGGTCACCGACCACGACCTCGGCAGCGGCAGCCAGGCCAGTGAGTTCGTGATGGTGCCACGTCATGCATCAACCGCGGAAGACGACGGGGTCCTCATGGGCTACGTCTACCGGCGCGCGGACGCGCGCAGTGATCTGGTGCTCCTCGACGCCGCAACGCTCGAGACGGTCGCCGAGATCCGGCTCCCGGCCCGGGTGCCGCAGGGCTTCCACGGCAACTGGCTGCCGACGATCTAGGGTCGGCTGCTACCTAGAAGAGCGGGCCGGACGACGAGACCTGGTGCTTGACGGCATCCATCCCGCCGTCGAGGGCCGCGGTGATCGCGCCGATGAACGTCGCCATGTGGGGCGTCGAGATGTGGGCGGTCAGCGATTCCTCGTTGTCCCACCGCTCGAAGATCATCATCGTCAGCTCGTCGTCACCGGAGATCCAGTAGCTGTACTCCAGGCAGCCGTCCTCCGCCTCGCTTGCCGTGCACATCTCAGCAGCCGCGGCGAGAGCCGCCTCGCGCTGCGCAGCGTGCACCCTTCCGCGCGCGGTGATCAGGATCATCGCCAGGTGCTCCTCAAAGTTGACCCGTCCGGGAAGCTCGCTACGCACCGTATCTGTCGCACACACGGACTAAAATCGCCACGACGACAATTTCCGGGAGGACGACGGTGACCGGGGGCCCTGATCCGACGCAGCAGCCGGTGCGGCTGACTGATCCCGACCTGCGCACCGCTCCGGCGTACCCGGAGCAGGTCAGCTGGGTCGGCATCGTCATCGCGGCAATCGGCTTGCTGATGGCCCTGCTCGGCAGCCGCAGCCCGAGCCACCAGCTCCTTGCCGAAGGCCTGGCCATCGCCGTGATCGGCCGGGGAATCGCGCTGGGCCGCCCGCCATTGGCGCGTCACCTGCTGGTCGCAGCAGCGCTGCTGGTGCTCGCCCGGGTTTCGGTGGACCGCCATCACGTCGGCCTGGAGCAGGTCGTGTTGGTCGCGGCTGCGCTGGCCGCACTCTGGGCACCGCCGGCAAAGCCCGGCAACGCTGCACAACGGCAGCGGATCCACGCGCTGATCGACTCGACACCGAACGACACGCTGGCGCCGTTCGCGCAGCGCCTCGACAAGTCCTACATCTTCTCCCCCGACGGGCATGCCGCCGTCGCGTATCGGGTGACGTTCGGTGTCGCCGTGATCTCAGGTGACCCGCTCGGCGCGCCCGACTCTCAGCCGCTGGCCGCAAAGGCCTTCATCGACACCGCCAACGCCAACGGCTGGCGAATCGGCGTACTCGGCGCCGGCGAGGACTGGTCGCAATGGTGGCGCCAGCAGCGTGGCCTGCGGGCGGTGCCGATCGGTCGGGACGTCGTGATCGACGTCAACAACTTCACGCTGACCGGGCGGGCGTTCCGCAACCTGCGCCAGGCGGTGCAGCGGACCCACAACTGCGGTCTCACCACCCGGATCTACGACGAGACCGAGCTTCCACCGGACTTGTATGCCAACCTGCGATCACTCGTCGCGCGGAGCAAGCGCAACAAGAACCGCGGGTTCTCGATGATCCTCGACGGGTTGCTCGACAACCAGCACGCCGGCACGTTGATCGCGGTCGCGTTCAACCGAGACGGCAAGGTCGTGGCATTCCAACGCTTCGCGACCGCCGACCGGGGCCGGGAGATCTCCCAGGACCTGCCGTGGCGTGCCGCCGGCGCGCCGAACGGTGTCGACGAGCGGCTGGCGTTCGACATGATCGAGTGGGCGCAGCAGCGCGGCGCCCGGCGGGTCTCGCTGTCATTCGCGGCCTTCCCCGAGCTGTACGAGGCTCCGACGAAAGACGGCGTCAGCGTCGAGCGGCTCGGGTACTGGGCGGCGCACACTCTCGACCCGATGATCAAGCTCGAGTCGCTGTACCGCTACCTCCGCAAGTTCCACGCGATGGGTCGCCGGCGGTACGCAATGATCCGGCTCCGCGAGCTGCTGCCCGTGGCGGGCGCGATGCTGCTGTTCGAGTTCGGCGCCCGGCGCGACCGCCGTACCCTGCGTCGCGACTGGCTGCGGCGCAGCGACTCGGCGCGCTAGCGGCGCGACGCCAGGGCTCGCCGGACCTCTCGGTACTGCCGGGCACGATGTCGCTGGTCCCGCCAGCCGGCGCCGGTGACGCGGTGCGTGAACGGCACCGGGCACTCGATGACCCGCGCGCCGCGCCGCAGCGCGTCGATCGTCATACCGGTCTCGACGCCGAAGCCGTCGGCGAGCGGTTGCACCTGGTCGAACAGCGGCCGGGTGATGCACCGTTGCCCAGACAGCGGCTGGGTCGGCGTCCAGCCGGTCGCGCGGCGGATCCCGCCCGCGGCTAGGCGTACGACGAAGCCATGTCCTCCGGCGGGTTCGCCCGGCGGCAGGACGCCGATCGTCAGGTCGGCGTCCCCGGCCAGCACCGGTGCGATCAGCGGCCCAGCATGCGCTGCCGAAGCTCCGAGGTCGGCGTCGAGAAACAGCAGCGGCGCGGTGGAATGACCTGAGCTCGTCGCGGCATGGGCACCGGTGAGCATCGCCGCTGCCTTACCCTGGCGCCGCTCGTGGCTGACCACGACGGCGCCGCGATCGCGGCCGATGGCCGCCGTGTCATCGGTTGAGCCGTCGTCGGCGACCACGACGAGGGCGACATCGGAGAGCTGCTTCACCGCGGACAGCGTCGCCGGCAACCGGGTTGCTTCGTTGTATGCCGGGATCACAAGGACGACCTGCGCCTCGGTCGGAGCCGGATGATCCAGTGACATATGGTCACCGTAGTGCTCCCCAACTTCATCATCGTCGGCGTCAGCCGGGCGGGCACGACCATGGTGTTCAACACATTGGCGAGGCATCCGCAGGTGCTGAGCTCCTCGACGAAGGAGACCCGCTACTTCCAGGCGGTGAGGTACGGCGAGCCGCTGCGGCCACTGCCGGAGTACGAGGCGTTCTTCCGTCGCCACTCCGGCGAGCCCGTCACGATGGAGTGCACCCCCGACTACTTCTACGGCGCCGAGGCGACAGCTGAAGCGATCAGGAACATCTGCAATCCGCGGATCGCCGTCATTCTCCGGGAACCCACCAGCCGGCTGATTTCGTTCTTCCAGTTCATGCAGGGACGGCTACAGGTCCCGGCGACCATGACGTTGCGCGAGTACGTGGATCGCTGCCAGTCGGTACCGACCGAGGCAATGAATGACCGGGCGAGCAACAACTACACGGCCTTGTGGGCCGGGCAGTACGCGCGTTTCATGCCTGCCTGGCTGGCGGCGTTTCCCGACCGCTTCGACGTGTTCTTCTACGACGAGCTGAAGGCTGACGCGATGGCCGTGATGCGCGAGCAGTGCGGCCGCCTGGGCATCGACCCGCAACTCCTGCCGACTGTCGCGGTCATCGACAACAGCGCGCCCTCCTATCGAAGCTCGAAGCTGCAGCGCGGCGCCGCATTCGCGGCGCGGCGCGGCCGCGCGGTCCTGCATCGCTATCCGGCGATCTACCAGTCCGCCCGCCGCAGCTACGAGGCTCTCAACAAGTCACCGGTGCACCCGCACACCGAGGTCCCCGAGACGTTGCGCCGCGAGATCGAGGCGCTGTACCGGCCGTGGAATGACGCACTTCGCAACCAGCTGCTCACCGCCGGCGTGACCGCCCTTCCGGACTGGCTTGAAGAGGAGCCGCGATGACGCTGCCGACCGGTGCCGATGATGGCCGAGACGTGATGGCCGAATTCATCCCGTCCTCGCCACTGGTTGCACTGTTGGGCATCCAGGTCGGCAGCCTTGGCGACGGCGAGGCCGTGCTCCACCTGCCGTACCGCGCCGAACTGACGACCATCGGCGAAACCGTGCATGGCGGCGCGATCGCCACGTTGGCCGACACCGCCGTGATGGCAGCGTGCTGGTGCGGCGCCGTTCCGCCCGAGAATCTCCGCGGCAGCACGGTCGATCTGACCGTGCACTACCTCGCGCCGGCGTCAGCAACCGACCTCACCGCGACCGCGCGGGTGCTTCGCCGCGGCCGCAAGATCTGTCACGCCGAGGTCAGCGTCACCGACTCATCGGGCACACTCGTCGCCCACGGCGTCGGCACATACCAGCTGGGCTAGGTCGCCGCGCTGACCTCAGAAGTAGTACGGGTACGGCGTCCAGTCCGGGTCACGGTGCTCGAGAAACGCGTCGCGGCCTTCGCCGGCTTCCTCCGTCATGTAGCCAAGGCGCGTGGCCTCACCCGCGAAGAGCTGCTGGCCGACCAGCCCGTCGTCGATGGCATTGAAGGCGTACTTCAGCATCCGCACCGCCATCGGGCTCATCGCGTTGACCTTCGCACCCCACTCGAGCGCGACCCGCTCGAGCTCGCCATGGTCGACAACCGCATTGACCATGCCCATCCGGTGAGCGGCCTCGGCGTCGTACTGCTCGGCGAGGAAGAAGATCTCGCGGGCGAACTTCTGGCCGACCTGACGAGCGAGGTACGCCGAGCCGAATCCGCCATCGAAACTGGCCACCTTGGCGTCGGTCTGCTTGAACCGCGCGTGCTGGCGGCTCGCGAGGGTGAGGTCGCACACGACGTGAAGGCTGTGGCCGCCGCCGGCCGCCCAGCCGGGCACGACGGCGATCACCACCTTCGGCATGAACCGGATCAGCCGCTGCACCTCGAGGATGTGCAGCCGGCCGGAACGGGCTGGATCGATGGTCGCGGAGGTGTCGCCTTCGGCGTACCGGTAGCCGTCCTTGCCGCGGATCCGCTGGTCGCCGCCTGAGCAGAACGCCCAGCCGCCGTCCTTCGGAGATGGGCCGTTGCCCGTGAGCAGCACGCAGCCGACGTCGGAGGTGCAGCGGGCGTGGTCGAGCGCGGCCGCGAGCTCGTCGACGGTCGACGGCCGGAACGCGTTGCGTACCTCGGGCCGGTTGAAGGCCACCCGCACCGTGCCGGACTCCCGCGCCCGGTGATAGGTGATGTCGGCGAAGTCGAAGCCGGCAACTTCGGTCCAGGCGGCAGGATCGAACAGTTCTGAGACCACTATCGCGCCGGTTGTGAGATCAGATAGATCTTGCCGTTACGGCCGGCCCGTCCGGCACCCTTCTGGTTGATCGCCTGCACCTTGAACTCGTAGAACCAGCCGGCCCTGAGACCCCTCAGCGTCGCCTTTCGGGCGCGACCGCTAGCCACGACTACCGTGTTCTTCGGCGACTTCGCGCCCTTCTTGTCGCTGTTCTTCAAGGCGTGCGCGGTGACGCGGTAACGAAGGATCTTGAAGCCGCCGTTCGACAGCGGTGCTGACCAATGAACGGTCGGTGAGGTGCCGTGGCGCACCACGGTGATCGTGCGCGGCGGCGACGGCCGGCTGCGGACATAGTGGAAGCGGTCGGCCCGGGTCTTCGCGCTCGCGTGACCACCGTGATCGCTTTCCGCCGTCCGGACGATGACATCGACGGTGGTCCCCGGCCGGCCGGGCGGCGCAATGGCATCGATCTCGGTGTTGCTGCCGTTGGTCAGCAGCTGCACCGGGTTCGTGGCGTTCGCCTTGCGGCCCCCGAAAGTCACCGAGGTGACGTCGGAGAGGTTCGACCCGTGGATGCGCACGTGAGTGCCGCCGCCAGCAGGCCCGGTATGGGCCGACATCGACTTCACCACCGGATCGCCGGGATCGAAGAAGTCGAACAGGATCGCCTTGAAGGCAGACTGCTTGAGTGGTGGCGACGAGCATGCCGTGACGGTGCAGACCTCGACAACGAACTGGCCCGGGTTGTTGGCAGGCGTGGTTTCGCTGATCGAGGTCCCGGCCGAGCTTGCCGCGTATCCGGACAGCTGCGAGCTGCCTAGACCGAAGTCCGGATAGACGTACACGATCGCCCCGCCATCGGCGGCGTCGACACCAAAGAATCCTTGGCCACTGATGGTCACCGGCGTACCGCCGCTGTCGGGGCCTGCGTTCGGACTCACATCGGTCACCTTCGGTATCCCGGCGTAGGTGACCCGCGACTGGTTGGACAGTCCCTGGATGGTCTGTACGAACAGTTTTCGGGTAGCCGGCAGCCTCGTCGCGCTGTGACCAGAGACGGTGAACTGGACCTTGGTCGGCGTGATCGACACCAGGTTGATGTCGGCGGAGTTTGGGTCGGACGGCGAGCCGATGTCGACCCAGGCAAAGCCGAGGGAGTCAAACCCGCGGCCGGTGATCGTACCGGTCGACGCGTTGCCCGGATTTTCACTGACGAAGTCCGGGCTGAAGGTGTCGATATGCGGTCGCACCAGATAGTCGTACTCGGTCGTTGCCGGCGTGGCCTCGCACGTCGAGTTCCGGACGCACTGCGGAGGCGGGCCGCCGAACTGCCCGACGAACGGCGTCCCGGTCAACGGCGGCAGGATGGATGCGACCTCGCTGTCACCGTTGGCATTGCCGACCACGACCTGCGCCTGACAGACATCATTGGTGGGGTCGTCGCCGGGAGCGCACACGGTCAGGGCAGGCACGTACGGCGGGATCGTGACCGACATCTGGGTGTCCGACCGCACCGTGAAAGACGGTGCGCTGACGCCGCCGACGGTCACCCCGGTCACCCCGCCATCGGAGTTGAAGCCGGAGCCGTACACCGTCACCGACATGCTCGGCGCGTCGATCGGGCCACCGAACGGGGACGTGCCGGACACCGACGGGATCGTGCCGCCGTTCGTGTCGACGTAGAGCACCGATGTGCTCGCGGTCGGGATCGACGTCATGCCGTTCGAGCCGGTGACCATCACGAGATGGCGGCCGGACCCGTCCTGCGGTCCGGCGCTCCCGGTGCCGACCTCGGGGCCGGTGGGAACCGGCGATACGTCGATCTCCTTGCCTGCGTTGGTCACGGTGATGTGCGACCTCGGAACGTCGTAGCCGCCGACCGACACCGCCGTGACACCACTGAAGCCGGTCCCGGTGATGACCAGGTTCGGGGTCGTCGGATGGACCGGGATCACGTCCGGGCTCACCGAGGTGATCGCCGGTCGGACGGATGCAGCGCCGAGGGTGCAGAGATAGTTGGCCAGGCCGGCCCGGCCGCCGGGGTGGGCCAGAATCGGGGTGCCGAGGCCACTGGCCATGTCGTAACCCTTTGCCGCGGCGTAGTCGCGGCCACCGTTGACGTCGTACTGGTCGTTGTTGCCGGCGGTGACGTCGTTGAACGATGCCGAGTACTCACTCGGTACGGCGGCGATCGCGTAGAGCGACGGGCTAAGGAAGCCGACACCGCCGTGCGGCTGCGTCGAGCCGGCGCACTGGGACGAGGCGTTGATCTCTGCCGTCATCGCGGCCCACAACGGGGTCGCCGACGAGGTGCCACCGATCGTGCTCCAGCCACCGAAGCTGGAGGCGTACAAGGTGATGCTGCCGGTGTACTCGTCTGCTGCCGCGGAGACGTCCGGCAGCTGTCGGCACAGCCCGCCGCTCGCCGCCTCGGCGCACTGGGTCAGTCCGTCGTTGACCGCCTGAGTCACCGCGCTGCGGTCGGCGCTGTCGACAGCGACCTGCCACGACGGCGCCCCCCACACGCCCGAGACGCCGCCGCCGGTGCTGCCGGCGACGCTGCCGTCGTCCCACACCCGCTCCGTCGGCGGGACACCCGCGTTACTCATCGTCGTACCGCCGACCGAGACGACGAAGGGCTGGCTCGACGGGTCGCCCACCGACAGATCCGGCTGGACCGGCGTCGGGGACTGGTTGGAGCAGGTGTCAGCTCCCGAGTCGCCGGAGGAGGAGAAAACGGTCTGACCCTGGAGCGCAGCCTGCTCGAACAGCTCGTTCTCGATGTTGATGTATCCCGGCTCCAGCTGTGATTCGTCGAGCTCACACACGCCCCAGCTCGTCGAGATGACGCTGTCCTGATCGTCGTTGATCATCTGGGCGTACTCGTCGAGCGAGCCCACGGAGGTGTTCGGTGCCTCGTAGACATCGACAGAAGCGCCCGGCGCGATCCCCTCAACGTCCTCGATGTCGAGGATCGACTCACCGCTGCCCGGGCCGGTGCCGGGGCCGCCGTCGACGGTCACGACATGGGTGCGGCCGAGCATCGCGGTGTACTGCGACGGGAAGAAGCAACGGTCGAAGGCGGTCAGGTCGGCCGTGGAAAATGGCTCGAGTTCGAACACGCCGATGTGCTGTCCGCTCGCAACGTCGCCCGCCTGGTACAGGTTGGTGACCCCGTAGGCATTAGCGATCTGCTCGTCGGTGAGACCTCCCAGCTGTTTCGCGACATCGGTCGCCGCGCCGCACGCATGCGGGCCGGCCGTGACGTTCGCGAGCGGGTGGGTGGGCCCGCTTGCCTGCTGACTCGCCGGGTGGGTGCCGTGCCGCAGCGCGGCGGTCGGCGTCAGCAACGTGTCGAGACCGACGACCGCCTCGACCTGACCGGCGATCGACGCCGGCAGCGACGCAGCGGAGGTCGTCTCCCGACCGATCCGCCCGGAGCGCAGCCGATAGTCGGCGACCCGCGTACGGAAGGCGCGCTCGGCCGCCCCGACCGTGCCGCGAAAGCGCACCAGCAGGTTGTCCCGGGCGACGTTCGTGACGGTGAGATGGGAGGCGGTAAGGGCGGCGGAGACCGCCTTGATCGTTTCCGGCGAGGCGCCGTACGCAGCGGCGAAGTCGCCTTTGGCCAGGAAGTGATGGAAGCTCGGCGATCGCGGACTGGACACCGCCGCCGCGGCGGCGGCGAGCGCCTGCGGATGACGTGGCTTGAGGGCGATCGCTGCGGAGATGACCCGGCCGGGGTCGGTCGCGCCGATCATCCGCGCGCCGGCCGGTACCCGGGGTGCCCGGCCCACCGCTGCGTAGGCCCGAGCGTGAGCGGCGGCCGGCGAGGCCACCGCGGCCCCTCCGGCGAGCGCGCCGGCGACCACCGCCAGCGAGGCCGCTACCGCCACCGCCCGACTGCGCCGGTAGCCCGCGACGCGGGGCCCGCCCCGACGCGATCCCCCGACCGGCCCGCCCGGGCTTCCGCTCACCTGCGCCAACCTTCACTGTGGGACTCACGACCAATGGCGCGACGCTAGCCCAGCGGTCAACAATCTCGGGTGCGAAAGTGTCGAACTGCGGCGAGTTGGCTCGTCGTACACAAGACGGACCCGATCGGCGGGGCCACAGCGGGAGGACCAGATCATGGCGCAGTACCTGGTACTGATCTACGGGGACGAGAGTGCGCTCGAGGCCGCGGGCGAGCAGGGCTACAACGAGCTGATGACCGGACACATGGAGTTCGGTGCAAAGAACGAGAAGGCGCTCGCAGGCGGCAACGCGCTGCAGTCGGTGTCGACGGCGACCTCGATCCGTAGCAACGGCAAGGGCGACTTCGTCGTCACCGACGGGCCGTTCGCTGAGACCAAGGAAGCCCTCGGTGGTTACTACCTGATCGAGGCGGCCGACCTTGACGAGGCGATCGCCATCGCCAAGCAGGTCCCGGCGCCCTCCGGTGGCGTCGAGGTCCGCCCGATCCGGGTCTTCGACTGATCGACGCCGCCGAGGTCGCGGCCGCGGTCGCCGACGCGCACCGTCGCGAGTGGGGATTCGTCCTCGCCGCGACGGTGCGCGTGACGCGCGACCTCGATCTCGCCGAGGAGTGTGTGCAGGACGCCTACGCCCAGGCGTTGACGAACTGGCAGTCCTCCGGGGTTCCGGACCGGCCCGGCGCCTGGCTCACCACAGTCGCACGGCGTAAGGCTCTCGACCTGTTGCGGCGGGACGCCACCTTCAAGCGGGCGCTGCCCTTCCTCGTCGACGACTCGGTCGACGCGGACCCGGCAGACCTGGTCTCCGACGGGGAGATCCCCGACGACCGGCTCCGGCTGATCTGCACCTGCTGCCACCCGGCACTGGCGCAACCGGCCCAGATGGCCCTGACATTGCGGTTGCTCTGCGGCCTCACCACCACCGAGGTGGCCCGGGCGTTCCTGGTGACCGAGCAGGCAATGGCGGCGCGCCTCACCAGGTCGAAGAAGAAGATTGCGGCGGCCAAGATCCCCTACCGGGTGCCTCCCGCCGCCGAGCTGCCGGAGCGGCTTACCGCGGTGCTGGGCGTCGTACATCTGCTATTCACGACCGGGCACACTGCGCCGGTCGGATCTGACCTGGTACGCCGCGACCTCGTCGAGCGGGCCACTGATCTGGCCCGGATGCTGCGGCAGTTGCTTCCGGCCAATCCCGACGTCGCCGGCCTACTCGCACTGATCCTGCTCACCGATGCACGGCACGCGACCCGCGTCGACCGCACCGGACGGATGCTGCGCCTCGACGAACAGGACCGCAGCCAGTGGAACCGAGCCGCGATCGCCGAAGGTCTCGCACTCGTCCGACAGGCGATCGCGGTGGGTCCGCCGGGTCGCTATGCCTTGCAAGCCGCGATCGCAGCGGTGCACGCCGCTGCGCCCAGCTGGGAGGACACCGACTGGGACGAGGTCGTGTCGCTCTATGACCAGCTGTGCGAGATCTGGCCGTCGCCGGTCGTGGCCCTCAACCGGGCGGTGGCGGTCAGCATGGCGCAGGGCCCGAAGGCCGGCCTCGATGCACTTGATGCCGTCGCCGCGGAGCCAGAGCTGGCCGGATACAGCTACCTGCCGGCCGCCCGCGCCCACATGCTGGCCCGCCTCGACCGGTACGACGATGCAGTGGCGGCGTTCGAGGACGCGATCACGATGACGAGCAACGAGGTCGAGATCGACGACTTGCGGACGCGATTGCGACGGTTGCAAGCCGACCGGGCTGAAAGCTAGCCGACGCCCGGTCGACCTGTCAGGAAATCGCGCGCTCACGCGGCGCCGAGCGTCCTGACAACTCCGACGTATGGGCTGAGGGCAAAGCCGACTAGACGAAGGGCAACCTCAAAGACGCGGGCGAGAAGGTCAAGGACGCCTTCAAGCCGTAGTCGCGAGAGACCGGGCGTGGGCGCTAGTCGTCGACGACGCCGATCGTCACTCGACCGTCGAGCGCTACCGCCCACCCCGGATTGGTTGCGATCTCCCAGCGGAAACCGTTCGGGTCGGCGAAGTAGCAGTGGAAACCGCCGAAGTCGGCCGGCTGTGGCTCTTTGAGGATGTCGCCACCCGCGTCGCGCGCCCGGTCACAGACGGCGATCACCTCGTCCTCGCTGCCGACAACCTGCGCCAGGCTCATCGGCGCCGGGTGGTCACCGGGCTTCTCCGGCGCGTGCGGCTTCACGTCGGCCTCGAGGTCGTGCTCGCCGTAGAAGGCCAGCAGCAGCCCGTGGTTGACCTGGATGAACACCACGTCGCCCGGGACCTCCAGCGCGACCTCCCAGCCGAGACCATCGACGTAGAACTTGCGGGCGACCTCGACGTCGGAAACCCCCAGCGTCACGATGTCGATCCGTTGCTCCATGGCGCCACCTCTCAACTGGATCCTCCCGAAAAGCGGTCGAGTTGGAAAGCAAACTGTCGGCCGGGACGGACACAATGAGGCGGTGCGCAACGAAGCGGGCATCGCAGTCTTCGACAGCGCCATCGGGGTAACCGGGCTCGCCTGGACCCCGCGGGGCATCTGCAGCGTCGTGATGGCTGAGCCCGATGCCGATGCTGCGCGCCGCCGACTTCGCCGAAATTGTCCCGACGCCGAACAGACCGATCCACCACCTCAGGTGGCCGCCGCGATCGCGCGGATCCGCGCTCATGTCGGTGGCGCACTCGATCCGATGCGTGACATCGAGATTGATCTCGACCACGCCAGCCAGTTCCGTCGCGACGTGTACGACGTCGCTCGCGGCGTCGAGCCCGGCGCCACCATCACCTACGGCGAGATCGCGAGGCGGCTCGGCAACCCGCATGCCTCACGCGAGGTCGGCCAGGCCATGGGGTCGAACCCGGTGCCACTGATCGTTCCGTGTCATCGGGTGCTCGCCGCCGACAACAAGCTTGGCGGCTTCTCCGCTCCCGGTGGCATTGCGACCAAGCTCCGGCTGTTGAGCATCGAGGGCGCGGCAACACCCGAAGGCCAGACTGCCTTGTTCTAGATCACCACAGCTAATTGCGTTACAGCGCGAAACGTTTTATGGTCGGCGCCATGACCGAGCCGGCTCCCGCGTTCGAGGAGTCACCTCGGGTCGGCCGCCCCCGCGACCCTCGCGTCGACGTCGCAATCCACCGCGCCACGCTCGAGTTGCTCGTCGAAGACGGCTACCAGGCCACGACCATCCAGGCGATCGCTCGCCGTGCCGGCGTCAGCGCTCCGAGTGTCTACCGACGGTGGTCGAGCAAGGCGGAGCTGATCGAGGAGGCGGTGTTTCCCAGCGGTCTGCTGGCGCCCGAAGCACTCAGCGGCGACGTCATCACCGACCTGCAGCCCTACTGCGAGCAGATCCTCACCTATCTCTCCGAGCCGCCGATCCGGGCCGCGATCCCCGGGCTGCTCGTCGAGTATCAGAACGATCCCGAGATGTGGCAGCGGGTCGTCGAGCGCAGTGTCACCCCAATGCGCTCGTCGTTCCGGGCCTACCTCGCGAAGACCGGACGCGAGCCGGCGGTGCCGATCGACGCGTTGTTCGACGTGATGCTCGGTGCGCTGTTCACCCGGGCGCTCAACGACGGTGCGGCCGGCGCGAAGGAGTTCGCCCGGGCCGTCGCCAAGGTCATCACGGTGGTCCTGCAGCAGTGACCGAGCCGATCAAGATGCAGCGTTCGAGCCGCGATCCGGAACAGGCCCGGACGCGACTCGAGCAATGGCTCGCAGCCACCCTGGGCGCCGAGGCGAAGCCAAGTGTGGCCGATCTCGAGAGCACCGAGGCCAACGGGATGTCCAGCGACACGATGCTGTTCCGCGCCAGCTGGACCGATGCCGAAGGCCGCCACGACGAGCGCCTCGTTGCTCGGGTCGCGCCGGACCAGGCCGACGTGCCGGTCTTCCCGACGTACGACCTCCAGGGTCAGTTCGACACCATCCGCACCGTCGCTGAGCTCACCCTCGCGCCCGTTCCGCGCATGTGGTGGTGCGAGACCGACCCTGCGCCGATGGGTGCGCCGTTCTTCGTGATGAGCCGCGTCGACGGGATCGTGCCGCCGGACGTGATGCCCTACACCTTCGGCGGCAACTGGCTGTACGACGCGACACCCGAGGAGCAGCGCACGCTTCAGACGTCGACGGTCGACGCGATCGCGATGCTGCACGACATCTCGGAGCCGGCCAAGCGGTTCGGGTTCCTGGAGAAGTCGGTCTCAGGCGACAGCCATCTGCAGCGACACGTTGCCAACACCCGGGCCTGGTACGACATGGTCGCTCGCGAGGGAGCACCGTCTGCACTGGTGGAGCGCGGCTTCGACTGGCTCACCGACAATTGGCCGAAGCACGAGGGGCCGACAGTGCTTTCGTGGGGTGACTCACGCATCGGCAATGTTCTCTATCAGGACTTCGTCCCCGCAGCGCTGCTCGACTGGGAGATGGCGGGCCTCGGCCCGGCCGAGCTCGACATCGGCTGGATCGTCTATGCCCACCAGGTGTTCCAGTCGCTCGCCACCATGCTCGAGCTGCCAGGGATGCCACAGTTCATGCAGCCGGCCGAGGTCGCGGCGCAGTACGAGTCGCGGCGCGGTTACGCGGTACGCGACCTGCGGTTCTTCATGGTCTATGCCGCGATCCAATGGGGCATCGTCTTCCTTCGCACCGGCGCCCGGCGCGCGCACTTCGGCGAGCAGAAGATGCCGGCGAACCCCGAGGACCTGATCCACAACAAGATGCACCTGGAGACGCTGCTCTCCGAGCTCGACGGAATCTAGAGGACACCAGTGCCGGTCTCACTCGATGAATACCCACTGCACCAGACACCGCTGTCGATGCGGTACGTCGCAAGCAGCGACCGCAACTTTTACGACCGGTGCTACTTCAACGCGCACGATCGCACCGGCGACATCTTCCTGATCACCGGCCTCGGGGTCTATCCGCAGCTCGGCGTGAAGGATGCCTACGTCGTCGTCCGTCGTGGGGTCGGACAGCACGTCGTGCGGATGTCGGACGCGCTCGACGACGAACGAATCACCATGAAGGTCGGGCCCTACTCGATCGACGTCGAGAAGCCCCTGGAACAGATCCACCTGGTGTGCGACGCCGATGCCCATGGCATCGGGTTTGACCTGACCTGGCGAGGCGCGTTCCCGGCCGTCGACGAGGAGCGACACCTGCTCCGCACTGGGATCCGGCCGATCCTCGACACCTGGCGGTTCGCGCAGCTCGGCACGTGGGAGGGCGAGATCCGGGTCGACGGCGACACCATCGCGGTGTCCCCCGACACCTGGGTGGGATCGCGTGACCGGTCCTGGGGCATCCGCCCGATCGGCGAGCCGGAGCCGTCCGGCCGACCCCAGGACAACGCCGCCGACTTCGGCTTCTGGTGGCTGTACGTGCCGGTGAAGTTCGATGACTTCGCCGTCGTGCTCATCGCACAGGAGGACGGCAATGGCCACCGCACCCTCAACGATGCGGTCCGGATCCATCCCGACGGCCGGATCGACCAGCTCGGCTGGCCGCGCACGAAGATCTCCTACCGGCCCGCGTCCCGGCATCCCGAACACGCCCGGATCGAGATGACCGAGCCGGACGGCTCGCCGGTGGTCATGGAGGTCGAGACGCTCGGTTTCGTGCCGCTGCATGTCGGATGTGGGTACGGCGGTGATCCGGAGTGGGTGCACGGCGCCTGGAAGGGCCGCGACTGGATCGAGGGCGCGTCGTACGACTTCAACGACCCCCACATCCGGGCCCGGGTCCCGTTCGGCGTCATCGACCACGTCGGCCGCGCGACCATGAACGGACAGGTCGGGTGGGGGCTGTTCGAGCACGGCACGTTCGGCCGGCACACCCCGAGCGGCTTCACCGACTTCGGAGCGGTGGCGCCGTGACCACTTCCATCAGCGGGGCGCGGATTCTCGTGACCGGCGTCACCAGTGAGGTGGTGGCGAAGCCGGTCGCCTTCGCACTGGCCAAGGAGAACGAGGTCTTCGGTGGCGCACGCTGGAAAAACGCTGCCGCTCGGTCGGTGTTCGAGGAGAACGGCGTCACGCCGGTACGGTTCGACCTGGTCAAGGCCGAGCTGGACGACCTGCCCGACGGCATCGACTACGTCTGCCACTTCGCGGTGGTGAAGAGCAACAAGTGGTCAGTCGACCTGGACGGCAATGTGGCCGGCCTCGCGTTACTCATGGAGCGCTACCAGAACGTGAAGGCGTTCTTCCATTGCTCGACGACCGCGGTCTACCAGCCAGACGGACACACCGAGTTCAGCGAGGACTCGCCGCTCGGCGACAACCATCGCAAGTACTTCATGGAGACGTACTCGATCTCGAAGATCGCCGCTGAAGCGGTCGCCCGACACGGTGCTCGCCGGTACAACCTGCCGACGACGATCGCCCGGCTGAACGTGCCGTACGGCGATGGTGGTGGCTGGCCGATGTTCCATCTCGCGCAGATGGCGGCCGGTCAGGAAGTGGCGGTCAACGAGGATGCGCCGAGCGTCTTCCAGCCGCTGCACTCCGACGACATCGTGGCGACCGTCCCGCGGCTGCTCGAGATCGCCGGCGTTCCGGCAACCCTCGTCAACTGGGGCGGTGATGACAAGGTCAGCGTCGAGGACTGGACGGCGTACCTGTCGGAACTCACCGGAATCCCGGCGAAGCTAGTGGTCTCCGAGAACACGCTGCAAAGCGTCGAGCTCAACCTCGACCGGATGCACGAGCTGGTGGGTCACTCGACGGTTGATTGGAAGGACGGCATGCGCCGCATGGTCGCGGCGCAGCGGCCGGACCTCCTCAAGAACTGAGCACGCTGCCCGGAGCCGTGGTCCTCGAGGTCGTAGCCGGCAACGGCGATGGGCATCGTGGGTCGTCCGTATGGCGCGCCTGCCGTGCCGGCTGCCGCGCGAGAGGGCATGCTAGTGGCCGATGAGCAGCAGCCACCCGGAGCGGGAGTACCACTCGCCCTCGTCGGACGCGCTCGCCGAGACTGTGCGCGCGGTCACGTTGCCGGCCGAGCCGAGCAGCGCGAGCGTGGCGCGTCGGTTCGTGACGGCTGCTCTCAGTGAGTGGGGTCGGTCCGAGTTCTGCGAGGAAGCCGCAGTGTGCACGGCCGAGCTGGCAACCAACGCGATTCTGCACTCACGCGAGCCGTTCACGGTCGCGGTCCGTTGCAGTGTGCACGGCGCCCGGCTCGACGTACTTGATGGCCGGCCGCACCAGTTGCCGCTGACGGTTCCCGAGATCCTGGACCCGCTCGCCATGGGGACGACCGGGCGCGGGCTGATGATGGTCGCAGCACTCGCCGACCGCTGGGGCTACTTCACGACCGACGTAGCGAAGACGGTGTGGGTGGAGCTGGCGCCCGGGGATCTCAGGAATGGGCCGACCGTCCCCGAAGTCGAGGTCGCCGACCGACCCGAGTCGGCGCTCGGCATCGAGGTGAAGCTGCTCGGGGTGCCGGTCCGCCTCGCGCTCGCCAGCGGAGTCCAGATCGATGAGCTGGTGCGTGAGGCGCAGCTCAACCAGAACCAGTTGAGTGCCGCCGACCAGGCAGCCTTCGCGGTGTTGCTCGAGCGGAGCGCACGACCGCGGCTGATCGGTCGGCAGGAAGCGTTCAAGGCCGCCGCCGAGGGACGACCTCACTACGACGTGGCACTGACCGCGACGCTGAGTGAGATGACTGGCGTCGCGGAGCTCGCGTCGTTCCTGGAAGGACACGCCGGGCAGTACCGGCTCGCCGGCAGCGTCGTCGGTGACGATGTGGCGTGGATGCGGGCGTGGATCAACTCCGAGATCGCCGCGCAACGGTCAGGGGCGGCACCGACGCCGTACGTCGGGCCGGCCGGCTCCTAGCGTTCAGCCGGCGCGGGATCGCGCCACATTCGCCAGATCGTGGGTCCGCTGCCGAGAGCTCGGTGTTCACCGACAACGGTGAAGCCATGCCGCCGGTAGAGCGAGAGGTTTCGCTCATTGGAGGATTCGAGGTAGGCAGCAGCGCCGTCGGCGTCTGCCTCCGTGAGCACCTCACGGAGCAACTGGCTGCCGAGACCCTGACCCTGCCATTGCTGGCGCGCACCGAGGTAGCCCAGATACCAGTGCGGCGGTGTCTTGGGGTGAAGTCCCTCGACCTGCAACTGGGTACGCAACGCGCGCGGGAGGCGCCCGCGAAAGGCAAGCGCCTGCGGTAGCGACTCGATCGCCATCTCGCGGATGGGCAACGCCCACTTCCCAGGCGCCGCCCACAGTGCGGCAGCCGAGCCGTCGCCGGCGACGTAGCAGGGCTTGTCCTCGCGAAGGTAGGCCCGGCTCATGCTGGTGAAGAAGGTGCGTAACCGGGCGTGACGATCTCGTACGCCGCCAGGGATCAGCCATTCGAAGACCGGGTCGTCGGCGAACGCATCCGCGAGAGCATCGCCGAGAATCGGCGCGTCCTTTCGGCTGGCTCGTCTCACGTCCGAGTGCGTCTCGGTTGTCACCGATGCACTTTCTCACGCGGTAGGGCGATGCGGCTGATCCATGCGGGGAGGAGGTCAGTGGGCGATGGTCGCGACGACGCAGCAATCGCCCGGTGCGCCGCCGAGCGTCACCTCGGCGGTGTCGATGCCGAGACCGGCGAAAACACCACCGACCAGTTCGCAGTTCATCCCGCAGACGAGCTCGGGCGCGACGTCGGCGACCGCCCGGAACGGGCAGTTGCGCAACCGGAGCGTGCCAGCGGAGTCCGTGGCCGGCTCGTATCCAAGGTCGGCGAGGACGGCGAGAGCGGCGTTGCGGTCGCGCCGGCCCGTGTGCCGGCCGGGGCTGCGTCTGGCCGCCCCGATCCGCTCGCCCTCGGCGCGGGCAACCTGCATCGACCCGGCGACGGCGTCAGTCGGCTCACCGGCAATTGCCTGAGCCAGCAATCGCGCCGCGAAGACGTAGTGCCGTGGCGGGACTGACAGCTCCAACTCGAGGGCCGCGGCCGCATAGCGTTTCGCCGGCCGGCCCGCCCCCGGCCCCCGGCGGCCCGTTGGCCGGGCGTAGTCGGTGGTCAGCAAGCCGGTTTCGGCGAGCCGGTCGAGGTGGAAGGTCGCGAGTCGTCGGTTGATCCCGGTCGCCTTCGCCACCTCGTCGCGCGTCAGCGATCCGCGGGAACGGCGCACCGCGTCGTAGACCGCCCGCCGAGTCGGCTCAGAGAGGACATGTGCGACGTCCCACTCCGTCGGCGTTGACATCTCCCGGGTGGCTCCTCGTATTCTATCAACAGCGAATACTGTCGATACTAGCACCGGAGCGCATCATGCGGCACTTCTCGTTCCGACCCGCCCTGACGATGAAGGGGCGGAAGTTCAAAGGCCTCCGCGGACTGGCAGGCAAGCCGCTGCATCCGCCCCTGACCGATATCCCGATCACGGCGTACCTGTTCGTGGCGGTGTTCGACGTCATCTCGGTCGCGGTGCACGGCGGCCACCACGCGCTCGGCCGCCAGATGTACCTCGCCGGCAGTTGGACGCTGCTCGGTGGCGCTGCCGTGTCGGTGCTCGCCGCACTCACCGGAACGATCGACTGGTGGAAGTCCAGCGAAGCCGGGACGCAGGCACGCCGGACGATCAACGCTCACGCGATCACGATGATCACGGTCACCGTGATCGTGCTGGTCGACGTGATCGTGCGGTTCACCGGCTACCACCATCGTCCGTATGCACCGGCACTGATCGTCGTGCTGTCGGTCGTGGCAGGCGTGCTGGTCAGCATCGGCGCGACCTACGGCGGCAGCCTGGTCTACGACTACGGGTTCAACGTCGAGACCGCGGGTGACCATCCGGTCTGGCACAAGAGCGAAACCGACGTGCTTCCGGGGCAGCCGCACTGATGACAACAACCACCGAACTCGACCGACTGCCCGGCGACGAAGCGCTGCTTCACGCTCCGCAAGGCGGGATTGACCTCGTCGCGGCAGAGACCGCGGTCGCGGACCTGCTTCGGGCCCTCGGCATGGATCCGTCCGAGGCGTCGCTCGCCGCGACGCCGAGGCGGGTCGCCCGCGCCTACGCCGAATTGCTCACTCCGCGCGAGTTTTCGCTGACGACATTTGCCAACGATGAAAACTACGACGAGCTGGTGCTCGCCCGCGACATCCCGTTCACCTCGTTGTGCGAGCACCACCTGCTGCCGTTCACCGGCTTCGCCTCGGTCGGCTACCTACCGGCCAAGCGGATCCTCGGCCTGTCGAAACTCGCCCGTGTCGTGGACATGTTCGCGCGCCGGCCGCAGGTGCAGGAGCGGATGACGAAACAGATCGCCAACTGGCTCGACGAGCAGCTCGGCCCGCGCGGTGTCGGCGTCGTCATCGAGGCCGAGCATTCCTGCATGACGCTTCGCGGCGTACAGGCTCGAGGCGCGACAACCGTGACCAGTGCGCTCACCGGATTGGTACGACGCGACGAGCGCACCCGCGCCGAGTTCCTCTCACTGGCGGGCCGGCGTACCTGACCTCGACCGCTCTAGTGGTGGGTGACGGACAGACCGAGCGAAACGCAGTCGGTCAGCACCTTGATGCCACCGCTGGTGCCGATCGCAGTGGTGCTGGTCAAGCCGCTGTTGTCTGAAGAGGTGCCGTCGGAGAGCTCAGCGTTTTGCTGCGACTCGTTGCCGGCGAGCGATGCCTCGTCGCTGGCGAGCGTGGCGTAGGCCGGGTTGAGCCTGGCGGCCTGCGCCGCGTCGGCGGCAGCCTGTGCGCCTGAGCCGAGGCAAGCCTGCTGGGCGAGCGCCTTTCCGGCGACCGGGGCGCTGTGGCCACACCCGGTCAGCCCCACGGCGGCGAGCCCGAGGGCAGCAACGATCATCCGGTTCATCTTGGATAGATCGGCCTGTCCAACCGGTGGGTAAAGCCCTTCAGCGGTTCAGACGGTGAGGCCGCCGGCCACCGCCGCGCTGGTCATCCGCTGGTACGCCGCACGTCCGAGCTGCCGGACCGCCTTCAGCGCCTGAGCCTGGGTCCGCCCGAACACGTAGACCCCGTCGAAGAGATTGCCGTTGTAGAGGTACGCCGCGGCTGACCACAGCTGCTGCTGCTGGACGTGAAGCAACGAGGTCACGGTCAGCTGCCGGCTGCCGAGCCCCGGCGCGCTGGGCTGGATCACGAAGTTGGTCTGGATCTCGGTCTTGCTGAACCGCACCCGGGCCGGACAGTTGCGGGCGACCTGCTGCAGCTCGCTGAACGCGGCGATCGTCCCCCCAGGTGCGTAGCGAACGACCTCATTGCTGGCGACCTGACGGCCGGCCAGCGGACCGGTGATGGCGAGGTAGCCGACCTGGATCCTCGCCACCCGCTTCGACTCGCTTGCGAAGTGCCCGTTGCAGGCGTCGAGGGTGACCTGGTTCGCGACCTGGTTGCCGCCCTTGTAGAGCCGGGTGATGACGGGCGTCCCGATCGCGGCGACCTGGCTCGAGGTCAGCAGCATCCGCGAGAGTTGCAGGTCGAGCTTCGATGAGTTACCCGGCGAGGACGACGGGCTCGCTGCGGGCGTCGTACCGGTCGCCTTGGGGGCCGACGATCCACTGCTGCAGCCGGCGGCGACCACCGATACGCCGGCGGCAAGGACGACACTGATGAGGCGCGCTGATCTCACGAGCGTGATCCTGCCCGCTAATCCTGATGAATCACTTCAGCCGACGAGGCCGGTCAGCACCTTCTCCGCCTCAGCGATGATGCGGTCGATGAGATCGGCACAGCTCGGCAGATCATCGATGACGCCGACAACCTGACCACTCGCCATCACACCGAGGTCGACGCGACCATCCACCATCGCGGCACGCAACAACATCGGGGTGTTGCCGGCCATCATCACCTGGCTCCACGACAGCTCCTGGGTCTTGCGCATGGCGAGCCCCTCGCGGACCATGTCGCGCCAGGACAGTCCGGCGTCCTTGCCGAAGCGCATCGCGTTACGGGCGGCCCCGGCGAACCGACGAGGGGTGGAGGCGTCTTCGAGGGTCTCGACGAGCTCGCTGCGCAGTACCCGGTGCGGTACGCCGTCGACCTGCTTCGTCACGACCGTGTCGGTGACCGACTTCGACAGGTAGAGCTCCTTGACCTGTTGCGGCACCGGTGAGTCGCTGGTCAGCAGGAACCTCGTGCCCATTGCGATGCCGGTTGCGCCGTAGGCGAGCGCTGCCACCAGTCCGCGCCCGTCGAAGTAGCCCCCCGCGGCAACGACCGGGACGTCGGCGCCGACGGCATCAACCACCTGCGGGAGCAGCAGTGAGGTGGGTACGGCGCCGGTGTGGCCGCCGCCCTCGCCGCCCTGCACCAGGACCGCGTCGACGCCCCAGGCCGCGACCTTCTCGGCGTGGCGCTTCGCACCGATCGACGGCATCACGAGGACGCCGCCGTCATGCAACCGGGTGATGAGGTCCTGCTTCGGCGCCATCGCGAACGACGCGACCCGCACGCCCTCGCGGATCAGCAGCTCGATCCGGTTGGCGACGTCGGGCTGGTCGGCCCGCATGTTCACGCCGAACGGCGCGTCGGTACGAGACCGGACGTCGCGGATCGCGGTCGCCAGCTCGTCGTACGTCATGGTCGCGGCGGCGAGGATGCCGAGGCCGCCCGCGGCGGATGTCGCTGCCGCGAGCTGCGGGGTGGCGACCCAGCCCATCCCGGTCTGCACGATCGGGTAACGGACACCGACCAGGTCGGTGAACCGCGTGGACAGCGCGGGATGAGTCATTCGGGCTCGGGGACCTCTTTGCCGCGAGTGTTCTTCGGATCGAGTTCGGCCAGGATCACGAACTCAGCCTCGGTCGGCTCGCGGGTGGTCGGGACATCGGCCGGCACGGCGAGCGCGAAACCGGTGGCTGCGACGACCTCCTCGACCGCCACCCCCGGATGCACCGACCGAAGGCGCATCCGGTGATCTGGGGTCTCGAAGTCGAGCACGCACAGGTTCGTCACCACCCGGCGGAGTGCGTGGAAGCGGGTCGCTGCGGGCCCGGCCGCGGCCGCCCGGTCGTAGCCCACCCCGGTGACGACGTCGACCGTCTCGACGAACACCCGCGGCGAATGGTTGGGGACCCAGTACGACGTCACGTTGTTCACGGTGTTGCCGGGCGCGCCGCGGAAGCCGAGAAGCTGCGACTTCGGGCGCTTCATGTCGCCGATCGCGGCGAAGTTGTGATTGCCCATCGGGTCGAGCTGCGAGCCGCCCATCATCACGTGACGTCGACCGGACCAGACGACGTCGAACATCGTGCGGTAGGGGTTCCACGCCTCGATCGCACCTGCCGCGTCGGTGAACATCGCCTCGCCGTCGGTCATGACCAAGTCAGGTTCGAACGACCGCCGGGCCAGCAGGCCACCGATCCGCGGGATCGTGCCGATCGGGTTCGCGACGATCTCGCCGTCACCGCGAAAACACTCCGCGACCGCGATCACGCAGACATCCGCCCGAGTCGTCATTACCGCGCCGCCAGCCCTCGTCGTGAATCCAACCGAGCCTGGTAGTCGGCCTCCGAGATGTCGATCCAGTTGGCGCGCCACTGCTGCCAGGCCTCCGGTGATGCAGCGGCTGCGGCGTACTCCTTCTGAAATGCCTCGTCGCGCTCGTAGTCCGGCGTACATGACGTGAAGTGCGCGCCGTTGGGAGTCTCGGCGACGCCATCGGTCCACAGCCGGCTGATCCGCTGCGTGTGGGGGGAGCCGAGCTTCGCGAAGTCGGCGGTGTCGACGAGCTGCTCGCACGTGACGAACGACGTCGCCGCCGCCTGGCACATCAGGTCGTCGAAGTACAGGTCCGGGCCGAGGAACTGCGCGTTGCCACCGATGTCGGCGCGGTTCTGATGGACGAGCGCGACGTCGAGCGGCAGAGCCGGCATCGCGACGAACTCCTCGCCCGGCCCACCATCGGCAGATTCGTACGGCGAGGTGACGGTGCGGATCTCATCCTGCTTCTCGAGCGCGTCCGATCCGAGGCCGACTCGGGTCGGCAGGAACGGAACCCGCCAGGCCGCCGCCTGCAACCCGAGCAGGAACATCCCCTCGTCCAGCTCGAGGGTGGCGACGGCGCCGTTTTGCTTCGCGATCCGGAAATGCGGCTCGAGCGCGATGGAGTCGAGCGAGACAAACGCGAAGACGACCTTGCGCACCATCCGGGCCGCGCAGAGCAGCCCGACGTCGGGTCCGCCGTACGACACGACGGTCAGGTCTTTCAGCGACGATCGCAGCATGGCGCGGACCACCGCCATCGGTTTGCGGCGGGAACCCCAGCCGCCGATTCCGATCGTCATGCCGTCCCGCAGCTCACCGACAATGTCCTCGACGGTCATTCGCTTGTCAGGCATCGGGAGTCTTCTCCCAGCCGTCGCGCCGCTCGACGAACGAGTCGCGCGCCTCGTCGGAGACGCCGGTGAGGTTGAGCTCGAAGGTGAAGCCTTGTTCGAAACGGTACGACCGCTTGACATCGACCGGGTCGATTCCGTTGAGCGACGCCTTCGCGGCGCGGATCACGACCGGGTTTATCGCGGCGATCTGCAGTGCGACCTCACGCGCGGCCGACCGGAGCTCGTCGCGCCGCACGACCTTCAACACCGACCCGTACGCCGCCAGCTCCTGCGCGGTTGCGCGTTCTGCGGTGTAGACCATCTGCCGCATCCGATGCTGCGGCACCAGCCGAGCGAGATGGGTGGCCGCGCCGAGCGCGCCCTGCTTCACCTCCGGCAAGCCGAAGGTCGCGTCATCCGAGGCGATGACCACGTCGGCGTTGCCGACGAGCCCGATGCCGCCGCCGAGGCAGAAGCCGTGGACCGCCGCGATCACCGGCACCGCGCAGTCGTACACGGCTGCGAACGCTGCTGCACAACCTCGGTTGGCGCCGACGAGCGCGGTGAAACCCTCGGTCGACTGCATCTCCTTGATGTCGACACCGGCGTTGAAGCCCTTGCCTTCGGCCGCCAGCACCACGACGTGGACGTCGGGATTCTCGCCGGCGGCGATCAGCGCCTCGGCAAGTGAGAACCAGCCGGCAACCGTCAGCGCGTTGACCGGCGGGGCGTCAACGACGATCTCGGCGACGTGCTCGCTGACCGAGGTGGTGATGCTCACGAATGCCTTCCTGATCCGGCCCGTTCGCGCCGATCTGACACACCGTCAGATTTCGGTGTCACCATATACGGGTGAGTGTCGACCTGACCGGCCGAGTCGCCCTCGTCACCGGCGGCACCAAGGGGCTCGGACGTGGCCTGGCGCAAGGCTTCCGCGATGCCGGTGCACAGGTGCTGATCTGCGCGCGATCGGCGCCGGAGCCGGCGGTCGATGACTTCGTCGCAGCGGATCTGCGCGATCCGGAGTCGGCTTCGACCGTCGTCGACGCTGCGTTGCAACGATGGGGCCGGCTCGACGTCGTGATCAACAACGCGGGCGGGACGCCCCCGACTCCCGCTGCCGAGGCATCCCCCAATCTGATCCAGAAAATCGTCGCGCTCAACCTGCTCGCGCCGTTCTACGTCGCCCAGGCCGCGTATGCCGTCATGAAGGACCAGGACGGCGGCGGCGTGATCATCAACATCGGAAGCCTGTCCGGCGCCCGGCCCTCACCCGGGAGTGCGGCGTACGGCGCGGCAAAGGCGGGGCTGGGCAACCTCACCCGATCGCTGGCGATGGAGTGGGCGCCCGCGGTGAGGGTGAACATGGTGACCGTCGGCTACCTCGAGACCGAGCAGGCTGCGCTGTTCTACGGCGACGAGGCCGGGATCGCTCGGGTCGGGCAGACGATACCGATGAAGCGGATGGCACGGCCGGCCGATGTGCTCGGCGCCTGCCTGTTCCTCGCTTCGCCGGAGGCCGGGTTCGTCACCGGTGCCGACCTTGCGGTCCACGGCGGTGGCGAACCGCCGCCGTTCCTGTCCGTCGCGGCTCACGAATGAGCGTCATCACATGCCTGGCGGGACCACCCGTTACGATCGCGATCGTGGCCAAATCTGACGGGGCGTCAAGAACTCCCCACGACGTTGCTGCGCTGCGCGCGGTCGACGGCCGCGTGCCCGGCCGTCGCGGTCTGGCCACCCGCCAACGGCTCGTCGAATGCACGATCGGCCTGCTCGGGTCCTCGTCGTACCGCGACCTGAAGGTCACCGACATCACCCGTGCCGCCGGCACCTCGCCGGCGACGTTCTACCAGTACTTCGTCGATCTCGAGACCGTCCTTCTGGCAGTGGCCGAACAGACCGTCGAGGAAGGCCAGCGGCTCGTCGAGTTGATCTCGCAGCGAGCGTGGAGCGGTCCGGCCGGGGTCGACAGCGCCGAAGCGCTGGTCGACGGCTTCCTGGACTTCTACCGAACCCACCGGCCGACACTGCGCGTTGTCGACCTGCTCTCGACCGAGGGCGACAAGCGGTTCCGCCACCTCCGCACCCTGATCCTCAACGGCATGACGAAAGCTCTGGCCGCGGAGATCACGACGGTGCAGGGCGACGCCGCCGAGGTCGAGCCGATGGCGATGGCGGGCGCGCTGATCGGGATGCTGCCTCAGATGGCCGGGCATCAGATGGGCTTCGAGGCGTGGGACATCTCCTTCGCCGAGGTCCGCGAAGCGATGATCCGGCTCATCTACTGGGGCGTCACCGGGCCGAAGGTGCCGAAACGCTGAGCCGGTTGGTCAGCTGGTCGAGAAAGCCGTCGACGTGGTGCCGGCTATTGGCGCGGGCGCACGAACCCGGCCAGCATCTTGCCCAGCTCGATCTCGGCCGTCTTGGTTGTGACGACCGGATCGGCCGCGGCGAATGCGCGTAGCTCGTCTTCGTCCTCGGCTTCGATGACCCCGAGCCCCCACGATCCGGTGCTGTCGAGCACCGGGCCGAACACCACCATCTCGCCGGACTCGACGCGCGGGCGCCAATGAGCCGCGTGGCGACCCATGATCTCCCGCTCCTCGTCCGTCATGTCGAGAGCGAAGGTCGGCCGAGGGGCTTTGAGCCGGAAGACATACGTACTCATCGTCCGAAGCGTAGGCGCAAGATCACGAGCGGGGGCGCTGCCTGGCGCGCGCCTTGAAGTTGGTCGGAGCGCCGCCGCGACCGTGCCTGCGTCATGAGAAGATCGGTCACGGCTAATTGCCGGTCAGCCGGGGAATGTGCCTGGCATGACTGCGTCCTCCGCGCCGACGCATCTGCGGCGCTACGCCGAGATCGGACGCCTGCTGATCAAGCACGGCCGTTCTGATCTCGTCCGCCAGGCAGGACTCGACACGACGCTCGCGCGGGACGCCGAAACCCCGGCCACCCGCGCTGAGGCCGACGAGCTCGCCGCTGATCTGGAACGGCTCGGACCGACGTTCATCAAGCTCGGTCAGCTGCTCTCGACCCGCGCGGATCTGCTGCCGGCCCCCTATCTCGACGCGCTCGCCCGGCTGCAGGACTCGCTTGAGCCGGTCCCCTTCGAGGAGATCAGACAGACCGTCGAAGAAGAGCTGTGCGTGCGGCTGCCGCGCATCTTCCCGGAGTTCGACGAGCTGCCGCTTGCGACCGCGTCGATCGGGCAGGTGCATCGTGCGGTAACCCGCGACGGCGCCCGGGTCGCCGTCAAGGTGCAGCGACCGGGCGTCCGGCAGCAGGTCTTCAACGACCTAGAGGTGCTCGAGTCGATCGCGGAGCGGCTCGAGCGCCACACCCGGACCGGCAGCCTGCTCGGGTTCACCGACATCCTGGCCCAGTTTCGCCGGTCCCTCATCGGTGAGCTCGACTACCGCCGCGAGGCCGCCCACCTCACCCGACTGAGCGAGATCGCCGCCGGCTATCCCGCCCTGATCGTGCCCCGGCCGTTCGATGACCTGACCAGCGGCCGCGTGCTCACGATGGACTACATCGCCGGGCAGAAGATCACCGCCGTCTCGCCGGTCGCACTCCTCGACGTCGACGGAGCGGGGTTGGCCCGCGCGCTGTTCGATCTGTATCTGGATCAGATCCTGGTCGAGGGCTTCTTCCATGCCGACCCGCATCCCGGAAACCTCATCCTCACTCCCGACGGCCGGATCGGCATCATCGACCTCGGCATGGTGGCCCGGGTGCCACCGGCGCTTCGAGACCAGCTGATCCGGCTGCTCGTGGCATTGAGCGATGGCAGATCCGATGACGTCGCGAAGTCCGCGCGCAGCATGTGCGAGAGCCCGCCCGGGGAGGTCGACGAGCGGTCGTTCGATGCGGACATTGCTGAGCTGGTCGACCGCGCCGGCGACAACACATTGGAACAGCTCGACGTCGGCCACGTCGTACTCGACCTGACCCGCGCGTGCGCGGCGGCGGGCCTCCGGCCGCCGCCGGAGCTGTCGATGGTGGGCAAGGCGCTGCTGAACCTCGACATGGTGGCGCGCAAGCTCGACCCACAGATCGCACCGGTGGAGGTCGTGCGCGAGCGCGGGATGGTCCTGCTCGGCCAAGCCAGCCGACCGACGCTGTCCGGCATGGTCAGCGCCGCGATGGACGCCAAGGAGTTCGCCGAGAAGCTGCCCGGCCGAGTCAACCGCGTGATGGACGTGCTCAGCGACGGCCGATTCGAGATCAAGGTCGACGCGTTCGACGAGGGCGAGTTACTGCGCGGACTGCATCGAGTCGCGAATCGCATGGCGACCGGGCTGATCCTTGCCGCCCTCATCATCGGTGCGGCTCTGCTCACGCGGGTGCACACGTCGGCGAGGGTCGCTGGATACCCAGCCCTCGCGTTCGTCGTCTTCCTCATCGCCGCGGTCGGAGGCGCCTACCTGCTGATCAGCATCGTGCTCGGCGACCGAAGAATCCGCCGCCGCTGACGAACCTGGGGTTAGCGCCGGCGTATGGGCATCCGTCCGCGTGAGCGTGCTGTGTCGCGAGCTGTAGTCCGCACGATTCGAAGGAGCAAAGCCTTCACGTTCGGCTGATCCGGCCGCGGGCGACTTCGATTAGTCCGGCCTCGTTGCGCCAGATCATCCACGGCTTGTTGTGGACCAACCAATGGTGGAAGCGGCAAAGATGCACGCCGTTGTGCTTCGAGGTAGGTCCGTGATCGCGTTCCCACCACGCCAGGTGATGGATCCGGCAAGCCCACAACGGCAGTCGGCAGCCAGGCCAGCCGCAGCCGTTGTCCTCAAGCTGCAGCGCTTTGCGGATCGCTCGTGGCCAGACCCGGCTGGCGCGGCCGATGTCGAGGACTTCGCTGTCGCCGCGCATCACCACCGGGATGACCTGCGCGTCGCACGCGAGCATCCGCGCAGTCGCAGGCGACACCTCGGTGCCGTTGATGGTGAAACCGCCGTCATCGGTCACCGGCTTGTCGGCGAATGGGCGAAGCGCGTCGAGGAGCGGGGCGTACTGCATGACCGCGTTGACATGTGGCTGCTCGCCGTTGAAGTCCGGAAGCAAGTTGTCGAAGCCGAGTGCCGCGCCGGCAAGCGCAGCGAGTGCGTCGGCGCGGCGCTGGACGCCGCTGCGGTCGTCTTCGGGGCCGAGATGCTGGGCGAGTGGTTCGAGAACGGCGCGAAGCGACGCACCTTGCTCGGCCGTGAGCATCCCCTCGATGCGAGTCATGCCCTGCCAGGTGTCGAGCAGATTCAGGTACCGGGAGCCATGCACACGTTCCCGTCGTTCCTCCGCGCTCTCCCCAGCGGCAGCGGCATCGAGGGTCTTCACGCACAATCTGCGGATCAGGTCGGGGTCCAACCCGTGCGAGGCCTCGACAAGAATCTTCTCGGAGAGGTCCTTGTCTTGCGGGTGCAGCTTCGCCACGGTCGCAACGATCGGGGCAGCGTGGTCGACACTGATGTGGCCTTCGGCGAGGGCGTCCGCGATGGCCGGGCGGGCGGGCAGCGCGGTCGCGACCTTCATCAGCCGGGACGCATCGGCGCCGGCAAGCCGCTGCTCGGCGATCAACCACCACTTGGTGTTCTTGCCTCGAAGGTCCGCGGTCACGTCTCGGCTGTGCGCGGACTGAAGCAGTCTCACCAAATGTCCGTCGAGGCGACGGCGAGCTTCCAGCAAGGCTTCGAGGTCGTCGAGAAGCGGCTCGTCCGGGGTGGCATGCGGGTCAACGGCCGAGGCAGCCCTGACCGCTTCAAGCACCGCCTGAGCTGCCCGCACTTCCCTCACCCACTTCCGTCAACCCACCCTCGACCAGCGGATCGAACGTATGTTCGAATCATAGCCGCCTACGCAGCCAGAATCGAGCGAAAAGTCATTGGAAAATAAGGAAAAGTATCCACAGCCTGCCCCCGTGGACACCGGTCCAGAACTGTCGCCGCGACCTGCTAGCGGCTTGGCTCGGCGATCCCGGCCCGCGTCGCGACGAGCCGTCGCTGGACATGGGCGTCGCCGAGCAGCGCCTGGGTCAAGGTTGCGCGTTTGAAGTAGAGGTGGGCGTCGTGCTCCCAGGTGAACCCGATCCCGCCGTGCATCTGGATGGTCTCGCCGGCAATGCGGACGAACGCGTCAGCGCACACCGACTTGGCTAGCGGCGCGACGACCGGAAGCTCGGCTGGCGAGTCCGCGACCGCCCATGCGGCGTAGTACGCCGTGGACGTGGCTGCCTCCACCATCACGGCGAGATCAGCAGCCCGGTGAGCGAGCGCCTGGAACGACCCGATCGGCTTGCCGAACTGTTCGCGAGTCTTGAGATAGTCCACCGTCGCCTCCAGGCAGTGCCGCGCCGCACCGACTGCCTCGACGGCGAGCGCGACTCGACACACGTCGACAGCGCGTGCCGCGGCAGCGGCGTCGCCGATCCGCTCCGCCTCGGCATCAGCGAACTCGACGGTCGCGAGCCAGCGAGTCAGGTCGAGGCTTCGAGACCCCGCCACGGACACGCCGCGTGCATCGGCAGCCACCGACCACAGCCCGCCCGAGGTGGCGACGACCAACCGTTGCGCCCGGTGGCCGTCGATGACGTGCGACCCGATCCCGGCGAGGGAATTTCCCCTCGCCGCAACGTCCGTGCCGACCACGAGCGCAGCGCTACCGCTGCCCGGCGCCACCGCCGCCACGACGAGGTTCACCAGCAGCGGCACCGGCCACAGGCCACGGCCGGACTCCTCCAGGACGATCGCGGCGTCGACGAACGATCCGCCCGCTCCCCCAGCGGATTCGGGCACCGCAATCGAGACCAGACCGACGTCTTCGCAAACCAGCCGCCACAGCGCGGCGTCGTACCCGTCGCTCGAGTCGATCGCCGACCTGACCCGTTCCGGAGTGCAGTGATCCTCGGCGATGTCGCGCAACATCCGCCGCAGATCCTGCTGGTCGGGCGTGAAGGTGAAGTCCATCGAGCGCGATCGTAGCGGCGCCGGGGGTCGCCTCTCGTCGGCCCGGAGGCCAAATCTGACGACCCGTCAGATTCTGGCTACAGTGGGTCCATGGACTTCGAGTTCACCGCCGATCAGCGGGCCTTTCTCGCCGAGGTCGAGGAGTTCCTCGACGCCAATCACGACCCCGACGTGTTCGATCCGACTCGCGAGAACATGGCCCAGATCGTCGACACTCCCGAGCGGCGCGCCTTCATGAAGAAGATGGCCGAGAAGGGCTGGTTCGGCATCACCTGGCCGGTCGAGTACGGCGGCAAGGACAGCGACGGCGTCTACGAATATCTGCTCAACGAGGCCCTCGCAAAGCGAGGGGGACCGCAGATCGGCAAGGGTGTCGGCATCGTCGGCAAGACGATCCTGCGCCACGGCAGCGAGAAGCTGAAGGCCGAGTTCCTGCCCAAGATCCTCAACGCCGAGATCGAGTTCGCGGTCGGATACAGCGAGCCAGGGGCGGGCAGCGACGCCGCGGCGATGCAGCTCCAGGCGGTTCGCGACGGCGACGAGTGGGTGCTCAACGGGCAGAAGATCTGGACCACCTCAGCGCACTTCGCCGACTGGTACTGGGTCGGCGCCCGCACCCACCCGGAGCTGCCGAAGCACAGCGGCATCACGCTGTTCCTGATCCCGATGGATCACCCAGGTCTGACGATCCAGGAAATCTGGACCATGGGCGACGAGCGGACGAACTCGGTGTTCTTCGACGACGTCCGGGTGTCGAACGACTACATCGTCGGCGAGCCGGGGCGCGGCTTCCAGTACATCTCCGAGGCACTCGACCTCGAACGGTTCACGATGTTCACGATCTCGCCGATGCTGGCCCGGCTCGACCTGCTGATCAATCACGTCAAGACCGCAACCATCGACGGTCAGCCACTACGCGACGACCCGCTTGTGCGCTCGCGCATCGCCGCACTCGTCACCCAGGCCGAGGTGGCACGCATGCTGGGCTTCCGGTTCCTGGCGAAGTCGCAGAAGGGCGGCGCGGCGCCGACCGCGGAGGCGAGCGAGTACAAGCTGTTCGCGACGGAGTTCTCGAAGGTGCTCGCCGACGCCTCGATGGACCTGCCCGGGCCGGGCACGCAGCTGCGGGTCGGCACCAAAGACGCGCCGATGAATGGCCGCGCCGAGTCGACGTACCGCTATACCGTGCTCGACACCATCGGCGGTGGTACGTCGGAAGTGCAGAAGAACATCATCGCCCGGCGCAAGCTCGGGCTGCCCAAGAACTTCTGAAGACAGAGAGCTTCTGATGACGGAGAACTTCTGACCGATGCCTGGACTCCTCGACGGCGTCACCGTGCTCGACCTGGCAAGTGTCGGGCCGGCGGTGCGGGCGTCGGGTTGGCTCGCCGACTACGGCGCGACGGTGATCAAGATCTCGCCGATGCCGCGCGACGCCGCCACCCAGATCACGCCGAAGCCACATCTCTACAGCGGTGGTCGCGGCACCCGCCGGATCCAACTCGATCTGAAGGCGGCTGCTGGACGTGAGACGTTCTTGCGCCTTGCCGAGACGGCGGACGTGATCATCGAAAGCTTCCGTCCCGGCGTCGTCGGCAGGCTGGGCATCGGCTACGACGACGTGAAAGGTCGCAACGCCGGAATCATCTACTGCTCGACGAGCGGCTACGGCCAGAGCGGACCTCGCGGCCAGTGGGCCGGTCACGACCTCAACTACCTGGCGGTCAGCGGATTCCTGGCAACTGGCGAGCGCGCCGAGGACGGTAAGCCCGCACTGCCGGGCGCGACCATCGCCGACAGCGCAGGTGGCGGCATGCAGGCCGTGATGTCGATCCTCGCCGCACTCGTGGCGCGCAGTCGCACCGGTGAAGGCGCCTACCTCGACGTCGCCGTCGCCGATGGCATCCTCGCGCTGATGTCGCTGCAGATCGACGACGTCCTCGCGACCGGCAACGAACAGGCGCCGGGAAGTGCGCCGCTCGAGGGCAGCTACGCCTGCTACGACACCTATCGCTGCAGCGACGGCGGCTGGATCGCGGTGGCCGCGATCGAGGCGAAGTTCTGGGCGAACTTCTGCAACCTGATCGGCCTCCCCGACTACATCGAGGTACAGATGGACCGGGCTGTTCAGGACGAGGTACGCCGCAAGGTCGCCGCGGTCATCGCCACCAAGCCTCGCGATCAGTGGGTTGCCGAGCTCGCGCCGGCCGACACCTGTGTCTCCGCGGTGCTGACAGCGGCGGAGGCTGCCGCCGATCCCGCGCTCGCCGATCGCGGTCTGCTCGCGACCGGTTGCCCTGCTGACGCTGAGCCGTTCCGGCAGCTTGCGCCCTTGCTCGCCGGAGCCGAGCGCGCCGACACGTACCACCTGCCGGACCGCTCGCGGACCGACACCGACGAGGTCCTTGCGGCGGCCGGCCTCACCACCGACGAGATCGCTGGATTGCGTCACGAGGGAGTCATCAATTGACAACGAGCGCCGGCGCTCGCACCGCCGTTGAGTTCTGGGTGCGGAGGTGGACGTGAGCGATGATCTGCCGGGAGAGATCAGCGCGCTGATCGACGTACCGCAGTACGACGAGACCGGTGACTTCCCGGTCGAGCGCGGCTACATCTGGACCGCATGCGCCTCGGTCGAGAACGGCAACCCGCTGTTCTGGGACGACGAGGTTGCCGCGGAGCTGACCGATGGACCGATCGCTGCGCCCTCGATGCTCTCGACCTGGTTCCGGCCGCACCACTGGCAACCTGGCCTGGACAAGCAGAAGCTGCCGCTGCAGGTGCATTTCGACTTGAAGGAGAAGCTCAACCTGCCTGAGGCCGTCATGAGCGACAACACCACGATCTTCCACGAGCCGGTCCGCCCCGGTGATCTGCTCTCGACCTGCCAACGACTGCGGTCGGTGAGTTCGGAGAAGAAGACCAAGCTGGGCACCGGCCGGTTCTGGGTCATCGATGTCGAGTACCGCAACCAGCGCGGTGATCTGGTCGGGGTCGAATCGTGGACCGGCTTTGGCTACCGGAAGGGCCAGGAATGAAAGTCCGAATGTGGGTGGCGGGTACGGCGGTGGACGTGTGAGCGCGCCGACGATTGCAAAGCGGCTCGTCCTCTCCGACATCGCGGTCGGTGACGAGCTGCCGCCGTTGTCCTACGACGTGACGGCGACGACGGTGGTGGTCGGGGCACTCGCGACGCGCGACACCCGGCCGCAGCACCACGACTACCAATTCGCCACCCAGCGCAACGGCGTCAAGGACATCTTCTTGAACTCGCCCAATCAGCTCGCCTGGTTCGAGCGCTACCTCACCGATTGGACGGGGCCGACCGGTCGGCTCGGTCGGCTCTCGTTCCGGATGATCGACTCGATCTTCCCCGGCGACACGATGGTGTTCACCGCCGCCGTGACGTCAGCCGACACCGACGATGTCGGCTGCGGCTGGGTGGGCGTCGACATCGCCCTGAAGGTCGGCGAGAAGCTGTGCACCACCTGCACCGGTCGGATCGCGGTGCCGGTGTCACCCGACGACAATCCCTGGTCTCGCCGTGGCGAAGCCTGGAAACCGTAACGGAGATCATTGATGGATCTGGACTTCACCTCCGAGCAGGATCTCCTGCGCGACACCGTGCGACGTACCTGTGAGCGCCACTGTGGCCTCGACGTCGTACGCAAGCTCGAGAACGATCCGATCGGCTACCCACCGTCGCTGTGGACCCAGTTCGCCGAGCAGGGCCTGCTGGGCTTGCTCATCGACGAGGAGTACGGCGGGAGCGGCATGTCGATGATCGACGCCGCAGTGGTCTATGAAGAGTTCGGCCGCAGTCTTGTCGCCAGCCCGCACTTCGTCAGTGCGGTGCTCGCCGCAGGTCTGATCGGTCGATCGAGCGATGAATCACTGAAGCGCAGTTGGCTTCCCAAGATCGCCAACGGCGAGGCCGTCCTCTCGGTCGCTTCACTCGAGCCGGGCGGCAGCTTCTCGGCGTCTGGTATCTCGCTGCGCGCAACTGCCGATGGCGACGGCTGGCGGCTGTCCGGCACGAAGCAGCACGTGCCGTTTGCGGCGGCTGCCGGCGCGCTGATCGTGCTCGCCCGGACCGACTCCGGACGGGAGGGTGACGGCGTCATCGCGGTCATCGTGGACAGCGCGGCGCCCGGGGTGACGCTGACCCAACAACTGACCGTTGCCTCCGACACGCAGTTCCGGGTCGAGTTCGACAACGTCGCGGTCGGCGCCGATGCCATCGTGCACGCGTCCGGTGCGGCGTGGACCGCCTGGCGAGAGACGATGCTCGACGCAATTGTCTTGATCGCCGCCCAGGCGGCCGGCGGAGCCCGCGCCGCGCTCGAACTCACGGTCGACTACGCGAAGACACGTGAGCAGTTCGACAAGCCGCTCGCCGCCTTCCAGGCTCTGTCGCACTATCTCGCCGATGCGGCGACTGCTGTCGACGGCGCGCAAACACTGGCCTGGGAAGCAGCCTGGGCGCGATCGGAAGGTCGCTCGATCGTGACCCTCGCTCCGATGGCGAAGAGCTACGCCTGTCAGACCTACCGCAAGGTGACCGCGACCGGCGTACAGATCTTCGGTGGCAATGGATTCACCGTGGAGTTCGACATCCAGCTCTTCTTCCGCCGCGCGAAGTCATTGCAACTGAACAACTGGGACGAGCGCTACCTCAACGACCTCATCGCCGACGCCGTCCTGACCTGACCGACTCTCGGAGCGACTGAGCTACCCCTCAGCCGACGATCCCACCGAACTACCGACCGGTCCAAGCAATGTGGCATTGCTATGCCCTCCCACCAAGCAATGCCACATTGCTATGGCGAATCCGGCGCCATGCCGTCACATCGCTCAACCAATGTCACATTGCTTGAGCGCCGAACCTAGGTGCCGTTCACCGGCGTTCACCGGCGTCGGGCCGAAACCGGCGGTGCTCATAATCGTGACGGCGCCTGACCACATCAGCCTCGCGAGTCCCGACGCCCCTCATTCCGGCTTGCGCTTCTGGGGATGCGGCGTGTCGCCGCGAGCGAGCATGTCGACGTACTGCTGGATCCGGCGAGCACGCGTCTCCGCGCGCTTGGCCTCCCGCACCCGGTATACGACGGCGTACTTGTTGGTCCGCGTCAGCACCTCCCACATTCGCTGCGCACCAGGGGACGCGGCGAGCGCATCGAGCAGGTCGTCCGGAATGACGAGCGACGCAGATCCGCTGTACGCGCTCTGCCACCGCCCGTCGGCCTTTGCCCGCTCGACTTCGGCAAGGCCGGCTGGCTGCATGCGCCCCTGGGCAATCAGACGTTCGGCTGTCTGGACGTTTCGCTGCGACCAAGGGCTGCGGGCGCGACGGGGAGTGAACCGGACGTAGTAGGTGGCACGGTCACCGCGGGTGAGATGACCGTCGATCCAGCCGTAGCAGAGCGCCTCGGGCAGCGCGTCGACATAAGTCAGCGTCGTCGGTCCGGCCACGCCCTTTTTCGCGAGCACGAGCCGTACGCCAGTTGATGTCGCGTGGTTGTCCGCCAGCCAGGCGCGCCACTGGGCGACGCCGGCGACGAGCAGCTCAGGTGTCTCGCGCACGTCACGATTCTCGCCACCGCCGCCGCGCACTTGTCTGCGGCCCCGACTAGACGGCCCGCTTCAGAGGCGTAGCCATGCCCGGCAATGCCGGCCGGAGTCACTCGGCTTGACGAGCAGAATTACCGTTGCTTGGGATCTCACACTGTCGTCGAGCCGGCGGGACCCTGGCATCACGCGAGCTGCATTGGTGACTAACTGAAGCGGTGACTGGTGTGGGAGAACTCGCCCTTGCCGAAGGCCAGGATCCGCTCGGGCCGGACCGCGAACACCAGGACCTGGGTGTGGTCGGGGTCGTTGGGGTGCTCGAAACCCGTCTCAGTGACGACGTAGCTCCACCGCCCGTCCCACTTTGCGCTCCACACCGTGGCCGCCCGCTCGAGCTGGCTGCGGTCCTCGACCCGTCGGGCGTCGCCTTCGACGACGATGTCGAGCCCTTGGTCCCACTCGTTACGGCCGGTCATGAGGATGACCCGGTGGTTGTTGCGCAGGTTGATCTCCTTCTGCTCCCCCAGTCCCGTACTGAAGTAGAGCGCTCCGTCCGACCACACCGCGACGAGGGGCGTCGTATGCGGACGGCCGTCTGCTCGCACGGTTGTCACCCAGAACAGCTCGGCCTGCTCCAGAGCCTGAAGCGCCTCGCCCCAGCTTGTGGCCTCGGCGCGAGGGTTGGAGAAGCGGGTATCCAGCTTGGTACTGACAGGGTCGGCCATACCGGTATTGACGCACGCCGGGTGCGGTCGACGGAACAATCGCAACCGAGCCGACCTCGCCACCGCCCGAAGTCGCCGCTCGTGAACCGTCGATAGCGATGTGGCATTGCTGGCCGGCGGGCCTCAGCCTTGAATCTGACCGGCCTTAGTCAACGGTCGACGGAGGTACCGCGCCCGCGTGCTCGAACGAGCACGGCAGAATCGGTCCTATGCCAGGTATTCAGCGGCTCGACCATGTCGGCATCACGGTCGCGGACCTCGATGTGGCGACTGCGTTCTTCGTCGGGCTCGGGTGCGAAGTCGAGGGCCGGATGTCCATGTCGGGCGAATTCGTGGACACCGTCATCGGCCTGCCCGACTCGCGCAGCGAGATCGTCATGCTGCGGGCACCAGACGGCGGAGTCGGCCTGGAGCTATCGAGCTTCACCCATCCCGAGCACAAACCGGGATCGCCCGCTGCCATGTCCAACGAACTGGGGCTGCGGAACATCGCCTTCCAGGTGGACGACCTTCAGGCGATCGTCGACCGACTGGCTGCGGACGGTTACGGCCTGGTCGGCGGGATCGGTCAGTACGAGAGCATGTGGCGGATGGCCTACGTTCGCGGTCCGGACGGGATCATCGTCGCCCTAGCCGAGCGCATCGACTGAATGCGGTGATAGCTGCTGTGGTGACAGCAGCCGGTACTGCGTTCTTTACGGCGTAGCGAGGCCAGCCGGAGTAATTTCGCGTCATGGACGCACCGACCAATCAGACCGCTGGTCCACCCCGGCACGTGACGATCACTCGCTACAACCAGCGCATGGCAAACCGGGTGGCGCGAAGAGCACACCTGAACGAACCAGCGGTGGCCGTCGCCTTCACCTACAACAACCTGGTCACCATGTGCATCTTCGGATTCGTGGAGGATGTCGCGAGACTCATTCCGACGATCGGCGGACTGCTGGAGCTCGGGATCTCACTGTTCAGCTTCTACTTCCATCGCATCGTCATCGTCACCAACAACCGCATCTACCTGTATCGCGACTGGCCCTTCCACTATCCCGGAAAGCGCCTCGCCGAATACCAACGCGGCCCGGGCGTGGTGCGGATCGGCAGCGACAGCGGACATTGGTTGCCGCGCATCATTCGTCGCGGGCAGCTCACCTTCCACGACGGAACGGTTGTCTATCACACCCCCGTGTGGATCCGACGCGCCCGCTACGTTGCTCAGGAAGGCAACATACCGGCCGGCCAGTAAGCCCAACGGGCCGCCATTCGCGGGGATGGGCTACCGCTGACGCGCTCCATCTTCCGAATTCGTCGGCATGTTGTCTCGCCTGGCGGGTGCATCTGCGAATCATCGTCGACACCAGCGGCTGGTTCAGGTCGTCGACCGCCACCGACTTCACAGCCCGACTGCCCGCACATCCGCGGAACGTGACCCTTCCTGCCGCCGAGTTCGGCGCGAGTCACGCCACATTCCACCTAGCCGTAGTCGGCGTGGGTCGGCAGAGTGCGGTCAGCAAGCGGAGTACGACGCTGTCGCGTTCATGCAAATCCGTTCCCGCATGTACACCGTCAGGACCATCGCGGCTTGTTGGACGGCGTCGAGCAGTGCTCGCGTCATCCTCTGGGCTAGGTGTTCTGTATCAGCAGGCCGCCATCGACCGGGACGTTCACGCCGGTGACGTAGGACATTGCCGGCAAGCAGAGCGACACGGTCATCTGAGCCACCTCCTCCGGCTCGCCGTACCGGCGAAGCGGGACCCGGCGGCGCGCGAACTTCGTCTTGGCCTCCTCCGGGATCCCCGCGGTCATGCCCGTTCGGATCGGGCCTGGCTGTACGCAGTTGACGGTGATGCCGAACTCGCCGAGTTCCATCGCCAACGCGCGGGTGAGACCGATGACTCCGTGCTTGGCGGCGACGTACCCGGAGTTGTATTTCGTCGCGCCGGAGCCTTCGGTGGAGGCGATGTTGACGATGCGACCCTCGCCGCTGCGCTTGAGATGTGCAAGCGCGGCCCGGATCGTGCGCACATGAGCGATGAGGTCAACGTCGAGCGTGCGCAGCAAGTCGTCGAGGTACGACGGTCCGTCCACGGGTCCGCCGGCGACCATCCCCGCGTTGTTCACGAGGATGTCGAGCGAGCCGAAAACGGCGACGATCTCGCCGACGACCCGGTCCACGGCGGCTTGGTCGGTCACGTCGAGTGTCCAGCCGCGCGCGACCCCACCGGCCCCGTTGATCTCGTCGACGACCGCCTGCACCGCCCCCGCGACCAGGTCGGTGACAGCGACCATCGCGCCCTCGTCCGCGAACAGGTGGGCCGTCGCTCGGCCCATCCCGCTCGCCGCACCCGTGACGAGCACCGTCTTGCCTGCCACAGATCGGCTTCCGTTTGTCAGCTTCGGCATGGACAGTGCCTACCACGGCACGAACGGGAGCTTTGCAGCCACTGGTCACCGCAAATTCCTCGCAGGATCCTCCCCACCACTCGGTCCGCTCGTTACGACGAACCCGTCGAGGCAGCTGAGGCGACGACCTTTCCGATCTGACGGTCAGGTGGCGCGGCCAGGTGCGGGATCACGTTGTCCGTCATCCAGTCGTTGCCGACTTCACTGGCGACTCGATCCAACGTTTCGGCCGTGTCGCCCACGACCAGCAGGACAACCTCATCGTCCGCCACCTCGATCACGTACAACGCCTCGAACCCCGGAACCTCTCTCGCTCGCGCCGGGAGCTCGGCTTGGGCGCGCTCCCAGACCTCCGGTGGAATGGCTGATTTGAGACGGAGTCGGTTCACCACGGCGTACACGATCGCGAACCTACTGCAGCCGCGGCAACAGTCAGCGGCCGGTGACGCCGTCGACCTGTTCGCGCAGGATGTCGGCGTGGCCGGCATGGCGCGCCGTCTCGCTGGTGAAATGAGCAAGGATCCACCGCAATGACTTGGGCGAGCCATCCACCGGCAAGGCGGACAGCGCGCCAGGGTCGGCGATCTGCTGGATCGCCGCGTCACTCGCGGCAATGGCACGCTGATAGTCCGCGACGACCTCGGCCGTGGTGCGCTCGGCCGACACCTCCATCGTGAAGTTCCAATCGGGATCCGGCACGCTGCGGTGGTGACCAAGCAAGTGGTAGCCGAACCAGTACCGCTCCCCCACGGCCGAATGCTGCACCAGCCCGAGCAGCGAGGTCCCGCTTCCAACCAGCACCCGCCGGACCTGCTCGTCGTCGAGCCCGTCGAGCTTCTTCAGAAGACTGCGCCGCTGAAAACGAAGGAAGGCGACTGCGGTGTCGAGCTCGCCGTCGTCGTTGCGAGGGACCGGTTCACGTTGTGATTCCGTCACGCTCTGTGACGCTAGTCCGACACAGTGCGAGCAGCGAGGCCCGAGATCTTCGCCGAACGCATGAATGACCCGACAACGTCGACGTCGAGACCATTGGTCAGATAGCCGAACGACAGTCCGCTGTCCGGGTCGGCCCACGCGACCTGACCACCGACCCCCATCGCCCCGAATGATCGTGGTCCGACGCTTCGCCCGAATCCGCGTGAAATCGACTTGCCGTCGTCACCGGCGACCACCAGGCCGAGGGTGCGGTTCGCCGGGCAACCGAAGAGTGGATCGGCATGGGCGTTACGGATGTTGGCGGTCACGTCATGCAGCACGTCCGGGTCGATGAGCCGGTCGGGATTGTGAAGCAGCGCTTGGTAGAACAGCGCGATGTCAGCCGCCGAGGCAACCGCGCCGGCACCCGGCACTCCGATCGCGAGGATCGCCGGCTCGTTGAAGCGCAGCAAGAAGTTCTCGCCGGTCTCGGCAACCCGCTCCCCGAGACCTTCCTGGTCGTCGGCGGGCTGGCCGCACACCTCGACCGGTACGACGTCGCCCTGAGCCTCGATCGGCGTACCGAGGGTCAGACCGGGCAGGCCGAGCGGACCCGCAACCCGCTTCGCGAACAGCTCCCGGTAGTCACCGGCAAGCCGCTCGATCACCTCCACCAGCACCCAGTACGCCGAGGTGGCGTGGTACTCGGTCCGGGAGCCTGGCTCCCAGTCCAGCCGCCACGAGGTAAACCGCTTCACCCGCAGCTCCCGGTCGAAGCCTTCCTCGGGCCGCATCGGAGCCCGAGCGAAACCCGAAGTGTGAGTCAGCAGGTGCTCGATCGTGACGTTCTGCTTGCCATTCGAGCCGAACTCCGGCACCACCTCGGCGACCCTGGTCTGGTCACTCAGTGCGCCGTCGCCGATCAGCAGCCACGCCAGCGCGGCGCTGAATGCCTTGGTGACGCTGAACGTCACGTATCGGGCGTCAGCCGGTACGCCGAACGTCTCGTTGACCAGCAGCTCGCCGTCGCGAGCGAGCGCGAGCTGACAGGAGGGCAACGTGCCATCGTCGACGTCGCGCCGAGCTCGCGCCACCAGCGCGGTCGTATCGATCACTTGTCAGGGTTGTCGGCGCCGGCGCGCGCGTGGGTTTCCTGACAACTTTCCTAGCCCACCATCTCGGCGAGTGCCTTGAGGTGGTCGGGGTTGCGCACCCCGCCGACGAGCATCGAGGTCACCGGTGAGTCTCGCCACAGTTGCATCCGCTCGCGTATCCGGTCGAGCGGACCGCACAGTGCAATGCCGTCGGCGAGCTCGTCCGGGACAGCCCGCATCGCCGCCTCGCGATCGCCGGAAAGGAAGTGGCTCTGGACGACCTCCGCCTGCTCGGCGAAGCCGAAACGCCCGATCACGTTGAGGTGGAAGTTCATGCTCGCCGCGCCCATGCCACCGATGTAGAAGGCGAGCGACCACTTCACGTACTCCAACGCGGTCGGCACATCGTCGTTGATACAGACGGTCACCGGGCAGCAGACCTGGAAGCCGGTCTTGGCGCCGGCGAGCGCCTCCCGGTAGAGCTCGGCGCCCCGCTCGACGTGGTAGAAGATCGGCAGCCAGCCGTCCGCGATCTCCGTCGCCAGCTCGACGTTCTTCGGCCCTTCGGCACCGAGCAGGATCGGGATCCGGTCCCGGACCGGATGCATGAGCAGCTTGATCGGCTTGCCGAGCTTGGTGCCACCTGGATACGGCAGCGGGTAGTGCGCGCTGTCGCTGGTGATGACCTCGCGGGTCCAGACCCGCCGCACGATGTCGACGTAGTCGCGGGTCCGCTCCAACGGCTTCGGGAACGGTACGCCGTACCAGCCCTCCACGACCTGCGGCCCGGACACCCCGAGCCCGAGGCTCAGCCGACCGCCCGACAGGCCGTCGAGGGTCGCCGCACTCATCGCGGTCGCTGCCGGGGTCCGCGCCGACAGCTGCACGATGCCGGTCGCGAGCTTGATACGTGTGGTTCGCGCCGCGTACCAGCTCAACGTCGTGAACGCGTCGGAGCCATAGGCCTCCGCCGTCCACACCGAGTCGAACCCGACATCTTCAGCCGCGAGCACGGCGTCGGTGGCATCGTCCGGGCCGGACGTCCAGTAGCCGAGCATCAGCCCGAGCTTGAGGTCAGCGGTCATCGTGACTCTTTCATCGAGGGAGGCCCAAAATCCGCTCGCCGATCACGTTGTGCAGCACCTCGCTCGTCCCACCGGCGATCGTCAGCGAACGAGTCGACAAGGTACGGCGAAGCGCGCCGGCGGTGAGGTCGTCCGGCACGGTGATCGCGGCCGGGCCGAGCAGCTCGAGCGAGAGTTCGGCGGCGTCTTGCCGAAGGTGCATGCCGACCAACTTGCGCACGCTCGAGGCCGCGCCGGGATCGGTGCCCGACACCCGCGCCAGGGTCGCGCGGACTCCGAGCATCGCGTCGGCCTGCGCTCGGCAGACCAGCGCGCCCACCGCGTCAACCGCGACCTCGTCGTTGGCTGCCGGCCCATGGTCGAGTGCAGCAAGCAGCTCCTCCACTCCCGAGGAGAAGGCGGAGCCGCTGCTCATCGCCACCCGCTCATTGGCGAGCGTCGTACGCGCCAGCTTCCAACCCTGGTCGACCTCGCCGACGACGCAGTCGTCCGGGACGACGACATCGGTGAGGAAGATCTCGTTGAACAACGCCTCGCCGGTGAGCTCACGCAGCGGCCGGATGTCGATACCCGGCGACGTCATGTCGAGCAGGAAGTAGGTAATGCCGTCGTGCTTCTGCACGCCATCAATACTGCGCTTCTGCACGCCATCAATACTGTGCTTCTGCACGCCATCAACACTGTGGCGGCGGGCACCGCTCGACGTGCGCGCCAGGCAGATCGCCCAGTCCGCGGTCTTCGCGGATGAGGTCCAGACCTTCTGGCCGGACAGCGACCAGCCACCGTCCACCCTCACCGCCTTGGTCGTCAGCGACGCGAGGTCAGATCCGGCTCCTGGCTCGGAGAACATCTGGCACCAGCGGATGTCGCCGTGCAGCGTCGGCGGCGCGAAGCGAGCCCGCTGCTCGTCGGAGCCGTGCTGCAGGATCGTCGGCAGCGCCCAGTTGCCGATGACGAGGTCCGGCCGCTTCACGTCGGCGTGTGCGAACTCCTCATCAATCACGAGCTGCTCGATCGGTCCCGCCGACCGGCCGTACGGCGCCGGCCAGTGCGGCACCAGGTAACCGGCGTCGGCGATCGCGACCCGTCGCGCCTTGTCGTCAAGCCCGTCGAGGCTGGTGAGGAATTCCCTCACCTCGGCACGCGCCGACTCCGCGGCCGGGCCCAGGTCGAGGTCGCGAGCCCGGCGGGCGCCGGCTCGCGCAAGCTCCACCGCCGAGCGGCGCCACCGACCGGCACCACCGAGCAGCTGCCGATTCGCGAGTGCCCGCTTCAGGTAGAGGTGTGCGTCGTGCTCCCACGTGAACCCGATCCCGCCGAGGATCTGGATCAGACTCTTCGCGACTTCCACGGCCGCCTGCGGCGCGACGGCGGCAGCGACCGCGACGGCGAGCGAGCGCGCCGGATCACCGGAATCGAGGTCGTCAACCGCATGAGCGGCGTCCCAGACCGCCGCGCCGGCGATCTCCAGCTCGCACAACATGTCGGCGCAACGGTGCTTGACGGCCTGGAATCCGCCGATCGGCTGCCCGAACTGCTCGCGCACCTTGGCGTACTCGACGGCGGTGTCGAGGCAGTAGTTCGCCAACCCGACCGACTCCGCCGCAAGCAGCACCACGGCGAAGTCCAGTACGTCGGTGTCGGTGAGTCCATCGATGCGATGCCGCCGCTCGGTCGTGGCACCGGCCGTCGCGATCCGGCGCGACGGGTCGAGCCCCGGACTGGAGGTCAGCGCGAGATCGGCACCGAAGCAGGCCCACCACTCATCGTCCTTGCCCGAACAGATGACGGTGTGCGCCGCGGCGCCACCCACCAGCTGCCCGTTGATCTGTACGGCGGCCGAGAGGGTGCCGTCTCGCAGCCAGGTCTCGACGTTGCGGCGGAACGTCTCGTCGCCGTACCGCCTCGCGATGAGCCCGGCCAGCAGGGTGGGCACGATCGGCCCGGGGGCGACCACCCGGCCTAGTTCCTCGACCGCGACGCAGAGATCCGCGACCGTGGCATCGAATGGAAGCGCCAGCAGCTCCTGAACCGCGAGCGCCTTCCAGCTCTCGGGCAGGGTGTCCTCGGCGCTGTCGAGTGCGGCCTTCGCCGCCGCGGTGAGTCCGGCCTGCTCGGCGAAACCGCGGACCGCATCGGCGAGCGCGCGCTGCTCCTCGGAAACGGCGAGGGCCGACGGGCGCATCCCGAAATACTAGAACATGTTCCAGTTTTGCGACAGGCCCGACCGTCGATCCCCACGCCTGCGCGTCGCAGTGCCGGTCACTGTTTCTGACGGGCCGTCAGGGTACCGTGCTTGCTGATGGCTAGCATCTCGCCGTCCGTGGGACGGGCTCTGGGTCGGTTCGCGAAGGCTGCCCGACCGTTCGACCTCGCGCCCGGCGTGCCGGTGGACCTCGGCGAGCGAGGCCGCACTTGCGTGATCGACCTGCCCGGGCCGCCGGGCGCGCCGACGCTGATCCTGGTGCACGCGCTCGCGACGACCGCGGCGCTGTCCTGGTACCCCTCGATGCCGGCCCTGGCCGAGCGCTACCGGGTCATCACCTTCGATCAACGCTGGCACGGCCGCGGCATCAAATCCGACCAGTTCTCCCTCGAGGACTGCGCCGACGACGTGGTCGCCGTCGCCGACGCGCTCGGGGTCGAGACGTTCACCGTCGTTGGCTATTCGATGGGCGGCGCGATCGCGCAGCTCGTGTGGCGCCGCCATCGCGAACGGGTCGAGGGCCTGGTGCTCGCCGCAACCGCCCGCAACTACCGCGGCAAGCCGGCCGAGCGGCTGTGGTTCCTGCTGACGAATGCGGCGATGGCGCGCTTCGGCGACCGTGCCCGAAGTGGCATGGAGAGGCTCGCGGCGCGGTTGGCCGACACCCCGGCGGCGCTGACCGCGGACCTCGCGGCGGTGGGGCCCTGGGCAATGGCGGAGTTCCGCAGCACCAGCATGTGGTCGCTGCTCGCCGCGATCGACGCGGTCGGCAAGTTCGACTCGTCGGCCTGGATCCGCCGGGTGGACGTCCCCACGTCGGTCATCGTCGCGACCCGCGACCGGTTCATTCCGACCCGCCGCCAGCACGCACTGGCTGAGGCGATCCCCGGCGCGGTCTGCTACGAGGTCGACGGCCACCACGCGGCATTGGTGCTCGGCGCGGAAGAGTTCGTCCCGGTGCTACTCGAAGCGTGCTCGTCGGTCAGCCGCCGGATCGAGCGGCAGCGGCGCTCGCCTTCGTCGAGGCAGCAGGCTTCTTAGTGCTCTGCTTCGGCGCGGTTTCCTGCTTCGCCGCCGCAAGTAGCTCGTCCACGGCGCCGGGAATGGCCTCGGCGAGATCCCATAGCTCGGGCATGAGCTCCTTGCAGGCGATGAATCCGAAGCCGATCGAGTCCATGTTGGACAGCACCGTGACGTTGAGCCCGGCGCCGTCCATCACCGGACCGAGCGGGTGCAGCACCTTCAGCTTCGCGCCGTTGAAGTACAACGGGATCGGCGGCCCAGGGATGTTGGAGATGACCAGGTTGTGCACCACCGGGTGGCGATTGGCCAGGCGCAGGCTGGAATACATCCGGGCCGCAAGCGAGAACGTGTTGGGCGCGGCGTGCTCGGCCCAGTCCTGCAGCATGTTGGCGCCGACCAGCTCGTGGTCCTCTTTCGCGCCCTCGTTGACCTCGGCGATGTAGCGCAACCGCTCCCCCGCATCGTCGATGTCACTGGCGAGTGACGAGAACATGATCGAGACCTTCGTCGTGCCCTCGACACCCTCGCTCCGGTCGTGCACCGAGATCGGGATCGCGGCGATGAGCGAGCGGTCCGGCAGCTCGTCGCGAGCGCTGAGGTATTTCCGAAGCGCGCCGGAACAGACGGCCATCACGACGTCGTTGACCTTCACCCCGAACACATTCTTGATCGTCTTGATGTCGTCGAGCTTCACGTCGGTGTAAGCGACGGTGCGATGCGCGGTGACCGTCGCGTTGAACGACGTACGAGGAGCTCTGAACGGCGCCGGCATTCCCGGGGCGCCGCGACCCCGGCGGTTGGCAAGCTTGCCGACGCTCATCACGGTGCCCGGCATCAGCTTCACGATGCTGGCCGGCCGCTTCGCCCAGTCGACCAAGGCCCGGCCGACCATTTCCAGGTCGCTCGGTTTGCGCTCTGGTTCCCAACCATCCGTCGCTGGCGATGCGCTCTCGACGTCAGCCTCGAAGTCGAACAGCTCGGCCATCATGTTGGCGCCGGTGATGCCGTCGATCGACGAGTGATGCACCTTGCTGACGACGCCGATCAGACCGTCCGCGCGGCCCTCGACAACCCACATCTCCCACAGCGGCCGGCTTCGGTCCATCTGCCGCGACAGGATGTCGCCGACGACGTCGGCGGTCTCCCGGTCACCACCCGGTGCGGGCACCGTGATCCGATGCAGGTGGTAGTCGAGGTCGAAGTCGGGGTCCTCGACCCACGCCGGCTTTCCGAGGTTCAGCGGGACGGTCGCCAGCTTGCGGCGAAACGCCGGCACCCGCGGCAGCCGTCGTGCAACGTAATCGCGATAGTCGGCGAAGGAGTACGGCTTAGGCGCGGTCGATGGGTCGACCAGCATCAGACCGCCGACATGCATGTGCATCGTCGGGGTCTCGAAATACAGGAATGCGGAGTCCAAGCCACCCAGTCGCTGCATAACCGCGGATCCTACGGCGATTCTGACGCCGCGTCAGATGCCCTGATGAGGGGCGCCCGCAGGGGTGGCAAACTATTTCCATGGGGAAGCGATTTCGCCAGCTCTCGACGATCGGCGCCGCGCTCACGCTCAACGCGTGGCGTCCGTTCCCCAACTCCAATCCGTTTGCGATCCCCAGCTTCTTCGCGAGCTGGGCGACAACGGAGACCGCCCCCCAGAGCCTGGCGCTGACCGCGGCGACGAGCGGAGCGCTGGTCGCCGCGAAGCGAGGCCGGTTCAGCCGCGACGACACGCTCGCGCTGGGCCTGAACGCCTTCACCGCGGCCGGCCTGATCGGCCTGATCGGGCAGAGCCTGCGGGTGCGGAAGGTCATCGAGGACGCCCTCGCCGACGGGCTCGGGTCGGACTACCTCGCTCACCTCGACCCGGCGCCGACCAAGGCCGACCTCACCACTCCATGGCGGCAGGTGCTGCAGCCCTGGAAGCTCACCCATCCTGAGGTGAAGCGGATCCGCAACATCGTCTATACCGGCGGTGAGAGAGCTTCTCGCCGCCAGAAGCTCGACATCGTGCTCCCCCGCGAGGGCGGCGAGAAGCTGCCGGTGCTGCTTCAGATCCACGGCGGTGCCTGGATCCTCGGCCGCAAGGAGGACCAGGGCATCCCGCTGATGAACCACCTCGCGGCGCGCGGCTGGATCTGCGTCGCCATCAACTATCCGCTCGCGCCCAGGTCGCCGTGGCCGGCCCAGCTGATCGCCTGCAAACAGGCGATGAAGTGGATCCGCGAGAACATCGCCGAGTACGGCGGTGACCCCCACTTCATCGCGGTGACCGGCGGATCGGCAGGCGGCCACCTCGCCGCAATGGTCGGTCTCACCGCCAACGACCCGCAGTACCAGCCCGGATTCGAGGACGTAGACACCTCGGTGGCGGCGTGCGTTCCGTTCTACGGCGCCTACGACATGGCGAACGTCCTCGACACCAAGACCGGCGAGCGCGAGTACCGCCAATTCCTGCGGCCGGTGCTGTTCAAGACCGCCGACCGCGAGGTCGCCCGTTCCGCCTCACCGCTCACCTTGGTGCGCGAGGATGCCCCGCCGTTCTTCCTCATTCACGGCTCCCACGACTCGCTGATCAACGTCGACGAGGCGCGGGAGCTCAACCGGCTGCTACGTGAGAAGAGCAAGGCGCACGTCGTGTACGCCGAGCTTCCCGGCGGTCAGCACGCCTTCGACGTCTTCGCATCGGTGCGTGGCGCGCACGTGATCCGCGGCGTCGAGCGGTTCCTCAAGGCAGTGCAGTGGGAGTCGGCCGCCGCCGCGATCAGCCTGTCCTAGCGCAGCGACCGTTCCAGAATCTGGGCGCTCACGCTGCGCGCGCTGACCCGGGCGGCAGCCGAGGTGAGGATCCGCGCCGCGGTGCGGGCGGGGCGCGGTGTCGCGCCGTCAACGAGATCGTTCCACAGCAGCGACCAAGTGCCGCCCACGAACCGCAACGGCCGGGTGGTGAGCGCTCGAACGCCTACCGAGGTCAGCCGCGGGTGGTTGAGGAGCGTCGCTTGCAGCGGGGCAGCGAACGCCGCGAACCGGCGGTAGGTGTCGCTCAGGGCGGCTCGATACACCTCGGCCGCGGCCGCTGGAGCATCGAGGATCGCGCGGGCAGCGAGGACACCGCTGGTGATCGCCGGCGCGATGCCTTCGCCCTGCAGCGGGTTGACCAGGCCGGCCGCGTCTCCGACCAGGAGCACTCGGTTCCGGGCCGGGACAGTCCCGACCAACCCCATCTTCAGCCAGCCGCCGGTCAGCCGCCCGACCTCAGCCGTCTCGAGATCGCCAGTCGTACGCAGCCGGTCTACGAAGGCGGCGAGCGCGGGCCGCAGCGGCGGGACGTTGCGACCATGGCCGGTTCCCACCCCGATGCCGACGTTGGCGCAGCCGGCATCGCCGGGAAACAGCCAGCCGTAGCCCGGGAAGATGACGCCCGGTCGCTGGTCGAGCAGCGCGATCAGCGGGATCGGTACGTCGGCGGTGACGTAGCCACGAAGCGCGAATCCCCACAGCACGTTGCCGTCATCGACGAGCCCGCACGACTTGCCGACGGTGCTGAGCGCGCCGTCCGCGCCGACCACCAACGCAGCGGTGATCCGTCGTCCGGCCGAGGTGTCCAGCTCCACCGGACGGTCAGCCACGTTGCCGGAGACTCGGGTGACCCGACCGATGATCGGCTCCGCGCCGGCTTCAAGCGCAGCCTCGCGCAGATCGGCGTCGAACCGGGTGCGGGGCACGATCACCCCGTGATCGGCGTAGGTGAGTCCCGGGTACGCCGGTAGCCGCAGCCGCCCGCCACTGGGTCCCTGTACCAGCATGTCGCTGCCGCTGCCGGCGTCCCGGACCTTGACGTCGAGGTCAGCGAGCAGCCGCACTCCTCGCGGCCCGAGCAGGTCGCCGCATGCCTTGTCGCGGGGGAAGCTCGCCTTGTCCAGCAACGCCACCCGAGCGCCGGCGCGGGCGAGCACGAGCGCCGCCGAGCTGCCAGCCGGACCGGCGCCGACGACCGCGACGTCGTAGGTCGCCGTCATGTCCGTGCGACGACCAGCGCGGCCGCCAGCAGGGCGAGCGCCCAGGCAAAGGAGTGCAACGCGACCTCGAACGGCCGGATCAGTTGCGCCCGGTCGAGCTGGAGCTCCGCGCCGTCGTCGCGAACGACGTGGGCTGAGGCGGAGCGGGTGTGCCGGCGCAGTTGGCGAACCGGCGTGCTCAGCGCTCGCTGCCCCCATGACAGCAGGACCGCCGCGGCCGCGGCGAGGCCGGCCGACGGCGCAAGCGTCCAGTGTTGTGCGTAGTAACCGGTCAGCACCGGAAACGCACCCCACGCAGCCGCGAAACCTGCCGTGGTGTGCACGATGCCGCCAAATAGCTCGAGGTTGTAGGACGTCACGAGGGCCGCACCAACGACGACGAACGGCAGCAGCCGCCAGCCGCCGACGACCAGACCGGCGATCACCGCAGTGGCGACGCTGACGATCGCGGCCGTCAGCAGAAGCGGCGCGGAGATTCCGGTTCGCAACGGATGACCGTTCAACTCATCGAGCGCATGCGCCCCGACCCCGACGGCGAGCAGAAACGCGACGAGGGTTCCGGCAAGCCGAAACAGCGACGGGTGCGAGACGAGCGCGGCGCCGATCGCTACGTAGGACAGGTGCCACATCGTGTACGGCGGGTGCAGCAGCGTGATCCAATCGCGCAGCCCGCCAGTGCCGCGGCCGGTGGCGTAGAAGGCAGGCCGCTCGGCAGTGCCGGTCACGGCTCGCTCAGCGCCCGGCGGCCCCACATCACCACGCCCCCGCCGAGGCTCATCACCCGCCACTCGACATCAACCAACCCGGCACGGTGCCACATCGCTGCCTGCGCCTCGATCGGAAGGCGCGCGTAGAACCCGTCGATGCTCGGGCCGAGGAAGCGCCCGACGCGGTACCACGCGCGGCCGCCGGTCAGCGCGCCGAGGCTCGGCAGCACAACGCGGGTGTAGAGCCGCCACAGCCAGCGCCACCACCACATCGGTGGCACGTGGAACTCCAGGCAGCCCAGCACTCCGCCGGGCCGAAGGCATCGGGTGAGCTCGCTGACCGTGGCAGCGGGGTCGTCGACGTAGCGGAGCAGGTAGGAGAAGCACACCGCGTCGAACGCGCCGTCGCGAAACGGCAATCGCTCGCCGGCAGCGACCGCCAGCCGTACCCGTCCGGTCAGGTCGCTCCGCCGGACGTTCGCGAGCCCTTCCCGCAGCATCGGCTCGTTGAGATCGACGCCGACGACGGCGGCGCCGGTGGAGCGGGTCACCGCGATCGCTATCCCGGCCGGGCCGGTCGCCACGTCGAGCACCGACTGCGGGCCGGCAGTTGCGATCCGGCGTACCAGTTCTCTGCGCCACCGACGGTCCTGTCCCAACGACAGCAGCGCGGCGAGCCGGTCGTAGCGATCGGGCAGCCCGGCGAACACCGCGCGGGCGACCTCATTGCCGGGCCGGGCAGGCACGCTCATCGCCACCCGCCCATCCCACCACTGCCAGGCCCGCCGCGCGAGGGCGCAAGGGGATCAGCCGGCGGAACCGCTTGCGGACATCACCCGCTTGATGGTGGCGTCGAGATCCTCGAGCAGCTGTGACACCGTCATCCGTCCGGACAGCAGGGTGACCACGTCGATCAGCCAGACCTTGCCGATGATGTGGGCCACCAGGATGTCCTCTTCGGACGGTGGAGAGTCCGGCGCATGGGTCGCTGAGGCGATGAAGCCAACCAGTACGTCGTCGACCGCCTCGACATCTCTGGCCGCTTCGACGTCCGCGCTCATCAGCGCCCGCACCATCGCTCCTGACAGCCGCCGGTTCTTGGCGAGGAACCGGGTCACCCCGGCAACCACCCGATAGACCCGGTCCTCGGGAGAACCGTTGTCGTCGTTGCCCTGAAAACCGTCACGCAACTCGGCGAACGTCCGGCCCAATGCGGATACCAGCAGGTGCACCTTCGACGGGAAATAGCGGTAAAGGGTGCCGAGCGCAACGTCAGCGCGTTCCGCGACCTCGCGCATTTGGACCGCGTCGTAGCCGCCTTCGCTGGCGAGCTCCACCGCCGCGTCAAGGATCCGCTCCCGCCGCGCGACCTGCGACGCCGGCGCTTCCCGGTTCGAGTCGGTCTGCGTCACCGCTGGCCTGCCAACTCAGCTCCCGGTTTCGAGCAGTTCCTTGGCGACCTTCGCCGCCCACGGGTAGTCAGCCTTCCCGCTCGGGCTGCGCCGAATCTCCGGCACGGTGAACACCAGTCGCGGCACCTTGTAGCGCGAGACCCGAGTGCTGCAGTGCTCCGCGATCTCATCCTGGCTCGGCGCGACGTGCTCGCTGCGGATCTGCAGCAGTGCGGTCACCCTCGCGCCGAACCGCTCGTCCGGGACGCCGGTGACGACGGCGTCGTAGACCGCCGGGTGGGCCTTGAGCGCGGCCTCGACCTCCTCGGGAAAGACCTTCTCCCCGCCGGTGTTGATGCAGACCGAGTGCCGACCGAGTACGGCGATACCGCCGTCCTCTTCGACCGTCGCCGCGTCGCCGAGCAACACCCAGCGCACGCCGTCGACAGTGACGAAGCTCTCCTTGGTCTTGACCTCGTCCTTGTAATAGCCGAGCGGGACGTAGCCGCGCTGCGCGACCCTTCCCACCTTTCCGGATCCCGCCTCGATCGGCTTGAGGTCGTCGTCGAGCACGGCGGTGCGGTCGTTGACGCTGAACTTCAAGCCGGTGTCCGGGCTCGACCCCGCTTTGCCGGTGCCCTGGAACCCCGTCTCTGAAGCGCCGTAGTTGTCCATCAGCGCAACATTGGGCAAGAGTTCGGCGAGCTTGTCCTTGACCGCCTGCGAGAAGATCGCACCGGCTGAGCTGAGAACGAAGACGCTCGGCAGGCCGACACCCTGTAGCGGTCCTTCCAGCGCCTCGGCGATCGGGCGGGCCATCGCGTCGCCGACGATCGATATCGAGATGACCGACTCGCGGTTGGCGGTCTCGATCACGTCGATCGGATCGAACTTGCGGACCAGGACCACCTTCGATCCCTGCAGGAACGCGATCCAGGTCGCGAGCTGTGCCGCCCCGTGCATGAGGGGCGCGACCGGAAACATCGTGATCGCCGGCCGGCCGGGAGCCAGCTCGGCAACCTCGTCGGGCCGGGAGACCGGTGTGCCGGTCGGGTTGGCGCCGCCCATGCCGGCGAAGAAGATGTCTTCCTGCCGCCACATGACGCCCTTCGGCATCCCGGTGGTGCCGCCGGTGTAGATGATGTAGAGGTCGTCGGCCGACCGGCTCGGGAAACCCTCCCGCGCGTCGGACTGCGCCGCGAGCGCGTCCTCGTAGTCAATCGCGCCGCCCGGACGCTCGCCCTCACCGACCGTGATGATCTCCGCGAGCTTCGGCGCCTTGTCGCGGACCGCGTTGATGCGAGGCGTGAACTCGGTGTCGACGACGAGTGCGACCAGGTCGGCGTCGTTGAACAGGTACAGCAGCTCTTCCTCGACGTAGCGGTAGTTGACGTTCACCGGGACCGCCCGCACCTTGAAGCAGGCAACCATCGTCTCGACGTACTCGGTGCAGTTGTAGAGCTGGACGCCGACGTGGTTGCCCGGCTGGACGCCGATCGACAGGAGATGGTGCGCGAGCCGATTCGCTCGCGCCTCCAGATCGGCGAAGGTCAGCCGACGGTCGCCGCAGATCAGTGCCTCGCGGTCACCGACCACGTCGACCAGCGACTCGAAGATGTCGCCGAGGTTGAACTCCACGCGTCGTCTCCTAAGCCGGCGTACTGGCGAGCATCGCGCCGAGCTTGAGCAGCTGCCGGTGCGGCGTGCCCAGCTCGTGCTCGATCTGCTTGCCCCAGATGAAATAGCGATGCAGCGGGTAGTCGAGATCGACCCCGAGACCGCCATGCAAGTGCTGGCATGCGTGCAGCACGCGGGTGCCACCGTCGCCGGCCCAGAACTTCGCGATGGCGATCTCCTCCTCGGCCGGCCAGCCCTCCGAGAGCCGCCAGGCCGCCTGCACCGCCGTCAGCCGGATCATCTCGGTGTCGATGTAGGCGTCAGCGGCGCGCTGGCCGACGGCCTGGAACGACGCGATCTTCTTGTCGAACTGCTCCCGCTCGGAGGTGTGCTTCGCCGTCATCGCGAGAGCCGCGGTACACACTCCGGCCGCCACCACCGACAGTGCCGCCGTGTGATGACGTTCGAGGTCAGCCACGATCTCGCCGGCGTCCGTGACTACAGCGTTCGACGGCAGCCGGACGCCGGTGAACGCGAGCCCGGCCTGCGGGGCGTGGTTGGTGGTGTGCTGCTCGGTGACGCTGACGCCGTCGGTGTCCTTGGGCAGCAATGCAAGGACGACGCCCGTCTCGGTCGAGGCGGGTACGACGACGACGTCGGCGACCCCGCCGTAGGGCACAAAGTCCTTCTCGCCATCGAGGATCCAGTCCTCCCCCTCCTTGCGGGCCGTCACATCGGCGACCTCACCGAATGCGGTCGTGAGGACCACATCACCGGCAGCCACCCCCGCTAGGAGTGCCGCGACCGAGTCAGGCGCTGACGTCGCGAGCACGTAGGCGGTCGCCAGCGTGGCGACTGCCGGGACCGGCGCGACGGTGCGGCCGACCTCGTCGAAGATGACAGCGAGGTCGAGGAAGCCCAGCCCGGCGCCGCCGTACTCCTCGGGCACCGCGATGCCGGTGAGCCCGGCTCCCGCGAGCTGCTTCCACAGCGCCTCGTCGTACACCGATCCACCGGCGGCCTCGAGTGACTTCAGTCGCTCGTGGGTCGCCTGCTCGGTGAGGATCTGATGCGCCAGCGCCTGAAGGGCGATCTGGTCTTCAGAGAACGAGAAGTCCATGAGATGTCTGCTCCTCTACCGCAAAGACCGTGGCATGCCGAGGCCGAAGATGGCGATGAGATCTCGCTGGATCTCGTTCGTGCCGCCGCCGAAGGTGAGGATCAACGTGCCGCGGTAGGACCGCTCGAGCCGTCCGGCAAGCACCGACCCTGGCGAGTCACCCTTGAGGACGCCGGCCGCACCCAACACCTCGAGCAGCAGGTCGTAGCACTCGCAGTACTGGGTGGTGCCGTACACCTTGACCGCGGAAGAGTCCGCGATCGACACCTGTCCGACACTGTCCTGCCAGACGTTCTTCCAGTTCAGCAGCTGCAGCCCCTCGAGCCGGGCCCGCACCTTCGCCAGGTGCGTCTGCACCCACTCCTGATCGATGACCCGGCGGCCGTCGGGGAGCTTGGTCTCCTGCGCCCAGCGCAGCACCTCGCTGTAGTTGCGCTCGAGATGCGCCGGAACGGCGAGGGAGATCCGCTCGTAGTTGAGCTGCGTGGTGATGATCTTCCAGCCGCCATCGATCTCACCGACCGTGTTCGACACCGGCACCCGCACGTCCTGGTAGTACGTCGAGTACGTCGCGTGGTCGCCGATCGTGTTGATCGGGGTGTAGGAGAAGCCCTCGGAGTCGGTCGGCACGAGGATGATCGAGATTCCCTTGTGCTTGCCCAGATCCGGGTTGGTGCGGCAGGCCAGCCAGATGTAGTCGGCATGGTCGGTCAGGCTGGTGTAGATCTTCTGGCCGTTGATCACCCACTCGTCACCGTCACGGACCGCCCGGGTCTTCAGACCCGCCAGGTCGGTGCCGGCGCCCGGCTCGGAGTAGCCGATCGACACGAAGCACTCACCGCCGAGGATCCGCGGCAGGATGTCGGACTTCATCTCCTCGGACCCGAACTGCTGGATGGCAGGACCGATCGTGTTGATCGACAGGAACGGCAACGGCGCGCCGGCGCGCTGCGCCTCGTCGTAAAACACGAACTGTTCCATCCGACCGAAGCCGCGGCCGCCGTACTCCTTCGGCCACCCGACGCCCAGCCAGCCGTCCTTGCCCATCTGGCGTACCGCGGCCATGCACTCCGGCGTACCGAGACCGCCGTTCGACATCGCACTGGTGACCTCGGGGGTGACGATCGTCTTGAAGTACTCCCGGAGCTCCTCGCGCAACGAGAGCTGGGAGTCGGTGTAGGCGATCCGCATCGGCCCGCTCCTTATATAAGAGGTCTAGAAACCGGCGCTGGCGGTCGCGCCACCGTCGACGACGAACTCTGCTCCGGTGCTGTACGACGAGGCGTCGCTGGCCAGGAAGACGATCAGCTTCGCGACCTCGTCGGCGGTGCCCATCCGCTTCAATCCGGCCACCCGGCTCGCGATGTACTTGCGGCCCTCGTCATCCACGACCGCCCGGGTCATCGGGGTGTCGATCCCGCCCGGATGCACCGAGTTGACCCTGATGCCCTCCCGGCCGTGCTCGATCGCGGCAACCTTGGTGATGCCGCGCACCGCGAACTTGCTGGCGGTGTACGCGCCGCAGAACAGCGTCCCGCCGAGGCCCTCGGTCGAGGACAGGTTCACGATCGAGCCGCCGCCGCCGCGCTTCATCAGCGGGATCGAGTGCTTCATCCCGAACGTCACGCCGAACAGGTTCACGCCCAGGATCTGCTGCATCTCCTCGGCGTCGATGTCCGTGATGGCGGCGAACCGCAGAATGCCGGCGTTGTTGACCAGAACGTCGAGGCGGCCGAAGTCGCGGTCGATCTCGGCGATCAGCTCGATCCAGCCGGCCTCTTTGCTGACGTCGAGGTGCACGTATCGGACACCCTCCCCGAGCTCCTCGGCGAGCGCCTTGCCCTCGTCGTCGAGCACGTCCGCCGCGATGACCGTCGCGCCCTCGGCGTGTAGCCGGCGCACCGTGCACTCGCCCATCCCCCGCGAGCCGCCGGTGACGAGGCAGACCTTCCCGCCGAGCTGCAGGTAGTCGGCGCTCACCGGGGTTCGCTTCCGACGATCCACATCGCGAAGAACTGCGCGCCGCCGCCGTACGCGTGGCCCAGCGCGGTGCGCGCGCCGTCGACCTGATGGTCACCCGCCATGCCCCGCACCTGCAATGCCGCCTCGGCGAACCGGCACATGCCGGACGCGCCGATCGGGTTGGACGAGAGCACCCCGCCCGACGGGTTGATCGGCATGTCACCGGTGAACGACGTCGAACCGTCGTCCACCATCTTCCAACCCTCGCCCTCAGCGGCGAAGCCGAGGTTCTCCATCCACATCGGCTCGTACCAGGAGAACGGGACGTAGATCTCGGCGCAGTCGATGTCGCGGCGCGGATCGGTGATGCCGGCCTGGGCGTAGACGTCCTTCGCACAATCGCGACCGGCGTGCGGGTTGACCACGTCGCGGCCGGCGCCCATGGTCGGCTCCGAGCGGACCGCGGTGCCGTGGATCCAGGCCGGTGGGTTCGGGGTGCCCTTGGCGCTGTCCTCATCCGCCAACACGATCGCGCACGCACCGTCGGAGGAGGGGCAGGTCTCGAGGTAGCGGATCGGGTCCCACAGCATCGGCGACTCGCGCACCATCTCCTCGCTGATGTCAGGGAGCTTCAGGTGGGCGTAGGGGTTGTTCAGCGCGTTGAGTCGATCCTTCACGGCGACCTTGATCCCGATGTCGTCCGGCGCGTTGGCGCGGCGCATGTACGCCCGGATGACCGGCGCGAAGAAGCCGCCGGCGCCGGTGACCGAGCCGCCGGTGAACGGCAGCCGGATCGACAGCGCCCAGGTGGCGTTCGACTCACTCTGCTTCTCGAAACAGACGACGAGCACCCGCTTGTGCGCGCCGCTCGACACCAGGTGGGTCGCCATCACGCCGGTCGAGCCACCCACGCTGCCCGCGGTGTGCACCCGAAGCATCGGCTTGCCCACCGCGCCGAGTGCATCGGCCAGGTAGAGCTCCGGCATCATCACGCCCTCGAACATGTCCGGCGCCTTGCCGATCACGACCGCGTCGATGTCGGCCCACGTCATTCCGGCGTCGTCGAGCGCCCGCGTCGCGGCCTCGCGCAGCAGCCCCGCGATCGAGACGTCCTGTCGCTTGGCGGCGTACTTGGTCTGGCCGACTCCGACGACCGCTACCCGGTTGCTCATGCGGCAGCGCCTTCCAGTACGGCTGTGGCGTCTAATACGGCGACGAGGTTCTGTTGCAGGCAGGGGCCGCTGGTGGCGTGGGCGACGGCGCGCCTGGCGTCACCTGCCGCGACCGCCTTCGCGGCCGCCGCGATTCGCTCCAGGCCGCCGACCATCATCGGCCCGGCCGAGCTGTGCACCGGCTGGCCGTTCAGGCCCAGCGCATCCCGCAGCAGCAGCTCCTGATGCGGATACAGCACGTGTAGGTACGCCGCATCGACGTCAGTCGCTCCGGCGCTCTCGGCTGCGAGGCGAGTGGAGACCGACGTGGCGAGGTCGCGGACCCCGAGCGCCGGCGCCTCGATGCGGTGATCGATGCCAGTGATCCAGACCGGCGTCTTGGTCAGCTCCCGCGCTCGGTCGCCGACCGCGAGAACCACCGCGGTGCAGCCGTCTGCGACGTGGGTTGGGGGCACCTCGGGCACCGAATCGAACCGGCCGGAGTCGCGCATCGCCTGCGCCTGGAGCCCGGCCAGGCCGCGCGCATCCGGCCACAGCGGCGCCACCGAGTACGGGTCGAGCTGGATCGACAGGGTCCGGTCGAGGTCACCCCGCGATGGTCGGGCGAAGGCGTAGACCAGCGCGGTGTCGACGTGCCCGTGCTGCAGGACCGCGACCGCCTCGGCCAGCGCGAACGCGCCGTCCATCTCCAGGTGCGACTCCCGGATCGGTGGCCAGGCACCGACCGCATCGAGGGCACCGACGAAGGCGAACGGGAAGCCCTGCAGATAGTCGCTCGAGCCGGACACGGTGAACCCGATGTCCTGCTGGGTCAGCCCGACCTGCCCTAACGCGTCATGGATGACCGGCAGCAGCAGCTCGACCTCGTTGCGCGACGGCTCCGACGGCGTCTCGAATGACGCCGACGCGACGATCGCGACCGGCCGCTTGAAGTTCCTCATACGTAGTCCTTGTACGTCTCGTACTCGGCGTCGGGCTCGTCGATCGGCCGGAAATAGGAGATGTTTCCCAGGTCGGCTTTGCGATCTGCCTCCTCGACCCAGACTGCCTCCACCCGCATCCCCAGCCGCACCTCGGCCGGGTCGCATTCCTGGATCAGGAACATCGAGGTGATGTCCGAGCCGTCGAGCCGGATCCACGCCGTCACGTACGGCGGGACCAGCCCCGGACTGGGGATCTGCGTCGTACAGAACGTGGTGATGGTGCCCTTGCCGGACAGCACCAGCTCCTCTTCGGTCGCCACGCCGCACATCGAGCAGGCGCCCCGCGGCGGCACGTAGACCTTCTTGCACTTCGGGCAGCGCTGTCCGGTGATCTCGCCGCGTTCGAGTGCCCGCAGGAACCGCGACTGCGCCACGCCCGGCGTGTAGGAGAAGTCGAGCCGGGTCGGGCACTCGATGACCGTGACCGGGGGCACTGCCTCGTCCACTACATCGGCGCTCATGACTGAAGCTCGCAGCAGCAAAGGTCGTGGATCGTGCCGGTGCGCTCATCGGCCCAGCGGGCCTTCACCTTCGCGCCGGTGCTGATCGTCGAGGCGTCGCCGCAGTCGACCGCCACGAGCATGGCCGTGTCGGCGCCGTCCCATCGCACCAGCGCCCAAGCGAACGGATGCTCGAGCGGCTGGCCCGATCGCGGCTGGTCGTTCCAGGACCACGTCGTCACGACGCCGGTGTCGGCGACCTCGACCAGCTCGCTGAGGTCCTCGCTGGTCACCGGGTCGTAGTCGATCGCCGGAACGTGCACCCGGCCATCCGCACCGCGCACGCCGATGATCTTGCCGTCGCGCAGCCCGGTCATGAAGGCGCCGATCATCGGACCGGTGGAGCGGGTGTAGGTGTACTCGATCGAATGCGGAGCCGTTAGGACGTCAGTCTTCACGAGGTGATGTCTTCGTCGTGGGGATAAACCGCACCGTCATTTCCTTGATGCCGTTGATGAAGTTCGAGCGAAGCCGCCGCGGCTCGCTGATCAGCTCGAGGTGATCGCACTGCGTGATGAGCGACCGGAAGATGCATTCGAGCTCGAGCTTTGCGAGATGACGACCCAGACAGAAGTGCGGACCACCGCCGCCGAATCCGACATGCGGGTTGGGCTCGCGGGTGATGTCGAAGACGTCTGGGTTGTCGAACACCGTCTCGTCGCGGTTGGCGGAGTTGTAGTAGATCAGGACCTTGTCGCCCTTCTTGATCTGCACGCCACCGACTTCGACGTCTTCCATCGCGGTACGACGGAACACGTTCACCGGACTCACCCAGCGCACGATCTCGTCGGCCGCGGTCGGGACCAAGCCCGGGTCGGCCTTGAGCTTCTGCCACTGATCCGGGTTCTGCATCAGTGCGTACATGCCGCCGGAGATCGCGTTACGCGTGGTCTCGTTGCCGGCAACCGCGAGCAGCATGAAGAACAGATCGAACTCCAGCTCGGACAGGACGTTGCCCTCATCGTCCGGGCTGATCAGCTTCGAGACGATGTCGTCCTTGAGCTGCAGCCGCTTCTGCTCGGCGAGCGCGCTGGCGTAGGCCCACATCTCGGTGGCCGCGTCGAAGCGCTGTTCCTCGGTGACGCCGTACTCGGGATCGTCGCCCCCGACCATCCGGTTCGACCAGTCGAAGACCTTGTGCCGGTCCTCGAGCGGCACGCCCATGAGCTCGGCGATGACGATGAGCGGGAGCTCGGCGGCGCAGAGCGTGACGAAGTCGCCCTCACCCTTGGCGATCGCCTGCGCGACGATGTCGTCGCAGGTGGCCTGGATGCGCTCCTCGAGCTTGGCGATCATCCGCGGGGTGAAGCCCCGGTTGACCAGTTGACGGGTGCGGGTGTGCTGCGGCGGGTCCTGGTTGAGCATGAACATTCGCTGCTGGTCGATCTGCTCGGTGAAGTACTCGTTGATCATCGCGGTCTTCTCGTACGACGAGAAGATCTCCGGGTTGCGGGAGACGAACACGACATCCACATGCCGCGTCAGCGCCCAATAGCCATCGGGCCGATCCGGATCCGGATGCCGGAACACCGGCGCTTGCCGGCGCAGCCGCCTCATCGCCTCATGCGGGACGGCCTCGATGTACTGGTCCATGTCCCACAGATCGATGTCGGCCAGCGATTCGGTCACAGCGTCACTCACGAGCGAGGCGCCCTTCTGTAAACGAGAACGTGTTCTCATTCTGCTGGTTTCTGACGGGGCGTCAACAGTTCTAGCCGAAAAAACTAGAACGTGTTTTACTTTTGTATCTCGCTCCCCCGGAAGGGTTCCCATGGCTGAAGCAGTCATCGTCGAGGCAGTCCGCACGCCGATCGGCAAGCGCAACGGGTGGCTGGCCGGCCTCCACCCGGCACTCGCAGTCGGGCACGTCCAGAAAGAGGTCATCGCCCGCGCCGGGATCGACGCGGCGTCGGTCGAGCAGGTGGTCGGCGGTTGCGTCACCCAAGCCGGCGAGCAGGGCAGCAGCATCACCCGCTACGGCTGGCTCGCCGCTGGACTCCCGCAGACCACCGGCGTCACGACGATCGACTGCCAGTGCGGCTCGGCCCAGCAGGCCAACCACTTCATCGCCGGCCTGATCGCCGCCGACGCGATCGACATCGGCATCGCCTGCGGCGTCGAGATGATGAGCCGGGTCGGCCTCGGTGCCAACGTCATGAGCGGCCCCGGCGTCCCCCGCCCGGACGGCTGGGACCTCGACCTCCCCGACCAGTTCACCGGCGCCGACCGGATCGCCGAGGACCACGGCATCAGCCGGCAGGATCTGGATCAGTGGGGTCTGTTGTCCCAGCAGAAGGCAGCCAGGGCCTGGGCCGAAGAGCGGTTCAAGAGCCAGATCGCTCCCGTCGACGCGCCGGTGCTCGGCGAGGACGGTCAGCCCACCGGCGAGTCCAAGACCGTCGATCGCGACCAGGGGCTGCGGGAGACCACGCTCGAGGGTCTCGCCGCCCTCAAGCCGGTGCGCCCGGAGGGGTTCCACACTGCGGGTACGTCGTCGCAGATCTCTGATGGCGCGGCCGCGGTGATGCTGATGTCGCGGCAGAAGGCCGAGGCACTCGGCCTCAAGCCGCGGGCCCGGATCCTGGCGCAGTGTCTGGTCGGCGACGAGGTCTACTACCACCTCAACGGCCCGGTAGCGGCAACGACCCGGGTGCTCGAACGAGCCGGCATGACGATCGATGACATCGACCTGTTCGAGGTCAACGAGGCGTTCGCCGCCGTCGTCGTCAACTGGGCCAAGCAACACAAGGTCGACGTCGACAAAGTCAATGTCAACGGCGGCGCGATCGCGCTCGGCCACCCGGTCGGGTCGACCGGCAGCCGGCTGATCACCACTGCATTGCATGAGCTCGAGCGCACCGGTGGCTCGACCGCACTGATCTCGATGTGCGCCGGCGGCGCCCTCGCGACCGGCACGATCATCGAACGGCTCTAGTCGCGATGGCTCATCTGGACGTCGAGCAGCAGGGCCATGTCCTGGTCCTGACGATGAACCGTCCCGAGGCCCGCAACGCGCTGTCCGCGGAGATGCTGGTCGGCCTGGCCGACTCCTGGGACCGGGTCGACAGCGATCCCGAGATCCGGTGCGCCGTACTCACCGGAGCCGGCGGAACGTTCTGCTCCGGCGCCGACCTGAAGGCGATGAACGCCTCCGGTACGACGTCGGAAGCGGCCGAGCGGATGCGGGAGGACGCCGGACTGCACTGGAAGGCACTGCTGCGCAGCCACCGGCTGACCAAGCCGCTCATCGCCGCCGTCGAGGGCTACGCCCTGGCCGGCGGCACCGAGATCCTGCAGGCGACCGACATCCGGGTTGCCGGTGAGAGCGCTGTCTTCGGCATCACCGAGGTGACCCGCGGGCTGTTCCCGCTCGGCGGATCGACGGTGCGGCTGCGGCGCCAGATCGGTTTCACGAAGGCGATGGAGATGCTGCTCATCGGCGAGCGGATCTCCGCTGCCGAGGCCGAACGGATCGGTCTGATCGGCCGGGTCGTGCCCGACGGCGAGGCACTCAAGCACGCGCTGGAGATCGCGGAGCGGATCGCGGCCAACGCGCCCCTGTCGGTGCAGGCGGTCAAGCGAGCCGTGCAGGAGAGCGAGGGGCTTCCTGAGGCGGAGGGCCTCGCGAAGGAGCTCGAGATCGGCGTGACGATCTTCGGCACCAACGATGCCAAGGAAGGCACGCTGGCGTTCAAGGAGAAGCGCACGCCGAACTTCACGGGCACATGACCCCGCAGTCCCAAGACCGGGCCGTCGAGGACGCGACGTCGTCGCCGGCGCTGATGCCACTGATCGACTACACCGATCAGCCGGAGGACGGGCCGGCCGAACTTCTCGCAGCATCGCTGCGGGCACTGCTCGATGCGGCGGTGACCAGTGATGCAACCGGCGACGAGCAGCTCGAGATCGCCGCGGCGGTCGACGAGCTCACCGAGCGGCTCAGTGGCGGCGACGGCAGCCGGCTGGCCGCCGGAATGCCGTGGCCACCCGTCGAGCGGATGCGTCGCGGCGACCGGCCTTACAACGCCGTGCTGGGCCGGGCCCACCCGATGGCGCCGCCGATGCCGATCACGGTGTGCGAGGACGGCAGCGTCAGGAGCGAGCTGACGATGCGCGCGATCCACGAGGGGCCGGCGGGGTTCGTCCACGGCGGCTGGGTCGCAGCACTTCTCGACCAGCTGCTCGGCTCGGCGAACATCGTGTCCGGCCATCCGGCGATGACAGGTGAGCTGACGATCCGCTATCGCCGCGGGACACCGTACGGCGTACCGCTGGTCCTGCGAGCTCGCACCGACTCGGTCAACGGCCGGCGGGTCCACGCCAGCGGCGAGATCACGGTGGACGGCAGGGTCACCGCGGAGGCGACCGGACTGTTCATCCTGCCGACCGCCGAGCGGGTCGCCGAGATCCGCCGCGTCGCCGGCAGCCGCGCCGCCAACCGGCTGCGTAGTAGCACTACTGACACCGTGGGCGGTTGATCCGGCTCGCGCGCAGGCACCAGCTCCGCATCGGGACCTCGATCTCGTCCTCGCCCGGGAAACGCGCCGTCAGCTTCGCACCCGCCGCGTCCAGCAGCTCGTCTCGCTCCGGCCCGGTCGAGGTGATGACGGCGCTGTAAGTCGCGATCATCTCGACGACGTCGTCGAGGCGCATCCGGCGGGTGAACCCGAACGACGCCAGCTCGACGTGGTCGAAGTCGCGGAGGTCTTCCAGCCCGATCGCCCGCCGTTGCCGATGCGCGGCTTCCGAATCGCTGTCCCACGGCGGGTCATGCGGTCCCCGATCGAGGTCGCGCACCCATTCGATGTCGCGGTCGCGGCTGGTCCAGAGCACCCCGAGCCGACCGCCGTCGCGGAGCACCCGCGCGATTTCTGGAAGCGCACGCTCGGGGTCCAGCCAGTGCCACGCCGATGAGACGAACAGCGCGTCGGCGTACCGGTCCGGTAGCGGGATCGACTCGCCGGTGCCATCGAGGGCCTCGATCGCAGGCGAGCGGGCCACGAGTACGTCGCGCATCCGCGGATCGGGCTCGACCGCGATCACCCGCGGCACCCGCTGCGCGAGCTGCCGCGTCAACAGGCCGGTGCCGGCCGCGACGTCCACCGCCACCGTGCAGCCCGGCGGGACCAGCCAGTCGACTGCGTCGGAGGCCGGCGAAGGACGGAGCCGGTCGTAGTCCTCGGCGATGGCGCCGAACGAGCGCGCCCGTTCTTCCCGTGTCGCCATAGCCTGCAACCTATGCCGGTCACACCCTGCGGCCGACCCCATCGCACCGCCGAGCCGTCGCTGAGCGCGCAGACCCCGGCTGCCGAGATGCCGGACTGCGAGGATGGCGACGTCCGCGACGTGTGGCTGAAAGACGCCCGGCTGCTCGAGCTCGACCTCGACCGGCCCGAGTGGCTTGACCTCAAGCTCGAGGACTGCGATGTCTCAGGCGTTGTCGCAACCGGCTACGTCGTACGCCGCGCGGAGGTCCTTCGCACCAGGGTCCGGGGCGTGACATTGGCGAAGGGCCAACTCGACGACGTGCTGATCGAGGGATGCGCGACGAGCGAGCTGTCGTTGCGCTTCAGCCGGCTGCGGCATGTCGTGTTTCGCGACTGCGACCTGTCCGGCACGGACTTCTACCACACGGCGTTCGAGCACGTGACGATCGCCGACTGCGACCTGCAGCGGGCCCAGTTCGACGCGGCCGACGTGAAGTGCCTGTCGATCACCAACTGTGATCTGTCGGGTATCTCGGGCACCGCGGGGCTGAAGCGCGCGCATCTCGACGCCAGCGACCTGGCGGCGATGGCGACTGCGCTCGCCTTCGAAGCCGGCATCGTCATCAACGACCGCTGACCAGGAACTGGCGCGAGTTTCTGACGGGCCGTCAGATAACGTAGCGGCCATGCCGATCTCGATCATGCGCTTCAACTTCGTGCTGCCCGGCCGCGCTCCGGCGACGTTGGCGCAGATGTACCAGGCCGGCGTCGAGATGGCCGAGGTCGCCGACCGGCACCACTTCATGGCGGTGACCCTCGAGGAGCATCACGGCGTGGACAACGCCTGGAGCCCAGCGCCGTTGACCTTCGCCGGGATGGTGCTCGGACGCACCAAGCAGCTGCGGGTGATGATCCAGGCGCTGCTGCTGCCCCTGAACGATCCGATCCGGGTAGCGGAAGCAGTCGCCGTACTCGATCTGGCCAGCGGTGGTCGGATCAACGTCGTTGCTGGCCTCGGTTACCGGCCGGACGAGTACGCCATGGCGGGAGCCGACTGGAAGGGTCGCGGCGCCTTGATGGATTCCTCCCTCGAGGCGCTTGTCAACGCCTGGTCCGGCGAGGAGTTCACCTTCCAGGACCGGACGGTGCGGGTGACGCCGACACCGAAGACACCGGCCGCCGGCATCGTGTTCGTCGGCGGAAGCGGCAAGCCGGCTGCCCGCCGCGCCGCCCGCTTGGGACTGGGCTTGCTGCCGGCGGCGAACCTGCCGGAACTGCAGGCGTACTACGAGGAGCAGTGCAAGGAGCACGGTACGACCCCGTTCATGATCATGCCGCCGGAGAAGACCACGCTGACCCTGATCGCGGAGGACCCGGACAAGGCGTGGGCCGAGCTCGGCGATCATCTCCTGCACGAGGCCCTGACCTACCAGAGCTGGCAGACCGGCGACATCCACTCGGCCGTTGCTTCCCATGCCAGCAACGTCGAGGAGCTGCGCGCAGAAGGCATCTACCGCATCCTCGCGCCGCAGCAGGCGGTCGAGATCTGCAAAGCAGAGGGTGACTTCGCCACGATGGTGTTGCACCCGCTCTGCGGCGGCGTGCCGATCGAGGCGGGCTGGGACACCGTCAACCTCTACACCGAGAAGGTCCTACCCGCTCTCGCCGGGTAGAACGTTCGTCATGAGTTCGATTCCCGACATCGCGCTGAACAACGGCGTGACGATCCCGCAGTTCGGCTTCGGCGTGTTCCTGGTGCCCCCGGAACAGACCGCGGCGGCGACGGCACGAGCCCTCGAGCTCGGCTACCGCCACATCGACACCGCGCAGATGTATGAGAACGAAGCCGGCGTCGGCGAGGCCATCGCGCGTTCCGGACTGGCTCGCGAGGAGGTGTTCGTCACCACCAAGCTCAACAACGGCTACCACTTGCCGGACGACGCACGACGCGCGTTCGACTCGTCGTTGAAGCGGCTGGGTTTCGACCACGTCGACCTGTTCCTCATTCATTGGCCATTGCCGACCTTGTACGGCGGCGACTTCGTCTCGACCTGGAAGACCCTGGAAGAGTTCTACCGCGACGGCCGGACCCGCTCCATCGGAGTGTCGAACTTCGAGATCAACCACCTCAACCGGCTCGCCGGGGAATCCGACGTCGTACCGGCGATCAACCAGATCGAGGTGCATCCGTATCTCATCCAGGACGAGCTGCGCGGATACTGCGCCGATCACGGCATCGCCGTCGAGGCCTGGTCACCGATCGCTCGCGGCAAGATCCTCGACGACCCCACGATCGCGGCGATCGCCAAGCGGGTCGGGAAGACGGTGGCGCAGGTGACGCTGCGCTGGCACATCCAGCGCGGCGACATCGTGTTCCCGAAGTCGGTGAACCCCGACCGCATCGCCGAGAACATCGACATCTTCGACTTCGAGCTGTCCGGCGATGACCTGGCCGCCATCACGGCGCTGAACCGCGACGAGCGGATCGGCCCGGATCCCAACACGTTCGACTTCATCCCGGACTGATCGCGTGCCGCCGACGTTCGCCGAGCTGCTGCTCGCGCGTGCGGAGGACGACCGGCCGGCGCTGTTGTTCGAGGACGCGACCTGGTCCTACCGGGAGCTCCTGGTGCACGCCCGGCGACGTGCCCAGCTCATGCTGGCCCGGCGGCCGACCGGGCCGTTCCATGTCGGGGTACTCCTCGAGAACACCCCTGAGTACGTCGCCTGGATCTATGGGGCAGCGCTCGCGCGGGCGACCGTCGTCGGGATCAACCCGACCCGCCGGGGCGAATCGCTTCGTGCCGACATTCGACACACCGACTGTGGCTTGCTCGTCACGGACCGCGAGCGGCTCGCGTCGATCACCGCCCTCGATCTCGGGCTCGGCGAAGCCTCAACCGTCCTGGTCGACGACCCGTCGTACGACGATGAGCTCGCTTCGGTCCCTGACGCTGCGTTGCCTCGACCCGAGCCGGCGGATCGGTTGTTGTTGCTGTTCACCTCCGGCTCCACCGGCGCGCCGAAGGCTGTCATCTGTACGACCGGGCGGCTGGCGACGGTCGCGGCCGGGGCCGTACACAGCATCGGCATCCTGCCGGACGACGTGCTGTACCAGTCGATGCCGCTGTTTCACGGAAACGCGATCATGGCCAATCTGGCTCCGGCCGTCGCGCTCGCCGCCCCGGTCGCGTTACGTCGGCGGTTCTCAGCGTCGCAGTTCCTGCCGGACATCCGCAGGTACGGCGCGACGTACTTCAACTACGTCGGCCGATCGCTTGCCTACGTTCTTGCCACGCCCGAGCAGCCCGACGACCACGAGAACTCGCTGCGCCTGGGGTTCGGGACCGAGGCGTCGCTGCGCGATCGAGAGCAGTTCATCCGCCGGTTCGGAGGTGCGCTGAAGGAGTCGTACGGGTCGAGCGAGGGCGTGATCGCGACGTACCGGCCCGACGGCACGCCACCTCACGCTCTCGGCCTCCCACAACCAAGGCCCGGCTCGGATGTCGCCGTCGTCGACCCGGCGACTGGTGGGGCATGTCCGGTCGCGGAGTTCGACGACCGCGGACGCCTTGTCAACGGCGACGTGGCGATCGGCGAGATCGTCGACCGCGGTGGTGCGCCGGGGTTCGAGGGCTACTACCGCAACGATGAGGCGATGACCGACCGGCTGCATGACGGCTGGTACTGGACCGGTGATCTCGCGTACCGCGACGCGGACGGCTTCTTGTACTTCGCGGGCCGCAGCAACGACTGGCTGCGTGTCGACTCCGAGAACTTCGCCAGCGCGCCGGTCGAAGCCGTCATCTCGCGCCATCCCGACGTCGTCATGGCCGCCGTCTATGCAACGCCCGACCCGCGAACCGGCGACGAGGTGATGGCCGCACTCGAGTTACGGGTCGGTGCGTCTTTCGATGCGGAGGATTTCGCGGCGTTTCTGCGGTCGCAGCCCGACCTCGGTACGAAGTGGGCGCCTCGGTTCGTTCGCATCGTGAGCGCGATGCCGCTGACCGCGACCAACAAGGTGGAGAAGTCACCGTTGCGGCGGGCCGGGTGGGAAGCGCCCGACCCGGTGTACTGGCGACTGACCGCCGAGCTGTCCTATACCGAGTTCACGGCCACGGATCGTTCGGCGTACCGCGATCTGTTTCGCGAGCACAACCGGCTCGATCTACTCCAGACGACCGGCTAACACGCGGTGCCGCTGCAGTCGATCCAGCGTGCCGTGACACTCCCCGATGCCACCGCCGTGATCCGCACCAGGACACCGAGGTTGCCGTGTGGTGACCCCGGCCCGGGGCCGAGCACGGCAGGCGTCGTCGAGACCCGCACCGCTCGGCTCGGGGTCGGGGTGAGCATCGGCCGGCCGTTCGCGAGGAACTCGACCCGATCACCGGGACGCAGGTTCACCGTCGAACCGGTCCGCAGCGGAAGGCAACGGTGCGAGGGCGCACCCGCCGCGACGACGATTCGCGCCGAGAGCATGGCGGCGGCTACCCCGCGCGGCCCGTGGGGCGCAGCAACCCCGACCGATGTGCCGCACGGGCCGGCGGCGTGGCTGGCGCCAGAATGGCCGCAACCCGCCACGAGGGGCGCCGACGATGCCAGTACTCCGGCCGCCGCGACCGTCGCAATCAACCTCATGCTGGTGGGACGGTTGCGGCGCGGCTGACGTTCCGCTTACCGGGTCACGAAGCCGTAACGGCGCAGGCCCCGGTTACGGCTGGTCGGCGTAGCGAAGGTAGGGCTTCTTCTCCTCGACGTTGGAGAACTTCGCCTTCGCGTCCTCTGTCGAAATGGTGGGCGCCACGATGATCCGGTCGCCCGGCTTCCAGTCGACCGGAGTCGACACCGGGTTTGCGTCGGTGGCTTGCAGCGCGTCGATCACCCGCAGGATCTCGTCGAAGTTGCGACCGACCGACTTCGGATAGGTCAGGGTGAGCCGCACCTTGTTGTTCGGCGCGATGATGAAGACAGTCCGCACCGTGCTGCTGTCGCCCTCACCCGGGTGGATCATGTCGTACAGCTCGGAGACCGAGTGGTCCTTGTCGGCGATGATCGGGAAGTTGACCTCACTGCCGGTGACGTCGGCGATGTCGGGCTTCCAGCCGTTGTGGTCCTCGACCGAGTCGACCGATACCGCGATCGCTTTCGTGTTGCGCTTGTCGAACTCACCCTTGAGCGCCGCGGTGCGACCCAGTTCGGTGGTGCAGACCGGCGTGAAGTCGGCAGGGTGGCTGAACAGGACGGCCCAGGAGTCAGCCTTCCAGTCGTAGAACTTGATCTCGCCCTCGGTCGTCTCGGCGGTGAAGTCGGGGGCGTCGTCGCCCAACCGGATTGACATGGGTGCTCCTTCGCGACGGGGAAAGCGCCTGGCTCGGACCTCGGCCGATCCGGCCCGAGCCTATGCGCGCCTCCACGCCACCACAATTCCGCGAGGAACGGTGGACTGTCAGGGGTGCGAGATGCCAACGATCGGGTCGTGGTGATCACCGAACCACCGCTTCCCGCGCACAGGTCAAGAGTGTGAGCCGCGGCGACGCCGTTGTCCAGATCGACCCGAGCGCAGGCGACCTAGGAGAGCCGCGCCCGAGTTAGGCCGGCTCGCCGCGCAGACGGAGCCCGGCAGCGCGGTAGATGTCGTCGATGATCTGCATCGTGACGACCGCGTCCTCGGCCGTAGTAGGGAACGGCTTGCCCTCGCGCACTGCGGCCACGAACGATCGCAGCTGCGCGCTGTACGTCGCCTCGCCGCGAACCCGCTCCGAGGTCTTCCGACCGTCGACTTTGACCGAGAGCCGGTTGAAGTACTGCGGGGCGATGAAGTTCAGCACGTTCATCTCGCCTCGGGTTCCAGTCACGCGCACCGCGAATCGGAGTAGACGATGGGACCACATCGAGGCGATCGATCGGCCGGTCGCCCCGCCGTCGAAGGAGTATCTGACGTCCATCGCCCGATCGACGTCAGGCTTGTGCAACATCGCGTTCGCCGACACCACGTGAGGCTCACTCGGTGCGACGAGCCGAAGCGCATGAACGGCGTAACAACAGTCCATCGTCGTGCCGCCGCCGAGTGGATACGAGTACCGGATGTCGGAGAACTTCGGCAGCGGAAAGCACATCCAGGTCTGCACGTGTGTTGTCTCGCCGAGCCGGCCGTCGTGTGAGATCTCCCGCATCTTCTCCGCGAGCGCGTGGTAGCGGTAGTGGAAAGCTTCCATCACGACAAGCCCAGATGCGGCCGCCGCATCTGCAACCTGCCGCGCCTCCGCCTCGTTCGAAGTGAATGGCTTCTCGCACAACACGTGCTTTCCGGCCGCCAGCGCTTTCATCGTCCATTCGGCATGCAAGGCATTCGGCAGCGGGTTGTAGATCGCCTCGATCGACGGATCAGCCAGCAGCTCGTCGTACGACGAATGCACGGTTTCGACCCCGTACTTCGTCGCAAACGCGGCGGCGCGTTTCGGGTCGCGGGCGGCGATCGCCGTCACGACAGCGCCCGGCACCTCGCGGGCTGGTTTGATCAGCGCCAGCGGCGCGATCCGGGCGGCCCCAAGCACGCCGATCCGAAGATCACTCACTGTCAGCTCGCGAGCCAGAGCTTGCGGACGTCGTCCGCGTGCGCAGCCGCCTGCGCTCGGCCGGCGAGTGCACACGGCTTGGCGGTCGCCATGTCGAGCGGGTTGGTCCCGATCGCCGCGACCGACGCATCATCGGGCGTGACGGTCAGGACGTCGGCACTCGCCGCAAGTTCCTCACGTCGCGACAGCAGCTCGGGATCCTTCGTCGGGAGGTCAATCATCGGTGCGACAACGAGCACGATCTCGGACCCGAGAGCGAGGTCGTAGTTGGTGGTCGTCCGGACCCCGCCATCGATGTAACGGGTGTTGCCGATCGTCACCGGCGGGCGGATCCCTGGCACGGCACAGCTCGCCGCGACCGCGTCGACGAGCTCCACCTCGCCGGCATCTTCCGGCGTGAAGATGCGCAGCTCACCGGAGTAAGCATCGATTGCGGTGATCTCGAGACCTCGCGCCGGCCATTCCTGGACCGGCAGCCGCGCGGCAATCTCGGCCCGGCGCTTGGCCTGCGGGCCGGTCTCGGCAGCGAGCGCAAACTCACCGATCGCCTTCGTTCGCGCCACGCCGACCGTCGTCCCCATGATGATCGGGCCGAGTTCGTTGAGCATCTTCTCGATGTCGAACGACGGTGACGTCGCCGACGGGTGAGGCGGCGCGATCTGGCGCTCGAACAACTCGTCCAGTGCGACGCCGGTGGTGATCTGGGCGCCGACGGCCGACCCAGCCGAGGTGCCGATGACCCGGTCGGCGTCGGTGACGTCGATCCCGGCGTCGGCCAGCCCGAGCAGCAGGCCGGTCTCCCAGGCGATCCCGGCCACCCCGCCGCCACCGAGGACCAGCGTTCGCGTCACACCGTCACCAGCTTCGCCCACTCGCGCAACGTCGGCACGACGTCCGGCTCGAAGGGCAGCAACATGATCGTCCGCTCGACGCCCAGCTCCGCATAGTGGTCGAGGATCTCGCGGTTCGGGCGCGACCAGTACATCGTCACACCTGGCACCGGCTTGCCGGCCGCATCGGCGAGCTCACGAAGCTGGGCGATCCGATCACCGAACGACTCCTTCGACGGCATCGGCATCCAGTCGGTGCCGTACTCGATCGCGTGCCGCATCGACAGCGTGCCGCTGCCGCCGACCAGCACCCGCACCGGCTGTTGCTGTGGCTTCGGCCACTGCCATGACGGCGACAGAGTGGCGAACTCGCCGTCGTAAGACGCGACCTCGTTGCTCCACAGCTGCTGCATCAAGCGAACGCGGTCGCGCATCACCGAGTAGCGCTTGGTGAAGTCCGTGCCGTGGTCTGCCATCTCCTCGACGTTCCAGCCCACCCCGATGCCGAACAGCACGCGGCCACCCGAAATGTGGTCGAGCGATGCGACCTCCTTGGCCGTCACGATCGGGTCGCGCTCCGGCACGATGCAGATCCCGGTGCCCACTCGAAGCCGCTCGGTGACTGCCGCGGCGGCCGAGAGTGCGACGAACGGATCCATCGTGTGCGAGTACGGCTCCGGCAGGTCACCACCCATCGGGTACGGCGTCGCTCGCGATACCGGGATGTGGGTGTGCTCGGCGACGAACAGGCTCTCGAAGCCGGCGTCCTCGGCGCACCGCGCGACATCACGGATGTCGGTGGTCAGGTCGGTCGCGAACAGCGCTATTCCGAGATGCACAGCAGCCTCTGCAGGATTCGGCTCAGTCGAAAGTGATGACTTGGCGGATCACGTCGCCGGCCTGCATGGCGGTGAAAGCATCGTTGACGTCGTCGAGCTTCAACCGGCGGGTGATCATGCCCTCGAGATCCAGCTGCCCGGCCCGCCACAGCTTGAGCATGCGGGGAAAGTCGCGGCGGATGTTGGCGGTGCCGTAATAGGTGCCGCGGAGGGTCTTCTCGCCGTAGAACAGCTCGAAGGCACTGAACGAGACCATGTCGTCGGCCTTGCCCACCCCGACGACCACGGTTGTCCCGCCGCGGCGGGTGTTGTCGTACGCCATCCGAATCGTGTCGGAGCGACCGACGACCTCGAAGGCGTAATCGAAGCCAGCGCCCGCGGTGAGCAGCCCCATCGTCGACTGCAGCTGCCCCGGGGTGACGGCGTGCGTCGCGCCGAACTGCTTCGCCCACTCCAGCTTCTGCTCGACCATGTCGACCGCGACGATGGTCGCTGCGCCGGAGATCTTGGCGCCCTGGATGGCGCTGATACCGACGCCGCCGCAACCGATGACGAGGACGGCAGAACCCGGCTCGACTCGCGCGGCGTTGAAGACCGCACCAACCCCGGTCATCACGCCGCACCCGACGAGGGACGCGATGTCATAAGGGACGTCATCATCGATCTTGATCGCGCCATCGACCGGCACGATCAGATCCTCGGCGAAGGTGCCGGCACCGGCCATCCCGAACACGCTCTGCCCGTCGCGCAGGAACGGCGCGTCGGTGAACGCGTTCATCATGTACGTCATGCACAGATGCGGCTTGCCGTTGGCGCAGTCGGTGCACCGCCCGCACTGCGGCGACCAGCACACGACGACGTGATCGCCGACCGCCAGTTCGGTGACGCCGGCGCCGATCTCCACGACCTCCCCGGCTCCTTCGTGACCGAGTACGGCGGGGACCGGCACCGGGATCGTGCCGTTCATCGCTGACAGGTCGGAGTGGCACACGCCGGTCGCCTTGATCTTGATCCGGACCTTGCCGGCGGTGAGCGGCGCAACCTCGATGTCGTCACGGATGTCGAGCGATGAACTGCCGATCTCGTGAAGGACGGCAGCCCTCACTGACCGGCCCGTTTCAGCAACAGCGCCCGCTTCGGGCACATGTCGACGGCCTCCTGCACCCGGTCGAGCAGCTCGGCCGGCGGGTGCTCGTTGAGGATGTGGAGCTCGTCGTTCTCGTCCACCTGAAAGACCTCAGGGAGGATGCCTTCGCACACCGCGTTGGCCTCACACTCGTCGCGATCCACGACGATCAGCGGCTCGTCAGTCACGTATCGAAGTAGAACACGTTCCGATTCTGGCCGACAACCCACCCCCGGGGTGATCTGACTAGGCGTCAGATTCAGGCATACTCGGCTCTGATGCGCACCGAACCACGGATCGACGAGCCCGACTGGATGCTCCGGTTGTCGGTTGCGGACGGCATCGGCGTACTGACCCTTGACCATCCCGACAAGCTCAACGCCTGGTCGTGGGAAGCCACCCGCCAGCTCGGTAAGCGGGCCGAGGAGATCCGCTTCAACGACGAGATTCGGGTCGTCGTGCTGCGCGGGGAAGGCCGGGCCTTCTGCGCCGGCATTGATGTCGGCGACCCCGGCGACCGCGTCACCGGACGCTCCCCCGCGGAGCACGTCCGCAACTTCTACGAGGCGCTTCGCTGGGTCCACGAACGGTTCCAGCTCTTCGCGAACCTGCCGCAACCGGTGGTCGCGGCGGTGCACGGCTACTGCCTCGGGTTCGGCTTCGAGCTCGCCCTGATGGCCGACATCCGGGTGGCGGCCGATGACGCCGTCTTCGCGCTCCCCGAGGCCGGCATCGGAGTCTCCGTCGATGCCGGGGGGGATCTGCGGATCGCGCGGGATGCCGGTGCCGGCTGGGCGAAGTACCTGGCCCTGTCGGGTCGGCGGATCGACGCGCCCACCGCCGAACGGATCGGCCTGCTGCAGGCCGTCGTGTCGCGTGGCGAGCTCGACGCGACAGCGATGACCCTGGCTCGCGAGATCCGCGACAACGCCCCGCTGGCGGTGCAGAGCATCAAGCGGACGATCACCGAGTTCGTCGATCGCGGGCTCACCGACGCGCTGCGGTTCGAAGCACTCTCGGCGTCGGTCGAGTTCGTCTCCGAGGACATGCCCAGGGGGTACGCCGCGAAGGCAGCTCGGCAGACACCGGAATTCGAGGGGAAGTGACCGCCTCGCCGGCCGGTCCGATGCTGCCGGCTGACACCTTTGCCGGCCGGACCGTCCTCGTCACCGGCGGCGGCACCGGCCTCGGCAAGGCGATCGGGGTGGAGTTCGGCCGCGCCGGTGCCGCCGTCGCGGTCGCGAGCCGCAACGAAGAGCACCGCGCAGCCGGGGTCGCCGCGATCGAGGCGGTCGGCGCCAAGGCGGTCGGAGTCGAGGTCGATGTTCGGTCCCCCGAGGCGATCGGCTCGGCGTTCGACGAGGTCGAGCGGGCTGTTGGCCCAGTGAGCATCCTCATCAACAACGCCGCCGCGAACTTCCCGGTCTCGGCGACCGACCTGTCGCCGAACGGCTGGCGCGCGGTCGAGCAGATCGTGCTGGACGGCACCTTCTTCTGCTCGCAGGAACTCCACCGCCGCGTCGCGGCCGCCGACGAGGTCGGAGCGATCGTCAACATCGTGTCGACCGCGGCGGCGTCGGGCGGGCCGGGCATGGTGCACTCGGCGGCCGCGAAAGCCGGCGTCGTCAACCTCACGAAGACCCTCGCCGTGGAATGGGCGCCGGCCGTGCGGGTCAACGCGATCGCGCCAGGCCTGTTCCCGCACGAGGATCTTCCGGCCGCGATCCAGGCCGTCCGGGACCCGGACCTCGACGACTCGCGACAGCCGGCGGGCCGAGTCGGCCAACCGCACGAGCTCGGCTGGGCGGCCACCTACCTCTGCTCGCCGTACGCCGCGTTCATCACCGGACACGTTCTTGTCGTTGACGGCGGCAACTGGCTCCGCCGCGACTTCGCAATGCCGCCGTTCACCCCAATCAGCGACCAGCTAGGAGGCCGGTGAGGATGATCACGAACAGCATCGTCATCAACTGTCCGATCGACGTCGTGTTCGGATACGCAGCGCAGTTCGAGCGTCATCCGGAGTGGCAGGACGACCTGAAGGCGGCCACGATCGAGGCGCCACCTGCCGTCGGTGTGAAAGGCACCGAAACGCGTCAGATGGGCCCTCGCGCCCATACCTACGACTGGCAAGTCAGCGCGTTCGATCCGCCCAACCGGATCGGCTTCGAGACGCTGTCGGGTCCGATGCGCCCGACCGGCACGATGACGTTCACGGCAGAAGACGGCGCCACCCGGGTCGACTTCCAGATGGAGCTCAATCCCCGCGGGTTCATGAAAATCATGGCCCCGCTCATCAATCGGCAGGTGCAGCGCGCAACGGACGGGCACCAGGCGAAGTTCAAACAACTGCTGGAGTCGGGCACCTCATGACAACCGCTGCTCCCTACGCCGTCACCGACGCGGCCGGCCTCCCCGAGACTGTGCTGCCGGAAGATCTCGTGGCCCGGCTCCCGGACGCCTCCTCGGTCGCGCCTGCGCCCTGGCACACCAAGTGCCACGTCGCCAGTTGGCTCCACCCGGTCGACGCTGATGCACTCGACCTGTTCCCCGACGCCATCCGGCCGGCCAACCTGTCGGTAGTGGCGTGGGCACTTGTGCGCTACGACGACACACCGGTCGGGCCGTACTCGGAGATAGCCGCGACACTGCTACCCGACGACGGCGTCGGGCACATCCCGTTCATCGTCGTCGACTCGCTCACCAGCATCGTCGGGGGCCGGGCGAACTGGCTGTTGCCGAAGGCACTCGCAGACTTCACCTGGTCCGACGACCACGGCTCGGTCACGATCCGTCCGGTCGCGCCGGCCGACCCCGCGTGGTCCGCCGCGGTCACTGTCACACCAGCCGGTGAGCCAACGCCGCTGACGATCCCGAGCCAGCTGCGACAGGTGTCCACCGACGGCAACGTAGGTGGGTGCGAGGGCTCGATGGCCGGTTCGATGCGGTCGGCAAGCATCGTCGTGGCGGCAACCGCCACCGGCCCGCTTGCCGCGTTGCTGAGATCAGGACGGTACGACGGCACCGTGCTGAGCGACAGCGAGTTCACCTGCGGGCCGCTCACCTAGGGTTGAGGTGTGGCGGCCGACACCCCGCGCGATCCGGTTGCCGACCTGCGACAGATCGCCTACCTACTCGAACGCGGCCGAGGTGCCACGCCGCGGGTCAAGGCGTTCCGCGGCGCCGCCGCCCTGATCGCGACGCTGGCTGCCGAGGAAGTCGCCGAGCGAGCGAAGAACGACACCCTGACCGAGCTGCCGGGCATCGGCGAATCGACCTCGACCGCGATCCGGGAGTCACTCGAAGGAAAGCAGCCGTCGTACCTTGCCAAAGTCCTCGCCGAATCACCCGACCTGCCGAAGCCCGGCCGGATGCGCAAAGCGTTGCGCGGCGACCTGCACCTGCACAGCGACTGGAGCGACGGCGGCTCCCCGATCGAGGAGATGATGCAGGCCGCCCGGGACCTCGGTCACGAGTACGTCGCGCTCACCGACCACTCGCCGCGGCTGACCGTCGCGCGCGGGCTCAGCCCGGAACGGCTACGCGAGCAGATGACGGTCGTCCGCAGGCTCAACGAGGAGATGGCGCCGTTCCGGATCCTCACCGGCATCGAGGTCGACATCCTCGACAACGGTGATCTCGACCAGGACTACGACTTGCTCGCCGAGCTCGACATCGTGGTGGCCTCGGTGCACTCGAAGCTGCGGATGCCGGGTAGAGAGATGACCAAGCGGATGGTGCAGGCGATCGCGAACCCGCACACCGACGTGCTCGGTCACTGCACCGGCCGGCTGCTGGCCGGGCGCGGTCGCGCCGAATCAGAGTTCGATGCCGAGATCGTCTTCGAGGCGTGCAAGCAGTTCGGGGTCGCGGTCGAGATCAACTCGCGCCCCGAGCGGCTCGACCCACCTCGCCGACTTCTGCGGCTCGCGGATGAGACCGGCTGCGTGTTCTCGATCGACACCGACGCGCACGCGCCAGGTCAGCTCGAGTGGCAGGTCAACGGCTGCGCCCGCGCCGAGGAGATCAACCTCGACCCGGCGCGCGTCATCAACACGATGACGGCCGACCAGCTGCTCGCCCGGCGCTAGTGTCGTGACACTAGGTAAACGCCGCTACACCGCATCGGGTACCAACCGCGGCCCAGGTCGCCACCGCACTGGATGGGCGTTGCGGGTCTCGGCGAATCCCTTCAGCGCCAGCGTTCGCGCCGGTTCGAAGTCGAACTCCCGACTGCCGCCGGCGAGGTCACGCGCGACCGAAGACACCAGGATCTCGTCGGGTCCAGCGACGTCGACCAGCCGGCTCGCGATGATCACCGCGCCGCCGAGATAGTCGTCTCCGTCGCGGACCACGTCACCGGCGTGGACGCCGATGTGTACCCGGATCGGCTCACCGTCGGTTGTGGCGTTGCGGTCGGACAGCGCGCGCTGCAGGCCGATTGCACACCGGAGCGCGCGCGCCGCACCTCCGAACGCGACCATGAACCCGTCGCCGCTGGCTTTCACCTCACGCCCGCCATACTCCTGAATGAGCCCGCGCAGGATCGTGTTGTGCTCGCGAAGCAGCTCGTGAGCGCGCTCGTCGCCGAGCCGGTCGGTGATGCCGCTGTAGTCGCAGATGTCGCTGAACATGATGGTGACCGTGCCGTCGAGCGGGACGGTTTCGGCAACGGTTCCGGGGAGGATCGCCGCTGCCGCCGGCTCGGCGGGCTCGGGTGAAGCTGCGACTTCCGGCTTTCGGGCGCGAGAGCGGATGCTGACACCGCCCATGATCGCGTAGGCGTGCACATGGATTCGCGGTGAGCCGGGGAGGATCGGCACGTCCTTCACCTTCATCGATCGGCCACCCATCACGGGCAGGCCGTCCATGCTCACCGCGATGCCCTCGGGGACGACGATGTCGATCCCGCCCATCACCGCAACTGCCGTGACGTGGACCTCCGACGCGGCGATCTCGGCGCCGCGAAAGTCGATTTCGCATCCGCCCATCACTGCGAGCGCGCTCACGCGTGCGCCGCAGACCCAGCGCCCCTTCGTCTGCGCTCCCGACATCACCGCGAGCAGGCGATGGGTAGGACTACGGCGTGAACGTTGGGCTGCTGTCGCGGCCGGCAGGTCGACGACGAGGGCGTCGAGCTCGCCACGGCTGCGCGCAACCAGCGCACGGTCAACCCGCTCAGCAAACTCCTCGAGGCTCAGGGTGCCGTCAGCGATGCGGTCCTTGAGCCGTTCGACCACCGCGTCGCGGTCCGGGTCCGAGACTCGAATCGCCCGCTCAGGAAGATCACTCTGCGGCACGCGGACATCTTCCTACGAAGTTGTCCTGGGTAGTGATTCGGTGAGCGCCTCGAGCTGCTCGATGTAGTGGTCGAGCGAGCGATGCACGAAGATCGCTTTCACGACCGTCGCTCCCGCCGCGGCGAGCTCACCCATGGCGTCAGCCGTCGCCTGCGGCTCGCCCACCGGGTCCAGCGGCCGCGACATGAGCACCACCTCGAAGTCCTCGCGGCGCTCGACTCGATCGAGCCACTGCGCTGCCTGCGCCGGGGAGACCGCGAACGGACACCAACCGTCGCCGAGTGCCGCAGCGCGGCGCAGTGACCGCAGCGTCCGGCCACCGACCCAGATCGGCACCCGCTCCTGGACCGCGCACGGATCGATGACCAGGTCCGAGAAGTCGTAGAACTCGCCGTGATACTCCGGCTCGCGCCGCGAGAGCGCGGCACGCAGCGCGCGAATCGCATCGTCACCACGCGCGCCGCGGTCGTCGTACGCCGCTTCGAGCAGATCGAACTCGGCCCGAAGCGTCCCGATCCCGACGCCGAGGATGAGGCGGCCGCCACTAACGACGTCGAGCGTGCCGTAGCGCTTCGCGATCTCGAGCGGGTGGTGATAGCCGAGCACCAACACATTGGTGGCGAGCCGGATCCGCACAGTGCGTGCGGCAAGGTAGCCGAACGTCGCAAGCGGGTCCCAGTACGCCGCTCCGCGTCGCGCCGCCTCCGCAGCCGGTACGCCGACATGCTCGCTGCAGGTGAGGTGGTGGTAGCCAAGCCGGTCGGCCGCCGCGGCGATTCGCGCGACGTCCTCGATCGAACCGTTCTCCTCCCAGTGGGCGTGCGCGCCGGGCAGCATCGTCAGCACCGGCGAAACGATTCCCAGCCTGATAGCGGCAGTTTCACTCACTGCCAGGCGTCCCACTGCATCATCGTGCGTAGCGGGCCGGCGAAGACCGGACGTGCGGCGCCCGACGCCCAGCGTTCCTCGACAACAGGGGCCAGCCGGTCGGCGGTGTCGGCGGGGTCGCCGTCGAGGTAGACGATCGTCGTGTACTGCGGCTCGCCCTGGCAGGTCGGCTGCACCTTCCAGGTCTCGCTGGAGCCGTACATCCAGGCGCCTGCGACACCGTCGACACCGAGAAGCTGCGGGTAATGGTCGGCGTGCAGCCAGTGCTGCCAGGCCGCTGCATCGCCGGCCGGTTCCTCGACGATTGCCAGGATCCCGCGGTGAGGCCGGAACGGCACGACCTGCGCCGACACCAGCGCCGCTGGTGCGGCGTACCACTTGAGAAGGGCAAGCAGCCGCAACTGCAGCGACGGTCGCGACACCTGGAACCGCCCGGCTTCGGCGAGGGCGCGGCCCAGTGCCATGAAGTCGTCGTAGGTCTGCTGCACGGGCTCACCGAACAGGTAGTTGACGACGCTACCGACATCGGTGAGCGCCCCGGTCGCCGCAATGCGACGGTTCGGCAGGTCGCCGTCGGCGATCCATCGCATCGCGTGCACCATGCCGGGCAGCTGATACTGCTCGGGCATGTGGTCGAGCAGGTGCCAGCGCAGGTAGGACCCGTCATCATCGACGGGAGCGGGCGGCGTGATGCTGAAGAAACCCGCCCGGACGCGGTTCACCTCGCTACGAAGTGGCAACCGTGACGGTGTCGCGGCCCGAGCGAAGCACCGTGCCGGGCCGGGCACCGGTCGCCTTGCCGTCGCGGATTGTCTCGACGCCGTTGACCAGCACCGCCGTTACGCCGATCGCGCCGGCGGTCAGCCGGGGCGCATCGCCGGGCAGGTCGAAGTGCAGCGAGGCCTCCTCGGCGGCGACCTTCTCCGGATCGAACACGACGACGTCGGCGTGGTAACCCTCACGCAGGTACCCGCGGTCGACCAGACCGAACACATCCGCCTGGGCGCCGGTGATCAGCCGGACCGCCGTCTCGAGCGGCACCAGCTTGCGGCCCCGGATCATGTCGCCGAGAAATCTGGTCGGGAACGGTGCGCCGGCCATCCGGTCGAGGTGTGCGCCGGCATCGGATCCGCCGAGCATGATGTCGTCCTCGGCCCAGGCCTGCTCGCGGAGGGCCCAGGTGTCAGGGTCGTTGTCGTTGGGCATCGGCCACAGGATGGTGCGGAGCTCGTCGGCGATGACGATGTCGAGAAGGCAGTCGAACGGCTCCTGCCCGCGCTCCTCGGCGATCTCCTTCACGACGCGGCCCTTGAGCCCGGCGTTCGCCTCGCTGTAGGTGTCACCCAGGACGTAGCGGCCGAAGTTGCCGAGCCGCCGGAAGACGCCCGCCTCCTTGCTGTTGACCCGCTCAAGCATCTCCGCCCGGACTGCCGGGTCCCTCAGCTTCTCGATGCGCTCGGGCACGGGGCACTGCAGGATCGGTCCCCAGCCCGGGATAAGCCACAGGCCGCAGAAGTTGAGCAGGCTCATGTTCATGGGGACCAGCACCGGCATCGTCAGCCCGATCACCCGACCGCCCAGCTCGCGGGCCCGCTTCGATGCCTCCAGCTGGCGCGGGATCCGGTCCGGCTCGCGTGAATCGACGGTGAGCAGGTTCCAGTTCAGCGACCGCTTCGCCGCCGCTGACATCTGTGCCAGCAGCTCGATCTCGTCGTCGCTGAACTTGTCGAGGCAGCCGGGCACGATGCCCTCGATAAACGTGCCCTCATGCTCGCCGACCGCGGTACAAAGTGCGATCAGCTCGTCCTTGCTCGCCTTCCGCGATGCGACCGGCTTGCCCTCGCCATCGGAGTGGGTGTTCGACAGCGTGGTCGAGAACCCGAGCCCGCCGGCGTCGATCGACTCGTGCAGGAGGGCGACGATCTGCTTGATCTCGTCCTCACTGGCCTCACGGTCGGTTGCCTCCTCGCCCATCACGTAGCGGCGGATCGCACAGTGGCCGACCAGGAAGCCGGCGTTGACCGCGAGGTCGGACTGCTCGACCGCGTCGAGGTACTCCGCGAAGGTCTCCCAGCCCCAACGCACGCCGGTTTCGAGCGCCTCGAGCGGCATGCCCTCGACCTTCTGCATCATCCGCCGGGTGTAGTCGGCGTCCTCGGCACGAAGCGGCGCCAACGTGAAGCCGCAATTGCCACCGAGCACGGTGGTCACGCCGTGCTCGTTGGACGGCGTCAACCACGGGTCCCAGAACAGCTGCGCGTCGTAGTGGGTGTGGTTGTCGATGAACCCTGGCGCGACGACCATTCCCGTCGCGTCGAGGGTCTCGGAAGCGACCTCTGCCACCTCTCCCACCGCGACGATGTGGCCGTCACGCACACCGACATCACCGACGTACGACGGGTCGCCGGTGCCATCGACGATGGTCGCGCCCTTGATCAGGTAATCGAGCATCGTGGAACTCTTAGCCCTTCCAGCGGCCTTCGGGGGTCAGGTCATAGACCCGGATCGCGTTACCTCGAACGATCTTCTCGACTACGTCGCGGTCGAGGTGCTTCATCTGCTCCTCGGCGACTGCCCGGGTGTTCGGCCAGGTCGAGTCGGAGTGCGGGTAGTCACTCTCGTAGGCGACGTTGTTCACGCCGATGTGGTCGAGGTTGAGCAAGCCGTGCGGGTCGTCGAAGAAGCAGCCGAGGACATGCTCGAAGTACAGCTCGCTCGGCGGCCGCTTCACGGTGTCGGCCACGCCACCCCAGCCGCGGTTCTCCTCCCACACCACGTCGGCCCGATGCAGCACGTACGGGATCCAGCCGATCGAACCCTCGGAGTAGGCGATCTGAAGCTTCGGGAATCGCTCTAGCGCGCCGCACATCAGCCAGTCGACGAGTGAGTAGCAGGAGTTCGCGAACGTCAGCGTCGATCCGACCGCAGCCGGTGCGTCGGCCGAGGTCGAGGGCATCTTCGACGATGACCCGATGTGCATGTTGATGACGGTCCCGGTCTCCTCGCATGCTGCGAAGAAAGGGTCCCAGTACTTGTTCTTGTCGTGAACGCTGGGCAGCCCGAGGAAGGGCGGGATCTCGCTGAAGCAGGTGGCCCGCACGCCGCGCGCGGCGTTTCGGCGTACCTCATCCGCGGCGAGCTGCGCGTCCCACAACGGCACGATGATCAGCGGGATCATCCGGCCGTCAGCCGACCCGCACCACTCCTCGACCTGGAAGTCGTTGTAGGCCTTCACACACTCGAGCGCGACCTCTTTGTCCTTGGCCTCGAGGAAGGTCTGGCCGCAGAAGCGCGGGAACGTCGGGAAGCACATCTGGGCGTCGGTCCAGTTGGCGTCCATGTCTTCGAGACGCTCTTTCATCGAGTAGGCGCCGGTGCGCATCTGGTCGTAGTTGACCAGCCGCAGGTCCACCTCGTCGCGGTCGTAGCCGACCGAGGCGTCGAGTCGCATCAATGGCCGGCGGAGATCCTCGTAGGTCCACCAGGCAACGTCGGGGCCGCTCCCGGGTTCGCCCATCGACACGGTCAGCTTGCCGCCGACAAAGCTCACATCGCCCTTCGGGGCGAAGACCATCTTCGGACCGCGTTCCTTCATCGCGGCCGGTAGCCGGTCCTGCCACAGGTTGGGCGGCTCAACGACGTGGTCGTCGACCGAGATGATCCGGGGGAACTCGTCCATGTCTAGACTTTATCTCCAAACCTGACGCCCCGTCAGAAATGGATTCTGTGCGCACTCGATTCCTCGCCGTGGTCACCGCCGGATTTGTGCTGGCGAACGCGCCGGCGGCGTTAGCTGCCGGCCACAACGGCGGGCTGCCGGCGGATGCGCCGCGGGCGCTGTATGCCGCCGAGCCAAGGCTTCCGGCGGCGGCCGGCTGGCCGGGAAGCAACACCGCGTTTCCGCGGACGTCGGGCACCGGCCGACTGGCCGACGGCGGGCTGTACTGGACCGACTGGCTCTATGACGACCACGGGACGACCACGGCGTCGACCGGCGACATCTCGGTCACGGCAGGGTCGCCGAGCTTCGGCACCTATACCTACCCGCCCGGGGCGGCGCACGGCAACGGCGCCGACATCTTTCGGGCCGCGGCGCTATCGCGCCCGCACGCGACGTACTGGCGGGTCGACTGGAACACCCTCGCCAACCCCGCGGTGCCGATCGCGGAATGGACCTTCGATCGCGACGCCAGCGCGACGACAGGCGAGTCCAACTGGCCCGGCGGCGCCGGCGTGCACTCCCCAGGGATCGACACCGCCCTCATCGTGTCGAGTCAGGGTGCCCAGCTGGTCAACGTCGTCACCGGCGAGATCCTCGCCCGGCTGCATACCGTCGTCGACCGGGCCGCGCAGTCCTTCGTCGTTCGGGTCCCGACCAACGTGCTGCACCCCCGCGGGACCTGGCGGATCCGGCTGGCGGCCGGCCTCGCCGACACTGCCGGCACCGGCTTCGCGCGACCCGCCGACGCGCTGCCGACGCAGACCGCGGTGTACAACGTCACCTTCCGTCATCGCAGCCAAGAGCCGATCAGCGACGACTTCTGGGACGACGCGACGCAGACCGCTGATCTCGCGACCGGCAATGTCGCGCCGTTCTCGACACTCATCGACTGGCGGCAGCTCGCCCGGCGGATCCGCACCCCGCAGCTGCGACCCCGCGGATGGAGCGATCGCTGGTATGTCTCCGACGTGAACCTGGGTCCGGGAATCGTCACCACGCCCGCGACGATCGCCGACGGCAAGCCCAACTACCTCGGCCGGATCCAGCCTTACGCGGTGTACGTCCCGACGTCGTACCGCCCGGGCCACCCCGCGCCACTCACCTTCCTGCTGCATTCGCTCACGCAGAACCAGAACCAGTACGCCGCGACGACGCCGCATTTCAGCAAGCTCGCCTGCGAGGACCGGCACTCGATCTGTGTGACGACACTCGGCCGCGGGCCGGATGGCAACTACTTCGACTACGCCGAGCTCGACTTCTGGCAGGTGTGGCACCAGGTGGCGCAGGCGTACTCGCTCGATCCGAACCGCACCGTCCTTTCCGGATACTCGATGGGCGGCCTCGGCACCAACCAGCTCGCGATGGAGCATCCGGACCTGTTCGCGAAAGCCGTGACGCTGGCGGGAGCCGTCGGTGACGTCGCCGCGCTCGCGAACCTGCGCTGGGTCCCGGTGTATCTCGCCGGCGGTGCCGCCGACGAACTTGTGCCGGTGACGATCGAGAAGGCCGAGGCCGATGCCCTCGCCGCTCTCGGGGATCGGTATCGGTGGCTGCTGTGGCCCGCCGTCGACCACGTCGCCTTCGAACTCGCCGACTCCTTCGCCGACGCCGCGAAGTTCATGGGCCGCGACAAACGAGTTCACAATCCGGGACAGTTCCAGTTCGTCTGGACACCGAGCAACAGCCAAGATGCGTTCTCGACCCGATTCGCGACCGGCGGCGGGATCTCGGTCACCCAACTGCCGGCGTACGGCGTCGGCACGACCGGTGACTACTGGCTGCGCGATGTGAAGGCTCGCATCAAGACCCGGTTGGCACGAATCAGCGCGTTGTCCGGCGAGCGTCCGGAGCGAGGCATCAAGACCCACACGTCACGACAGGTCGCCCTCAGCAGCGGACCAGGACCGGGCGTCGCGACCCAGCTCACCTGGACCCGCACCTCGCGACCGGCGCCCCGACCCGTCATCCGGTTGCGGCTCACGAACGTCAGACGGCTGACCGTCCTGCTGCGGGCTGCCGGCTTGCGTGCCGGCGAGCAGGTCACGCTTCGGATCGTCACCGACGGAACAACGACGGTCGTCCTCCCGGCCGCAAACCGCGTCGTCCATGTACCCCAGGGCCGTCACGTCGTACGGTTCGTGGCATGACTGCTACTGCGGACCTACCGCTCGCCATCCACATCGGCAGCGACGACCTGCCGTTCGTCGAGTACGGCGGCGGCAACAAGATGAAGGTGATCCTCATCGACGAGGCCGAGGGCCTGTGGGTCGTCGAGAACATCTTCCAGTCGAACTTCGAGGTGCAGACCCACCGGCACACCGGGCCGGTCTTCGGCTACACGACGTCGGGGGCGTGGAAGTACAAGGAGTACGACTACGTCAACACGGCCGGGTCGTTCCTCTACGAGCCGGCCGGATCGGTCCACACCTTGACCGTGCTCGAGGACAACACCCGGGCGTGGTTCCAGATGTACGGCTGCAACCTCAACCTCGACGCCAACGGCAACGTCGAGTCGGTCACCGACGGGGCGTCGACACTCAAGGCGTACTTCGCGCTGGCCGAGGCGCAGGGCTTCGGGCGGCCGGCCGTCGTCGAGAAGTGATCGACCTCTCCGACCCGGACACCTATCTCGGCGGACCGCCGCACGACTACCTGACCGAGCTGCGCGCAACCGACCCGGTGCACTGGCAGCCCATGGATGAATCGGGGGGCTACTGGGCGATCCTCAAGCATCGCGATGTCGAGACCGTCGCACGCCAGCCGCTGTTGTTCTCCTCGGCCCAGAAGGGAATCGTGCTGGGCGATCTCGCCGAGGACCAGCTCGAGCAGATGCGCGGGATGTTGCTCGCCATGGATCCGCCCCGCCATCGGCAGGTCCGCAAACCGATCACCTCACGTATGACGCCGCGGGAGGTCGGCCGGCTCGCCGATGGCATCCGCGACATCTGCCGGTCGATCTTCGACCAGGCAGCCGAGGCGAAACAGGTCGAGTTCGTCAACGAGGTCGCAGCGCCGCTGCCGACGCGCGTGATCGGTGCCTTCATGGGACTCCCGCGCGCCGACTGGGAGCACGTGCATGCACTCGCCGAGCGAGTCACCCACGGCCAGGATCCCGACTACGCCAGCGAACCTGGCGCGGCGGGCACGGCGAGCGCCGAGATGGGCATGTACGCCTACCAGTTCGCCCTGGACCGCGAGGCGGCCGGGATCGCCGAGGCCGGCGGCGACCTCACGGACGCGCTGCTGCGCACGATCGATGCCGTCGAGTTCGCGAAGCTGTTCGTCCAACTTGTCACCGCCGGACAGGACACGACACAGACGATGTTGTCGTCCGGGCTGCTCGCCCTCCTGGATCATCCTGACCAGTTCGAGGCGCTGCGCGGGGATCGATCACTCATCCCCTCCGCCATCGAGGAGATCGTTCGCTGGGCCAACCCGCTGCACTACTTCCGCCGAACCGCGACGGAGGACACCGAGATCCGCGGCCAGCGGATCAAAGCCGGTGATGCCGTCGCGATGTACTACACCTCCGCGAACCGCGATGAGGATGTCTTCGAGGACGGCCAGGCGTTCGACGTACGCCGATCGCCGAACCGGCACCTGTCGTTCGGGCAGGCCGAGCACTTCTGCGTCGGGGTGCACCTCGCTCGACTGGAAGGCCGGATCTTCCTCGCGGAGCTGCTCTCGCGGTTCACCACGGTTGAACTGACCGGCGAGCCGCAGCGGCTGCGCTCCAACCTCAACAACAGCTTCAAGGCGCTGCCGGTGTCCCTGTCGTGACGCCACGCGCCCGGCTCAGCGCCGAAAGCACCGCCTGCTGGAGTCGGTAGCGGGCACAGGATCAGCGAGGTCACCGAGACCGTCGGCACCCGTCACCGGCCTCACATCGATACGACGGGCGACAGCGTGCTTGGGTTCCGGTGACGTCATCGGTCTTAGGATCGCGCGGTGCAGTTCAGTCGCGAGCTGCGAGACGGCGTCGCTGCCGGCGACATCACCGTCTCGATCCGACTCTGGCAGCGTCCGCAGGTGAAAGTGGGCGGCCGCTACACCGTCGGGTTCGCAACCGTCGAAGTCGACTCGATCGAGCTGATGCCGTTTCGAGACATCACCACTGGCGATGTGCGGCGCTCAGGCGAGCCCGACCGTAAGACGCTCCGCCAGCGCGCTGCGCACGCCGGTCCGATCGACGACGACACCCTCGTCTACCGCATCGAGTTCCATCCGGTGGAAGGAACTCACTGAGAGCTAGACCAGGGTGCTGCCGTTGGCGATCGCGATGTGCCGGCGACTTGACAGCGGATTCAGACCGGGCGGGTCTGCGGGAGGCGGACCAGCGGGATCCGGCGTTCGGTGTCGGCCTGGTAGTCCGCGTAGTGCGGCCGGTCGGCGATCAGGCCCTGCCAGATCGCGTCGTACTCCGACCCCTCCAGCACCTCCGGCACCGACCAGTAGGCGCCGCCCTGCACCCGCACGTAGACCTCAGGGTTCGCGGCGCGATCGGCAAGGTTGAGGTACCAGGCCGGGTCCTTCGGTGCGCCGGAGAACGATGCCACCACGATCCGCTGGCCGCCGGGATCGCGCCAGAACGGCAGCGCAACCTTGTGCTCGGTGCCGCTGCGCCGTCCGATGGTGCGGAGCACAACGTGGTGCATGTTGACCCAGACCCACACCCTGTCGTCATCCGAGGCCTCCATCATCGCCACGTGGGAGGCGCTGATCGCCGGAATCTCGGAGCGGTCAGGCGTGGTGAACTCGGAGGAGCGTTGTGAGGTCACGCGAAGCACCGTACTCTGCAACCTGACGCAACCTGACGACCCGTCAGAAACTTCCGATGCGCAAGTGAACGGAGCACGAGTGCGAACGCCGGTATGCGACAAGTTCGGGATCGAGTTCCCGATTTTTGCCTTCTCCCACTGCCGGGACGTGGTGGCGGCTGTGAGCCGGGCAGGCGGATTCGGAGTGCTCGGAGCGCTTGCTTACACCCCCGAAGAACTCGAGATCGAGCTGAAGTGGATCGACGACCACGTCGAGGGCAAGCCGTACGGCGTCGACCTCGTCATGCCGGCCAACTACATCGGCAAGGGCGGCAAGCAGCCCGACGAGGCTGAGCTCCGGGCGATGATCCCGCAGGAGCACTGGGACTACCTCGAGAAGGTGCTGGCCGAGTACAACGTCCCGCCGCTGCCCGAGGACTTCCACGAGCGCGCCCGCGCCGCCGGTCTCGGCGTCGACGATCAGGCCACCCGCTCAGTGGATGTCGCCTTGAGCCATGACGGCGTTCGGCTGCTCGTCAACGCGCTGGGCCCGCCGCCGAGGGAGGTCGTCGACAAGGCGCACGACCACGGCGTACTGGTCGCGGCCCTGATCGGCAACAAGCACCACGCCCAGAAGCAGGTCGACATCGGCGTCGACATGATCGTTGCGCAGGGCACCGAAGCGGGCGGCCACACCGGCGACGTCGCGACGATGGTGCTGGTACCGGAGATCGTCGACGCGGTCGGGCCCGACTTCCCGGTGCTCGCGGCCGGCGGCATCGGCACCGGCCGGCAGATGGCCGCCGGGCTTGCCCTCGGTGCTCAGGGAGTGTGGACCGGTTCGATCTGGCTCACCGTCGCCGAAGCGGACACTGCCACTGAGGCGCTCGAGAACCTCCTCGCGGCCGACTCCCGCTCGACCGTGCGGTCCAAGGCGATGACCGGCAAGCCGGCCCGCCAGTTGCGGACCGCGTGGACCGACGCGTGGGAGGCCGAGGACGCACCGAAGACGCTGCCGATGCCGCTACAGGGACTGCTCTGGGGCGAGATGGCACGCAGAGTCAGCCGGTCACACACGAAGGAGCTGTCCGGCTTCCCGGTCGGGCAGATCGTCGGACGGATGAACAACGTGCGCCCGGCCCAGGAAGTCATTTTCGAGATGGTGGAGGAGTGGATCGCGACCACCGAGCGGCTCGCCGGCCTGCTCGACAATTCGGCGGCAAGCTGACGTCGTGGGCGCCAACCAACGCGCGGAGATCGTTCTCAGCGACGACGAGATCGATCAGTTCCTGGCAGGCACCCGGTCGATGACTCTCGCGACCGTCGGCCGCGACGGTCAGCCGCACCTGGTGGCGATGTGGTTCGCCATCGTCGACGGCGAGATCTGCTTCGAGACGAAGTCGAAGTCGCAGAAGGCGGTGAACCTCCGCCGGAACCCGCGGGTCAGCCTGCTCGTCGAAGACGGTGCCACGTACGACGAGCTGCGGGGCCTGTCGGTCGAGGGCACCGCGGAGCTCAGCGAGGACCCGGACCTGCTCTGGCGGATCGGGGTCAACCTGTGGGAGCGCTACTACGGACCGTATTCGAACGACGTCAAGCCATTCATCGAGGTGATGCTCAACAAGCGCATCGCCGTACGAATCAAGACGGAGCGGGTCCGCTCCTGGGATCACCGCAAGCTCGGGATGGCCTCGACAGGCGAGCCCGCAGGGTCGACGATGACCGTCGCCGGCAGGAGATCCCGCTAACTGCCGGCACTGGAACCTCAGGGCACGAAGGAGAAAGGGAGTCAGATGCGCACCCCCCGCGCAGTTGCCTTGCTCATGGTCGCCGGCGTCATCGCGACGGCGTGCGGCGCCCGGCTCCCTGAGAACGTCCGGACGAAGGCTGCCGACGCCGTCCTCGGCTCCGGCACCAGCGGCACCGGGTCGAGCGGCACGGGAGGCACCGGCCTCGGGTCCACCGGCACCGGGTCGACGGGCACCGGAAGCACCGGCACCGGGTCGACGGGCACCGGAAGCACCGGCACCGGGTCGACGGGCACCGGAAGCACCGGCACCGGGTCGACGGGCACCGGAAGCACCGGCACCGGGTCGACCGGCACGGGCGCCACCGGGTCGAAGGGAACCGGTACGACGACGGCAGCCGGGACCTGCGGGGCCATGTCCGGCAACGGCGTCAACGCGACCGGGCTCGCGATCGGCACGATCGCCGACGTCACCGGCCCTGTGAGCGGCCTGTTCCAGGGCGCCGAGGAGGGCATCGAGTCCTTCGCTCAGTATGTCAACAACACCAACCACGGCATCTGCAGTCATCAGGTCCAGGTCAACTTCAAAGACGGCGGGACCAACTGCACCCAGAACGAGAACGCGACCTCGAGCCTGGTCAACCAGGTGTTCGCGTTCGTCGGCACGTTCTCGCTCTACGACAACTGCGGTGCGAACGTGTTGAAGCAGCACCCCTCCGTGCCGGACATCCACGTCGCACTCGACCCAGCCGCCGAGCCGTTGTCCAACCACTTCGACCTCGAACCTGGCCAGCTCGGCTACGCCACCGGCATGTTCGCGTACTACAAGCAGAAGTACGGCAGCAAGGTGCAGCACGTCGGTACCATCGCCGAGGCGATTCCGTCGGCGTTGGCCAAGCAGGCGGCAATCACCCACGCTGCGACGGTGGCCGGATGGAAGTTCGTCTACTCGGTCAACGAGCAGCCGACGAACGGCAACTTCGTCGGCGACTTCGTCAAGATGTGCACGCAGCAGCACATCCAGATGTTCTTCACCGTCACCGAGGACGCCCAGAACGCGGCGACGATGATCCAGAACGAGAAGCAAGCCGGCTGTCCCTCGTCGCTCATCAACGTCATTCCGATCGCGTACGACCCGGCGTTCCTGAGTGCGCTCGGCGGCAACAAGTCGCTCGCAAACGGTCTGCAGGGCTACAACGAGTACTCACTGTTCTTCAATCCCGGCGAAGCGAAGCAGATCCCCGAGCTCGGGAACCTGCAAACCTGGTTCGCCCGGACCTACGGCAACCAGCCGTTGAACCTGTACGCGATGTTCGCCTGGGTCGATGGCCGGCTGTTCCAGCAGGCGGTCGAGAACGCTGGGAAGAAGATCACCCAGCAGACCGTCCTCGCCGCGCTACGAAAGGTGAAGAACTACACCGACAATGGCGTGATCTCGCCGGCCAATCCGGGCTCGAAGACGAGCGGAAACCACTGCTACATCTTGTGGCAGCTGAACAACGGCGTGTTCAGCCGGATCGCAGACCCGGCGGTGACCTCGTCGAACCCAGGTGGCTACCGCTGTGACGGCCAGTGGGTGAAGAAGTAGGAGCGGGCCGACATGACCGCTTTCGAAGGCTTCCTCATCACCGGACTGGTGACGGGGTGCATCTACGCGCTTATTGCGATGGGTCTGGTCGTCACCTACACGACGACCGGCATCTTCAACTTCTCTCACGGCGCGATCGCCATGTTCTCGGCGTACACGTTCTGGGAGCTGTGGCAGAACTGGCATCTCAACGTCGTCCTGTCCATGTTCCTGGTGCTGGTCGTTCTCGCGCCGCTGTTCGGACTGTTCATCGAGATGGCGTTGATGCGCCCCCTGCGGGGTGCGCCGGTCGACCTTACGGTCGTGGTCACCCTCGGGCTGCTGCTCGCCCTGGTCGGAATCGCCAACAGCGTCTGGAGCCCCACTGTCTCGCGGGTCCTGCCGCAGCTCGACAACGGCAACGGGTTCCGGGTCGGCCAGGTGCTGGTCAGCTACCACGAGCTGATCACCGTCCTGGCGTTGATCGTGGCAGGAGTCGGACTCAGGCTGCTGTTCACCCAGAGCCGGCTCGGCATCGCGATGCGCGCCGTCGTCGACAACCCCGACCTGCTCGCGATGGCAGGCGGCCGGCCGGTCCGGGTGCAGCAGCTGTCGTGGATGCTCTCAACCTCGCTCGCCGCGCTGGGCGGGATGTTGCTGGCTCCGATCCAGGAGCTCAACATCCTCAACCTGACTTTGCTCGTCGTGGACGGTTACGCCGCCGCCATCATCGGCCGGCTCCGTAACTTGCCGGCCGCCGTCGGCGGCGCCATCGTCATCGCGGTCGGTCAGTCGATGGCGCTGGGTTATCTCCCGTCGTCGGGCTTCCTGACCCGCGTGCAGGCGATCATCCCGATGATCGTGCTGTTCATCGTCCTGATCGTCCTGCCGCAGGACCGGCTCCGGACCGCGTCGTTCGCCGCCGCCGTCGCGCCGCGGGTGGCGAGCCTGAAGTCCTCGATCGGGGTCGGCATCGCGGTCGTCATCGGATCGTTCATCGTGTCGACGCAGCTCGGCTCGGCGAACCTGAAGTGGGGCGCGGACGGCTTCGCGACCGCACTGGAGCTGCTCTCGCTGGTGCTGCTCACCGGGTACGGCGGAATGGTGTCGCTGTGCACCCTGTCGTTCGTCGGTCTCGGCGCGTTCGCGATGTCACATGCCGGGGGAACGAGCGGCAACCCGATCGGGCTGATCGCTGCGGTCGGGCTGGCCGGCGCCGTCGGAGCGCTCGTCGCCTTACCGACGCTGCGGCTGCGCGGGCTGTATCTCGCTCTCGCGACGTTCTCGTTCGCGACCGTCATGGACCTCGCCGTTTTCACCCAGATCCTCGGCACCGGCGGCAACATCGCGGTGGCCCGGGTGCACATTCCCGGTGTTCCCACCAAGTCCGACCAGGCCTTCTTCATGGTGTGTTGCGTCACCTTCGTGCTCTGCGCGATCGGCGTACTCGCGCTGCGCCGCGGCTCGTTCGGGCGCCGTCTGGTCGCGACCAACGACTCGCCTGCCGCGTGCGCAACCCTCGGCGTCAACGTCAACGTCACGAAGCTGATCACGTTCACGCTCGCCGCCGGCATGGCCGGGTTGGCGGGCGCGCTTCTCGGCGCGGTGCCGGGGCAGGTGGACGCCAACGACTTCGCCGCGCTGGGCAGCCTCGTCGTCCTCCTGCTGGCCCGGGTCGGCGGCATCAACACCGCGACCGGTGCGCTTCTCGGCGCCGCGACCTTCACCGGCTTCCAGATCGCCCAACCCCATCTGGCTGCCCACGACCTGACCCGCCACATCGCGCAGCTGCAGTACACGCTGACCGGTCTGGCGGCGATCAGCGTCGGACGTGATCCCAACGGCTTCGGCGGCAGGATCGTGCGCCTGCTCGACCGCTTCAAGCCGGCCGAGAGCTTCCAGACCGCGCCGGCGGTGAGGGCGGCACCGGCCGAGGACGGGACCGTGGGCTCGGTCTTCTTCCAGGAGGAAGAGGAGTTGGCACATGCCGGCCGTTGACCTCGAGGCGCCTGAGCAACGGACCTCCGATGCCGTCCTCGAGATCATCGACGTCTCGGTGCGCTTCGGCGGGATCAACGCGGTCTCGGACGTCAACCTGACTGTGATGCCGGGTGAGATCACCGGCCTGATCGGTCCAAACGGCGCCGGCAAGACCACAACCTTCAACGTCATCACCGGACTTCAGGAACCGACCAACGGTCGGGTCTTCATCGGCGGCCGGGAAGTCAGCCACCTCCCGCCGTACCGGCGGGCCCGCCTGGGGATCGCGCGCACGTTCCAGCGGCTCGAGGTCTTCGGCTCGCTCACGGTCTTCGAGAACATCCTCGCGGCGGCCGAGTTCCACAAGTCGTGGTCCGAGGACCAGACACCGCCGCGGCGAGTCGCCGCGGAGATCATCGACCGGGTCGGTCTGCAGCGGGTCGGTAACGCCCGGGTCGATGCGCTGCCCACCGGAATCGCTCGGCTGGTCGAGCTCGGTCGGGCGCTCGCGACCCGGCCTCGGCTGCTGCTTCTCGACGAGGTCGGATCCGGGCTGAACCAGGACGAGACCGATGCCCTAGGCGATCTGATGCTCGACCTGGTGCGCGACGGTACGGCGATCCTGCTCGTCGAGCATGACGTCGAGCTGGTGATGCGGGTCTGCACCCGGATCTACGTTCTCGACTTCGGCCGGATCATCGCCCAGGGCACACCGGCCGAGATCCAGAAAGACCCGGCGGTCCAGGCCGCCTACCTCGGAAGCGACGAGGTCTGATGGCGCGGCAGGCGGCAATACCGCAGCATGCGATCGAACTGATCGATCTGTACGCCGGCTACGGCCGGATCGAGGTGCTGCACGGCGTCAACCTGGCGGTCCCGAGCGGGACGGTGTACGCGCTGCTCGGTCCGAACGGCGGCGGCAAGTCGACGACGCTGCAGGTGATCTCCGGCAACCTGCGGCCGACCTCGGGCTGCGTGCACATCACCGGCACCCACGTGAACGGCGCCGGACCTGACGCACTCGCTCGCGCCGGCGTGAGCCGGATCCCGGAGGGTCGCGGCATCTTCCCCAATCTCACCGTTGACGACAACCTGCGGATCTGGACATATGCCGCAGGTATGTCGATGAAGGACGTCCAAGATGTCGCCTTCACCCGGTTCCCCCGATTGGCGGAACGCCGCGGTCAACGCGCTGGGACAATGAGCGGCGGTGAGCAGCAGATGCTGGCGATGTCGCGTGCGCTGGTCTCGCAACCTGCGGTGCTGCTGCTGGACGAGATCTCGATGGGCCTCGCACCGATCATCGTGTCCGAGCTCTACGATCTGGTCCGCCAGCTGGCCGAGGAAGGGATCACCATCCTGCTCGTCGAACAATTTGCGACCACGGCGCTTCGGGTCGCGGACTTCGCAGCGGTGATGACCCAGGGCCGCGTGATCGCGGTGGGTGAGCCCCAGGACATCGCCGAGCAGGTGTCCGAGGCCTACCTCGGAGGGGCAGCATGAGCGAGTCGCCAGGCGCACCACCGAGGCGGTTCAGCACCCGCCGCCGAGTCGCAGTCGCAACTGCAGCAGTCGCGACGTTCGCGATGGGACCGGTCACGGCGGGGCTGCATGCGAGTGCATCGCCGGTCGCCACAGCGCCGAGCAAGACTCCGCTCGGTTCGGTCAACGTGAACGCCACTGCTGCCGGGCTGCGGGCGCCGTTGTACTCCCACTCCGGTGAGGACGTCGAAGCGGAGGCGCCTTACGCGCTCTCGCAACTCGGAGCCGGAGGCACCGGACACGCGGTCACGTCGATCTTCTGGCCGGGCAGCACCGGCGCCGCCGGTGGTTCGACCCTCGGCGTACTCGGCATCAAGGGGCTGCCGACCAGCCTGGAGAACGAGCTCAACGACCCGTACAAGGCGGAGGCGCCCACCACGTCCGGCAACGACACCGTGACGATGAACCAGGGCGTCATCACGATGCAGGCGGTCTCCAAGCCGAACCTGGTCAGCGCCACGTCGCAGATCGGCTCGGCGAGCAACAAGACACTCGAGCAGCTGTTCGGCAACATCAAAGCGTCGACCGTCATCAAGCAGAACGCGAACAACGTCGTCGTCGATGCGCACTCCGCGGTCCTCAACACGTCGATCGGTGGCGTGCTGTCAATCGGCTCGATCGTGTCCACTGCTCACGCGGTGTCGGACGGGACGCACTCGCAAGGCACGATTTCGACCGTCGTCGCCGGACTGAAGGTCGCCGGTGTCAACGTGACGGTCGATCAGAACGGCATCGCCGTCTCGGGCAAGGGCCTGCTTCCGAAGGCCGTGCTCGCAACATTGAGCAAGACGGTGAACAACGCCCTGAAGGCCGCGGGCATCCGCATCTTCCTGGTGCAGGGCACCAAGCAGATCAAGGGTCCATCGGTACACCTCGACACCGGTGTCCTCATCGTCGAGATCACGAAGCCGGCGTACGCCGCGAACTTCAACGACACCGGCATGGTCCTGGTGTTCGGCGGCGCCAGCATCAACGCGAGTGCGTCGCCGGGCTACGTTGCGCCGTCGGTGCCGAGCACTTCCCCGCCGACTGCCCCCGCCGGACCTTCGACGGCGACCGGCGGGTCTGGCGTGCCGCCGGTGTCCTCCGGTGGCGCGGTCCCACCCGCGCCGGCCGCCACCACATCGCCGGTGGTCGCCGTGCCGCCGCAGCTGGCGCCCGCGGCATTCAAGTTGCCGGGCGGCCTCGCGGCTGGTTGGGTCATCTTGGGCCTCATCCTCGCCGGCCTGTTCGCCTTTGGTATGAAACGCCTACCGGATCGGGTGCTCGAGGCTTCGGGACCTGGCTGCCGTCTTGAGGAGGGCTCATGACGACCTCGACCGAGTTGCTCGGCGATCGGTCCGGATCGGCGTCGTCGTCGGGGCGGATGAGCCGGCTGTCCGAGCAGGTCCGCACGATGCGGACCCGAGCGGCCGGCGTGAACACCGAACGGATGATGCTCATCGCCGGCGGTGTTCTCATGCCGCTCGGCGTCGTACTGATCATCCTGGGCTGGGCCGGCGCTTCCAGCACGCCGCTACAGTTCGAGCAGAACGACTACCTGATCTCGGGTGGGATTCTCGGTCTCGCGCTGGTCTTCGCCGGCGGCTTCGTGTACTTCGCCTACTGGCAGACGATCCGGATCCGGGAGTCGCGCACCCAGACCAGGGATCTGGCCGACGCGCTCGCCCGGCTCGAGACCCTGCTCTCCGGCGGCACCGTCACCAACGACGACGGCAACATCAGGGCGTCCGCGGCCCCGGCGCAGAGCTTCGTCGCGACACCGAACGGGTCGATCTTCCACCGCGCGGACTGCGCCGCAGTGAGCGGCCGCACCGACCTGAAGAAGGTCAACGCCGAGACCACAAAGCTCAAGCCATGCCGGATCTGTAGTCCGCTCGACGACGAATGATCCCGGACTACTTCTTCGAACTCGCGAAATCCGTCAACAACTGGGGCCGCTGGGGCGCCGACGACGAACGCGGCACCCTCAACTTCATCACCGCGCAGACGATGCGGGCCGGAATTGCCGAGGCCCGCGACGGCAGAGTGTTCCGGTTGGCGATTCCGATGTCGGAGGACGGCCCGCAACTCGGCTTCGTCCGAGGTCGTACCAATCCCGAGCGCACCACGATCGCGCACCTCGAGCTGTACGGCGATGACGAACGTGGTGTGCGGTTCAACGATGACGCGGTATCGCTCGGAGTGCAGGCCGCTACCCATTGGGACGCACTGGCGCATGTGAGCTATGACGGTCGCCTCTACAACGGATTCCGGACCGACACGATCACCGAAGCCGGGGCGACGAAGCTCGGCGCCGACAAGCTCGGCGCCGTGGTCTCGCGCGGAGTGCTACTGGACGTCGCCGGTGCGACCGGGGTCGAGACCCTCGCAGGCGGTCATGCCATCACGGGTGAGGATCTCGATGCTGCCGCCGAGTTCGGCAAGGTCGAGGTCCGCGAGGGCGACATCGTGCTGCTCCGGACCGGCCAGATGCGCCACCTGCATGCCGGTGACCGAATGTCGTACGCGATCTCGACTGCGGGCCCGTCGCTGCAGAGCGTCCGCTGGTTCCGCGAGAAGAGTGTCGCCGCGGTCGCGACCGACAACCTGTCGTTCGAGGTCTTCCCCGGCGAAGACGACGACGTGATGCTGCCGGTGCACATGCTGCACATCGTCGAGATGGGTCTCGTCCAGGGACAGAACTTCGACCTCGAGGTGCTCGCCGCGGACTGCGCGGACGACGGCCGTTACAGCTTCCTGCTGTCGGCCACTCCCGAGCCGATCGTCAACGCCGCCGGCGCGCCGGTGACACCGGTCGCAATCAAGTAGAGAGCAGGACCGAGCTCCCATGGCCGAAGAGGCCTTGGTTCGCTGTGATGCCGCTCGTCGCGCCTTCGACCTGTCGGCCGGTCGCCTGCCCTCGTAGCTGCCAGACGACCTCGCACACCTGGGCGAGCGCCTGTGCCGGCACCGCCTCACCGAAGCAGGCGAGCCCGCCCGACGGGTTGACCGGGATCCGCCCGCCGATCGTGGTGTCGCCGTCGTGCAGCAGCTTCTCGGCCTCCCCCGCCTTGCAGAGCGCGATGTCCTCGTACCAGTCGAGCTCCAACGCGCTCGAGAGGTCGTACACCTCGGCGAGCGACAGGTCCTCCGGTCCGATGCCCGACTCCTGGTACGCCGCTGCTGCGATTGCCGACTTGAACGGCGTCACGGCGTCCGGAACCGCGACACCTGAGTCGGTGGAGAAGTTCGGCATCTCGATGACGGTTTGCGGGAACGACGGCGTGACGGTGGAGATCGCCCGCACCTGCACCGGCTTGGTGATGCCGCGTCGCTTCGCCCACTCCGCGGAGGTGAGGATGACGGCCGCGCCGCCGTCACTCGTGGCACAGATCTCGAGCAGCCTGAGCGGATCGGCGACCATTGCCGATCCGAGCACGTCCTCGACGCTGAAGTCCTTGCGATAGCGCGCATTCGGGTTGTTCAAGCCGTGCTTCGCGTTCTTCGAACGGACCAGCGCGAAGTCGCGCTCCGTTGCGCCGTATAACGCCATCCGGCGCCGTGCATACAACCCGAAGTAGGTCGGATTCGTCGCGCCGAGCAGCCGGAACCGCAGCCAGTCAGGGTCGTCGGGGCGGTCGCCCGCGTTGGGCGCGAGAAAGCCTTTCGGAGTGGTGTCGGCCCCGACCACCATCGCGACCTCGCAACGGCCGGCGAGGATCTCGGCGCGGGCGACCTCCATCGCGGTCGCGCCCGAGGCGCATGCGGCGTACGACGACGCGACGCGAGCGCCGGTCCATCCGAGCGCCTGCGCAAACGTGGCACCGCTGACATAGCCGGGATAGCCGTTGCGCATCGTGTCGGCACCGGACACGAACTGAACGTCCCGCCAACCGATCCCGGCGTCGGCGATGGCAGCACGCGCGGCGGCCACGCCGTACTCCACGAAGTTGCGGCCCCACTTGCCCCACGGGTGCATCCCGACGCCGGCAACGACGACGTGGCTCATGCCGACTCCACCTCACTCTTGCCGACCTGCCCGCCGTTGGTCACCGGCCGCCAGCGGTAGACCAGGTACTCGTGCTCATCATCGGAGAACAGCGGCTCCACCACCAGCTCCACCTGTTGACCGACCGCAAGGTCGGCCACGCCGAAGCCGTCCGCGATCTGCCCGAGGATCACCATCTGCTCGGCCTCGAGCTCGACCGCAGCCAGCGCGAACGGCTGGTAGGGATCGGTGCGGGTGATGTACGGCGGCGGCGGCTGGTACTGCGCGTCGGTGAACGACCAGACCCGGCCATGGCGCGACAGCTCAGCGTCGGTGAACTCGGCGCCGTCACAGTCCGGGTTGCGGCAGTAGTTGGCCGCCTTCGGGAAGAACACCGTGCCGCAGGTCGTGCACTTGTTGCCGATCAGCGCCGGCTTGTCACCGGTCGTGAACCAGCCATCGATCGCCGGGACCTGCGTGAGGTTGGCTCCGAGAGTTTCTGACACCTCGTCAGATTACACTCCGGGGATGGCTCCGATCGTCCCTCCCGGCACCGTCGCCTATGGCATGCAGCTGCCTATTCAGGCGCAGAGCAAGTACTTCGTCGAGGACTGGGAGATCGGCTGCGGGCCGGCGGAGATGCTGGCCGTTGCGAACGCCGCCGATGACGCCGGCTTCTTCTACGTCGGGGTCTGCGACCACGTCGCGATCCCGAGTGACCTGTCACCCAAGATGAGTGCCGTCTGGTACGACACCATCGCCACGCTCGCGTGGCTCGCGGGCCAGACCAGGCAGATCCGGCTGCTGTCGACCGTGTTCAACCTCGCCTACCGCCATCCGCTCGTGAGCGCCAACTCGTTCGCGACCCTCGACCTGCTCTCCGACGGTCGGGTCATCATCGGACTCGGTGTCGGTCACGTCGAGAAGGAGTTCGCCGCACTCGGGCTCGATGTGACGCAGCGCGCGAAGCTCTCCGACGAAGCGTTGCCGATCTTCGACCAGGCGTTGTCAACCGGCGTCGTCGGCGAGATGGAGATCGAACCGCGTGCGGTGCAGCAACCGCGACCGCCGATCTGGTGGGGTGGCGGCGCGCCGGCCGCGGTGAGGCGAGCGGCCAAGGCCGACGGCTGGATTCCGCAAGGTACGCCGCAGGACCAGCTGCCGGAGCTGATCAAGCTGTTCCGCGAGACCCGTGGCGACGACACGGGCGACATCGGTGCGATCACGCAGTGGATCTACGTCGGCGACCCGACCTGGGATCTCAACCGCGACGCCGTGACCGGCTCGCCCGAGAAGATCGCCGAGGCGATGAAGGTGTGGTCCGACATGGGGGTCAATCACCTGCAGGTGCGGTTCCCGAGCCGCTCGGTCGATGAGCTGGTCGATCAGGTGACCGCATTCGGGAACCACGTCGGGCCGCTGCTCTGACCGAGCTCGACCGCGCGACGCTGGCCGCCGAACTCGCCGGTTTCGAGCGACAAGAGCAGGAGCTCGGCAGCCGCAAGCCGGCCGCGGTCGCCGTCGCCGTCGTCACCGATGCCCGCGGTCCGGGCATCCTCGTCACCCGGCGAGCGGCGAAACTCCGAGCCCATGCTGGGCAGTGGGCGTTGCCTGGTGGCCGGCTCGATGCCGGCGAGACAGTTGCGCAGGCGGCGCTACGCGAACTTCACGAGGAGCTCGGGCTCGGGCTCGGCGAGGATGCCGTGCTCGGGCTGCTTGACGACTACTCGACCCGGTCCGGCTACCGGATCACGCCGGTCGTGGTGTGGGGCGGCGACGTCATCGACCAGATCACGCCCAATCCGGCCGAGGTCGCGAGTGTGCATGTGGCGAGGCCGGCGGATTTCGACGTCGAGCCGATGTTTGCCTCGATACCGGAGTCACCGGATCCCATCATTCGGGTCCCGATGTTGGGGGCCTGGATCCACGCGCCCACCGCCGCCGTCATCTACCAGTTCCGCGAGCTCGCTATCCACCACCGCACGACCCGCGTCGCGCAGTACGAGCAGCCGGTGTTCGCCTGGAAGTGAGCGGCGACGCTTCGCGGCGATCTGGGTCAGGCCGCGGTGAGCTCGCCGGAGCGCTGCTTCGCGATGCGCATCACCGAGTTGGCGACGACCGGCTCCGTGAGCAGGCTGGCGAACTCCTGTGCACTCATCACCAGGGCCTCGACGTCGCCGGCAGCGGTCACCGTCGCCGTACGCGGGCTGTGACCGAGCAGGGCCATCTCGCCGACGACCGAACCCGCACCGAGGGTGGCGAGGTGCTCCGAGCCGCGGCTGACCTCGACCTCGCCCGACAGGATGATGAAGGCCTCGCGGCCGAGCTTGCCCTCGTGGCAGAGCACGTCACCGTCGGAGATGGAGATCGGCGTCAGCAGTGAGTCGACCCTTGCCAGGGCTCGCCGGGAAAGCGAGGAGAACACCGGGAGCTGCCGCAGTTCGCTTCGCGACTGTCGGGTCATGGCACACCTTCTAACTCGTTGTGAGAACACGTTCTACTGCTAACTACAGCAAGCAAACGGCGCAAAATCATTTCCGAATTGAGCGCTGAGGGATGTGACGTTGCCCACAATGAGCCTTTTGCGGCATTTTTCGGGTCTACCGAAGCAGCGGACCGACCAGCTCCGGTGCCTCAAGCTGCGGATAGTGACCGACCGCAGGGTCCTGATCGAGGACGTTCAGCGCGGCATGCGGGAGTCGCTGCGCGATCCGTTCGACGACGTGGGCGCCGCTGATCGGATCGGCTGGTCCCCACACGAAGCGCTGCGGCCCGGGGTAGCTCTCAAGCGCCGTCACCCATCGCTCGGCGTTCGCACGACGCTCCGCCATATAACCGAGTAGCGACGGCATCACCGCCGTACCGTCGCTCATCTCCAGCGCCTGCCACAGTTCGCCCAACGTTTCGTCGGTGACCGGCCGGCCGAGGATGCCACGAAGCGTGGCGGCGAACAGCTCCTCGTTCATCACGGCGGCGAGCGCCGGACCTTCGGGTCCGGCGAGCGCCTCCTGAGCCGGGATCGGCCGATGCAGATCCGGGTAAAGCCCGCCGTTCAGCCAGCTCATCGAGGTGATGCGAGCTGCATCGCGGGCGAGCAGCTCCTGCGCCACCGAGACGCCGTAGTCGTGAGCGATCAGCGCGGTCGACCCGATGCCCAGGTGCTGCCAGACCGCCTCGACGATCGAGGCCTGCTCGATCAGCGAGTACTGATATGGGTGCGGCTTGTCGCTGGCGCCGAAGCCGAGAAGGTCGAGCGTCGTCACCCGATAGCCAGCGTCGAGAAGGTACGGAAGCACCTCGACCCAGTCGTGTGACGAGGTCGGAAACCCGTGGATGAGGGTGACCGGCGCGCCACCCGCCGGGCCGTCCTGCCGGATGAAGACGCGGTGATGGCGGATCGGCACCCGCTCGCCGCGCGAATGCCAGTCAGCCAGCGCGAGCACAGGTGAATGCTTAGCAGAGTCGTCGATTGAACCGACCTCGCCGGATGGCCGTGTGAGCCAATGGCTGCCGTCGGGCGAGCGGCGGTGGCCGCGGCGAGACCGCAGAAACACGCGGCCGCCCGGACAAGCTCTGTCTCCGGAAAGTGCGAGGAGCGTGACGCCGAGTGGCCCCGGACGTGTTCGCGTTTTGGACCTGCGAACCCGGCGTCGGCGAGATTCGGCGAGGCGCCCTCCCGCCGGCCGGGCCGGACGACCTCGTCGTGCGGACGCTGATCTCGGCGGTGAGCCGCGGCACCGAAACCCTCGTCTTCCAGGGCCGGGTGCCACCGTCTCAGTACGCCGCGATGCGCGCGCCCTTTCAGGACGGCGAGTTCCCCGGGCCGGTCAAGTACGGCTACCTCAACGTCGGTGTGGTCGAACGCGGGCCCGCGCATCTACAAGATCGCGCCGTGTTCTGCCTGTATCCGCATCAGACCCGTTATGTCGTGCCGGCGGACTCCGTCGTCCTCCTCCCGGAGCAGGTCCCGATCGAGCGTGCCGTACTCGCGGGCACGATCGAGACGGCCGTGAACGCGCTGTGGGACATCGCGCCACTCGTCGGCGACCGCATCGCGGTGATGGGCGCGGGGATGGTCGGCGCGAGCGTCGCGCGGCTGCTGGTGCCGATCCCAGGCGTCGTGGTGACCCTGGTCGATGTCGATCCCGACCGGGAGAAGGTCGCGCTCGCCATGGGGGCGGAGTTCACGAACCCAGACGGCGCACCGGATGACTGCGACCTGGTCGTGCACACCACCGCGACGTCGACGGGGCTTCAGCGCGCTCTGGAGCTGCTCGCTGACGACGGCACGGTGCTGGACCTGAGCTGGTACGGCGACCAGCCCGTGACGCTGCCACTAGGCGAGGCCTTTCACTCTCGGCGACTCGCGATCCGCGCGAGCCAGGTCGGTGCGGTGGCCGCCGCGAGACGCGGCCGACGCAGCAGACGTGAGCGCCTCACACTCGCGCTCGACCTGCTGCGTGACCCAGCCTTCGACGCACTGCTCACCGGGGCATCGCCGTTCCGGCAGCTGCCCGAGGTGATGAGCCGGCTCGCCGACGGGACGCTGCCCGCACTGTGCCACAGCATCGTCTACGGCGACGAGTCGTGACGCGGTGTTCAGCGTGACGGTGCGCGACCACATGATGGTCGCGCACAGCTTCCAGGGCGAGGTGTTCGGGCCGGCGCAACGGCTGCATGGTGCGACGTACGTTGTCGACGCCACGTTTCAACGCGAGTCGCTCGACAGCGACAACCTGGTCGTCGATATCGGCCAAGCCAGCGCGGCGCTATACGAAGTGCTCGGCGGCCTGACGTACCGCAACCTCGACGACGAGCCGGAACTGGCAGGTCAGAACACGTCGACCGAGGCACTGGCACAGCTCGTCGCCGATCGGCTGGCCGTGCGCGTTCACACCGGCCAACTGGGCGACCGGGCCCGCGAGCTCTGCGGGATCACTGTCACGTTGCGCGAGTCGCACATCGCCTGGGCTACCTACCAGCGGTCGCTATGAGGACGGCCCACTTCGTGGTGCCGGAAAGCATCGACGACCCCGCCCGTCCGACCGGTGGCAACGTCTACGACCGTAAGGTCATCCAGTTCCTGTCAGACAGCGGATGGCACATTCACGAGCACCGGATAAGCGGGCAATGGCCGCGTCCCGACGAAGCGGCTGAACGGGTACTCGGTGGTGCGCTCGCCCGCATCCCTGATCAATCCGCCGTCATCATCGACGGCTTGTTTGCCGGCACGGCTGCATCGGTCGTGGTCCGGGCGGCGGCACGGTTACGTCTGGTGGTCCTGATGCATCTGCCGCTGGGCCACCAACCACCAGGGCACGGGCTCGCGGGTGCACACCAGCAAGAGCGCTCCGCCCTCACCGCAGCGTCGGCGACAATCGTCACCAGCGAGTGGACGCGTCGGCTGCTGCTTCACATGTACGACAACCTGGACCCGCGCCGCGTTCACGTGGCGGCACCAGGCGTCGACGCCGCGCCGCGGGTCGCCGGGACGCCCCTCGGCGGGCGACTGCTTTGCGTCGCCGCGGTGACGTGGCACAAGGGACTCGACCTGCTGCTCACCGCCTTGTCGACCCTCACGGCGTTGTCCTGGCAATGCACCTGCGCCGGCGTGCTGGACCGAGAACCGACCTTCGCCGCTGAGTTGCAGCGCCGAGCGGCGAGTCATGGGCTCACCGACCGGATCATCTTCACCGGCCCCGTTGTCGGCTCGGACCTCGACCGTCTTTATGCGTCCGCGGACTTGCTCCTGTTGCCGTCGCGCGGCGAGACCTACGGGATGGTCCTGACCGAGGCGCTCGCGCGCGGCGTCCCGGTGGTGGCGGCTGCGGTCGGCGGTGTCCCTGACACGATCGGTCACGTCCGCAACGGGCATCGACCGGGACTGCTGATCCCTCCGAATGATTCAACCGCCCTCGCGACGGCGATCCGTCGTTGGCTTGAGGATGGGTCACTACGTGCTGCCCTCCGACATGACGCCGCCCTGCGCCGCTCGACGCTGCCCGCGTGGTCGGCTACTGCCCACCGTCTTGCCGGTGTCATCGCCGAGGTTGCGGCATGACCCTGGGCGCACCGGTGCGGGTCGGCGCGGGGTGGCTGGACCAGCGAGAGGCGGCCGACGCCGCAGCTCGCTCCAAGAACCTGGCCGATCTGCTCCGCCGTCACCTTCCCACCGGTCGGCCGATCGCCGTACACGACCTCGGCTGCGGAACCGGCTCGATGACGCGCTGGCTCGCCCCTCGTCTGAACGGCCCGCAACATTGGTCCTTGTACGACGTCGACACCACGCTGCTCGACCTCGCCGCTGCCCGAGCCACCGGCGTCCGCGCTGCCGACGGCCGCCCGGTCACGGTCGAGACGCACCGCCTTGACATCGCCCAGTTGCGCGCCGCCCAGCTGCGTCGCGCGGACCTCATCACCGCCTCGGCGCTGCTCGACATCCTCACCGCATCGGATCTGGATGCGCTGGCGCGAGCCTGCATCGAGGCGGAACGCCCGGCCCTGTTCACGTTGACGGTGATCGGCCAAGTCGCGTTGACACCACCCGACCCGATCGACCGGGTGGTCACCGCGGCGTTCAACGCGCATCAAGGTCGGCTGGCGCGCGGCGACATCCTGCTCGGCCCAGACGCTGTTTCGGTAGCGACCAGCCTGTTCCGCCGGTCCGGCGCCGACGTGCACGTCCGGCCGAGCCCGTGGCGCCTCGGCCCACCCGACGCGACGCTCGCCGCAGCCTGGTTCGACGGATGGGTCGGTGCCGCTCGTGAGATCCGCCCCGACCTGGCTCTCGATGCGTATATCGACCGACGGCGGCGCGAACTGGCAGCGGGCCGTGTTCTGACCGTCGTCCATCACGCCGACCTGTTGACGTTCCCTCGCCGATAAGCCGCTATGAACCTGCGCCCGCTTCGGATCGTGTCAATCGGCATGGGTCCGATCGGTTCGCCGGCGGGTGCCGCGCATGGCTGACCGCCCGTACACCGTGCTCAGCTGCGGCATGTCCATCGACGGCTACATCGACTGTCCCTCGATCAACCGCCTCCCGCTGTCCAACGAGGCCGACTTCGACCGCGTCGATGGGGTACGTGCCCACTGCGACGCGATCATGGTCGGCGCCGCGACGGTGCGCAACGACAACCCGCGACTGCTGGTCCGCTCCGCCCAGCGACGACGGCAACGTGTCGCCCTCGGCCTTGCCGCGTCGCCCGTCAAAGTGACCGTCACCAACAGCGGCTGCCTGAATCCCGAGTCGGTCTTCTTCACTGCGGGCGAGGTGGAGAAGCTGGTCTATTGCGCCAGCCCAGCCGTACCGGCCACACGCGCCCGGCTCGAGCACCTCGCAACCGTGATCGACGCGGGCCCCGAGGTCGCCATGCGCTGGATTACCGAAGACCTGCATCAACGTGGCATCTGCGCGCTGCTCGTGGAAGGCGGCGGGAGCGTGCACACGCAATTCCTCACCGCCGACGTCGCCGACGAGCTGCAGCTCGTCGTCGCTCCGCTATTCGTGGGCGACCCGCAGGCACATCGGTTCGTCAATGCGGGCACCTTTCCGTGGAAGCCCGGGCGACGCGCGCCACTGGTGGAGGTGCGTCAGATCGGCGACGTCGTGCTGCTGCGGTACGCGCTGTCGCAGGCCTGCGACGAGCAGGTGTTGCGGGTCGCGCGATGAGCCCGACTTGTCCGCCCGCGGCGGTTCGCACCCAGGTCCGACTTCCGCTGCGGTTCCCCGACGGCTTCGTCGCAGCAAGCCGGGTCATCACCTTTGACGGTCTCGTCGACGGCCGGGAACACCTCGCGCTGGGCTTCGGAGCCTGGGCCACGCCGGTTCCCCGACCGCTGCGGGTCGCCGCGGTCCCACTGGTCCGTCCCCATAGCGAATGCCTCACCGGCGACGTGTTCGGTAGCCAACGTTGCGACTGCGGCGCGCAGCTTCGCGAGGCGGTCGAACGCGTGTCGGCCGCGGGTGGCTTGCTCCTCTACCTTCGCCAAGAAGGACGCGGCATCGGCCTTTACGCCAAGGTCGACGCCTACGAGCTGCAGGACGGCGGGTTGGACACCTACGAAGCCAATCTCGCCCTGGGACATGCGGAGGACGAGCGGGACTACACGGTGGCAGCGCAGATGCTCCATGCCCTCGGCGTACGACACGTGCGGTTGCTCAGCAACAATCCGGACAAGGCATCGCAGCTCGAGCGGCTTGGGATCAGCGTGGTTGCGCAGGACGCGACGGCTGTGCACCTCTCGAGCGACAACGTGCGCTACCTCGCCGCAAAAGCACGGCGCGGCGCGCACACCATCGACCTGGGCGTGACGAGGACGTCGTCTCCCGGCAACGGATGACGACCTCGGCTCAGCTCGCGACTTTCTCGCTCACCACCGCGAACTTCTGTACCCGCCCGGTTCGCAGCCAATCGACCCACTGCAGGTGCGCGATCAGCAGATCGTCGAACGCCTGCGGGCCGATGCCTGCCGTGATGTTCCGTGCGTCATCACACAGCGCGCGGCTCATGGACTCGGCGACGTCGCGGTGCTGTTCGCTGCACTCGCTCTGCCATCGCACCTGGAACCCGGCTGCGTCCAGGTCAGCCTGCAGTTGCGACAGGGGGGTGAGCCACACCGTGTCGGCATCGGGCATCCGTTCACGTTCGGTCGCCGTCAACGGTTCGCCTGCTTCGATCGTGAAGGCGAAGCGACCGCCGGTCGGTAACGCGGCGGCCACCTCGTGGGCGAGCGCTGCCTTGTCGGGCAACGCCAGCATCGTCTCCAGCAGCAACACCACGTCGAAGCGGCCGTCCGGCAGGGGCGGCACGCTGCACACGCGGAAACGGCAGGGCAGCCCCCCGGCCCGATCTGCGGCCAGGGCAACAGCGACGGAGCTACGGTCGACACCTAGGTAGGTGCAGCCGAGCTCACGCGTAATGAGCCGTCCCGGTCCAGCGACTCCGCAGCACAGGTCAAGTACGGACACGCCCGGTCCGATGCCGGCGTGCCCGGCGAGCGAGAGGATCTCGCTGGCGCGCATGAAGCTCTCCTGGCCCGCGAACTCGCCCGGTGGGTAGGCCACAAGCCGCGCGTGTTGCAAGGCGGCGTCGAATCGGGCCCGGTCGTCCTGGTTCATCCGTTGGACGGCGTACCGGCGGTCGCGCTCTCGGCCGGCGAGCCGGCGTAGGCGGCGAGGAAACGGTTGCGGAAGGCACTCATCGGCCAGACCGGGGCGTGCGGGCTGGGGAGCATTCCGGTATCCCATCGCCATTGGCTGATCCGGTCGATGACCGCGGGGTCATGGGCAATGACCGTGATCGGCACGTCATGGTCGGCGGTGTCACCGCTCACGATCGTGGCGGGCTGGTGGTCGCCGAGCACGACGAGCACGAGGTTGTTGTCGTGAATCCGCCGGATGAAGGAGGTCAGCGCGGTGAGCGAGTATTGGATCGACTGCCCGTAGGCGGCCTGCACGCTGCTGGCGCTGCGCCACACGACGGATGGACCCGGGCGTTCGCTGGCCATCGGTCCATAAATGGTGCCGTTACCGAGGTCCGGCCACGGAACCATGCTCGGGAGCGGCGCCCACGGTGTGTGGCTCGAATCGAGGTCGATCTCCGCCATGACGGGCTGGCGATGTGTCGGCCGCAGCTCATGGCGGTACAGCGCTTCAAGCGTGTACTGGTCCGGAATCTTCGCGTAGCTGAAGCGGGGCCCGTGATACCCGACGTTGTTGACGCCGTACATCGCGTCGAAGTTGTAGAGCCGCTGCCCCTGTGGCCAGGGACTCGGGCTCGAAGGGATGTCGAAAACCGTCCGCCAGCCGGCCTGTCTGAATGCTTCGGCGAGGGTGAACCGGCCGCTGTTTGCGAGCTGGCCATACCGCTGCTGGTTGTCCACCCACAGCCCCGACTGCAGAGTGGAGTGCGCTAACCAGCTCGATCCGCCAAACGTCGGCGAGCTCAAGAATGCGGATCGGGCAGCAAACCCGCCGGCCTGCAACGCGGCGGTGTCCTGACGCAGCACGCCGTCCACCGCTGGCGAGAAGGGTGTGCCCTCGACGGCCACCTGCCCGTAGCTCTCCACGAAGACGACCAATACGTCTTTGCCGCGCAGCCCAGCCAGCAGGCCGGATGTCGGTGTGGCTCGGTAGGGATCGAACGCGGCAAGCTGGGCATGGAAAACGCTCCGATCGTGCAGCCCGCTGTTGATCAATCTGACCTCGTTGACCGTGAGCCGAGCTGCCGACAGCGAGTCAACTGGAAGACGGCTGCCGGTCGTGACTCCGAACCCGAGGGAGACCAGCCAGATCGTGCTGAGCCCGGCCAGCACTCGCACGGCCGGGGCGCGGTGGCGAGCCGCGAATCGCGTCACACCGACCGTTGCCGCGATGACCGCCAGAACCACGACCGGCACGGCGACGATCGCGAGGACTTCCGTCATCCGCGCCGAGGTCCGGCCGATCGAGTCGCTCAGGACACCGAATGCCGGCTTGAGGAGGCCCCAGTCGGTCACCGGGTTGAACGGCCGGTCAAGCACCTCAAAGAAACCGATATTCACCACCCTCACGGCGGTCAGCACTCCGAGCAGGAAGCCGACAACCACCGCCATCGCCAGCCTCAGCCTGGGCGGCAGGACCAGCGCGACCGCGACGATCGCCACGCCCTCGAGCGGGATCCGCAGGAGGGTCGTCAGGCTGAGTTGGCTCTGCCGGTCGGGGCCGACCAAGGCCACCCAGAACAGCACGATCGCAACAGGGGTGGCGGCCCCGAAGATGAAGGCGCGGAGCCGGCGATGAGGGATCGGATCCGCAAACTCCTTGCGATGTCGGTAGAGCCACCACACATCGCGGCCGAACGACTCGCTCAGCAGCAGCAGCGCGAGACCTGCCGTCCCCAGAGCCGCGCTGCGAGGGAGAACATCGGCCACCGCGACGGTGAGCACGATGCCTTGAACGGCGGCGACCCCCTTGCGCCACGGTCGCGCCGGCAGCGCTCCACTGAGCCACGGCCACGCCACGGCAGCGACACCGAACAGATAGCGCATGAGACCGAGCGCGAGCACCCACCACGCCAGCGACCGCGCCACCTGCACGCTGAGCACGAGGATCAGAAACGCGTCGACTTCCCCGTCGAAACGCGCGCCTAGCGCTGACTCCGACCGGGTACGCCGAGCCACCCACCCGTCGCAGCCGTCCAATGCCAGGGCGATGCCGGCGAGCAGCACGATGGTCGTGGTCGCAGCGGGTCGTTGGACAGCCGTGGTGACCATCGCCGCCACGCCCGCGACCACAGTGCTCCTGGCCAGGGTGACGGCATTCGCGGGTCCGATGGCGAGCGCTCCGCTGGCAGCGAGCGCTCGCCACAAAACGGCCGCGGTCGCGAGCGCGTACCCAAATCCGATCGTCCACCCCGCGACGGTGAGGCCCACGGTGGCTGCGAGCAACGCGAACAGCGCGTTCGCGGCGACGAGACTGAACAGCGGGCCGACCCACAGCCGCTCTGCCGGCACGCTGGAAATGTCGACGGAGCGGACCGCCGGGTTCGGCGCTTCAGGACGCGCGGCGTGCACCGTCGACGCTTCAGCCCGGAAGAAGATGGTCGACTGCCGCGGGCAGCTGGGACGGCAGAGCGCCGTGTCTTAGCGATGGCCGCACACCACACGACACGCAGCGTTCGTGCCGCTGGTTCATCGAACCGTCGGCGCCGGCTATCCGTGGTGTCCCAATGTGCAGACCATGAAATTCGGCCCCGTGGGTTTCAGGACCGAGAGCCGCATCACCATCGCCAGAAGCGTCCACGACGTCTGGACGTACATGTGCGACGTCGGACGCTGGCCGGAGTGGGCGCCAACGGTTCTCGAATGTCGTACGAACGGAGGCACCGCACTCCAGATCGGGGCGCAACTGAACCAGCGGGCGAAGGGGATCGCAGGCACGAGCCGCGCACGGTCGCAGCAAGTGATCACCCTCGAGGCGCCCTGCCGCATGGCGTTCGCCGGGCCGCTGGGCACTTCCGCCGCGCGCTGGGGCATGGAGCTCGAGCCGCTCGACGGTGAGCAGACCGACGCCATGATGTGGATCGAAGTTGAGCTGCGCAACGTGATGCGCGCAATCCCCCGCGGGCTGTTCAGCCGGAGGATCCAGCGCGTCAGCGACATCGAGATGATCGCGATCAAGGCCGCGGTTGAATCCGGAACGCCCGGACGGCTCGAACTGCTGCTGGAGGAGGGCGGCGCGCAGCTCAACGGCGGCACCGCTCCGTCGAGGAGCAGACCATGAGCCACGTCGACGTCACGCGCGAGCGGCTGATCGATACCTACCGACACAAGGCGAAGCACTACGACTTCACCTCTCGGCTCTACCCCGCGCCCGGATACCCCCAGCGGACACAACGGCTGCGCGCCGTACGAGCGCTCGGCCTACGGCACGGGGACTTCGTGATCGACGTCGCGTGTGGCACCGGCCTGAACTTTGCGCTGATCCAGGAAGCGATCGGTCCCGAGGGCCGGATCGTGGGCGTCGATCTGACCGATGCGATGCTCGCGCGCGCCCAGGAACGGGTTGAGGCGAACGGCTGGCGCAACGTCAGCCTCCTGCAAGCTGACGCGGCCGCGTTCGACTTCCCGACCGGGGCCGACGCCATCCTGTCGACCTATGCCCTGTCGCAGGTGCCCGACTCCGCAATGGTCATCGGCCGGGGCGCGGCGGCGCTGTCCGACGGCGGTCGCTGGGTCGTGCTGGATCTCAAGCTTCCCGGCGCCACGCCTCGGTGGCTCACGCAGGTCGGGGCGGCGACTGTTCGGCCTTTCGCGGCCATTGACGACTGGCTGATGCGCCGTCCGTGGGAGGCGATCCGCACCGCGATGCAGCGAGACCTCACCGACGTCTCTTGGGACGAGATGTGCTTCGGGACCGCCTTTATCGCTGCTGGGGCCCGCGGCCCGGTGACCGGCAGTCGGCAGTTGCGAAGCGACGGAACGCCGTAACGGAGCGGCCGTCCCATGCTGCCGTGAAGCGCACTCGTCGGTGGGCGAGTTCGGCGGTCGCGGTCCTGGTTCTCGCGGCCGTGATCTGGCGGATTGGTACCGGGCCTTTTCTCGACGGCCTCAAGGCCGTCGACGCCCGCACGCTCCTGGCAGCGGCAGCCATCGTGTTCGTCACGACGTTGTGCTCTGCGTGGCGGTGGACGATCGTCGCGCGCGGCCTCGGCCTGCGGCTATCGCTTTCCACCGCGGTCGCTGCGTACTACCGGACGCTGTTCCTCAACCTGACGCTTCCGAGCGGCATCGCCGGAGACCTCTACCGCGGGGTCAGTCACGGTCGGGCGGAACATGACGTCAGCCGCGCCCTGCGAGCCGTGGTCTGGGAGCGCGCCGCCGGCCAGGTCGTGCAGGCTCTGCTGACGGTCGCCGTCCTCGGGGTGTGGCCGTCCCCGGTCCGCTCGTCGATGCCGTTCGTTGCACTCGCGGCTGTTGCGGCCGCGGCCGTGATCGTGCTGGTGGGTCGGCTACAGCTGGGCGGCGCGGCTTCCTGGTGGACTCGGGTCCGCGGCTCGGTGGTCACTGACATCCACGACGGTGTGTTGCGCCGAAGCACGCTGCCTACGGTCGGGCTGACCTCGGCCGTGATTGTCGTCGGCCACACCGTCACGTTCCTGATCGCTGCTAAGTCCGTGGGCACCACCACATCCCTGTCACGACTGCTGCCACTGGCCATGCTCGCGCTGCTGGCCATGGTCCTTCCCAGCATCGCCGGCTGGGGACCGCGCGAGGCCCTGACGGCGTGGGTGTTCTCCGCGGCCGGCATCGGCGCGGCTCGGGGAGCCGCGGCCGCAGTCGCGTACGGCGTCCTAGTACTTGCTGCCAGCCTCCCTGGCGCGATCATGTTGCTCGTCGACTGGCTCCCCCGGCGGGGTCCACGAAGACATCACCGCCTGCCTGAGCCCCACCGGCCTGCCACTCGTCGAGCGAGATCACGACTGAATGCCTACCAGAGCCGCTGAGGCGGGTCAGCGCCGATTCGAACGCACCCCCAACGCGCCGATGGCGGCGCAGAGCCCGACCACCAGATCGACTGCCGCACCGGCGAGGATGGTGTCCCACCTGGTCGAGCTCACACCGACGTTGTGCTGGAACAGTTCGGTCGTTTGGAACGCCCCTTCCCGCCTATCCTTCGTCATCGACCGTTACGACTACCAGATGGAGAAGTCGGCTCGCTTTACCAGAGTTGATCGACGTAGGTGTCGGTCCCGACGACGGTCCGCAAGAACGGAGCCACCAGCGCCGTGTCAGCCTCGTCGTGCGATGCGAGTGCGTCGGTGTAGGCCTTGAATCGCGACAGCGAGTCACGCACGTCGCCGGCAACGAAGAACAGCTGGCAGAGCCGGTTCTCCTGACCGCCGGGAGAGCCGAGCGACATAGGCGCGCTGTCGCGGGAATTGCGGAACTCCGGCCGCGGCGTCCAGGCCGACGCGATCTCGACGTCGGTACCTGCCATCAGCTTCGATAGGGCCTCGCTGCCGACGAGCGTGTCGTGCAAGCCAGCGGCATCTTTACCGTTGCGGGCATCGAGGAAGACCGCGACGATGCCGTCGTAGTGGTGGTCGAGCGCGAGCTCGACGGGTACTGGGTCGGCGTCGCGATACACCGCGCCGACATGGTCAAAGGTCGCGGTGTGCACATGTGACCGCTCGAGGAAGCCGCGACCATCCGCATACAGCTGCTGCACCTGCGGAAGCGCCCAGTCGTCCCAGTCCTTGTGATGCCCAGCCTCGACCCAGTAGATCGCGACGTAGGAGCCGGCATCGATCGGATCCGCGACTGCCGTGGTGCCCCAGCGCAGGTCCTTCATCTCGCGGGTGGCGACCCAGCGCGAGCCGGCGATCTGCCACGGACCCTCCATGCAGCCGGCATAGAAGTGGTCGCGCTCGTACCAGCGGTTGTAGGCCCGCTCAAAACCCTCGTGCGGGTCGACGAGCGTGAGCAGCATCGAGCCCACCCTGACCGGATAGTCGTCCACCCCGGCGGGCGCGAGCGGATAGTTCTCGGGCGGGTACGGCATTGCGTTTCTCCTAGCTCGGTGGGAACCGGTCGAGCACCTCGGCCCGGACGACCTTGCCGGTCGCGGTGCGCGGCAGCGGCTCGCTGCTGACCACCCATCGACTCGGCACTTTGAAGTACGCGAGGCGCGCCTTCACATAGTCGGACAGTGCTGCATCGTCGAGGAGTGCGCCGTCGGCCGGTACGACGATCGCCCCGACGATCTGACCGAACTCATCGTCGGGCAGGCCGACCACGACGACCTCGGCAACGTCCGGATGACCTTCCAAGCAATTCTCGATCTCGACCGGGTACACGTTCTCCGCCCCGCGCAGGATCAGGTCAGTACGGCGGGTCGACAGGAACAGAAGCCCGTCGCGGATCTCGCCGAGGTCGCCCGTGCGCAGCCAGCGCTGCTCGTCGAGGACCGCTTTCGTCGCCTCGTCGTTTCCCCAGTAACCGAGCATGTTCATCGGCCCGCGGATGTAGATCTCCCCCACCCCGGGGTCAGCGCCGTCCGCCGGCCCGCTGTCGACTCGCAGTTCGACGGTCGCGACCGGAGTGCCGACGTTGTCCGGATGAGCGAGCAGGTCGGCGAAGGTCGAGGTCGTGGCCAGTCCGCAACATTCGGTCTGGCCGTAGCCGATGCCCCACGTGACGTGCTCGCCGAACGTGTCGCGAATCCCCTGCTGCAGCGCCGCTGACCACGCCGCGCCACCGCCGCCGATGTGGAACAGCGACGACGTGTCGAACTCCTTGGCGCGGGGCTCGTTGACGACTCGCCACAGGGTGGTCGGCATCGTCGTCCAGCTGGTGCACTTCTCGCGCTCAATGACCGACAGGGTCGAGATCGGGTCGAATCTGCCGCCCTGCCACACCGTCGTGTTGCCGGCGCCCAGGCACGCGACGACGCCGCTGTGCAGACCGGACACGTGGAACAGCGGCGTCGAGGTCAGCGCTCGACCCGGAGGCAGCTCGAAGCCGGGCGGTACCCGGCTGGCGATGACACTCTGCTGCGCCTGTACCAGGCAGACCATGTTGCGATGTGAATGAGTGGCGCCCTTCGGAAAGCCGGTCGTTCCCGAGGTGTAGAGGATCAGCGCCGGATCGTCCTCGTCAATCTGCACGTCGGGTCGCTCGACGACGGCACCCGACAACAGCGCCGTGATCGCCGACATCTCCTCCACGAGAAGTTTCGGGGTGCAGTTTCCGACGGCGTACGCGATCTCCTCCGGCGACCACCAGACGTTCAGGCCGACCGCGATTGCACCGATCGAGACGGTCGCCCAGAACAGCACCACCCACTCGATCGAGTTCTTGCCGAGAATGGCGACCCGGTCGCCCTTCTCGACACCCTGGTCGAGGAGGTACGCGGCCACCCGGGCAACCGCGGCGTGATGCTCGGCGTAGGAGATCCGCCGGTCGTCATCGACGATGTAGTCGCGGTCGCCGAAGGCGAGCGATCGGTCGAGCAGCTCGGACATCGAGTGCATCCGCTCGGCGAAGACCATCATTCGGACGCCGAGGACATCCTCCTCGACCAGGTCGAAGGTCATCGCGCTCATCGCGACGTGCCAGTCTGTGCGACATGTCCGATGCACACGAGGCGATCCGCAACCTGCTCGGCCGGTACTGCGAGCTGATGGACGGCGGCGACTTCGCCGGCCTCGCCGCGCTGTTCGCCGACGCCGGTCTCGCCGACGAGCACGGCAACGTCTTCGCCAGCGACGCCGCGGCCATCGAGCAAATGTGGACCGCGCAGACGCTCACCTACGACGGCTCGCCGCGCACCCGGCACATCACCGCGAACCCGATCATCGAGGTCGAGGAGGCAGCGGGTACTGCGACCTGCCGTTCGACGTACGTGGTGTTCCAAGGAACCGAGGCCATGCCGCTGCAACCGATCGTGTCGGGCCGGTACGTCGACACCTTCCGGCGGCACGATGCAGGCGACTGGCGGTGGGCCGAGCGTCGTTACGCCGTCGACCACGTCGGCGATGTGTCTCACCACTTGCGTCCCGGAATGCTGTAGCTCGCGCGGCTAATTGACCATCCGGCCGGCGTCGCCCCAGTACAGCGCCCGCAGCGCCTTCTTGTCGGGCTTGCCGAGCGCGGAAAGCGGGATCGCGTCGACGAAGTCGACCGACTTGGGCGAATGGACCGCGCCCTTCTTCGCCTTCACCAGTTCGGCCAGCTCGTCGCCGGTGACGGTCTGATCCGGTCGCAGCACGACGACCGCCTTCACCGCCTCGCCCCACTTCTCGTCCGGCACTCCGATGACCGCGACCTGGGCGACAGCGGGATGGGTACCGATGACGTCCTCCACCTCGCGCGGGAAGACGTTGAAGCCACCGGAGACGATCATGTCCTTCTTGCGGTCGACGATCGTCATGAACCCCTGGCTGTCCTTGCGGGCGATGTCACCGGTGTGCAGCCAGCCACCCTTGAGGGCTTCCTCGGTCTGCTCCGGCTTGTTCCAGTAGCCCTTCATCACGAGCGGGCCGCGGACGCAGATCTCACCGGGCTCGCCGTCGGGAACCTCGTTGAGGTCGTCGTCGAGCAACGCGACCTTCAGCCACGGCACCGCCCGGCCGCAGGTCGCCAGCCGGTCGAGGTCATTGATGTCGTGCTCGCTCTTCTTCAGCACCGAGATCGTCATGCCGCACTCGGACTGCCCGAAGAACTGGAAGAAGATCGACCCGAACCGCTCGATCGCCTCCTTGAGTCGCGTCGGCGACATCGCCGACGCCCCGTAGTAGACGGTCTCGAGGCTCGACAGGTCGTAGTCGTCGATCTTCGGGTGGTCCATCAGGATGTAGAGCATCGTCGGCACGAGCATGGTCGCGGTGATCTTGTACTTCTGAATCGCCTCGAGCACCGCGGTCGGATCGAATCCGGGCAGTACGACGATGCAGCCGCCCCGCAGCAGTGTCGGCACGAAGAACGCCGCGCCCGCGTGTGACAGCGGTGTCGCGATGAGGAACCGGGTGTCCTCGGGCCACTCCCACTCCGCCAGCTGGATCTGGGTCAGCGTCGCCCCACTGCGATAGGTCTGCATGACGCCTTTGCTCTTGCCCGTCGTACCGCCGGTGTAGGTCAGCCCGGTCACCGCGTTCGGATCCGAGATCACTGGCGCCGCCAACGGCAAGGCATCGAAGGTCTTCGCGAGGGCGATCAGGTCGGTGCCGACCTCCGACGGTCCAAGCGAGAGCAACGTCTTCAGCCCCGGCACCCGGTCACGGAGCTCGGCTGCCCGCTCGTCGAAGGCGGTCGGATCGAAGACCAGCGTCTCCACGCCGGCGTCCTCGAGGACGTAGGCCTGGTCCTCGAGCGACGCCATCGGGTGCAGCGACGTGCTTCGGGTAGCACTCAGCATGTTGGCGCCCATGGTGAACAGCACCTCGGGACGGTTCTTCGACAGCATCGCGATCGGATGTCCTTCGCCGATGCCATTCGCACCATAGGCCTGCAGGTAGCGGCTCATCTCGGCAGCGACCTGTGACGCGGTCAGGACCTCATCGCCGAGATACACCGCCGGCTTGTCGGCATGCCGGTTCAGTGCAGCGACCAGCAGGTCCGGCATGAAGGCTGCGGTGTGCAATTCGGGCGGCGTCGAAACGTCAGCATTTGGCATGAAATGTCCTCCGTGGCGGTCCACCCGACAATATCTGAAAGGTCGTCAGATTCGCTTTTGGGGCAGCAGATGGGGCTGCTTGGGGAGGACACTTCGGGCGACCGGCAAGTCGCCGGTGGGGGGATGCCGTTCATGGGAGGGGAAATGAGACCTGACCTGCGCCGAAATCTCGGACTTGGCGGTCTGCTGTTCATCGCACTGTTCCTTGTCAGCACCTTCAGCTTCTCGAGCCCGAGCTCGGACGCGAGCCCGGCCACCGTCGCGAAGAAGTACGCCGCCCATACCGGCCTGGTCGGCGTTGACGCATGGGTGGTCGTTCTCGCGGTCGCCGTCGGTATCGCGTTCTTCTGGTACCTGCGCGACCTCCTTGCCGACACGCCAGGCGTCCAGCGACTGGCCACTGTCGGCTTCGCCGGAGCGCTCATCTTTGCCGCGGCTGGCGGCGTATCGGCTGGCCTCTACTTCGCATTGTCCGACGTGGGAAACAACCATGCGACGTCCCAGGTCACGCTCCAGACTCTCAACCTGTTCGAGAACGACGTGCAGTCGGTGATGGCCGCCGGCGGCGTCGTGGTCTTCCTCATTGCGACCGGCATCGCAGTGACCCGAAGTCCAGCGCTGCCAAACTGGCTCGGCTGGCTCGCCGTGGTCCTCGGGGTTGCCTCGATCGCGTTGCCGTTCGCGAGCGAGCCTGGTGCCGCCATCTGGGTACTCATCTCGAGCATCGTGCTGGTTGCCACGCGCACGCCATCCGTCGTTCCCACCCAAACCCCGGCTGCGGTCGCCTAGTAGAAAGGTTCGGTGGCGGTCACCCTCAACATCGGCGTACCGAATTTCGGCGGCTGGGCCGGCGGCGACTGGCGGGGACTGGTCGAGCTGGCCCGGCTCGCCGAGGACTGCGGGGTCGACCGGATCACGGTCGTCGACCACGTCGTGATGGGCCGCAACACCGACGCCTATGTCTGGGGCCGGTTTCCGGTCCCACCGGAGGCGCCGTGGTTGGAGCCACTCGCCGTTCTCACCGCGATGGCCGCGATCACCTCGCGCATCCGGCTCGGCACCGGAATCCTTATCGCGCCGCTACGCCCCGCGGCGTTGCTTGCCAAACAGGTCGCGACCCTCGACGCCCTTTCCGGCGGTCGCGTGGACCTTGGAGTCGGCGTCGGCTGGCAGCGAGAGGAGTACGACGCGCAGGGGCTCGACTTCACCACGCGCGGCAGATTGCTGGACGACACGATCGGCGCCTGCCGGGAGTTGTGGTCTGACCTGCCGGCAGCTTTCCACTCCTCGACGGTCAGTTTCACCGAGACGTTCTGCGCCCCCCAGCCGGTACAGAAGCGGCTGCCGGTGTGGTTCGGCGGGACGCTGACCGACCGGATGCTCGGACGGATCGTCGACCTCGGCGACGGCTGGATCCCGATCATGGGCGCCACCCTGGATGACATCCGGGACGGTGCCGCTCGCCTTGCCGCCGCGGTGCCCGGCGAAGTGACGATCCAGGCACGGCCGCCGATGGTCAACGGCGACAGCGGGTTCGACATCCGGGCGACCATGGCAGGCGTGCCGGAGTACGTCGCAGCCGGCGCCACCGACATCTCAGTGAATATCGCAGCCTTCGCGGCGAGTCTCGACGATGCCCCGGAGGCGATCGCCCGGTTGGCTGACGAATTCCGGAAGAGCGTCACGTGACCGACCACGCGGCAATCAGGCAGCTCATCGAGACCTACGCCGGCTACGCCGACGCCCGCAAGGCCGACGAACTCGCCGATTTGTTCGCCGAAGACGGCGAGCTCGTGGTCTGGCTCGAACCGACGACTCAGGAACCTTCGGTACGACGAGGGCGGTCGGCCATCGCCGAAGCGATCCGATTCCTCAACCGGTTTCGGCACACGCAACACGTGATCGCCAATAGCGTCATCGAGGTCAGCAGCGATGCCGACACCGCTCATGCCGAAAGCCAGTGCACGGCACATCACATCAGCGGCGACGGCGCCGACACGACCGACTGGACCGTTTACCTGCGTTACTCCGACGACTTCGTGCGGGTCGACCGGCAGTGGCTGATCACTCGGCGCGAACTCCGCACGATGTGGACCACGACCACCCCGGTGGGCACCTCGTGAGCGCAACGATGACTGCGTACCGCCTGATCGACTGGCAGCAGCCCGGCTATGTCGAGATGCCGGTCCCGCAACCGGGCCCGGGCCAGGTACGGGTCCGGGTCGGCGGGGTCGGGCTGTGTCACTCCGACATCTTGTTTCTCGACTCCCCCGCGGGTGTGCTCCCCTACGACCTCCCGTTCACTCTCGGCCACGAGACTGCCGGCTGGATCGACGCGGTCGGTGACGGTGTCACCGGCATCGCAACTGACACGGCGGTCGCGGTCGCCTGCATGTCGCCGTGCGGCCAGTGCCGTCAATGCCTCCGGGGTGCCGACAACTACTGCGTCGACTCCTGGCACGGCCGCGGCTTCGGGATGGACGGCGGGCTCGCGTCGTTCGTCGTCGTCGGCGCCGGACAGGTCGTGCCACTCGGAGACCTCGACCCGCGAGTCGTCGCACCGCTCACCGACGCCGGCGCGACGTCGTACCACGCGGTCAAGCGCACGCTGCCGAAGCTTGCGGCTGACTCCGTGGTGGCGGTGATCGGAGTGGGCGGTCTCGGTGGGTACGCCGTGCAGTGGCTGCGGATCCTGACCTCGGCGCGCATCGTCGCGGTCGAGGCCCGGCCTGAACGCCTCGAGGCCGCGAGGGCCCTCGGCGCCGATGACGTCATCGAGGCCGGCGACGGCCTGTCGCGACGCCTTCGTGAGGCCATCGGCCCGCAGGGTGCCGACGCGGTGTACGACTTCGTCGGCACTGACTCGACGATGAACGCGGCGATCCGCAACGCCGCTGTCCTTGGCTCGGTAGCCATCGTCGGCCAGGGCTTCGGTTCCTACCACCTCACCTGGGGCGGCATCGCGCACGACGTCGACGTGTTCGTTCCGCAGGGCGCGACGATCGCCGAGCTCGGCGAGGTCGTCGATCTCGCGAAGTCGGGCGAGGTGATCGTCGAAGTCGAGCAGTTCGGTTTCGACGATGCGCCGACCGCCTACTCACGGCTGCGCGAGGGCACCCTGAACGGCCGGGCAGTCGTCCTTCCGCCCGGCTAGCATCCGCCGTCGGCCCACCCCAAACGATCATGAGCAAGGCAGCAGATTGTGGCCCTGTGGGCGCTGCCCTCCTCATGATCGTTTGACCGTCGTCCACACCCGGTTCCCACCCGCCGGAATCGGGCGGCGCGACCGGCGACGATCTGTTCATGCCCGTCGACCTCGCATCCGCGATTCGAGTGATCGTGAGCCGGCAGGACGGGCTGCTTACCGCCCAGCAGGCACGCTCGGTGGGGCTCACGAAGTACGACGTCGACAACGCGGTGCGCGCCGGGCGCTGGCTGGCGCTGCTGCGGGGGATCTACCTGATCGATACTGAACCGTACGACGACCGAGTACCGCAACGCACGTGGTGGCGCGCAGCCCTGCTTGCTCACGGTCCCGGGTTCTGTCTGGTAGGCGGCACGGGCGCCCGACTGTTCGGCCTACATGGCATGCCGGTTATCGAAACAAGCGTCGAGGTGGCGGGGAGCCAGATCACCCCACGACATCCGCGGCCGACCGTTCTACCCCAACTGGCGGCGGGTCCGGAGATAGTCGTGCGCCAGGTGATGATCGATCCCAGCGAAATCGAGATCGTCGACGGACTTCCGGTCCGACGTGGCGACCTCACCGTTATCGACGCCGCGCTGCCGCTGGACAGAAAGCGGATGCTGGCGTTGCTCGACTCCGCATTGCACCGCGAGGTCGCGACCATCGAAGAAATCGAACTCGCCTACGAAAGGGCAAAGGGGCGACGTGGGATCGCTCGGCTACGCCCGCTCATCCCGCTTGCGGATGGTCGAGCGGAGTCGATGCTCGAGTCGTTTGTTCGGCTGGACTGCATCGACGGCGACGTACCGCCGGACGACCTGCAATATCCGGTTCGGAGCGAGGACGGACATCTGATCGCCCTCGGTGACCTGGGCTGGTACAAACGCCGCCGACGGCCTTTGCTCGGCGAAGCCGACGGTCGCAGTGTTCATGAGCTTCCGGAAGCGGTCTTCCGTGACCGCACCCGCGGCAACGCCCTTGCGGCGTACGCATGCGACACGGTGCGATTCACCTACGCCGACACGTTCCGCCGTGGCTACGTCGCAGCGGTTGTTCGCAACGCCCTCGCGGCCGGCTAACAGCCAACCCCCGAAACGATCATGAGGTTGGCGGCGGAAATCGGCAGCGAATCCGCCGCCTTTCTCATGATCGTTTACGGACGGGGCTAGCCGGTGTAGCCCATCGGCATCAGGATCGACTTCAGCTCGCAGAACGACGCCAGGCCCTCCGGACCGTCCTCGCGTCCGATGCCGGAGCACTTGTAGCCACCGAACGGCGATCCCATGTCGAACGCGTACCAGTTGATGCCGTAGGTGCCGGTACGAACCTTGGTCGCGATGTCGTAGCCGTGGTCGACGTCGGAGGTCCACACCGAGCCGGCCAAGCCGTAGTCGCTGTCGTTCGCAATCGCGAGCGCTTCGTCCTCGGAGTCGTACGGCAGCAACGACAACACCGGCCCGAAGATCTCCTCCTGGGCGATCGTCATCTTGTTGTCGACGTCGGCGAAGACGGTCGGCGCGACGTACCAACCCTTGTCGAGTCCGGCCGGCCGGGTACCGTCGAGCACGAGCCGGGCGCCCTCTGCTTTGCCCTTCTCGATGTAGCCCTCGACCCGGTCGCGCTGCCGCTCAGCAACGAGCGGGCCGAGCTGGGTCGCCGGGTCGGACGGATCGCCCACGACGAAGAGCTTCGCGGCCTCGGTGATCGCCTCGGTGACCTCGTCGTAGCGCGACCGCGGGGCGAGGATTCGGGTCTGAGCGACGCAGGCCTGGCCCGAGTTCATCAGTCCGGAAAACGCGATCATGAACGCGCTCGAGGCGAGGTCGACGTCGTCGAGGACGATCGCGGCGGACTTCCCACCGAGCTCCAGCGAGATCCGCTTGAGCCGCTCGGTCGCGAGCGATCCGACTCGACGGCCGGCGGCGGTCGAACCGGTGAAGGACACCTTGTCGACCCCGGGATGCGTGACGAGGTACTCACTGACGGCCCGGTCGGCCGGTACGACGGAGATCACGCCGTCCGGCAGCCCGGCCTCCACGAGCAGCCCGCCGAGCATCAGCGAGTCGATCGGCGTCTCTGGTGCCGGCTTGAGAACCACGGTGCAGCCGGCGAGCAACGCCGGGATGACCTTGTTGACCGCGATGAACAGCGGCACGTTCCACGGGATGATCGCGGCGACGACGCCGACCGGCTCGCGCCGTACCTTCGTCATGCCGAATGCGCCGTTGCGAGTCTCTTCCCACGGGAAGCTCTCCGCCAGTCCGGCGAAGACGTCGAGGGCGCCCTTCGCCGGCGTGTACATCATCATCTCGACGGTCTGATGTGGTGCGCCCATCTCCGCAGAGATGACGTTCTTGTAGTCATCGAGGCGCTCGGCCAGCAACTCGCTGAAACGCGCGATCACCTTGGCCCGCTCGGTGGGCGGGGTGGTCGGCCACGGGCCGGAGTCGAACGCCCGCCGAGCGGCCGCGACTGCAGCGTCGATGTCGGCCTCGACACCTTCAGGCACGGAGCCGATCAGCTCGAGCGTCGCCGGCGAACGCACCTCGATCCGCTGGTTGCCGGCGGGTGCCACCCACTCGCCACCGATGAGAAGCTGGTCGTACGACGTCATGCGATTGCCCCTTGCTTTCAGCCTCGTGAATGCACCGCGCAACGTCGCGGCACCCCTGCTGACATTATGTGACGCCCCGTCAGATTTGTCGCGACCGGGCCAGCGATCGGCCGACGCGAGAGGGTTTCTGACGGGGCGTCATATAGTCCCCGAGTGCCTGGCATGACGGACAGCTACCTCGCGGATCGGTTCGCGATCCAGGATCTGATCTCGCAGTACGCGGTCCGGCTGGACGCCGGTGACTTCGATGGCCTCGACGAGCTGTTCACCGCGGACGCGGTCATCGACTACTCGACGTTCGGCGGGCCGGTCGGCAGCCTCGCCGAGATCAAGGCGTTCCTGTCGGCGTCGTTGCCGTTCTTCGCCCGGACGCAGCACATGATGGGACTGCCCGACGTCCATCTCAACGGCGACATCGCTACCGCCCGGACCTCGTGCAACAACCCGATGATCTCGACAACGCCCGACGGTACGACGGCGGTGTGGCTGATCGGCCTGTGGTACGACGACACCTTCCTCCGATGCGATGGCGGCTGGCGGTTCAGCGGCCGCACTCAGACCCGCTGCTACACCTTGACGGGACTGACCGACACCCCGATGAGCGCGGAATGAGCGACGGCGCCATCGAGCCGGACTTCGTCACCATCGAGCGACCTCGCCCCCACGTCGCGCTGGTCACGCTCAACCGCCCCGAGCGGATGAATGCGATGGCGTTCGACGTGATGGTGCCGCTCCGCGAGGCACTTGAGGCACTCTCCGTCGACAACGACGTGCGCGTCGTCGTACTGACCGGGGCCGGGCACGGCTTCTGCTCAGGTGCCGATCTGGAGAACCCCGGTCGGGTGCCGCACATCGAAGGGCTCACGCTTTCGACGATCGCGATGCGGTCGATGGAGTTGCTCGAGAAGGTCATCACTGCGATTCGCACAATGCATCAGCCGGTGATCGCGGCGGTGAACGGTGCCGCGATCGGCGGCGGCTTCTGCCTCGCGCTCGCGTGCGACATCCGGATCGCCGCCGAGCCGGCGTACTTCCGAGCCGCCGGCATCAACAATGGCCTGACCGCGAGTGAGCTCGGGTTGTCCTTCCTGCTGCCGCGCGCGATCGGGTCCTCTCGAGCCGCGGAAATCATGCTCTGCGGTCGCGATGTCGACGCCGCCGAGGCTGACCGGATCGGGCTGGTCTCGCAGACCGTCGCCACCGAGCGCTTGCTCGAGACGGCGTACGACGTCGCCGAGCGGATCGTCGGATTCAGTCGGCCCGGCATCGAGCTCACCAAGCGCACCCTGACCGCAAGCCTGGACGGCGGAAGCTTGGCGGCGCACATGCGCGAAGAAGGACTGGCACAGCTTTATGTCCGGCTCACGACCCGTAACTTCGAGGAGGCGATCGCTGCGCGCAAGGACAAGCGGCCGCCGAACTTCGCGGACTGAGTGCGGGAGGCATCGATGCGCATGGCCAGAGTGGAAGACGACCCCGAACGGGAGGCGTCACGACACCTCGCCGACGCGATGCGCCGGATCATCGCGCGCCTGGCCATCGTCCGGCCGCCGGTCGACCAGCTGGAACGAGCAGCGCAGGCGGCAACCGACTTCGCCGACCAACTCGAGGGGCTGCCGGAGCGGTCCAAATCATGGGAGATCAGCGAGGCCGGCCTTCAGCCTCGTGACTTCGTCAGCTACAGCCCGCTGTCCGGGACCGCCAACCCGATCGCGATGCCGATGTCGATGTCGGTCATTGAGCAGGACAACGGCGAGCATCACATCGAGGGCACGGTCATCTTCGGCCCGGCGTATGAAGGCCCGCCGGGACATTGCCATGGCGGGTTCGTCGCGGCCATGTTCGACGAGCTGCTCGGCTTCGTGCAGATGGCGCCGGGATTCACGGCTTGGCTGAAGGTGCAGTACCGAAAGCCGACCCCGCTCAACCGAGAGCTTCAGCTTCGAGGCTGGATCTCCTCGATTGAAGGCCGCAAGCGAACCATCCGCGGCACCTGTCATCTGAATGGCGTGCTACTGACGGAGGCCGAGGGATTGTTCATCGCGCCACGCGACGGCGAGGACTTCGTGAAGAAAGTGCTCGGACAACAGCTATGACGATCGCGGACCGTTTCGACGGCAAGTCGGCGCTGATCACCGGTGCCGGCTCCGGCATCGGCCGAGCCGTTGCGCTCCGCCTCGCCGCGGAAGGTGCCGAGGTGCTGGCCGTCGATATCAACGCCGAAGCCGTTGCCGACACCGCGAGCAACGGCGACGGTCGGATCACGGCTCGTCCGACGGATGTGGGTTCGGTCGAGCAATGCAAAGCGGCGGTGGCCGACGCGGTCGCGCAGTTCGGCAAGCTCGACATCCTCGGCAACATCGCCGGCATCGCTAGAAGCGAGCACTTCACCGACGTCACCGAGGCGCAGTACCGCCAGATGATGGCGGTGAACGTCGATGCGTACTTCTTCCTGGCTCAGGCCGCGATCCCCCATCTGCTCGACACCAACGGCGTCATCGTCAACACCGCATCGAACGCAGGGCTGATGGGGCAGGCCTACTCGGTCGTCTACACGATGACCAAGGGCGCCGTCGTTCAGCTCACGAGATCGCTGGCAATGGAGTACATCAAGTCGCCGCTGCGGGTCGTGGCGATCGCGCCGGGTGGGACGGACACCAGCCTGATCCGCGGCTACCAGATGCCCGACGACCTCGACTGGGATCTGGTGGGTCGCTACACGAGCCCTCGCGGCTTCGCGAAGCCGGACGATCTCGCCGCGCTGTTCTGTTTCGTCGCCTCGGCCGAGGCGCGCAACATTCATGGCGCGATCCTCTCCAGCGACCACGGCATCACCGCGGGCTGACTCAGAAGGCGGCAGCCTCCGGGATCACCTCTTTGCCCAGGATTGCCAGCGGCGTGATGGACGCCGCTTGCGGCACCGAGCCGTGATAGTGGGTGATGCCGAGGGCGGCCATCTCTCGCATCGACTCGAGCAGCTTGTCGACGTTCGCGCCGTCCGGTCCGGGGTCGAGCGGACCCATCACGGTCTTCTCGATCTCGTCATAGTCGCGGCCCACGTCGGCGCAGTGCTGGCGGAGGACGTCGAGCTTGTGAGCGAGGTCCGGCGAGGCGAACAGGTTGCACGCCTGCGCGTACTTCGCCACCAGGCGCAGCGTCTTCTTCTCCCCGCCGCCGCCGATGAGGATCGGCGGGTGTGGCTTCGACAGTGCCTGCGGCGAGTTGAGGGTCCGGCCAAGCTTGTAATGCTGTCCCTCATACGGCGGGTCGTCGTCTCGCCACATCGCCAGGCAGATCTCGAGCGCCTCTTCGAGCCGCTCGAACCGCTGCGACGTCGGCGGGAAGAACAGCCCCAGGCCCGCCGCCTCCTCTGAGTTCCACGCCGCCCCGATGCCGAGGTAGGCGCGGCCTTCGGACAGCACGTCGAGCGTCGTGACGGCCTTCGCGAGCAACCCGGGATCGCGATACACGACGGCGGTCACCCAGGCGAGCAGCTCGATGCGCGAGGTGCGGGCCGCGAGGTAGCCGAGTGTCGTGTACGCCTCGAGCATGTCGTTCTCCGGCGGCCCGATGTGGCCGATCTGCCAGACGTGATCCATCACGCTGAGCTTGGCGAAGCCGTTGTCCTCGGCCGCACTCGCGATGTCGGTGAGATCCGACGCGATCCGCGACGGTCCGCCGGGCCAGGTGAAGTTGGAGACATGCAAGCCGAGTTCCATGCCGCCCAACCTAGACCCGCGTTCTGCGACGTCCGAGTCCGCAGATCGCCGAGGCGCTAGTCGCCGCGGACGACGAGGACGGCGCAGTTCGCGCACGAGTCCTCGCCGTTGATGTCGAATCGGCCGCCGAGGGAGGCGACCGCACGGCTGGGATCGCAGAGTGCACGGTGGCCGTCCAACGTCTTGCGTGCGGCGTGGACGACGGTGTCGGCGCAGCCGCCGCGCTCGTACGTAGTGGGTGCCTCGGGAAGCCGAATGACCCGCTGCGTCGGCATTGGGACCGATTCGCTCTTCAGCATGCTTCGAGTATCCGCAAGATCACGAACGAATTGCCTGACCAACAATGACTAGATTCAGGGGGTTTTTCGCGATCTGGGGACTAGGCCACTCGGACGGTCATGCGCTTGATTCCGTTGATGAACGACGACCAGAGCCGGTCCGGCTCACCGACCACCTGAAGGTCGGGCATCAGCTCGAACATGGTCCGGAACGCGATCGCGATCTCGCGTCGCGCCAGGTTCGCGCCGAGGCAGAAGTGCGGTCCGCGGGCACCGAACCCGACGTGTGGGTTGGGTGAGCGGCTGAGGTCGAAGCGGTCCGGATCGGTGAACACCGTCTCGTCGCGGTTACCGGAGTTGTAGAACAACACGAACTTGGCACCTTCGGGGAACGAGTAATCGCCGATCGTGACATCCTGAGTCGCCGTGCGCCGCATCCATGTGACCGGTGAGGCGTACCGAACGATCTCCTCGACCGCGGTCTTGGTCAGCTCGTCGTCGGCCATCCAGGCCTTCTTCTGGTCGGGATGACGGTCGAGCTGATACACGCCGTGGGTGATCGCCGTACGGGTGGTCTCGTTGCCGGCCGCGACCAGCAGGATGAAGAACGATGCGATCTCCTGATGCGTCAACGTCTCGCCATCGAGGTTGGCGTTGACCAGTGCCGATGTGAGGTCGTCTGTCGGAGTGCCCTGCCGCTCATCGGCGAGCTTCAACATCAGGTCGGCGAGCAGCTGGCCGGCGGTCAGGACCTGGGTCAGCGCCTCCTCCGGCGACGGCAGGAACTCCGGGTCACCACCGGAGAGGATGATGTTGCTCTGCTGGAGAACCATGTCGTACTCGCTCTCCGGGATGCCCATCATCTGGCAGATGATGGTCAGCGGGAGGGGCGCCGCGATGTGCTTGACCACGTCGAATTCGCCGCCGTTCTCAGCCGCGACAGCGCCGGCCTTGGTGACGAGGTCGCGTGTGATGGTCTCGACGTTGTCGAGCACGCCTTCGAGCATCCGCGGTGTGAACGCGCTCGAGACGATGCGGCGAATCTTCGCGTGTCGCGGGTTGTCCATCGAGATCATCGAGCCGTAGAACTCGTGCATCTCCTGCGGCAGGTCGACGATCGACACTGCCCCGTGGCCGCTGCAGAACAGCTCCGGCTTGCTGCTGATGTGCTCGATGTCGGCATGCCGCGTCACTGCGTGGTAGCCACCGCCCGATGACGGAAGGAACGGCAGTTCGGGCTCGTCGTACTCGGCGAACGGAGCCTCGCGTCGCAAGGTGGCGAACGCAGCCATGCGTTCTTCTTGCGAGAGCGCCCAGAACTCCTCGCTGTTGAGATCGATCCCGAGACGCTCGACCACCGACGCCGACATATGTGCTCCCCAAATGGAAAGACCGCTTTACACGAACATTAGCCGTGTATAGCTCCCTGTCCAGGGCGGGTGGCGGACAACGTTCCCGAGACCTCTCCTCGGTTCGCCGTGTTCAGCTCGGGCGGCTAGCCGACGGACTGTCGATAACGCGTGGTCGACACGACCGGATCGGTGTCGATCTTCGGGATGACGTGCTTCCCGATCAGCTCGATCGTGCGGATCGTGTCCTCGATCGGTGCCGGACCGATACCGAAGACCAGCTGGTCGATGCCGGTCGACTCCCACTTCTTGCACTGCTCGAGTGCCATGTCGGGGTCACCGAGCACCACACCGCCGTACTGAGCCGCGAGCTCTGCCGTCTCGAGTGTCGGCTCGGTCAGCGTCTGCGGCCACGGTGGCACCCAGTCCGGAGCCGGGAAGGTGTCGTGATAGCGGTAGACGTTCGACACCAGGTAGTTGGGCTTGGAGTCGACGTAGGACTGGAAGGCCGTCTCCTTGTCCTCGGCGACGTAGGCCGCGATGCACGACATGATGTTGTCGTTGACGAAGGCGCCGACCGGCTCGGCCTGCGCGATGCCGTCCTTGTAGGACTTGCGAAGCTTCTCGACCTTGTCCCAACGGTCGAGCGAGAACCCGAGTACGCCGAGTCCCATCCGGCCCGCCATCTCGTACGACGGCGGGTTGCCGGCGGCGTACCACATCGGTGCGTGGCCCTTGCCGTACGGACGCGGAAGGATCTTGCGCGGTGGCAGCGACCAGTACTTGCCCTTGTAGCCCTCGTACGTGTCCTGCATGAACATCTTGGGGAACTCGCGGATCACGTCCTCCCAGATCTCTTTGGTCTGGTTGGTGTCGGTAACCCCGAGGTGGTCGAGGAAGCCGAGGATCTCGTGGCTACCCGCGCCACGGCCGGTGCCGAACTCGACTCGGCCGTTGGATATCTGGTCGATGTAGTTGACCCGCTCGGCAAGCTTCGCCGGGTGGTTCACCGCAGGGAGTGGGTTGAAGATGCCGCCGCCGATATGGATGCGCTCGGTCTTCGCAGCGAGATAGCCGGAGACGACGTCGTTGGCCGACAGATGGGAGTACTCGTCGAGGAAGTGGTGCTCGGTGAGCCAGACGAACTTGAAGCCCGCCTTGTCAGCCGCGATGACCGCTTCGAGGTCTTCGAAGATGACGTTGTGCTCGGCGTCGGGATCCTTCTCGCGCCGCGAATTCGGCACGTAGTTCTGGATGAAAAGGCCGAACTCCATCGAGCCGCTCCGTTCGGTTGTACGTCGAGATTTCGCGCGTGCGCACTTACATTACACAGCGTAACGTTATGTGTCTAACGGGTCGTCAGATTTTGTCATACGACCCTGCTGGCCTCGTATCCACAATGACAGCCTGTGGACAACTTTCCCTTGATTTCCAACGATTTTCGCTTGATTCTGTCGGCTCTCCGGCGTATGGTTCGAACATGCGTTCGATCAGGTGATCGAGGGTGAGGTGAGGCAAGTGCGGGCAGCGCAAGCGGCGCTTGACGCGGTCAAGGCCGCAGCCGCGGTCGATCCGCACGCCACCCCGGACGAGCCGCTCCTTGCGGACATCGAAGCGGTACTGCAGGCGCGCCGCCGGCTCGACGCCTATCTGGTCAAGCAGCTGCAAGCCGCACACACCCGTGACGTGACCGCGGAGCTACGTGGCCGCGCAACGAAACGCTGGCTGATCGAGAACCAGCGGCTGTCCGGTTCGGCGGCTATCCGCCTGATGACGGTCGCGACCGCCTTGCCAATGCGCCCACAGCTCGCTGACGCGCTGGAGTCCGGTGAGATCTCCGTGGAGCACGCGGCGCCGATCGTGACCACTGTCGCGAAGCTGCACCCGGCGGAGAAGGACCTGTCCGAGAAGATCCTGCTCGAGGCGTCGCATGACCTCGACCCTGACCTGGTCCGCAAGCTGTGCGTGAAGACGCTCGACGCCTCCGCCGCCGGCGAGACCGCCGAACAGCGACGCGAACGCGTTCACGGCTCCCGGTACCTGAACCTGCTCGACACCTGGCAGGGCATGACCCGCATCGAGGGGATGCTCACCGCCGAGCAAGGCGCGGCGCTTCGCGCCGTTCTCGAACCACTCGCCCAACGGCTCAGCGGCGACGATGACCGGCTCGGTGGGCAGCGCCGTGCCGATGCGCTGGCGACCCTCGCGACGGCCGCGCTCGGCTTCGATGACCTGCTGCCGGAGTTCAACGGTGAGCAGCCACATGTCAATGTCGTCATGCAGTACGACCCGCTCCTCGACGCGCTGCGCCCGTTCGCCGACAAGCCGGTGACCGACGACGGTGGTGTCACCATCAACGGCACCGAGGTCTCGCCCGCCACCGCGCGGATGCTCGCGTGCGACGCGCAGATCATCCCCGTCGTGATGCGCGGGCCCAGTGAAGTCCTCGACATCGGCCGCGCCACCCGGGTCTGGCCCAAAGCAATCCGCAAAGCCCTGCAACTCGAAGACCACGGCTGCGGCTGGCCCGGCTGCCAGATGCCGCTATGGGCCTGCCGCATCCACCACCTGCGCTGGTGGCACCGCGACCACGGCCCCACCTCCAAGCAAAACGGCGTCCACCTCTGCAACTTCCACCACTGGCTCGTCCACAACAAACCCTGGAAGATCTGGCGCAACCCGATGGGGAAGATCCAAATCGCACGCACATGATCGGTCGACCCCACCAGCGACCGCTCTAGAACGAACCGAACCAGCGCTCTCGAACGGCCACTACTCCGAAACGATCATGAGATTGGCAGCCTAGATCGGCTCGATTCTTGCTGCCTTCCTCATGATCGTTCCGCGAACGGAGGTGCCGCTCCTCACCGTTCAGCACGAAGTGATCGACGCGCTCGGTCATCACAACGCGGTCATTGGCGAGCAGGTTCCGTATGTCAACCCTAACCTCACCCCCGTAGGCCATGAAGTCCGCGAGGGCGGCCTTGATCGCAACTCTGCCGTGAACTGGCGCCAGAGGACCGTTGTGGTAGCTGGCGTTATCCGTGAAGAAGTCCGCGACGGTTGCGACGTCGCGGCTCGGCCATGCCGCGACG
>JAICXJ010000066.1 GCA_025980465.1 Frankiales bacterium | reverse complement strand
TGCTGCCAGCGGGCTACTTCGCCAGCCGGCCCGGCACGATCATGTCGGCCGCCGACACCCTCCGCGTGACGGTGCGCGGCGCCGGCGGTCATGGCTCGACGCCGCATCGGGCGAAGGACCCGGTCCCGGCCGCCTGCGAGATGGTCACCGCGCTGCAGACCTTCGTGACCCGGCGATTCGACATCTGGGACCCGGTGGTCATCACGGTGGGCTCCTTCCACGCCGGAACCATCTACAACGTGATTCCGGAGACCGCCACCTTCGAGGCGACCGTTCGATCGTTTTCACATGAGGCCCATCAACGGCTGCTCGACGAGATCACGGCGGTCTGCACCGGCATCGGTGCGGCGTACGGGCTGGAGGTGGACGCCGTCGCCGAACAGCTGTATCCGGTGACCGTCAACACATCCGCGCAGGTCGACCTCGCCCAGTCGCTCGTCGCCGACCAGCACGGCGCCGAGCGTTGGATCACGCTGCCCAACCCGCTGCCCGGCTCAGAGGACTTCTCCCGCGTGCTCGATGAGGTGCCCGGCGTGATCGTCTTCCTGGGCGCGACGCCAGCCGATCGCGACCCGTTCACTGCGCCGTTCAACCATTCGAACGAGGCGGCCTTCGACGACTCGGTGATCGCCGACGGCGTGACGCTGTATGCCGAGTTCGCCTGCTCAGCACTCGCCGCTACGTGAGCTGCCCCGGCGGTAACGCCTACCGTTGCTAGGTGGCCGCTCGCTCACTCGTGCTCGCATCCGCCTCTCCGGCGCGACTGCGTCTGCTGCGTGACGCCGGCATCGATCCGAAGGTCATCGTCAGCGGTGTCGACGAGTCGGGGGTGCCGAGCGACGATCCTCACCGCATGGTGACCCAGCTCGCCACCCTGAAAGCGACCGCGGTCGCCGGCGGCCTCACGGTCAGCGGCCCGATCGTCGTCGGCTGCGACTCCACGCTGTTGTTCGACGGCGAAACACTCGGCAAGCCCGGCACCGCAGCCGCTGCCACCGAGCGCTGGCGGCGGATGCGGGGTAAGACCGGCGAGCTCCTCACCGGCCACTGCGTCGTCGACACCGACACCGGGCGAACCGCGGCCGATGTCGGCAGCACGCTCGTGCGCTTCGGCGAGCCGACGGACGACGAGATTGCGGCGTACGTCGCTTCGGGCGAACCGCTCGACGTCGCCGGCGCGTTCACTCTCGACGGCCGCGCCGCACCGTTCATCGACCGGATCGACGGGGATCCCAGCAACGTGATCGGCATGTCGCTGCCAGTGTTCCGCCGGCTGCTCCGCAGCATCGACATCGACATCATCGAGCTGTGGCGGTGAGGCGATGACGTTGCAGATCGGACCGCTCGTGGTCGATCCGCCGGTCGTTCTGGCACCAATGGCGGGTGTCACGAACTCGGCGTTCCGGACGCTCTGCCGCTCGTACGGCGCGGGGCTCTACGTGAGCGAGATGGTGTCGGCGCGCGCGCTGGTCGAGGGCTCGGACCGGACCCAACGGATGCTGACCTTCGGGCCGGACGAAGACGTGCGCAGTATCCAGCTCTATGGCGTGGATCCCGCCGTCGTCGGGCGCGCAGTCGACATCCTGCTCGACCACGGCGTCGACCACATCGACCTCAACATGGGGTGCCCGGTCCCGAAGGTGACCAAGCTCGGCGGTGGCGCCGCCCTGCCGATGCACCGAGTGCTGTTCCGCGACATCGTTCGCACCGCCGTGCGCAATGCCGGCGACATCCCGGTCACGGTCAAGATGCGGATCGGTGTCGACGACGTCTCATCGACATACGTCGACGCCGGCCGCGTCGCGGCCGACGAGGGGGTGGCGGCCGTCGCCCTCCACGCGCGAACCGCGGAGCAGTTGTATTCCGGACACTCCAACTGGTCTGCGATCAGCCATCTGAAGTCGGTGGTGACCGACATCCCAGTCCTCGGCAACGGCGACATCTGGGTCGCTGAGGACGGCATGGCGATGATCGACGAGACCGGCTGCGACGGACTGGTCGTCGGCCGCGGCTGCCTCGGCAAACCGTGGTTGTTCCGCGACCTCGCCGACGCGCACGCCGGACGGCCGGTGCCGCCGCCGCCCCGGCTCGGCGAGGTGGTCGTCGTGATGAAGCGTCACGTCCGGCTGCTGGCAGACCGGTTGGCCGATGAGTTCCTCGGCGTCCGGGACTTCCGCAAGCACGTGAGCTGGTACCTCGCCGGCTATCCGGTCGGAGGTGTGGCGCGCCGCGACCTGGCCCAGACGTCATCCCTGGCCGAGCTCGACGGCATGCTCGAGGCGATGCTCGACCGGGTGGGCCGCGACACCGCACTGCCCCCCGGGTCGGAGCGGATCGCACGCGGGCACACGCACGGCCCTCGTCGCGTCACGCTCCCCCACGGTTGGCGGGAATCAGCGCTGGATCCCACTCCGCCCCCGGCCGAGGCCGACGCGTTGGTGTCAGGCGGCTGAGCAGCGCTCGAGCACGCGACAAATCACAACGCCACCCGAGATGCCTGACCTGGGAGATCAAGAGTGTTAGCCTCGGCGGCGAGGTCGAGGTTCTCGTAGGTTCATGCTCGCGGGAATTTTCACGCGATCGTCATGCTGTCAATCGAGAGCACCGCGTCGACCAAGTCCCATCAAGGGGCGACCAGTTCGAAGGATCAGTTTCATGGCTCAGGGCACCGTCAAATGGTTCAACGGCGAGAAGGGCTACGGCTTCATCGCGCCGAGCGACGGCACAGCCGACGTCTTCGTCCACTTCTCCGCCATCCAGGGCTCCGGCTACCGCTCTCTCGACGAGGGCCAGTCGGTCGAGTTCGATGTCACGCAGGGGCAGAAGGGTCCGCAGGCGGAGAACGTCCGCGCGCTCTGACGCACGCAAGCATCTGAGATAGGAGACAACCAGCGATGGGCTCGCGCCGCTCCACGATCCGAGGTGGCCGCCTCGGGGGCGCGCCGGGGTCGGAAGTCGACCGCGGCGGCGTCGTCGAGCCGCGCCGGCAGGTCTCCTACTGGTGCCACGCCGGACACGAGAGCCGGCCGGCATTCGCACTCCATGTCGAGCTGCCGCAGACCTGGGCCTGCCAGGTCTGCGGCCAGCCGGCGGGTCCGGAGCAGGACGCACCGCCGCCACGGGAACGGATGGCGGGCGGACCGCCCAAGACCCCGTTCGAGTTCCTCATGATGCGTCGCACCATGGCTGAGGGCGACGAGCTCCTCGAAGAGGCGCTCGCCAAGCTGCGGGAGGACCGGACCGCCCGCGGCCGAGTCCGTTAGACCGCTGCGGCACATCGCGGCCGGAATTTCTCGCGTCGATTCCGAGGTTCCCCGTACGTCGTAACAGCGACGACCCGAGCCGGGTGACGTCGCGCGGGGAAGGATCCACCCATTGAACGAGGAACACCAGACTCACGACGGCCTCATCCTGGCCCTGGCGTGCGTAGCGCAGTTCATGGTCGTACTCGACGTCTCGATCGTGAACGTGGCCCTGCCCTCCATCGGCCACGATCTCCACTACTCCGCCACCGGGCTGCAGTGGGTCGTCAACGCCTACGTCCTCACGTTCGCGGGCTTCCTGCTGCTCGGCGGCCGGACCGCTGACCTGTTCGGGCGCAGGCGGGTGTTCATCGCCGGCCTCGGTCTGTTCGTGTTGGCGAGCTTGCTCGGCGGCCTGGCCCAGACATCCGGTGAGCTCACGGCGGCGAGGGCGGCGCAGGGCCTGGGCGGCGCAGTCCTGTCGCCCGCCACCCTGACGATCATCATGACCACGTTCACCGAGGGCGAGGGACGGCACCGGGCGCTGGGCGCCTGGAGCGCCGTCTCCGGGCTCGGGGGCGCGTTCGGCGTGATTCTCGGCGGCGTCCTCACCTCCTACCTGTCGTGGCGGTGGGTGTTGTTCGTCAACATCCCGATCGGCGGCGCTGCCGCGCTCGCGACCATCAGCGTGCTGTCAGAGAGCCGCCGTCCCGATGCCGACCGGCGGCTCGACGTGCCCGGCGCGATCCTCGCGACGGCGGGGCTTGCGACGCTGGTCTACGCGATCGTCGGCACCGACGTGCACCCTTGGGGATCGACCCGAACCGAGATGCTGCTCGGCGTTGCCGCAGCTCTCCTCATCATCTTCGTCATCAGCCAGCGACTGGTTCCCGCTCCGCTCATGCCGCTGTCGCTGTTCTCCTCGCGATGGGTGACAACGGCGAACATCGTGATGCTGCTGGTCGGGGTGGTGTTCTTCTCGATGTGGTACTTCCTGTCGCTGTATCTCCAGGACGTCCACGGCTACGGACCGCTGAAGGCAGGCCTGTTGTTCCTGCCGATGAGCGTGGCGATCATCGTCGGCGCCCAGACGGCCGGGCGAACCCTGGGCAAGCTCGGACCACGTCGGTTGCTGGTCGTCGGCCTCGCCCTCTCAGCGATCGGGTTCGCCTGGATCTCTCAGCTGTCCGCCGGTAGCAGCTACGTCGGTGGCGTCCTCGGCGGCACGCTGTGCATCTCCTTCGGCATCGGGCTGTGCTTCGCACCGCTTGCGACGGCCGCTACCACCGGCGTCCACTGGACTCAGGCGGGGTTGGCGTCAGGTGTGTTGAACACGTCCCGCCAGGTCGGTGGGTCGATCGGGCTGGCAGCGCTCGCCACCATCGCGACCGACCGCACGTTGCACTACAACGGCGCTCACGCCGCGGCGCTGACGGCGGGGTTCGACCGGGCGTTCGGTGTCGCAGCGATCGTTGCCGCGGTCGCCGCGCTGTGGGCCGTCAGGATGCCCCAGGTCGTCCGAGAGACCGCCATCAACAGCGACGCGGTCGCGATGGCCGAGTAGCCGAGTAGGAACGGTCCTAGCCGACCTTCGACGACAAGACTCCAAGACCGAGCGGCATCGGCCGCTCCTGGCCGTCGGCGGGATAGGTCCGGAGCTTGAGCGACGACGAGTGCGGCATGCGAGCGAGCATCTCGGTCGAGCCCGAGCCGTCGAGGTCGAACGCGCGACTGACGCCGAGCTGAACCATCCACTTCGACATCTGGTCTTCGTCCAGGCCGTGGATCGACGTACCGGGGTGGTCTTCGACCGCCGCGATGACGACGGTCTTGCCGCCGTTGGCGAACCCGATCGCGGTGCGTGCGGGCTGCTTGGTGTTTGCGCTCCCGCAACTCAGTCCGGTCCGGACCACGCCGGCCCTCTGCACGACCTCGGCGCCCACGCCGTAAGCCTGCACGAATTGGTGCGGCGCGTCGGTCCTGACCGCCGCGGCGACCCCGATCGCGGTCCCGCTGCGAATCCCGGCGAGCCAGTTCTCGGCCTTGCTGCCGCGCGCGACGAGCAGGTAGCCATTGCTCGGCACCGAGATGCCCCGGAACCCACCGCCTCCGGACAGCGCCTGGATCTTGTTTCCGGTCACCACCCGTGCCGACGTACCAGAGCGGGTCGGGATCCGGGTGCCGCCCCAGGCCGGGTTGTACACACTCAGGCCGTTGACGGGGCGGTACTCGTTGAGCGCGCTCACCGGGAAGGACTTGCCGCCGGCGTACGCGGCCGCTGCGAGCCACACCTTGCCGCTCTGCCACACGCCGTTCGTCCCGATCCCGACGACGGGTTGATGCCGACTCGACAGCACCAGCGCGGCCTTGTTGTTGATGAAGGGGTCCAGCGGCGCGCCACTGAAGAAGTCGAAGTAGCCGGTGTTGACCGCCGCCACCAGGTGCTTGTGGCCGGCGGCGAGCTTCGACAGCGGGCTGCGCTGCGCGATCCGGTGCACCAAGGGCGAGAAGGAGACGCCCTTGGTAGTGGTGTTGATCCGCAGGACGTGCATCTTCACCAGGCCGTTGGAGTCCCGCTTCGAGCCCTCGGAGAGCGTGATGCCGCGCGCGAGCGTGTGCTTGTGCCACGTCGTACCCGGCACCAGTGACTCAGCGCGTGGACAGCTTCCGCCCCGCGCCGGCGCTGCGTGGGCGATGGAGATAGCGGGCATGACCGACATTGCCGACAGTGCGGTCGCAATGACGACCACTGAGCTTCGGCGCCGCCGACCGGACGAGTGAATGTCCATGATGATTGCTCCATCGGACGGCTGGAGTCCGCCTTTTATGGCGCGAAAGCGCCCAGTACCGCCCGGCAGCGATTTTCACTCGGATGGCCCTACCGTTTTGAGCATGTCGTCCCCGTTGATCCCGCTTTTCCCGCTGGGGACGGTCCTGGTGCCCGGAGCCCCACTGCCGCTGCACATCTTCGAGGAGCGATACCGCCGGCTGATGGCAGATCTGCTGGCTCTTGCCCCCGCCGATCGGCAGTTCGGCGTGGTGGCGATCCGAGCGGGTCACGAGGTCGGGACGGATGGCGTACGAGCACTGCACGAGGTCGGCTGTATGGCGCTGATCGTCAGCAGCCAGGCCGCCCCGGACGGCAGCTACGACCTGGATTCGATCGGCACGGCGCGGTTCCGGTTGCTTTCCCTCGACAGCGAGCTTCCCTATCTGCGTGGCACCGTCGATTGGCTTCCGGAGCCGGCCGGCGACTCCGCCGCGCTGGTGCCGCTGGTCTGTGAGCGCTACGCCGCCTATCGCCTCGCGCTCGGCGCCCTCCGGGGTACGACGCTCGAGCTTCCCGAGCTGCCGAGTGATCCTCGCCTGCTGTCCTACCTCGTCGCGGCGACGGTCATCGCCGACCTCTCCGACCGCCAGTCATTCCTCGCGGAGTACGACGCGGCGGCTCGGCTCGCCGCCGAGTCGCGGTGGCTGTTTCGCGAGGCAGCCCTGCTTCGTGAGCTCTCGGCGGTGCCGGCCGGCCGAATGCTCGACGTCCCTGGATCGTTGAACTAGCTCGCATCCCGCCCGGCCGGCGGCTCACACGTCGCGTCGAAGGAACGTCCACCCACCGACGCCCAACGCGACCGCGGCGTACAGGCAGAGCACACCGAAGCCGACCCACGGTCCGAAGTAGTGCGACTCGGGAATGACCGCACCGGTCGACGACGACGCGATTTGCTCCGGCATGAACCGCTCGAGTGCGTTCTGCGCCGAGGTCGGTAGCGCGGCGATGACCCCCGGAAGCACGATCAGCAGCGCGACCAACGACGAGATTGCGCCGGCGGTGTGGCGCAGTGTGAATCCGACACCGAGCGCGATGAGACAGACAATCGCCTCGTAGCCGCCGGTCAGCACGATCGCCCGGATCACGCCCGGATCTCCCAGGTGGCTGACCGGGGCGTGGCCGGAGAACAGCGCCATTCCGATGAAGTACGAGGCGAACGAGATCAGCTCACCCATCGCCAGCGCGACGCCGGCGTAGACGATCGCCTTCGCCGCGACGAGCGGGGTACGGCGAGGTGCCGCTGCAACGCTGGCCCGGATCGTGCCACTGGAGAATTCGCCGGTGATCGCCAGCACGCCGAAGACGGCGATTGCCAGCTGCCCGAAGGCAGCGCCGGCAAGGCTGTTGTTGGTGGGATCCCACTGGGCGCGCTCGGTGGCGGACATGTGGGACCAGTGGTGGCCAGTCAGGGCGGCCAACAGTGCGCCGAGCCCTACCGTCACCGCCACCAGCGCGGCGAGAGTCCACTTGCTGGATCGAAGCGATCGAAGCTTGATCCACTCGGCGTTCATCAGCCGGCTCATCTCGGTCATGACGCCCTCCCCAGTGACTCGGTCAGCTCGAGGAAGGCATCTTCGAGCGAGGCCCGTTGTGGGGTGAGTTGATGCAGCAACACCTTCGAGCGAAGGGCGAGGTCGCCCACCTGTGCCGAGGTGAGCCCGGACACCACGAGCGCGTCGATGTCACGCATCTCGACGACTCCCCCGGCACGAGCGAGGACCTCAGCGATCCGATCGCGCTCGGGCGAGACGACCAGAACGCTGTCGGCTTCGTCGGTGAGAAGTTGCGCCGTCGGGCAGTCGGCTATCAGCCGGCCGTTCTGAATGACGATCAGATGGTCGGCGGTGACCGAGACCTCGGCGAGTAGGTGGCTCGAGAGCAAGATGGTGCGCCCTTCGTCCGCGAGCTGTCGGAGAAGCTCGCGGATCCAGCGCACCCCGTCGATGTCGAGGCCGTTCACCGGCTCATCCAGAATCACGACCCCGGGATCGCCCAGCAGGGCGACGGCGACGCCCAGCCGCTGGCCCATCCCGAGCGAGAAGCCGCCCACCCGCTTGTCGGCGACGTCGTTGAGGCCCACCATCGACAACACCTCATCGACGCGCTCCCGAGCAATTCCCTGGCTGGCTGCGAGATAGCTGAGGTGCTCGCGGGCCGATCGCCCCGAGTGCAAGGCTCGCGCTTCGAGCAGCGCGCCTACCCGCCGCAACGGAGTGGCGATGTCGCGATACCGCCGGCCGCCGATGGTCGCCGTGCCCGCATCCGGCCGGTCGAGACCGAGGATGAGTCGCATCGTCGTGGACTTTCCGGCGCCGTTGGGGCCGAGAAAGCCTGTCACGCGACCGGGCTGGACACTCACGGTCAGGTCATCGACGGCGAGCGACTTGCCATACCGCTTCGTCAGAGCGTGAAGTTCGATTGATTCCATGCTCCGAGGCTCGCGGGATTACGGTTCGGCGAATAGCCGGCGCTCCCCCGATCTGGAGTAGGGATAACCCTCATGCGAGTCGGAGGCATGCCGGCTGGTCGCACGCCACCTAATCTTTGACCCTGGGGCCATGAGAAAAGGACTGATCGCTCTGGTTCGCCGCCAGACGTGGGGCGAGCTGCTCTACGCGCTCATCTCGCTCCCGGTGGCGGTGGCGGGTTTCGCGCTGATCGTCGCGCTGCTCTCGGCCGGCGTCGGCCTCGTCATCACGGTAGTGGGCGTGTTCGTCATCGCCCTCGGACTGCTGGTGGCGCGCGGCTTCGCCGTGGCCTACCGAGGTATCGGCCGCGGCCTGCTCGGCATCGACGTCGAAACCCCGCTGCCGCACCGCCGACGCCGGGGAATCCTGGGGTGGATCACCGACCGGAACGGGTGGCGCGCCACCCTGTTCCTCTTGCTGCAGCTACCGGTGGCGATCGTCAACTTCGCCTTTGCCGTGATGTTCTGGGCCTACGGCACGATCGGATTGACCTACCCCATCTGGCGGCCGTTCCTGCCGGCTCAGACCGTTCACGGCATCCGCCACCGCGGCGCGCAATTGGGCTCGAACTACTTCCTCGACACTCCGGGCCGGATCGTGGTCACCGCGGTCGTCGGCTTCATCCTGCTCTGCCTCGCGCCGCGGGTCGTCCATGGCGTACTCGCGATCGACCGCATGATGATCCGCGGTCTCCTCGGCCCGACCGAGGCATCAAAGCGCATCTCCTCCCTCGAGCACACCCGTGCGATCGCGGTCGACGAATCGGCGGCTGCGTTGCGCCGGATCGAACGCGACCTGCACGACGGCGCGCAGGCTCGTCTGGTCGGTCTCGCGATGAGTCTCGGACTGGCGAAGGAAGACCTCGACACTGGTGACCCGGAGTCAATCGAGCGGGTGCGTCAGCTCGTTGACAGCGCCCACCGGGAGGCCAAGGGCACCATCATCGACCTGCGCGATCTGGCGCGGGGGATTCATCCTCCCGCGCTCGATAATGGCCTGGCAGACGCGCTGACGACACTGACCGCGCGCTCCCCCATCCCGACCACGCTCCAAGTGGATCTGCCCCAGCGTCCATCACCCGCGGTGGAGACGATCGCGTACTTCTGTACTGCGGAGTTGCTCACGAACGCTGCGAAGCACAGCGGTGCGCATCATGCGTCGGTGGATGTCCGTAAGGTCGACGACACGGTGTTCGTCCGGGTCAGCGATGACGGCGCCGGCGGCGCCGAGCCGGGACGCGGTGGCGGCAGTGGCCTTCGTGGGCTCGCTGATCGGATCGCGACCGTCGACGGCAGCCTCGAGATCGCCAGCCCTGAAGGCGGACCGACCCACGTGACGATCGCGATCCCGGTGGCCTGATGCGCATCATCATTGCTGAGGACGCGGCCATCCTCCGGGACGGGCTCGCCCAGCTGCTCACCAGCCGCGGCCATGAGGTCGTCGCCGCGGTCTCGACCGCGGTCGAGCTGGAGCAGGCTGTCAACGGCGACCTGCCGGACCTCGTCGTGGTCGACATCCGGATGCCGCCAACTCACACGACCGAGGGACTGCGAGCGGCAATCGCATTACGATCCCGCCACCCAGCGCTCGGCGTGCTGGTGTTCTCGCAGTACGTCGAGACGCGGTACGCCGCAGAGCTGCTTGCCGATGGCTCGCGCGGGGTTGGCTACCTCCTCAAGGACCGTGTCGCGGATGTGCGTGAGTTCGTCGACGCGCTGGAGCGGATTGCGGCGGGCGGGACGGTCTTGGATCCCGAGGTGGTGACGCAGCTGATGGGGGCCAGCCGGCGTACCGACTCGGTCGACTCGCTTACCCCACGCGAGCGGCAGGTGCTGCAACTGATGGCCGAGGGCCGAGCGAATGCTGCGATCGGCGCGGAACTCCACCTGTCGGCCGGCTCGGTGGAGAAGTACGTCACGAGCATCTTCACCAAGCTCGACCTGGCGCCGTCGCCGGATGACCACCGTCGAGTGCTGGCGGTCCTGCGGTGGCTGGAGGCCTGATCCGTTGAGACTGCTGGCATGATCGATTCATGAGCGATCTTCGCAGTCTTCCGGTCACCACGCTCCAGGGCAACGACACGACCTTCGGCGATCTCACCGGCGACAAGGTGTCACTCGTGGTCAATGTGGCGAGCAAGTGCGGCCTCACGCCGCAGTACACCAAGCTTGAGGCGTTGCAGCGGGAGCTCAGCGGCAAGGCGTTCACAGTCGTCGGCTTCCCGTGCAACCAGTTCGGCGCGCAGGAACCCGGCACCGCAGCGGAGATTGAGACCTTCTGCTCGACGACGTACGGCGTGACCTTCCCGATGACCTCGAAGATCGACGTCAACGGCGAGGACCGGGACCCGCTCTACCAGATGCTTACCGAAACAGCGGATGCGGAGGGCAACGCCGGCGACATCCAGTGGAACTTCGAGAAGTTCGTGATCGGTCGCGATGGTGCGGTGCTCGGCCGGTTTCGTCCGTTGGTCGAGCCCGACGACCCCGCACTGCGCTCCTGTATCGACTCAGCCTTGGGTTGAGAACTACCAGCGCGAGGGCATGGCCCTCGTGGAGATGTCGGTCCGAGGCCCACCGTCGTCGGGAAACGACTGGTCGTAGGTCGTGGTCAGCTGGTCGGCATCGGTCGGCGCCAGACGAACTCGCCGCCAGACATCGCGATAGGCCAACGGGACCACCCCGATCAGCCAGATCGCTGCAGCCACCAGGAAGAACACGCTGTAAAAGATGCCGAACCACACCGGCACGAACAACACGATGGTCACCACAACTCGCCCGACCGGCCCGAACGTGACCTCAGAGCCGGCCCACCGCGAGTAGCGCTGTTGCGCCGACGGCGCGGGTCGCGCGCCGGACGGTGGCCGCGATGCCGCGGGCTTTGCCATGGTCTTTTCTCTCGGCAGATCGGCGCCGGAGTTGAACCGCCGAAGCCGAGATCGCGGCCTTGGTCTGTGTCCCCGGGTGGAGTGCCGCTAGCGTCAGGGAATGGAGTATCGCAACCTCGGATCGTCCGGCCTCAAGGTCTCGGAGATCTCCTACGGCAACTGGCTGACCCACGGCTCCCAGGTCGAGGAAGATGCAGCGATCGCGTGTGTCAGGCAGGCGCTCGAGTCCGGCATCACAACCTTCGACACTGCCGATGTCTACGCCAACACCAAGGCCGAGACCGTGCTCGGCAAAGCGCTTGCCGGTCAGCGACGCGAGTCGCTCGAGATCTTCACGAAGGTCTATGCGCCGACCGGTCCAGGGGGCCCGAACGACTCGGGCCTCTCCCGCAAACACATCCAAGAGGCGATCAACGGCTCGCTGCAACGCCTGCAGACCGACCACGTCGACCTCTACCAGGCTCACCGCTACGACCACGAAACGCCGCTGGAAGAGACCATGTCGGCATTCGCCGATGTCGTTCACTCCGGGAAGGCGCACTACATCGGAGTATCGGAATGGACCTCCGAACAGATCCGTGCCGGCCATGCACTCGCCGCCGACCTGAAGATCCCGTTCGTTTCCAACCAGCCGCAGTACTCGATGCTCTACCGGGTGATCGAGGCGGAGGTGGTGCCGACGAGCGAGGAGCTCGGAGTCGGTCAGGTGGTGTGGTCGCCGATTGCCCAGGGCGTCCTGACCGGCAAGTACCAACCCGGCCAGGCGCATCCGGAGGGGTCACGTGCGACCGACGCCATGGGCGGCGCCGACATGATCAGACGATGGTTGCGCGACGACGTACTGACTGCGGTACAGCGGTTGCGGCCGATCGCCGACGATCTCGGGCTCTCGATGGCGCAGCTCGCAGTCGCCTGGGTGCTGCAGAACAGCAACGTGTCGAGCGCCATCGTCGGCGCGTCCCGACCTGAGCAGGTCATGGACAACGCAGCGGCCTCCGGCGTGACTCTCGAAGCCGGAGTGATGAAGGCGATCGATGAAGCCCTCGGAGCGATCGTGGTCACCGATCCGTCGCTCACCGACCCGCAGTCGCCGAGAAAACGGCCGGTGAACACCTGATGCCGCTGTCCGGGGAGTACCAGCCAAGCGCGTGGGACTGGGTCCGCGAACAGGTCGAGAAGTACGAGCGCTCCGGCGGCGCGGAAGCGCCCCACTTCGCCGACACCGGCCTCCCGGTGGTGATCGTCACCAGCGTCGGCGTGAAGTCCGGCAAGCTCCGGAAGAATCCCGTGATGCGGGTAGAGCACGAGGGCCGGTACGCCGTGATCGCCTCGCTGGGCGGCTCGCCGACGAACCCGGTCTGGTACTACAACATCAAGGCCAACCCGCACATCGAGTTGCAGGATGGCGCCGAGCGGTGGGACATGATCGCGCGCGAGGTCACCGGCGCGGAGAAGGCCGAATGGTGGGACCGCGCCGTCGCGGCCTACCCGGACTACGCGGTGTACCAGGCAGCGACCGACCGGGTCATTCCGGTGTTCGTGGCGAAGCGGGCCGACCGTTAAGCGCCGTGCCCTGACGCTGCTCGCCGCGATCGTCCTGCTGGCGGGTCCGGCAGTCGCCGCGGTGGCAGCGCAGCCTTCCCCGAATCAGGACCCCAGGTACGCCGCCAGGCATTTCAACGCCCAGGTCGAGCTGACCAACTTCTCGATCACCTTGCAGCGGGCGGCCGTGACCGACCGGCTGAGCTACCAGCTGCTGCTTCGTAGGATCGGTCTGCGCAACGAAGCGGCATCGCTACAGATCCAGCGTCGCGATCCGGCACGGTCCTATCCCGACCTGTGCGGCAACGGAATGGACGGCTGCGCCGGGGACGTGCGGCTGTACAACTGGCAGTCCAAGCACTTCGGCATCGTCCGGCCGTTCCTGTTCACCGCTCGCGACGGCGCCACCCTCTCCGGCCACGTCTGGGCGACCCGCCGCGGGCCGGCCAAGCGCCCGGGTGTGGTCATCACCAACGGCTCCGTGCAAGCCGACGAGCAGATGTACTGGTACGCCGCCCAGGCTCTCGCCAAGGACGGGTACGTCGTCATGACCTTCGATCCGCAGGGACAGGGCCAGTCCGACGAACGCGGTCAGGGGAAGGACGCGAGCGAGGGCTTCCCGGCGCAGACCGACGGTCGGCCGTTCTATGACGGCACCGAGGACGCGATCGACTTCTTCCTCTCCAGCCCGAAGCACCCTTATCGGCCGATGCCGTCATGCAACAGCGGCACCAGCCACGCTGCGAAACAGGACCAGCGGGTCAAGGCGGGGTTGGACGCGCCATACAACCCGTTCTGGTCGATCCTCGATCGTCACAAGCTCGGCATCGCCGGTCATTCATACGGCGCCCAGGGCGTGTCATACATCGCTCAGTGGGATAGGCGGGTGAAGGCAGTCGTCGCCTGGGACAACCTCGGCCCGCCGGATGTTCACGGCTCGGGTTCGCAACACGTCGCGCTGAGCGAGAAGGGCTGCGTCAACCCGGCCGACCGGCGCGACGCGACGATCAGGGTGCCCGGGTTGGGGATGTCGGCCGACTACGGCCTGCCGCCGGCCCCCAATGCATCGCTGCCGAGCCCACTCGCCAAGTCCAAGGAGTCGCTGATCTACAGCAGACACCATGTCGATAGCGGCGAGATCATCATCCGCGGCGGGTCCCACCTCGACTTCTCCTACATTCCGAACGACGCGTTCGGAGCATCACTACGCGGCCCGGACATCGTCGCCTGGTACACCGCAGCCTGGTTCGACTACTACGTCAAGGGCAAGAAGTCGGCGTACCGACGGCTTGTCACGACGCGGTGGCAACACGACCGGGCCGAGCGGGCAATCGATCCGTTCCACGACGGCAATGCCTTCTCGTTTTACTACCGGGCTCGGCTGCGGATTCACCGTCCCAACGGGACGGTGTTCGACTGCGAAAACCTGCGCCGCGGTTGCAGCGGAATGGCGACCCACGACGGCTACCGCGGGGCGTACAGCTACCTCGCGGTCGATCGCAGCCGAGATGGCAGGGCCACCCACCGGGTGCCGAAGGGCACCGGCCTGTACCTGCCCGACGCGCACTGACCGGGCTCCGGTCTGCGCCGCTGCCTCACGACACTAGGTTGACCCAGTGGTCGATCACCTGCTGCGGGAGCGCCTGACCGCACAACTGCTCAGTGGCCCGCCGGCCACCTCGGCGATCGATGTCGTCGAGCGGCTGCTCGCCGTACAAGCGCAGGACCCGCGCGGTGCCCGGCTCGCCATTCGGGCCCGCAGCACCGGTCTGACCAGAACCGATGTCGATCGAGCGCTCGACGACAAGTCGCTGGTTATCACGACCCTCAACCGCGGCACGCTGCACCTGGTACGTCGCGACGACTACTGGTGGCTGCACCGGCTGACGACGCCACAGCTTGCGACCGGGAGCAAGCGACGATTGCAGCAGGAGGGGGTCTCGCCGTCGGATGCCGTGCGCGGCATCACGGCCATCACGACCGCGCTGGCGGACGGGCCGATGAGACGGGACGATCTGCGCCAGCGGGTCGCTACCGCCGGGGTCCCGGTGGAGGGTCAGGCGTTCGTTCACGTCGTGTTCGCTGCGACGCTGGCCGGCCTGATCGTGCGCGGCCCGATGCTCGGCGCCGACCAGGGTTTCGTGCTGGTCCGGGATTGGCTCGGCAAGGCGCCGAAGTTCGACCGCGACAACGCACTCGCGGCGCTGGCCCGCCGGTATCTCGCCGGCCACGGCCCGGCGAGCGATGCCGACCTCGCCCGCTGGGCGGGCATCACGCTCGCTGACGCCCGGCGCGGGCTGAGCGAGATCACCCACGAGCTCACCGAGCGGGCCGACGGGCTCGCCGCACTTCGGGTCGCAGCCTCCCCGGCTGAGCTGCCCCCGCCTCGGCTGTTGGGCGCGTTCGAGCCGTGCCTGCTGGGGTGGGTGTCGCGGACCCAGATCACCGGACGCCACCAGCGTCTCGTCACCACGAACGGCCGGTTCCGCCCCTTCGCGATGGTGAGAGGGAAAGCCGCGGCCACGTGGCGGCTGAGTCGTCACCGGCTCGAACTGTCCGCGCTGACGACGATCAGCCAACGCCACCGCGCAGCTCTGGCTGCCGACGCCGACGGCGTACGGGCATTCCTCGGCTGAGCAAACCGGAGCAATCTGGACTATTACGCCGGTTGCCGCGAGTTGGTGGGCCGCCGGATGCATCAAGGCCCAGCCGATCGCTGCCGATCCGTTCGATGTGTTGCACCGAACCACACCACGCTGGGAGCGCTCCGAGGTCACCTTCGGGCCGGTCGGCCGGGTTGCCGTGACGATCATGCTGTTCGTCCCGGTGTGGTTCGGGATCTACTTCAACATGTTCTTCCTGGTGGGCGCGGCCATCTGGCTGTTCGTCCTGCCGATGGCACTGCACCAGATCTGGCAGCCGGCCGACGTGAACCACGACACGGCATGGCCGATCCTTCGGCCCGAATCTGCACAGCCGATCCTTCGGCCCGAATCTGCACAGCCGATCCTTCGGCCC
>JAICXJ010000020.1 GCA_025980465.1 Frankiales bacterium | reverse complement strand
CCCTTGAGGACCTCCTCGATCTCCTCGTGGTTGTCCTCCGCCGCCTGCCGTCCGATGGTTGGATCGGCGCCGGCGCCGAGGCCGCGGGTGAGGTCGCGGCCGACGTCGAGCTTGACGTCGGCATCGCTCATCAGGAGTGCCTGGGCGTCGGTGTTGACGGCGATGAACTCGACCCCCTTGAGGCCGACATCGATCATCCGGTTGACGGCGTTGACACCCCCACCCCCGATGCCGACGACCTTGATCACGGCGAGGTAGTTCTGCGGTGCTGCCACGAGCGTTGCCTCCTGCAAGGGGGAATTACCGGGCCAGATGCGAGCCGCAAGTGCCGGCGACCCGGGGAAGGTGTCGCCGACACATGCGGCCGTCGAGTTCCCGGTCGCGCTGGCCGGTGCGACTTGCTCGCATGGCTTCCCCGCCCGCGAGATCGTCTGGCTGCCGGCTCACGGCCGGGAACTCTCACCCTCAGGTAGACAGTTGTGAATCTGTCGCCTCAAGGAGCGTGGACACTAGGCCCGGCGCGGACAGCGGGTCAAGGCCGGCTCTCGTCATCCCCGCATGATGGTCGAGAAGTTCATGATTTTCTGAGTCTCTATCTCAACCCGAGAGCCAGGAAATTCAGCCTCCGGCGAGCTCGGTCGGGCGCGACAACTCGTCCAGCACCGCCGGCCCGATCATCGTCACGTCGCCGGCCCCGATTGTCACCACGACGTCGCCCGGGCGGGCCAGCCCGGCGACCAGTGGCGGCACCGCCGACCAGGACGGCTCGAAGTGGACCTGACCAGCAGGTAGCGGTACGGCGGCGGCGATCAGCGCGCCGGTCACCCCCGGCAGTGGATCCTCCCGAGCCGCGTAGACCTCCATCACGACCACCAGGTCAGCAGCGCCGAGCGCGGCGCCGAAGTCGGCCGCGAACCGTTCGGTCCGGCTGTAGAGGTGGGGCTGGAACACCGCGATCACGCGACCGTCGCCGGCAACGCCGCGAGCCGCAACCAACGCCGCGGAACCGACCTCGGTCGGGTGGTGCGCGTAGTCGTCGAAGACCCTTACCCCGGCCGCGATCCCTTTCAGCTCGAACCGCCGGCGAGCGCCCGAGAAGCTCGCCAGGCCGCGGGCCATGTCGGCGAATGGCAGCCCGATAGCGAGTCCGAGCCCGACCGCGCCGGCAGCGTTGACAGCGTTGTACTCGGCCGGGACCGACAACTCGACGCGGCCGAGCCGCCGGCCGCCGGCGACCAGATCGAAACTCGACCCGCCGGGACCCAGGTGGAGGTCCTCGATGCGCACGTCCGCCCCCGCGGAGCAGCCGAACGTCTGCACCGCGAGACCGCACTCCCGCGCCGGCTCGACCAGCGCCTGCGATCCGGCATCGTCGGCCCCGAGCAGCAACGGGCCGCCCGCATCGATGCGGTCGAGAAAGGATCGGAAGGCGTCCTGGACCGCGTCTGGCTCGCCGTAGTTGTCGAGGTGATCCGGCTCGACGTTCGTGATGACCGCCCCATGGGGCGCGAGCAACAAGAACGACCCGTCACTTTCGTCAGCCTCGGCGACGAAGTAATCGCCGGTGCCGTGATGCGCATTCGATCCGGGCTCGTTGAGGTCGCCGCCGATCGCGTAGCTCGGGTCACGCCCGCAGGCGTGCATCGCGACGGTGAGCATCGATGTTGTCGTGGTCTTGCCGTGCGTCCCCGCGATCGCCAGTCCGATCCGGTCGGCCATCACCGAAGAGAGCGCGGCCGCTCGCGGGAGGACCAGGCGGCCGGAGCTCTCGGCGTATCCGAGTTCGGCGTTGGTCGGCCGGATCGCGCTTGACACCACGACGGTGTCGGCCTCGTCGATGTGGTCCGCCGCATGCCCGATGTGGATCGCGGCGCCAAGTGCGCGCAGCGCAGCCAGCGCGCCCGAGTCCTTGGCGTCGCAACCGCTGACCGCGAGACCGCGGGCCAGCAGGATCCGGGCGAGCCCGCTCATACCGGCGCCGCCGACACCCATCAGGTGAACCCGGCCGAGTGCATCCGCAGGGGGGATGTCTGCCGGCCGCCGGACCAGGCTCATGTCGGGACCCTCATTTCGGAGCCCGGGAAGCTGCGCGGATGACCAGATCGGCCAACTCCTTGTCGGCGTCGAGGCGACCGAACCCGGCCGCGGCCCGGCCCATTTCAGCACGGCGCCGCGGGTCATCGAGCAATGGGAAGAGGTGCTCCCGAAGCCAGGCGGGTGTGAAGTCCGCATCGTCGACCAGCACGCCACCGCCCGCCGCCACGACGGGCGCGACGTTCAGTCGCTGCTCGCCGTTGCCGATCGGCAGGGGCACGAAGATCGCCGGCAGGCCGAGCGCAGTGATCTCGCTGACGGTGTTCGCACCGGCTCGCCCGATGACGATGTCCGCCGCGGCGTAGGCAAGTTCCATCCGGTCGACATACTCCACGACGACGTACCCGGGACCTCCCGTGTGACGGGGGGTGAGGTCGACCGCCTTACCGGCGCCGCAGACGTGAAGCACCTGAACCCCGCGATCGGCAAGCTCGCCGGCGACCTCCGGTACCACGGTATTCAGGCGCTGCGCGCCGAGCGAACCGCCGAACACCAACAGCGTGGTCAGCGGGTCCAGCCCGAAAGCCGCCAGCGCCTCAGGTCGCGCGGCGGTCCGATCGAGCCCGGTGATCTCCGGGCGCAACGGCAGACCGGTCCGGATCGCGCCGCGCAGCGGGGTGCCGGGAAAGCTGACCGCCACCCATGGCGTCAGCCGGGCACCGAGTCGATTGGCGAAGCCGGGTCGGCTGTTCTGCTCGTGAACGACGATCGGCACCCCCGCCCGTCGAGCCGCAAGGTACGCCGGGGCCGAGACGTAGCCGCCGAAGCCGACGACCACCTCTGCGCCGAGATCCGCGATTGCAGCCGTGGCGGCCCGGATCGCCGCCGAGAGGTCGCGGGGCAGCCGCGCCGCGCTGGGCGAGAGTCGTCGGGGCAACGGCACCCGCGGGATCTCGGTGAGCCGGTAGCCGCGCTCCGGTACCAGCCGCGCCTCGATCCCGGCGGCGGTGCCCAGCGCGAGGATCTCGGTGGCGGGGTCGTCGGCAACCAGCCGGTCGGCGAGGGCAAGCAGCGGCGACACGTGTCCGGCGCTTCCGCCGCCCGCCAGCAGCACCTTCATCTCGACTCTTCTCTCGCGGCCCAGTCCTCCCTCGCCGACCGGCCCGACGCACTCACCGGGTCCAGGCGAGCCGCGGCAACCAGCTGCCCCGAGCGGCCCGGCGCGCCGCGAGTGCCCGGGCGGTCTCGGGCTCCCGCCGCGCGAACGAGATCAACATCCCGATCGCAAACATCGTCGGGACGAGGGCCGAGCCTCCGAATGACACCAGCGGAAGCGGGATCCCGGTGATCGGCAGCAATCCCACGACGGCACCCATGTTGACCAGCGCCTGCCCCAGCAGCCAGGCGGTGACGCCGGCAGCTGCGAGCTGGCTGAACCGGTCGGGGCAGCGTTGCGCGATGCGGATCCCGGCATAGCCGAGAAGCGCGAACAGGCCCAGGACCACGAAGGTCCCGAGCAGCCCGAGCTCCTCACCGATGATCGCGAAGATGTAGTCGGTGTACTGGTTGGGCAGATAGCCGAACTTCTCCCGGCTGGCGCCCAGGCCAAGACCGAACCAGCCGCCGGAGGACAGCGCGTAGAGCCCCTGGCACGCCTGATAACCGATCCCGAGCGCGTGCTGTTGTGCGCACGGGTTGCGAAACCCGGTCAGCCGCTGGAGCCGGTAGGGCTCGGCGACGGCGAGCAGGCCGGCAAGGCCGCCGAGCCCGATCCCCAGCCGGGCGAACGCCGCCATCGGCGCACCTGCGGTGAAGAGCAACGCGAGCAGGACTGTCATCAACACGATCGTGGTGCCCATGTCGGGCTCGACCATGACCAGCAACGCCAGCAGCAGCGCAATCGGCACCAGCGGGATCAGCAGGTGCTTGGTCGACTCGAGCAGCCGCTCCTTGCGCGCCAGCAGATCGGCGCCCCACAGCACGAGCGCCAGCTTGGCCGGCTCGGATGGCTGCAGCTGTAACCCGCCCGGCAGCGCGATCCACCGGGTCGCTCCGGAGACGTTCTGGCCGATTCCCGGCACCAGAACCGCGACGAGAAGCACGATCGAGACGGCGAGCATCGGGTAGCCGAGCCAGCGATAGACCCGCACCGGAAGCCGGGAGCCCACCCACAGGGCGGGAAGGCCGATCGCCACCCAGATCCCTTGCCGGGTCGCGATGGTGAACGACGACCCACTGCTGGCGTACGACGTCACGCTCGACGCCGACAGCACCATGATCAGGCCCAGCCCGATCAGCAGCATGGTGGTGCCGATCACCAGGTAGTAGGACGCCAGCGGGCGGTCCAGCGTCGCCAACAACGAGGCGAGCGGCGAGCGGGACGCTCTCGACGTGCTCGACGTGTTCCGGCGGTTGGTGGCGGCGCGGCTGGCAGTGGCTGAGGTCATGAGACGACGTTCACGATCCGGTGGCAGTCCGGCGGGCAGCCGCAGCAAACACCTCACCGCGTTGGGCGTAGTCGGTGAACATGTCCATGCTGGCCGCCGCGGGAGCCAGCAACACGGTGTCCCCCGGGAGCGCGAGACCAGCTGCCGCCCCCACCGCCTCGTCCATCCCACTAGTGTCATCCGTATCGATCGTCACAACCGGCACATCCGGCGCGTGTCGCGCGAGTGCCTGGCCGATCAGGGCGCGATCCCGCCCGATCAGCACGGCCGCCCGCAACCGACCGGCGTGCTCGATGACCAGCGGCTCGACGTCGGCGCCCTTGAGCAGGCCACCCGCGATCCACACCACCGACGGGTACGCCGCGAGGCTGGCGGCGGCGGCATGAGGGTTGGTCGCCTTCGAGTCGTCCACCCACGTGATGCCCGCACCGCCCGCCACGACCTCGTTGCGGTGGTGTCCGGGGCGATAGGAGCGCAGCCCATCGCCCACCGCCCGCCACGGCAGGTCGTGCTGCAGCCCGAAGACCCGGCTGGTCGCGGCCGCGGCTACCGCGTTGGCGATGTTGTGCGGACCGCTCACCGTGAGGTCCGCGACGTCGACCAGCCGGATCGCGGCGCCGACGTACTGCGGCTCGGACTCCAGCTCAGGAGCCCAACCGGCCATCGCGTCAGCGATCGCGCCGTCGGCGACGCCGAAGCCACCTGAGACCGGCTCACCGGTACTGAACGGGTGCGGGTCGTCCAGTGCCTCGAGTGCCAGCCGGGTCACGACGTCGTCCTCGGCGTTGTAGACCCCGCAGCCGCCGTAGCGCCACACCGCCGCCTTGTCCGCCCCGTACGCGGGCATCGACCCGTGCCAGTCCAGGTGGTCCTCAGCGATGTTGAGCAGCGCGCCGACCTCGGGGGCCAGCCGGCTGCTCCAGTGCAGCTGGAAGCTGGACAGCTCGACGGCGATCACGTCGTACTCCGGGTTGAGCACCGTCTCGAGAAGCGGCACGCCGACATTTCCGGCCGCGACCGCTCGGTATCCGGCGGCCAGCAGGATCGACTCGACCATTCCGACCGTCGTCGTCTTGCCGTTGGTACCGGTGACGGCGACCCAGGGCGCCGCGTTCGGCGGCCGCAGCCGCCAGGCGAGCTCCGGCTCGCCGATGACTTCGATCCCGGCCGCCTTGGCGGCCGTCAGCATCGGTTGGTCGGGCCGCCATCCCGGCGAGGTCACCACGAGGTCCGCGCTCACGGCCGACTCGGCGTCGCCGAGCCGCAGTTCGGCACCGGCCGCGACGAGCGATGCCGTCGCGGCCCGGATCGGCTCGTCGTCGCGGGCGTCGACGACCAGCACCCGAGCGCCGAGCCGGAGCAGAACCTCCGCCGCGGCCCGGCCCGAGATACCGGCGCCGGCAACGACGACCCGCTCGCCGTCATACCGCTCCGCCGGCTCGAGGGCGGCGCTCACCGTTGGGAAAGGAACGCGGCGTAGAAGACGCCGAGGCCGAAGGCCACCGCCAACCCGGCAATGATCCAGAACCTGACGATGATGGTGTTCTCGGTCCAGCCGGCGAGCTCGAAATGATGATGGAACGGTGCCATGTTGAACACCCGCCGTCGGAACCCTCGGAACGCCGCGACCTGGATGATCACCGAGAGCGTCTCGATGACGAACAGGCCCCCCAGCACGATGAGCAACAGCTCGGTGCGGGTGATCATCGCGACGCCCGCCAGCAGTCCGCCCAGCGCGAGCGAGCCGGTGTCGCCCATGAAGATGCGGGCCGGCGAGGCGTTCCACCACAGGAACCCGAAGCAGGCACCCATCGCCGCCGCCGCGATGATCGCCGCGTCGAGCGGATCCCGTACCGAGTAGCAGTTGCGCGCAGTGTCGGTGATGCAGTTGTTTCCCGACTGCCAGAACGAGATGACGACGTACGCGCCGAACACCATGCAGGACGCGCCGGACGCCAGACCATCGAGCCCATCGGTGAGGTTCACCCCGTTCGACGCCGCCGTCACCATCAAATAGGCCCACACCACGAAGCCGACGGCGCCGAACCCGAGACCGTAGTCGCGGGTGAAGGACAGATGAGTGGACGCCGGAGCCAGCTGGTTCGAGTTGACGAAATGGGTGGCGAGCACGCCGAACACGACGGCGACCACCGCCTGTCCGGCGAACTTCGCGGCACTGGTCAAGCCGAGGCTGCGCTGCTTGCTGATCTTGATGAAGTCGTCGACGAAACCGACCAGTCCGAGGCCGGTCATCAGCATCAGCACCAGGAGGCCGGACGCGGTGAAGCCACTGAGGAAGACCAGGTGGGCAATCAGGTAGCCGAGAAGCGTCGCGGCGATGATGACCGTGCCACCCATCGTCGGCGTCCCACGCTTCACGTGGTGGGTGGTCGGCCCGTCGTCACGGATCAGCTGGCCGTAGCCGCGCCGCTGGAAGATCCGGATCGCGAACGGCGTCCCGACGAGCGAGACGATCAGCGCGACCAGCGCCGCAACGAAGACGTCCCTCATGCAGTGACCTCGGAGGCGTCCGCGGCGGCGAGCACCGACTCGGCGACGGTCCACAGCTGGATCGCGTTCGACGCCTTGACCAGGACGACGTCGTTGGCAGCCGCGCCGGAAGCGATGACCGATGCCGCGCTGGTCGCCGACTCGACAGCCGACACCTCACCGGCCCACCCGTCGGTGTCACGAGCGCCGGCTCCGATCGCTGCCGCTGCGTCACCGACCACCACCAGATGATCCACGCCGAGCTCGGCTGCAGTGCGACCGACCGCCTGATGCAGCTTCGGCGTGTCGTCGCCGAGCTCGCGCATTTCACCGAGAACCGCCCACGACGAACCACCGCGCCGTCCGGCCAGCTCGGTGAGGGCGGCCAACGCAGCCTGCATCGACTCCGGGTTGGCGTTGTACGCATCGTCGACGACGAGCAGGCCGTCAGCACGCTCCGCGACCGCCATCCGGTGAGCGCTGACCGCCGATGCCGAAGACAGCGCGTCGACCACCTCCTCCAGTGGCAGGCCCGCGACCAGTCCGGCGGCGGCCGCTGCCGCGGCGTTACCAGCGTGGTGCGCGCCGTGTAACCGAAGTCGCACCTCCGCCTCGCCGTACGGCGTGACGAGCCGGAACCCTGCCCGCGCTGTGTCGTCGAGGGTGAGGTCCGCGATGCGGATGTCGGCGTCCGACCGCGTGCCGAAACCGAGGATCTGCGCAGCGCTACGCCCGGCCATTGCCGCTACCAGCGGGTCATCGACGTTGAGCACGGCGATGCCGTCCTCGGGCAGCGCCGTGACGAGCTCGGACTTCGCGGCTGCGATCGCTTCACGGCTGCCGAACCCCTCGAGGTGCGCCGACCCCACGTTGAGAACGACAGCGGTGTCGGGTCGAGCGATGCCGGTGAGATAGGCGATGTGTCCGACCCCGCGCGCGCTGTACTCCAGCACCAGGTGGGCGGTGGTGGCGTCGATCTCGAGCACGGTGAGGGGGAGCCCGATCTCGTTGTTGAACGACCCTTCCGGAGCGACCGTGGTGCCGTCGCGGCGCAGGACCGCGGCCATCAGGTCCTTGGTCGAGGTCTTTCCGGACGACCCGGTGACACCGCTGACCCGGACCTGTGGACTGCGTCGCAGCACGCCACCGGCCAGGGACCCCAGTGCCTGCAACGGATCGTCGACGATGACCGCCGGTGCGTCGACCGGTCGCGACGCGAGGACGAGCGCGGCGCCGCGGTCAACCGCGGACCCGGCGTACTCGTGTCCGTCGGCGTGCTCACCAGGCAGGCAGACGAACAACGCGCCGGCAACCGCAAGCCGGGAATCGACGACGACCGGTCCGCTGACCACCGTCGCAGCGTCAACCGCAGCCAACCGACCGCCGACAAGCGCGGCAACCTCATCAGCGCGAAGCGGGATCATGCGACCCCGGCCCCGGACCCGGACCCGGCGAGCAGTTCACGCAGCGCAACCCGATCGTCGAACGGCACCACGACACCCGCCGTCTCCTGCCCCTGTTCGTGGCCCTTGCCGGCGACCACCACGACGTCGCCCGCCCGGGCCTGGTCCACCGCGACCGCGATCGCGCGGATCCGGTCGGGCTCGACCAGTACCCGCGATCCGGCCGGCACCCCGGATTGCATCGCCTCGAGAATGGCGCCGGGATCCTCGGACCGCGGGTTGTCGTTGGTGAAGACGGCCAGGTCGGCTCCGGTGGCCGCGGCCGCGCCCATCAGTGGTCGCTTCTCACGATCTCGATCTCCTCCGCAGCCGAGCACGATCAGGACCCGGCCGTCCGGACGCGCCAGCTCTCGGGCGTCGGAGAGCACCCTCGTCACCGCAGCCGGGGTGTGCGCGTAGTCGACCAGGGCGGTGAATTCCTGACCCGCGTCCACCGGCTCCATCCGCCCCGGGATCGCCGCGAGCGAGGCGATCCCGGCTTGCGCCTGGTGGGGATCGAGGCCCGCCTCGAGCAGAGTGAGGTAGGCGAGCGCCGCGTTGGCGACGTTGACGGCGCCGATCAGGCGGGTGCCGACCCGGTGTTCGGTGCCGTCGGGCGCGGTGAGCAGGGCCTCCCGAGGGCCGGGACCGGACGGCGCTGGGAGGTCGCGCCGTCGCCACTGGCCCGCCTCGACGCCGATGGTGGTGACCGGGACCCCCGAGGTTGCCGCCAGCCGCTGCCCCCACTCCTCGTCCACCGTCACCACACCACGAGTGGAACGAGAAGGAGTGAACAGGCTCGCCTTGGCAGCGAAGTAGGACTCCATGTCGTGATGGAAGTCCAGGTGATCCTGCGACAGGTTCGTGAACCCGGCGACATCGAAGACCACCCCGTCCACCCGTCCGAGTGCGAGCGCGTGACTCGAGACCTCCATCGACACCGTGTCGACGCCTCGTTCGCGCATCACCGCGAGAAGGGCGTGCAGGTCGGTCGCTTCGGGTGTGGTGCGGGCACTCGGCACGGTCTCGCCACCCACCCGGGTCTCGATGGTGCCCACCAAACCGGTACGCCGGCCGGCCGACACCAGCCCGGCGTCGAGTAGGTACGCCGTCGTGGTCTTGCCGTTGGTGCCGGTGACGCCGAACAGCAGCATTGCCCGCGCCGGATCGCCGTATACGAATGCCGCTGCTGGGCCCATCGCCTCGCGCGGCGACTCGACTACCACGATCGCGTCGGCCCCTGCGGCGACGGCCCGGTCGACCGATGGCGGGTCGGTGAGCACCGCGGTCGCACCAGCCGCGACCGCCGCTGCAACGTGCTCGATCCCGTGGGTGTGCTCGCCGGCCCGGGCGATGTAGAGGTCGCCGGGCCGCACCGCTCGCGAATCGTGGGTGGCGCCGGTCACCAGCGTTGCGCCGTCGCCCATGACCGCGACATCGGGCAGACCGGATGCCGCTAGCCGTTGCCGCAGCGCGTCGACGCGCTGCGGCGGGACGTCGACGGGCCGGGCGGACAGTTCAGCCATCGCGGCGCACGCTACCCGCCGCGGCGGCGCGATGATCCGCTCACCAGCGCAGCTTCGCCTTGGGAGGCTTGGTGAATGTCGGCGCGATTCCTAGTGTTCGCAACGCAAATGACGTCACGGTTTTGAACACCGGAGCAGCCACCTGACCACCGAAGTGACCGGACCGCGGGTTCTGGAGCACGACCTCGCAGACCAGTTTCGGATTGTCGGCAGGAGCCATGCCGACGAATGTGGCGGTGTAGCCGGCGTAGCCCCCGTGGCCGTTCGGTCGGTCGGCCGTGCCGGTCTTGCCGGCGATCCGGTAACCGGGGATGGCGGCCTCGGGCGCGGTGCCCTGCTCGCTGATGACCGCCTCCATCATGTCGCGCAGATCCTTCGCGACGTGGGCGCTGATGACCCGGTGACGCACCGGCGGCGGTGCTGGGGTGTACCGCCCGTTCGGTCCGGTCATCCCCGCCACGATGGTCGGCGTCACGCGGACGCCGCCGTTGGCGATCGTCGCGTAGACGCTCGCGACCTGGATCGCGGTCACGCCGATGCCCTGGCCGAAGGAGACCGTCGGCAACGTCGTACCGGACCATTTCGACACCGGGGGAAGCAGTCCCTGCTGCTCCCCCGGCAACCCGACGCCTGTCACCGACCCGAAGCCGTAGGCCCGGAGGAAGTGGTACATCCGCTGCTGGCCGAGTTGCTTGGACACTTCGATCGCGCCGATGTTGGAGGAGTAGGCGAGGATCCCGGTCAGCGTCAGGTGCTCGGTGCCGTGCGTCTCAGCGTCGTGGAACGCGGAGCCGGCATCGACGAGGACGGGCGGGATCACGAACGGCGAGGTTGGGGTGTCCAGCTTGTCCTGCAATGCCGCGGACATCGTGATGATCTTGTTGACGCTGCCCGGCTCATAGACGTCGGTGACCGCCGGGTTGCCGATGTCGTTCGGGTTGGCGCGGGCGAGGTTGTTGGGGTCGAAGCCGGGTGCGATCGCCATCGCGACGATCTGGCCGTTGGTGGGGTTCATCATGATGACCGTGCCGGAGTCGGCATGGGTCGCACTCACCTGCGCAGCGATCGCCCGCTGTGCCTCGTACTGGATGTCGCGCTGGATCGTCAGCCGGATGTCGGAGCCTGGTACGGCGGCCCGGATCACGTTCTCACCGTCGGGGATCGGGACGCCGTTCGCGCTGACCTGGAAGTGCTCGATGCCGTTGTGACCGGCCAACTGCTTCTGGTAGCCGAGCTCGATCCCGCCTCGGCCCTGCCCGACGCTGTTGACGAAGCCGAGCACGTTGGAGGCAAGGGATCCGTCGGGATAGATCCGCTTGCTGGTGGCGACCGTCGTGATGCCGGGGAGCTTGAGCGCGTCGACCCGATCCGCCACTGCCGGTTGGACCGCGTGGGCGAGCAGGGCGTAGCGACCGGTGACCGACAGCGCTGCGGTCAGCTGAGCAGATCCGATGTTCAGCACCGGAGCGAGGGCGGTTGCGACCGGCGCCACATCGGTGATCTCGCTCGGGTCGGCGACGACGTCATCGGCGTTGACGGTCTCGGCGAGCGGCGTCCCGTCGCGATCGGTGATGGTCCCGCGCGTCGCAGGCAGGGTCAGGGTGTGCAGCCGCTGATCGGTCGCTGACGCCGCATACGCCGAGCGATCGATGCCCTGCAACTGGATCAGCCGGCCCGCGATCACCGACAGCACCATCAGCGCGACGATGAGGACGACGTTGAGGCGAAATCGCGGACTTGCCGGTCGCCGCGGCGGGCCCGCTGGTGGGCGGCGAGCCGGTGGCCGCCGGCGCGGACCACCGGGGCCCCCGGTACGTCGCGGCGCGCCGCGGGGCGAGGCGCGGTGGACCCGCGTGGATCCGGGCGCAGCGGACGGCACCCGTTCAGCCTGCCGTGCCGTTGCTCGTCGATCGCGCTGCCGCGCCGAAGGGGTACCGAGGGTCACTGCTTCGCGGTGGCCCCGTGATGATGCCGCCCGGACCGGTGATGGGTCGTCGTCGCCGTCGTCGTACCGCTCGATGCGGTGGTGGCTGACTTCGGCGCCGCGGCTGACTTCGACTTGGTCGCCTTACCGGCGGACTTCGTGCTCGTCGAGGCGGCGTGCGCGCTGGTGCTGGTGGTGGTGGTGGTGCTGACTGGCGCTGTCACCGGCGGCGGCGAGTAGACCGGCTGCTGGATGCCGATCGCTCGACCGCCGTGCAGCTTGTGGTACGCCGCGACGGTCGAGGGCAGCATGCCGAGCGCGCTCGCCCGAGCGCGCAGGGCGGCCGGCCCGGAGTCGGCCTGAACCTGCTGCTCGAGACCCTGCTCGGTGTCGGTCAGCGTCGTGAGCCGCTGCTGAAGCTTGTTGATTGTGAAGCCGTCCTGCGCGGCCAGCGTGTGGAGCATGAGCAGCAGCAGCAGGCCGCCGACCAGCACAACGCCGAGCAGGATCACGAAGGGAATCCTCCCGGCGGCGGGCCGGGCCGGCGCGACAAGGACCAGCCGGGGCCGGGGCCGCGCGACCGGTCGGGCAGCGGGCTTCGCTGCCGCGGCCGTGCCCACCCGCAACCCGAACGGCCGCCGAAGCGGCTCAGCGACGCTCATATGTCCCCCTGGTCATGGTCACGCTGCTTGTCTGATTCGCTCGATCGCGCGCAGTCGGACTGACGCGGCCCGCGGGTTACTCGCGATTTCCTGCTCGTCGGCCTGCTCGGCGCCGCGGGTCAGCAGCCGCAGCTGGGGGAGGTCGGACGCCGGGACTACCGGAAGGTCCGGCGGCGCGGTCGTGGTGGCACCAGCAACAAAAGTCCGCTTGACGATCCGGTCCTCCAGCGACTGGTAGGCGAGCACGACCAGCCGGCCACCGACGCGCAATGCGGTCACCGCTGCGGGCAACGCCCGCTCGAGCGCGCCGAGCTCGTCATTGACCTCGATCCGCAACGCCTGGAAGGTCCGCTTTGCCGGGTGGCCTCCGGTGCGCCGCGTCGCTGCCGGCACCGCGTCGCGGACCAGCTCAGCCAGCCGCGCCGAGGATGTAAGAGGTGCGACCGCCCGTTCCCGGTCGATTGCCTTCGCGATGCGGCGGGCGAACCGCTCCTCGCCGTACTCGCTCAGGACCCGGACGAGCTCGGCGACCGGGTAGTCGTTGACGACGTCCGCCGCGGTGCGTCCGGTCGTGGTGTCCATACGCATGTCGAGCGCGGTGTCACGTGAGTAGGAGAACCCGCGGTCATCGACGTCGAGCTGCATCGAGGAGACACCGAGGTCGAACAGCACACCATCCACCCGCTCGATGCCGGCCGCTGCGAGTACCTCCGGAAGCGTGTCGTACACACCGTGGATCAGCTGCACCCGGTCGCGGTGAGCAGCCAGTCGCGCCTGGCTCCGCTCGAGTGCGGCCGGGTCCCGGTCGATTCCGATCAGTCGCAGCTGCGGGTGGCGGGCCAGGAGTGCCGCCGAATGGCCGCCGAGTCCGATGGTGGCGTCGACCACGACAGCGCCAGGCGCAGCCGACACCGGATCGAGCAGCTCCAGCACCCGGTCGAGCAGCACCGGCAGGTGGGCCGGACCGTTGCCGGATCCTGCTGTGGTCATTCGTGTCCTGTCCGTGGCTCGGGAGCTGGGTGGGCTCGGAAGGTGGGGCGGGCGGAGAGGCGAGTGGGGTTGCTCGGCGTGGATGGCTTGTCGGGGTTGGGCCGGATGGGCTGCGATGTGCGGCTAGGTCCCCGCCGCCACGCCTGCGATCGGGGAAGTGATCGCAGGGGCCGCGGGCGGGAGCCTGGTCGCACATCGCAACCGGACGGGTGGTCGGCATCGACGGCGCCACGGTCCGAATCGGCTCGGTAGGAACAAGGGCGTCTAGAACAGCCCGGGCACCCCCGTTTCGGACATCGAGGCGTAGGCCTCCCGCTGGGCGTTGCGGTAGTCGACCCAGGTCGGCTCGTCCCAGATTTCGAGATAGCTGTTCAGGCCGACGACCGCGCAGTCGCGGGTCAGCCCGGCGTACTCGCGAAGTGGCGGCGGGATGGTGACCCGGCCCTGCCGGTCCGGAACCTCGTCATGGGCGTCGCCGAAGGCCATCCGGTGGAAGTCGCGCGTCTCACGGAGCGCGGTCGGTGCCTCGCGCGCGGTCTGGGTGACGCGAGCGAACTCTGCCATCGGGAAGAGCCGAAGGCAGCGCTCCTGCCCGGGCGTGATCACGAGGCCCGCCGCGAGCTCGTCGCGGAACTTGGCGGGGAGAAAGAGCCGTCCTTTGTCGTCGAGGCGAGGGGTGAAGGTGCCGAGGAACATGCCTCGCCTCCCCACTTTGTCGCGGCCGCTGTCGCTGCTCCGCTCCCCATAGTCCGCCACCGTACTCCACTTCGCTCCGCTGTCAACCACATCGGCCGAAGGTCACTCCACCCGCGCTCCCTCTGAACCTCTGAACCTGTGCAAAGCCGTCGCTGAATCTGGGTGCCGAACCGTGATCTCGAACCCGGCGACGAAGCGGCACGTGTAGTGCGAGACTTGGCCGAGTTGCTCACCCAGCAAGCGGTGGCTGCTGACGGCCATCGGCAAGGAGGTGCGGTGGCGGGCTCATCCACCCGCAAGGGGTCGGCCGCGGAGACCGAAGTGCGGGCAGTTGCCGCCGCCGGTGGCCGCATCTCGACCGCCGTCGAGACCGTCATCGAGGGCAAATCGGCTCAGGTGCGGCTCGCGGTGGCCGTCCTGCTCGCCGAGGGGCACCTGTTGGTCGAGGACGTGCCCGGCGTCGGCAAGACGATGCTCGCCAAGGCGCTCGCCCGGGCGATCAACTGCTCGGTGCGCCGGGTCCAGTTCACCCCCGATCTGCTCCCGAGCGACATCACCGGCGTGTCGGTCTACAACCAGAACACCCGAGAATTCGAGTTCCGGCCGGGCGCGATCTTCGCCAACATCGTGGTCGGCGACGAGATCAACCGGGCCTCCCCCAAGACCCAGTCAGCCCTGCTGGAATGCATGGAAGAGCGTCAAGTCACCGTCGACGGGGTCACGTACCTGCTCGATCCGCCGTTCATGGTCATCGCCACCCAGAATCCGATCGAGATGGAGGGGACCTACCCGTTGCCCGAGGCGCAACGCGACCGGTTCACGGCGCGGATCGCGCTCGGATATCCGGCGGTCGATGCCGAACTGGAGATGCTCGACAGCCACGGCGGCGGCGCCCCACTGGAGGACCTCGAGCCGGTCGCCGACGACCTCGAGGTCGCAAAAATGATTGCGGCAGTACGCCGGATCCACGTTGCGGACAGCGTGCGGCGCTACGCCGTCGATCTGGTCACGGCGACCCGCCAGCATCCGGACCTGCGACTTGGGGCCTCGCCTCGGGCCACGCTGCACCTGCTGCGCGCGGCCCGCGCGGTCGCCGCGCTGGAAGACCGCGAGTACGTGCTTCCCGACGATCTGCAGGCGCTCGCCGAGCCGGTCCTCGCCCACCGGCTGCTGCTGTCCGCCGATGCCCAGATCGCTCGCCGGTCGGCGCCTGCGGTGGTCGCCGACATCATCGCGAGCGTCCCGGTCCCGGCACCGGCGTCCCGACGACCTGCCTAGCCGGCCGACCATGCTCCATCCGAACCGGCTGCGATGACGAAGCTCCGCACTGCCCTTCGATCACTCACGCTTCGAGGTCGGTGCATGCTGGCGGCCGGGCTCACCGCGGCCCTTGCCGCACTGATCCTTCGGGAGCAGGACCTGCTGCGGATCGCCGCGCTGCTGATCGCACTCCCCCTGATCGCCGTCGGTTTCGCGATCCGCACCCGGTTCCGGCTGACCTGCTCCCGCCGGCTCGACCCAGCGCGGCTGGCGGCCGGTAGCCGATCCCGAGCCGTGCTGCGCATCGAGAACGTGTCCCGACTGCCCACCGGACTGCTGCTGATCGAGGACACCATCCCGTACCTGCTCGGCGGGCGACCGCGTGTCGTCCTCGATCGGCTCGCTCCACGTCACCCGGTGGACGTCGGCTACCACATCAGTGGCGAGATCCGGGGTCGGTATCAGGTCGGACCGGTGACGGTGCGACTGATGGATCCGTTTGGTCTGTGCGAGCTACCGAGGGCGTTCACCACCATCGACACCCTCGTCGTGACCCCGCAGGTCGTGACGCTGCCGGAGACGACGCTCACCGGCGAGTGGGGCGGGGCCGGCCACAGCACCAACCGCTCGGTCTCGACCCACGGCGACGACGATGTCGCAACCCGGGAGTACCGCCACGGCGACGACCTGCGCCGGATTCACTGGCGCACCACTGCCCGTCGCGGCGAGCTGACGGTACGGCGTGAAGAACAACCATGGCAGAGTCGCGCCGCGGTCCTGCTCGACGCTCGAGCAATTGCCCACCGAGGCGATGGTCCGACCTCGTCGCTCGAGTGGGCTATCTCCGCCGCCGCGTCGGTCTCGCTGCACCTCGCGCAACGAGGGTTCGAGATCCGCATGGTCACCGACAGCGGCAGCGAGGTGTCGTCGGCCGGCATGGGCGGCGGTTTCGACGGCGCGCTGCTCGACGTCCTGGCCGTCCTCACCCCCTCGACGGCTCGCAGCCTGCACACCGGCGTTGACGCTGCGCGGCGGCAAGGCGGCGAGGGTCTGATGATCGCGGTGGTCGGAAACCTGAGCGCCGACGATGCCGAACGGCTCGCCCGGCTCCGGGACGGCGAACGGTCGACCGGAATCGTTTTCATGCTCGACGTCGACGGCTGGGCGAACCACGAGGTGCCCAGCCGCGGTGAGGCCGCCGCGGTGCGGTCTCGCGCAATCGCGATGTTGGTCGGCGCCGGCTGGAAGGTGCTCGACGTCAAGCGCGGCGCCTCGCTGACCGACCTGTGGGCCGGGGTGACCGGCATCCCGGTCGACCTTCCCGACGACGCCGGATCACCCGACACCCAGCGCGCGCGCCAACCCGAGCCTCTGGATGTGGCGTGAGCGAGCGCCGACGGCGATCGCACCGCTCCTGGGTGGCGGGTGGGGTGGCGGACGTATGAGCGCGTCGCTTCGACTCACGATCTACGCCGCGATCGCGACGATCGCCGCGGCGATGTCGTTGGCGTCGGTGTATTCATCCTCGGCCTGGGCGGTGCCGGTCATCGGCGCGGTCCTGCTGGTGTCCGGCGCGTGTGCGCTGATCCGATGGTCGCCGCTGCCGTCCGCTCTTGAACCGTTATCCGCCGCCATCGCCGTACTGCTGTGGGTCACGGCACTAGACGCCCACCAGCAGGCGAGGTTCGGCTTCATCCCCGGACGCGCCGCAGTGCAACACCTCGGGCGGCTCGCCCGGCACGGCTTCACCGACATCCACAAGCTTCCGACGCCGGTGCCCACCCATAAGGGACTCGTCCTGCTCACCGTTGTTGGGGTGGCCGCAGTTGCATTGGTCGTAGATCTGCTCGCCGTGACCTTGCGTCGCGCCGCGCTGGCGGGACTGCCGCTCCTCGCCCTTTTCACGATCTGCGCGGCGAGCGGTCGGGCCGGCGTCAACGTGATCGGGTTCATCGTCGCCTCGGTCGGATACCTGCTGCTGCTCTACACCGACAACCGCGAGCGGGTCACCAGGTGGGGTGCGGCGGTGGGAAGCGGCCGACAAGCGCGACCTGCTTCGGCGTGGTCGACCGACCCTGCCACCGCGCCGCCTCCCGCTGCGCTGGGCCGCCGGGTCGGCGCGGCGGCACTCGGCGTCAGCGTCCTCGTACCGCTGGTGATCCCCGGACTGCACTCCGGCATCGGTCACCATCACAGCGGCGGTGGCGGCAGTGGCAGTGGCGGTGGCAACGTGCACACGTTCGACCCGTTCATCTTCGTCGGGAGCTCGCTGCACAACCAGGTCACAGCGCCGATCCTGACCTACACCTCGACCACACACGACCCGGGATACCTGCGGCTCACGTCGCTCGACAGCTACAGCAACGGCGCCTTCTCAGCGACCGAGTTGCGGGCGCCCGAGAGCGCGCGGGTGACCAATGGGCTCGGCGTATCCCAGCCGTCGGCGACGAACATCACGACCCGGGTCGCGTTCAGCAAGGCGTTTCCGTTTCGCTGGTTGCCGATGCCGACCACCGCCGTCCACGTCGCAATTGCCGGCGACTGGCGCTACGACCCGGCGACGGCGACCGTCTTCTCGGCGAGCACGACAACCGCTGGAAGCACCTACACGGTGGTCAGCTCACCGAACCTGCCCACCCCGGCCGAACTCGCCGCGGACGGGCCAAGTGTCGGCCAGTTGCAGCTCGACCTGCTGACGCCGAATGTCTCGCCGCGGGTCAAGGCGCTGACTCAGCATCTGACGTCGAAAGCGAGCAGCAACTACGACGTGGCTCTCGACATCCAGCACTACCTGACCAGCAACGCCTTCACCTACGACACGAATATTCACACCGACAACGGCCCGGATCCGCTCGGCGACTTCCTGTTCCGCACTCATCGCGGCTTCTGCCCGCAGTTCGCGACCGCGATGGCGGTGATGGCACGCCTGAGCGGGATCCCGTCACGGGTCGCTGTGGGGTTCACCGCAGGCACCCGACAGCCGAACGGCAGCTACCTGGTGACGAGCCATGACGCACACACCTGGCCAGAGCTGTGGTTCCCGAAGTACGGCTGGCTGGCCTTCGAGCCGACCCCGCGTCGGGACGGGCAGGCGCAGACTCCGTCCTACGCAAGGGCGCGCGCACACTCGACCAAGACCAAGGGCGGCTCGCTTCCGACCATCAAGCCGACGCCGCAACCCAGCGGCGACAAGGGTCAGCTGCTTCAGCGTGGCCTCGGAGCCAGCGGTCAGGCCACCGGCTCCGGAGGTGGCGTCCGGCTCGCGCTCCTGCTGGCGCTGATCGCAGCCGTCCTCATCGTCGCGGCCGTTGCGGCGCCAGGAGTGATCCGCTGGACAGTCCGGCGGCGGCGCTGGCGCCGGCTTCGTGAGGACTTCGGCGCCATCGACGCCGCCTGGGCCGAGCTGCGGGACAGCGCCATCGACATCGGCGCGCCGTGGGACGACGCGGGCACGCCTCGCACCCTGGCCGCCGCCCTCGTCGGCTGGACCGGACCCGCCGACGGGGTCGAGCAGTCACTGGCAACTCTCACCCGCGCCGAGGAACAGGACCGGTACGCCGCAACGCCGCGACCGATCACCGCCGATCTGCGGCGGGAGACGGAGACGGTGCGGGCGGCGCTGGCTCGAGACCACAGCCGTCGCGCTCGATTGCTCGTCGTCGTGCTTCCGAGATCGACCCGGATGATGCTTCGTTCGAGACTGTCCCTCGTCGCGGATCGGATCGAGTGGCTGGAGCGGGCACCGAGCAGTGCAGCGCGCCAACTCAACCGGCGACTGAGGCGGAACGGCTAACGGTCGTCCTGTCGGCGCTGCCAGCGCTGTTCAAGGCGCTGCACCACTGACCGCCGAGCCGGCTTCGGCCCGCGGGGCCGGCGAGGTCGACCGGCCTCGTTGGACGTTGCCATCCGATGGCCGGTCATGCGCTGCCAGGACGCCATGCCGAATGTGACCGCGGCAAGCATGACCACGAAACCGGCAACGCCGAGGGGAATCAGCGGAACGATGACTCCGGCAAGCAACAGCCCGAGTCCGATGACAAGGCCGGCGATCGCACGAAACACCCGTCGGCGGTAGTGACTGCGGACGTTCGTGCCGCGATACAGGCGAGCAAACTTCGGGTCCTCGTCGTACAACGCCTGCTCGATCTGCTCGAGCAGACGCTGCTCATGATCAGAGAGCGGCACGACGCCTCCTCGCCAACCTCATCGCGGGCTTCGGTCACCGGACGGGCCGCGGGCTCCGGATGAACTCGCGTGAGTTCAGGATACGGCGCGGCACGCGGAGCGTGCTAGGTGTTCGGGCTACCTCCCGACCCCGATCGGTCGACGAGGGCGGCCGGCCGCACGGCCCCGCGACCGAAGCGGGCCGTCACCTGATCAACCGCCTGCTCCGCGGCCCGCCACTCCTCTTGCTCACCCGCGATCGTCAGCTGCTGCGGCGTCGAGCGGGCGGCTGCCAACCCTTCCATGCGAACGCCGACCAGACGCAGCGGTGAGCCGTCGATGCCAAGCGCGTCGTACAGGCGACAACTCGTGTCGTAGATGACCTGGGCGACGTCGGTCGGCTCGGGAAGGGTGCGGGATCGCGTGATGGTGGTGAAGTCGGCGAACCGGATCTTGATGCTGGCAGTTCGGGCGACCAACCCGCCGGCTCGCAATCGCTCAGCACAGCGCTCCGAGAGTCGCAACAGCTCGCGGACGATGGCGCCGCGATCGGCGATGTCGCGGGCGAAGGTCTCCTCCGACCCGATGCTGCGGTCCGGCTCGTCGGTGACCACCGGGCGTGCGTCGCGGCCCCAGGCCAACGCGTGAAGGTGAGCACCGGCCGCCTTGCCGACCGCGTTGACCAAAGTCGAGACGTCGGTGTGCGCGATATCGGCGATGGTGCGCATTCCGATCCGCGCGAGTGCTTCCTCGGTGCGCTCGCCGACGCCCCACAGTGCACCGATCGGCAGCGGATGCAGGAAGGCGATGACCGATTCCCGCGGCACCACCAGCAAGCCGTTTGGCTTGGCCTGCGAAGAGGCGAGCTTGGCGACGAACTTCGTGCTGGCGACACCCACCGAACACGGCAAGTCGAGCTCGTCCGCGATCTGCGATCTGATCTGCTTCGCGATCTGGCGCGGCGTGCCGAGCCGACGCTGCGCGCCCGCGACATCGAGGAACGCCTCGTCGAGTGAGAGCGGCTGCACCTCCGGTGTGATCGAGCGCAAGATCGCCATGACTTGCTTCGAGGCCTCTGAATAGCTCGCGTGATCCGGCGGGACGACGACCAGCCCGCCGCACTGCCGCATGGCGCGCGACATCGGCATAGCGCTATAGATGCCAAATGTCCTGGCTTCGTATGTCGCGGCGAGCACGACGCCGCGGCCGCCGGGATGGCCGACCGCGACCGGCCGGCCGCGCAGCTCGGGCTGCCGCCGAAGTTCCACGCTGGCAAAGAACGCATCCATGTCCGCGTGCAGGATCGTGCAACCGCTGTCGTCGCCGGGCAGCTCGGGCAGCTCCTTGCTGCGGACGAGCTGCTTGCGGCTCACCGGTTGTCCGCGAGAACGTGCAACGAGCTGGCCACGGCGACGTACGCCGGATCTTCCGCGGCGGCGTGTTCGAGTGCGATGAGATCGTCGAGGGCCTGCGGGTCGATGTCGAGCAACGACTGCGGCGCATGATCGGCGAAGACTCGGACGCCGTGCGAGCTACGTGGCGTCAGCCCGGCCGCTGCGATCAGATCACGCAACCCGGACAGCGTGAAGCGGCGGCGCAGCGGGTCACCTGCCGCGAGGGTGCCGTCCGCACTGGCAATCAGCTCGCGGGCCTCGGCGAGCCGGCCGGCCGACACCCACGCGATGGTGGCGCCGACCCGGTTGGCTGCGAGAATGCTGGCCACTCCGCCTGCCCGGAGGACGCCGGCGATCGCGCCAAGCGCATCGGCGGGATCATCGACGACTTCCAGCACGCTGTGGCAGATCACGGCGTCCACACTGTCGGCACCGACCAGGTCCACCACCCCGACGGCGTCACCCTGGAGTCCCTGGATGAGCGCGGCAGCCCCGGACTCCGCCGCCCGCCGCTCCAAGGCGGCGAGAGAGTCCGGACTGGGATCGACCACAGTGACCCGGTAACCGAGCTCAGCGAGCGGGACCGCGAAACCGCCGGTGCCGCCACCGATGTCGAGGATCTGAAGGGCGCCGACCTGGCTGGCTTGTTCGGCGAGCGTCACGCGAAGGACGTCCCAGACGACTGCTGTCCGCGCCGCCGTCCGTGGCGTCCTGCGGTCGGCGGCCATGCCGGTCAGCGTAGGGGGTGCATGGCTCAGATCAACGGAGCGTCGAGGCCGCCGATGGGCAGCATTCCCAGTCCGGACTCGACCAGCCCGAGGAACTCGGTGACGTCGCGGAGCAAGTCGTCCGCCTCCCGAGTGCTCACCACGCCGCGCATCCCCGACTGGGCCGCGACGCGCTTGTTGGCGCCGGCGGCAAAGTAGGCCGCCCACTCGGCGAGGTCGGGAGCGACCGAGGTCAGCAACGCCCAGACGCTGGTCGGTCGACGCGACCGAGTCACGGTCGGCTGCGCGCGGTGGGCCAGCATCGCCGCGGCCGCCCGCAGCGCGGCGAGGTGCGCCGCGGCGTACCGCTCCCCGGCGTCGGCCGCGGCCGCCGCCTCAGCGAGGGCGAGCCGCGCCCCGAGCATCAGTCGGTCGGCCCCGGTCGCGGCGGCCGGCCGCGACTTCGATTGCCGCGACTGCGGAGGCCGCACCAGCGTCATGGTCGCCATCCCCGCCACCTCCGCTCGTGAACCGGCCCGGTTGTCTGGACGGACCGGAGTGTGCCGCTTCCCTCGGTGCAGGTCCGGTCCGTGGTTCGAACATACGTTCGAAAGGGTGATCCGTCAACTCACTGCGGCCCGGCGCGCCGGACCGGGCCTGGACACCGCACGATCGCCGTTGGGTTACCGTCCGGCGGTGCACGCGAACGCGGAGCGGGTGGCGGCGGCGCTGCGCGCCGATGTCGCGACCTTCGAGGTGGTCTGGGCTTCGGCCGGTACACCGCACCGGGTCTTCCTGACGAACTTCGACGAACTGATCCGGCTCACCGGTGGGCGCACGGCTGATATCGCCGCGGCATCGTGACGAGGGTCGAGCAGCTGGAAGCGGGCCGCTTCCGGGCGTTGGCGGCAGCGGCGGCCTCGGTGTACGGCGCGGCCATGCATCGCTCGCCTGAGGTGGTCCTGCAACGCCGCGACATCATCGGCAGTCACACGTCGTACGGCGGTTTTCTCGCCGCCGCCGCCTTCGATGACGACGGTACTGGCGGGCGATCGACCCTCGTCGGCTTCGGGTACGGCTACCTGGGTGCGAGCGGTCAGTGGTGGCACGACATCGTCGCCAGTGCCCTGGGTCGCGGGGCGACGAAGCGATGGCTGCGCGATGGCTTCGAGCTCGCCGAGCTGCATGTGCTTCCCGACCATCAAGGCAACGGACTCGGGCGGCTGCTGTTGACCGACGTCCTCGGGCGAACCACCGCCAGCCACGCCGTGCTCTCCACCCCCGACATCGAATCACCGGCGCGCGCGCTCTACCGCTCGCAGGGTTTCGTGGATTTGCTCTGCGGGTTCTACTTTCCCGGCAGCTCGGAGGCCTACGCGATCATGGGCGCCGATCTGTGATCTCCGGCCGGCGGGACGTCGTGATCGTCGGCGCCGGGCACAACGCTCTTGTCGCGGCGTGCTACCTCGCCCGCGCCGGATTCGATGTCGAGGTCATCGAGCGGGACAGCGTGGTCGGGGGCGCGGTGTCGACAGTCGAGCGCTGGCCCGGAGTGCGGGTCGACCGGGGATCGAGCATTCACGTGATGGTGCGCCACACCGATCTGATGGCAGACCTCGAGCTCGCGAAATTCGGCCTCGAGTACGACGACGTCGACCCATGGGCGGTGTGGCCGCATCGCGACGGCGCGATCAGGCTGGCGACCAACCTCGATGACAGCTGCCATTCCATCGCCTCGGTCTGCGGTGAAGCTGAGGCCGAGGCCTACCGCAGCTTCATCGAAACCTGGACACCACGGACCCGCTGGTTCCTGGGTGCCGGCCGGCGGCCACCCACCGTCTGGAATCTCGCCCGTTCCGCGGTTGGACTGGCACGACACGAACGCGGCCACCTCGCCGCACTGCCACAGTCGTTCCTCGAGCCGGCCGAGAGCGCAATTGCACGGACCTTCGCTGACCATCGCATGCGGGCCCTTGTCGGCTGGTGGGCGGCACAGTCCGGGCCGCCGCCGCATGCCGTCGGAACGGCACCGATCGCTGGGTCGATGGCAATGTTCCACCTTCGGCCACCCGGTCGACCACGCGGCGGGAGCGGCAAGCTGTCGGAGGCGCTTGCGGCGCGGTTCGCGTCGTACGGCGGAAAGCTGCGCACCGACGATGGCGCGACGAGGATCACCTCCGACAGCGGGAGTGGATGTGCGGTCGTCACCTCCGCCGGCGACCGGATCCCGTCGCGAATGGTGCTTGCCGGCTGCCATGTGGTTGAGACGGCAAGGCTGCTCGGCGACGAGAAGGCGCGACGATCGGTGCGGGTCGGCGATGGGCTCGGCATGGTGCTGCGCCTGCTGTGCGACGACCTTCCGCGCTACCCGGTCGCGGCCGACGGAACCCACACCGCGATGCAGTTCCTCGTCGACTCGCCCGCGCAGATCCGCGCGGCCTACGGTGATTTCCTACGGGGTGAGCCCGCCGCCGATCCGCCGCTGATCGTGATGACACCGAGTGCGACTGATCGATCGCTGGCACCGCAAGGTCGTCACGTGGTCACCGTCTGGGCCCAGTGGCATCCCCGCCAGTTGCGCCAGGGCGATTGGGACCAACGCCGAGACCAGGTCGCCGACACCGTGGTCGGCGGCGTGGAGCGATGGGCTCCGGGGTTCACCGGCTCGATCATCGACCGGTTCGTCCAGACACCGCTCGATCTCGAGCGCGAGCTCGGGCTCCTCTCCGGAAACGTCATGCACGTCGAGAGTGAGCTCGACGCCCTGTTCGCCTTACGCCCGTTACCCGGCTGGTCGGGATACCGCACCCCGCACCCAGGCATCTACATCTGCGGCGCGTCGACACATCCGGGCGGAGGGGTGTGGGGCGCCAGCGGCCGCGCCGCGGCCGATGTCGTGATCCACGACCTGCGACAGAAGCGGCGGTAGTCCGACGACATTCCGCACCGTCGTCGGGCGGCAGGCTCAGCGGGTCGACAGGCCGAGCTGCTTGTAGATCTCCCGCGACGACGTCGACCGGTTGAGGGTGATGAAGTGCAGGCCGGGCGCTCCCTCGGCCAGCAATGTCTCGCAGAGCTCGGTGGCGACCTCCACCCCAATCGCGCGAACGGCCGCCGGATCGTGCTCGACGGCGTGCAGCCGCTCGGCGAGCGCAGGCGGGAAAACCGCGCCGGACAGTATGGCGAACCGCTCGATCTGCGACACGTTGGTCACCGGCATGATCCCGGGCAGGATCGGGACGTCACAGCCCGCCGCGGCAACCCGGTCACGGAGCCGCAGGTAGTCCTCGGCGATGAAGAACATCTGGGTGATCGCAAAGTCCGCGCCGGCTCGGCACTTGTCGATGAAGTAGCGGACATCGCTGTCGAAGTCGGGTGAGCGCGGATGCTTCTCCGGGAAGGCTGCAACGCCGACGCAGAAGTCCCCGGAGCTGCGGACGAGCCGGACCAGATCCGCGGCGTACTCCAGACCCGTCGGGTGCGCAACCCACTCCCCCTGCGGGTCGCCCGGCGGGTCGCCCCGTAGTGCGAGCACATTGCGGATCCCGGCTGCGGCGTACTGGCCGACGACGTGCCGCAGCTCGGCGACCGAGTGGTTGACAGCAGTGAGGTGACCTACCGGTGTCAGAGTCGTTTCAGTCGCGATCCGTTCGGTGATCGACACCGTCGTGTCCCGGGTCGAGCCGCCTGCGCCGTAGGTGACTGAGACGAACGTGGGATGAAGCGACTCCAGCTCGCGCAACGCCTGCCATAGCGCGCGTTCACCGTCAGCCGTCTTCGGCGGGAAGAACTCGAAGGAGTACGAGCGCTCGCCGCGCGCGAGCAGCTCACGGATTGTCATGCGAGTGGCAGGCACTCGTTCGGCGACCCGTTCTACTCCTGAGGAGGACACTCGACCAGTATCGACGATTCCGACCGCGGACCTGACCTCATAACATCGCCGCCGTGTCCCTGGGAGATGCTCGGACGGTGGCCGAGCAGCTTCGCGAGCGGGTCGACACCGCATTGCGCGAGTTCCTCACGCCGGCACTCAGCCCGCTGCGAGACATCGGCGAGGAGTTGTCGACGGTAGCCGACGCCCTCGCACAATTCGTCCTCAGCGGAGGTAAGCGGCTACGGCCGGCGTTCTGCTACTGGGCGGCGCGGGCAGCGGGGCACGAGGACAGCGATGCCTTGGTACGGGCGGCCGCCAGCCTCGAACTGCTGCAGGGCTCCGCGCTCGTTCACGACGACGTCATCGATCACAGCGACACCCGCCGCGGCCGGCCGGCGGTGCACCGCCGCTTCGCCGACCTTCACCGCGCAGCCGGCTGGAGCGGCGAAGCGGAAGACTTCGGTACCGCCGCGGCGATCCTGATCGGCGATCTGTTGCTCAGCTGGTCGGACGCGATGCTTGCTTCGAGCGGAATCGACGATGCCGCGCTGGGCAGGAGTCGACCGATCAGCGACCTGATGCGACTCGAGCTGATGGCCGGGCAGTACCTCGACATCGTCGAGCAGGCAAGCAACGGCGACACCGTCGACGGTGCATTGCGGGTTGCCCGATTCAAGGCAGCGAAGTACACCATCGAGCGTCCGATGCATCTGGGTGCGGCACTGTCAGGGTCATCACCGGATGTGTTCACCGCATTCACCGGGTTCGGCCTGCCGGTCGGCGAGGCCTTCCAGCTCCGCGACGATCTGCTCGGCGTCTTCGGAGATCCGGCGGTCACCGGCAAGCCGGCGGGCGACGACCTGCGTCACGGGAAGCGGACGGTGCTGGTCGCGTTGGCCCTGGAACGCGCTGACGCCGCCGACCAGCAGACGCTTAGGCGCCTTGTCGGCCGGCCTGACCTCTCCGACGACGACGTGGGCCGGCTACGGCACATCGTCGTACACAGCGGCGTCGCGGCCATCGTCGAGACGATGATCTCGGACCGGGTCCAGGCCGCGCTGTCCGCACTGGAGGCGGTCGCCCTCGACCAGGCGGGGCGTGATGCACTGGTCGAGCTCGCGACGGCAGCGACCCAGCGAAGCGACTGAGGCCCGAAGGAAACCAGATGCGCACCGTCAACGGGCGGACCGACCACGTGGTCGTTGTCGGCGCCGGTCTCGGGGGTCTGTCGGCTGCACTGCGGCTGGCGGGAGCGGGCCGGCGGGTCACTGTGATCGAACGCGAGCTGGAGCCGGGCGGTCGCGCCGGCCGGCTGGAGCTCGATGGCTATCGGTTCGACACCGGACCGACCGTGCTGACGATGCCGGGGCTGATCGGCGACGCCCTTGCGGCGGTCGACGAAGAGCTCGACGACTGGCTCGAGTTGCAGCGACTGACCCCGGCATACCGGGCCTCGTTCGCCGACGGAAGCCGGCTGGAGGTGCTCGCCGACGTCGACGCCATGGCAGACCAGATCCGGTCGGTCGTCGGCCCACGCGACGCCGCCGGCTACCGCCGGTTCGTCGAATTCGCGCGGCGGCTGTACCAGGTGGAGATGCCGGGTTTCATCGATCGCAATCTCGACAGCCCGATCGACTTGATTCAGCCAGGGCTGGCCCAGCTCGTCGCCTTGGGCGGGTTCCGTCGGCTCGCGCCGAAGGTGGCGTCCTTCTTCACCGACGAGCGGCTGCGTCGGATCTTCAGCTTCCAGTCGATGTACGCCGGGATGTCGCCATACGACGCGCTGGCGATCTACGCCGTCATCGCTTACATGGATTGCATCGAGGGAGTCTGGTTTCCGACCGGCGGCATGCACGCGGTACCGCGTGCACTGGCCGGCGCGGCGGCAAAACATGGCGTTGAGTTTCGCTACGGCACGACCGTCACCCGCGTCGAGATGAAGGGTTCACGGGCTGTTGCGGTCCACACCGTTGACGGCGACCGGATCGCCGCGGATGTGGTGGTGCTCAACCCCGATCTTCCGGCGGCATGGCGCGATTTGCTGCCCGCTGGAACCGCCCCGTCGCGGCTGCCGCGACTCACCTACTCGCCGTCGTGCGCGCTCCTTCTCGCCGGCTCGCGCCTGGCTCAGACCGATCAGGCGCATCACACCATTCATTTCGGGTCAGCGTGGCGATCAACGTTCCGCGAACTGATCGACGACCGCGTGCTCGCGACTGATCCCTCGCTGTTGGTGAGTGCGCCAACCGTGACCGACCACAGCCTTGCCCCTGACGGCAAGAGCTCCTGGTACGTCCTGGTGCCGACGCCGAACCTCGATGCCGCAATCCAGTGGGAGACGGTTGCCGGGCGCTACCGCGATGAGATCGTCGGTCGGCTCGAATCGCTCGGTTACCGGGGCTTCGGTGAGGCGATCGAGGTCGAGTCCTTCACCACCCCCGCGGACTGGGCGGCGCGCGGCCTCGAGCGCGGCGCTCCGTTCTCCATCAGCCATCGATTCGCCCAGACCGGGCCGTTCCGGCCCGGCAACCTCGCATTCGACAACGTGGTGTTCGTCGGCTCCGGGACCCGGCCCGGCGTCGGCGTGCCCATGGTGCTGATCTCCGGACGGCTGGCCGCAAGCCGAATCGTGGGCGAGCGCCGGTGACCCGATGAGCAACCGGGAGCTCAACGCCGCCGGCATCGTCGACCCGCGACTTCGGGCGTCGTACGACGCCTGCCGGCGTATCAACGCCTCGCATGGGCGCACCTTCTATCTGGCGACGCTGCTGCTGCCGCCCGCCAAGCGCCCCGCCGTGCATGCCTTGTATGCCTTTGCCAGGCGCGCTGACGAAATCGTCGATGCGTTCGACGCGTCACTGACAACGGCTGAGCGCGAGCGTCGGCTGGCCGCCTGGACCGACTCGCTGATGCGTGGCCGCGGGGGTCACGCGATCGTGCCTGCGGTGCACGACACGATCGTTCGCTACAACATCCCGCTCTCGCACTTCGAGGACTTTCTGCTTTCGATGCGAATGGATCTTGTGACGAGCGAATACGGCACCTGGGAGGAGCTTGTCGAGTACATGCACGGCTCGGCAGCCGTGATCGGACTGCAGATGCTGCCGGTGCTCGGGTGCCTTCCCGGCATGTCGACGGCAGCGGCACCGTATGCGCGCGACCTCGGCGTTGCCTTCCAACTGACCAACTTCATCCGTGACATTGGTGAGGACCTTCAGCGGGGACGGATCTACCTGCCGAAGGAGGACCTCGCGACCTTCGCCGTCACCCGCGCCGACCTGGAACATCGGGTGGTGGACGCGAACATCCGGCGGCTGATCGCATTCGAGATTGCGCGTGCCCGGGAGGTGTACCGATCGGCTGAGCCTGGGATCCGGCTACTGGATCCGACGAGCCAGGACTGCATCCGCACCGCGTTCCGGCTCTACCGGGGCATCCTCGACGAGGTCGAGCGCGCCGACTACCAGGTGCTCGACACCAGGGTCGCAGTCGGTCTTCCACGACGTGCCGCCGTGGCCCTTCCGGCGCTGCTTCGGGCCCGTCGTGCCCGCGCCGCTACCGCGGCCCGATTCTGATCGCGTCACCGCCGGTATCCAGGCTGAAGCCCGGTATGCCTGGTGGTCCACCGACGGGCACGACCGTCGAGACATCGAGACCGATCCACTGCCGGAGGCGGTCGGGATCTCCTCCGACCTCCACAGCTACGACGCCGTTGCCGGCTGGCGCGACAGCGCCTTCCAGTTCAGGGTTGGCGCCTCGGCCGGGCCACTCGACGAAGAACGGCAGCCGTTCTGGTCCGAGAGTTACTTCCAGACCCGCCATTCGCCACCGCAGCTGCACACCATCCGGATTCGTGCGCGCACCATCGGCGACCTGCAGGTCGAGGCGGCGCGCTGTGTCATCGAGGTCCGCCGATCGCAGGCACAACCCCACCGGGCGGTCGCCGTCGGCGATCATCGCCGAGAGCGCCAGCGCCAACGGATGCTTCGAATCCCTGTCAACCACCGCGATGAGCTCGACGTACTGCCGGTTGCCCACCGGGACTATCGCGTTCGCTGTCCCCCAACCGGGATGGACTCCGCCACCGATCGGGGCCAGGCCGAAGGAATCCTCCAGCCACGACGCGGCCGCGGTCAGATCACTGACGCCGTACAGCACGTGGTCAATGTCCACGCGCGCAGCGTCTCACGCGAGCGGCTGGTGACCGTCGCCGTCGGACTCCCGTCTGCCCCACCAGGTCCACCACGCCAACGTCTGCAGCACGAGCGCGAACCCGAACAGCAGATCCTCAACCGGCGCGTAGGCGATCCGCCAATCCCCGAGCAGACGCGGCGTCGCCCCACCGACCACCTTGCTCGGGTTGTAGTCGACCAGCCGCTGCCCGGTGAGGACCCCATTGACCACCAGCTGGAAGGCCACGATGACCAGGTAGGAAACCCAGAACAGCTTCCGGGTCAGCAGCCGGGTCCGTAGCACCGCAAGGTCCAACAGGGCAGAAGCGCCACACCCGATCAGCGACGCAGCCGTGTAGGTCATGATTCGTCGCCGGCACGCCATGACGGTCGGAGCCGTCGCACTGCCTCGAACGTGAGAATCGAGCAGATCGGGATCACGACGAAGAAGACGAGCTCTTCGATCGGCAGGTTCCCGATTCGTACGCCGGTGAGCTTGCGGTACGTCCAGTCGCCGGCATGGATGGCGAGCGCATCCCACGCGAGGAAGACCGCGAGTACCGGGACCAAGGTCAGCAGCAGGCGTCGCCACCGCCGATAGACCCGCGCGCGGAGCACCAGCTCCAACGGCATGGTGACCACCAGGCAACCGGCCATCACAGCGAGGTACACCATCGACGCGACCGGTTAGCCGGCTTGAGCGGCCGCCCGCAGCCGCGCGGCGAGTGCAGCCGCCGCCCGGTGCGGATCGTCGGCGTCGGTCAGTGCCCGAACCACGACGACACGACGGGCTCCGGCAGCGATGACCTCATCGATCGTCGAAGCATCGATCCCCCCGATCGCGAACCAGGGCCGTGTCGTCTCCAGCCAGGCGACGTGCTCCAGCAGCGGAAGCCCGGGAGCCAGCCGGCCCGGCTTGGTCGGCGTCGGCCAGGTCGGCCCGGCACAGAAATAGTCGACGCCAGGTTCATCGGCCGCGGCATTCGCCTCGGCGACGGAGTGGGTCGAACGGCCGATCAACACCTCGGCACCAACGACGTCGCGAGCCGCGGCGACCGGCAGATCGTCCTGACCGAGGTGCAGGATGTCAGGTCTGACCGTGTGGGCGATGTCAGCGCGGTCATTGACCGCGAACAGCGCGCCGTGGCGTGAGGCAACGGCGGCGAATACCTCGGCGAGAGCGATCTCCTCACGCGCTTCTAGTCCCTTCTGCCGCAGTTGCACGATGTCGACGCCACCCGAGAGCACCGCGTCGAGGAACTCCTCGAGGTCGCCCCGGTCCTGTCGGCCGTCGACACACAGATAGAGCCGGGCGTCGGCGAGTCGGGCCTGGCGCTGCGCGGCGTCCATCTCAGAAAGCGAGCGCCATCGCGACCCGCTTGACCGCGGTGTCGCGACCGGCCGCCATGAAGTCGACCGGCCGACCGGGCAACGCCGGTGACTCGGTGAGCAGCCAACGCACCGACTCGACGGGCGAGTAGCCGGCATCGGCAAGGACCGTCAGCGCCCCCGCCAGTCCCTTGAGCAGCGCGCCGTCGTGAACGAACTCCACCGGAATGCACTTCACAGGCGGGTTCCCTCGTTCGACGACCACCAGCCGGCGCTGGCGCACCAGCTCCCGGACCCGGCTCGCCGACTCGCCGATACGATCCGCCAGCTCTGGGACGGACAGCCACTCGGCGGACAAGTCGTCGAGCTCCACGAATTCACTCTATGCAGTCCGGGCGGGCGTACGGTGGAGATGCACGGGAGCCCACCAGGGCTGAGAGGGTCGCGTACCGCCGCGACCGACCGTTGAACCTGATCCGGGTAATGCCGGCGAAGGGAGCGAGCGAAGCGGATGAGTCGCAGTACCGACTACGACGTCGCCGTCATCGGCGGCGGTGTGATCGGGCTGTCGATTGCCTGGCGGCTTCGAGAGTGCGACCTCAGCGTCGCGGTTGTGGATCCGGCACCCGCTGCGGCCGCATCGCACGCGGCCGCAGGAATGCTGGCGCCGGTGAGCGAGGTCCGGTACGGCGAGGAGCACCTGCTGGCGCTCGGCCTCGCATCGTTGCGGCGGTACCCGACCTTCGTCGCCGAGTTGGAAGGGCGGTCAGGCCAACGCGTCGGGCTGCGCCAGGACGGCACGCTGATCGTCGCGACTGACGCCGGCGACCGGGCAGCTCTCGCGGAGCTCCACGACTTTCAGGTCTCACTCGGTCTTGACGCGACGCTTCTAACCTCGCGCGAGTGCCGGTCGCTCGAGCCATCCCTGTCACCCGAGGTGCGCAGTGGGTTGCTCGCCGCAAGTGACCACTCGATCAACAACCGCCGCCTTGCGGCCGCGCTTGTCTCAGTCGCTCGCACGTGCGACATCCGGCTCCTCACTACCCGGGTGACGGCCGTCGAGCTCGCCGAGCCCGGTCCGCAGCGGGTCGACTGCGAGGACGGGACGCGACTCATCGCCGACACCGTCGTACTCGCCGCCGGTCCGTGGTCGGCTAGCATCGCCGGCGTTCCCGCCCAGGCAGTGCCCCCGGTGCGTCCAGTCAAGGGCGAGATCCTTCGTCTCCAGGTACGGCCGGGCTGCCCGGTTCCCGGCCACAGCGTCCGCGGTCTGGTCAACGGGCGCGAGATCTACCTGGTGCCGCGCCTCGATGGCGAGCTCGTCGTCGGCGCAACGGTCGAGGAGATGGGCTTCGACACCGTGGTCCGCGTCGGTGCCGTGCGCGAGATGCTCCGCGACGCCCACCAGATCTGTCCAGGAGTCGACGAGCTGGCGTTGACCGAGTGCATCGCCGCGCTGCGTCCCGGCTCGCCGGACAACGTGCCCCTCATCGGATGGACTACCGCTCCCGGCCTGCTGGTCGCGACCGGTCACCACCGCAACGGAATCCTGCTCGCGCCGATTACGGCAGATCTCGTCGCCGACCTCGTCACCGGGGTCGATCGGGCCGGCGAGCTACTCGAGCTCGTGAGTCCGCGCCGGTTCTCGGCGGTCGGAACATGAGCCGGCTGCGGTACGCCGCCGCCGACTGTTGGGCGGCGGGCGGGGCGGTGGCCGGATGAGGCAGATAGAGGTCAACGGTGTCGCGCGCGATTACGCCGCCGATCTCACCGTCGCGCAGCTCGTCGCATCGATCGCCGACTCCGCGACCGGCTGCGCCGTTGCGCTGAACGGTGAAGTCGTGCCGCGTGGCGACTGGGCGGTGCGCCGGCTCGCGGCGGGCGACCAGATCGAGATCCTCACCGCGGTCCAGGGAGGCTGACCACCTGATGGATGATCCGTTCGTCATCGCCGGCACCGAGTTCAGCTCGCGGCTGATCATGGGCACCGGCGGCGCCAGCAGCCTCGATGCGCTCGAGGCGGCGCTGGCCGCCAGTGGCACCGAGCTCACCACTGTGGCGATGCGCCGCGTCGACCCGGCTGCAACCGGCTCGGTGCTCGACGTCGTACGACGACTCGACATCAACCTGCTGCCCAACACCGCAGGTTGCTCGACCGCCGCCGAGGCGTTGCTCACCGCGCAGTTGGCTCGCGAGGCGCTCGCCACCAACTGGATCAAGTTGGAAGTGATCGCCGACGACCACACCCTGCTTCCGGATCCGGTCGAACTGCTCGACGCCGCCGAGCGGTGCGTCAATGACGGATTCGTCGTCCTCCCCTACACGAACGACGACCCGATCCTGGCCGCCAGGTTGGAGGCGGCGGGCTGCGCGGCCGTCATGCCGCTCGGCGCGCCGATCGGGTCCGGTCTCGGAATCCGTAACCCGCACAACATCGCGATGATCGTCGAGCGCGCTTCGGTGCCGGTCATCCTCGACGCCGGCGTCGGGACAGCGAGCGACGCGGCGCTCGCGATGGAACTGGGCTGCGACGGCGTCCTCGTCGCATCCGCGGTGACCCGAGCCCAGGAACCAGTGGTGATGGCCACTGCGATGGCCCGCGGCGTCGAAGCCGGCCGGCTCGCCTACCTCGCCGGTCGAATCCCTCGCCGCTGGCACGCGCGGGCGTCCTCCCCCGATCTGGATCGCTGAACCGCTGGCATGTCGGCTCCGATTGGTCGAGAGTGGGCCCGAAGGGTCATCCATCGCGGGCCGGCAGCAACGATCGAGGAGATGCAATGCCTGGCAGTGCCAGCACCGTCACCGGGGCAGTCGACCGACTCGAGAATGCCGGCACGCTCGACCCGGTTGTCGCCGCGGTTCGGAAAGTGGTGCGGCGGGCGCTGAGGCCGGGCAGGGTTCGGGACGCACTGCACGGTGTGTGGCTGGGCCACCCGCTGCACCCGCCGCTGACCGACATCCCGATCGGCACCTGGACCGCAGCTGCCGTACTCGACCTGCTCCCCCGGACGAACCGGGTCGCCTCGACGCTGATCGCAGCCGGTTGCGTCGGCTACGTGCCGACGATTGCCGCCGGGTGGGCGGACTGGTCGGAGCTGCACGAGCAGCAGCAACGAGTGGGGCTCGTGCATGCGACCGCGGTCGCGACCGGCTTCAGCTGCTACGTCGCGTCGCTCGCGGCCCGCGCCGGCGGCAACACGATGCGCGGAAGGGTCTGGTCATATCTGGGCCTGTCGTTCATCACCGTCGGTGGCTACCTGGGCGGGCACCTGTCATATCGGCAGAGCGCCGGAGTCAACCACGCCGAAAACGTCGCCCACGACTTCCCCGAGGGCTGGCAACGTCTCGCGCCGCTGGACGATCTGCCGGACGGCGAACTGCAACGACGCACCGTCAGCGGCGTCGCGCTTCTCGTCGTCCGCCGGGGCAACCACGTCGACGTTCTCGCCGACACCTGCTCGCATCTCGGCGCTCCGCTGTCGGAGGGAAGTTTCCGGGCCCATGCGGGTCAGGGCTGCGTTGTCTGCCCCTGGCACGGCTCGACATTCCAGCTCGCCGACGGCGCTGTGGTGCGAGGACCGGCGACGGCCCCGATGCCCCGCTTCGAGACGCGCCTCGCCGACGGCGTGGTGAGCGTCATGCTTCCCGGCGCCGGATAACCGGACCGAGGCCGTTCACCACGTAGTTGACCGGCTCGCCGCCGACAGCGCGCCGGATGTTGTCGACGACGGCCCCGATGAGCCGCGCCTGGGCTTGCCGCGTCGCGCCGGCAGAGTGCGGAGAGAGCAGGATCCGGTCCTCGGCACGCAGCGGTGACCCTTGCGGGAGCGGTTCGGTCTCGAAGACGTCGAGCGCCGCTCCCGCCATGGCACCGGACGAGACTGCCGCGAGCAACGCGGTCTCGTCGACGACACCGCCGCGCGCGGCGTCAACGAGATAGGCATCGGGAGGCAGCATCGCCAGCTGCTCGCTGCCGATCAGGCCACGCGTCGAAGCCGCCAGCGCGATCACCACCACGAGCACCTCGGAGTGGCGCAGCAGATCGTCGAACTCCAGCCAGCGCGCTCCGCCGGCGTTCGCCGGCTCTCGTCGAGTGCGGCTCCAATGCGCGACGTCACAGCCAAGTGCCGAATAGCGGATAGCGCATTCCCGGCCGATCGCACCCATCCCGACGATTCCCACCCGTCGGCCGCTGAGCTCACCGCCGCCGCGGTTCGCCAGCTCCAGCTGCGGCCAGCGACCGTCTCGGACCTCACGGTCACCGAAGGCCAACGACCGCAGGGTGGCAAAGGTCGCGCCGACGCACCACTCCGCGACGCTGACCGCGTTGGTGTCTCCGGCGTTGCACAGCGTCACTCCCGCCGCGGTGCAGGCATCGACGTCCACCGAGTCGACACCGACGCTGGGCTGCTGGACGAACACCAGCCGGGGCGCGGCGGCGACGAGCTCCGCCGTCACCGCGCAGGCGCCGGTCCAGTCGCCAAGCATGATGTCGGCGCCCGCCGCCGCCGCCAGTGCGGCCTGTGGCGTGCGCTCGCTTGGGACCTGCACGTCGACCGGTATGCCGGCGAACAGCGACGCGAGCAGCCCACTGTCGAGTGGGGGGAGCGCAAGGAGGGTCCACGGTGCGGCCATGTCGCGATCGTGTCAGATCGCGACAGCCAAATTCCCAATCGTAACATGAGCATCACTTGTCACAGGCGTCACACACGCACTAGGGTTTACGGCGCGTCGTTTGTCCGCTTCCCCACAGGAGCTGTGCCATGACCCCACCCGCCCTCAGCCACGGGCACCGGTGGGCCGCCGCCCTCTGGCGCTGGCGGATGCTCGCTGTCCCGATCGCGCTGGCGGCTGCGCTCACCGCCTCCGCCGGAGGGTCGACGGTCATCACGATCCACCGCGGCGACACCCTGTCGGCGATCGCGGCCCGCTACCACACCACGGTCGCCCGGCTGGTCGCGCTCAACCATCTGCCGGGCAACGGCGACCTGATCTACGTCGGTCAGGCATTACGAATCCCCGGCCACGGCGGCCAGTCACACGGTCATGGCGGCTACCGGACCGTCATCAGGCACCACACCGTCGTGCCCGGCGACACGCTTTACGGCATCGCCGCGCGCTATCACGTGAAGCCGATGACGATCGTCCGGAGGAATCATCTCCCGTCGTCGCTGGTCGTCGTACTCGGCGAGCGGCTTGCCATCCCTCACAAGGTGCGGGTACATCACACCGGCACCGGGCCGGTCGGGTCCACGGCAACTGCAGCGGCTCGGCACGATCGCGTGGTCCTCGCCCACCACCACGAACCGTCGCAGCAGCGTGTCATCGCGCTGATCCGGTCCATCTCGGCCCGGTGGCGGCTCGATCCACGGCTGGCACTGGCGGTGTCGTGGCAGGAGTCAGGGTTCAACATGCGAGAGGTCTCGCCGGTCGATGCCATCGGCGCCATGCAGGTGATGCGCTACACCGGTCAGTTCATCGCCAACGATGTCGTGCACCGCCCGCTCGACCTGTTCAAAGCCCGCGACAACATCACCGCCGGCGTCGCTCTGTTGTCGGTGCTGACCCACGAGGCACGCTCGACCCGACAGGCGGTGGCGGGTTACTACCAGGGGTTGCAGTCGGTTCGAGACCACGGCATGTACGCCTCGACGAAGACCTACGTCGCCGACGTGATGGCGCTGCGCAGCCGCTACTGAGCTCGACCGGGTCAGGGAGGGGATGGCGCGATGACCGGCTCGCCGCCGCGAGGCGACAGAAGTGGTTGAGAGACAGGCCGTGCAGCCTGAACGGCAGCCTCAGCCGAGGCACCTAAACTCATGCTGATGGATACCAAGCTGAGCGACCCCTTGGTCGGTCGGCTCATCGACGGCCGATACGCCATCGAAGCGTTCATTGCGCACGGCGGAATGGCGTCGGTCTACCTCGCTACCGACACCCGGCTCGAACGCCGGGTCGCGGTCAAAATCCTTCATGCGCACCTCGCCGAGGACCGCGAGACGCTGGCTCGCTTCGAGCGTGAGGCGCGTGCCGCTGCCCGGCTGTCCAACCCGAGCGTGGTCGCCGTCTACGACCAAGGGATCGACGGTGGCCGCCCGTTCCTCGTCATGGAGTACGTGCCCGGAGCCAACCTCCGCCAGGTGATCCGCGACCGCGGCCGGCTGGGCATCGGCGAGGCGCTCACCGTGATGGACCATGTCCTCGCCGCTCTGGCCGCCGCCCATTCGGCCGGCCTGATCCACCGCGATGTCAAGCCGGAGAACGTCCTGCTCACCACTGATGGCCGGGTGAAGGTGGCCGACTTCGGCCTGGCCCGCGCTATCGCCGGAAGCACCGTGACAACCACCGGCAGCGTCCTGCTCGGCACCGCCGCCTACCTCGCGCCGGAGCAGTTCGAGCATGGCACCGCCGACGCCCGCTCCGACGTCTACTCGGCCGGCGTCGTGTTCTTCGAACTGCTGACCGGAAGCACGCCGTTCGAGGGCGACAGCGCCTACGCCGTCCTGCATCGGCACGCAAACGAGGACATCCCCGCTCCCAGCACGAGAGCCAGCGGGATCCCGCCGCAGGTCGATGCCCTGGTCACCTGGGCGACCTCGCGCGACCCGCAGCAGCGTCCTGCCGATGCCGGCGAGCTGCACGCGTCGCTCATCGACGTTCGTGATCGGCTCGGCATGCACGCCGCCGTTCCCGCGTTGCCGGTGGCAACCACGACCCGACTGTCCGACCCGGCGAGCCACCCGAGTGATGTGACGCAAGCGCTCGCCGGCGGGGCCGGCGACTCGGTGACAACTCCCGCCGCAGGCATCCGGCTGCTCCGGCGCCGCCGTGGGCCCTGGATTGCGTCGCTCGTCGCGGTGGTCGTCTTCGTCGCGGCCGCCGTGCTCGGGTGGTACTTCGCTGTCGGTCGCTACACCCACGCGCCGCGGGTCGTGGGCAAGAGCCAGGCCGACGCGACAGCCACCCTGCGCCACGCCGGGCTCCACGTGCGGCTCGGGCCCGCGATCCACAGCATCAAGTACCCCGCCGGAGAAGTCGCCAGCGAAACCCCCTCCGGCGGTGCGCGAGTCAGCAACGGCGAGACCGTGACGATCTCGGTGTCACTCGGTCCGATTCATCACACCCTGCCGTCGTACCACGGGCAGTCGGTGTCAGAGGTCACCAACGCGTTGAAGGACCTGCACATCTCGGTGTCGAGCCAACACGACGTCTACAGCACCTCGGTGTCGAAGGGTCACGTGGTCGGCACGCTCCCCCACGCCGGCAGCGATGTTGCCGAAGGCAGCAGCGTTGTGCTGCGGGTGAGCCGCGGGCCAGCGCCGGTCAGGATTCCCACCGACCTCAACGGCGCACCGGAGCAAAACGCTTCCGCCGAGCTGACTGCGCTCGGCCTTCGGGTTGCGACGGTGCAGCACTACAGCTCGGCCGTGCCCAACGGATCGGTGATCAGCAGCCATCCGGGCGGCGGCCAGGCCGCCCACCAGGGCGACACCGTCACCTTGGTCGTGTCGAAGGGACCGCGACTGGTGCCCGTACCGGAGGTCACCGGTCAGTCGCTGGGCAACGCGATCAGGACCCTCAAGAGCGCCGGCTTCAACCCGAAACCGAACCAGTTCGCCCCGGGCGGCCCCGGCACCGTGTTCCGCGAGACGCCGACGACCCCGCAGCCAAGGGGCACGTCGATCGAGATCGACTACTACTAGCCGCGAGATCACCGCCGCGGTGCAGCTGCGGCGGGCCCGGTCGAAAGCCGGCCGTCCGAGTCGGGTAGGACTGTGCGGGTGCCGCCCCGAAAGCCGTCGCCGGTCGGAATTCACCTGCTGATGTCGGGCAGCCCATCGGGGCTCACATACGCCGAGCGAGTCGGAGCCGAGGCAATTCAGCTGTTCGCGTCCAACCCACGCGGTTGGGCCATCCCCCGGCCGGCCCTGGTTGCCGACGCGGCGTTCGCCGAGGCCTGCATGGAACGTCGGGTGCCGGTGTTCATACACGCGCCGTACCTGGTCAACCTCGCGTCGCCCACCCTCGCTACCCGCACGAAGTCGGTCGCTGCGCTTCGTCACTCGATCGAGCGCGGCAGCCGCCTCGGTGCCCGTGGCGTCGTGCTGCACGCCGGAGCGGCGATCCACTCGGCGAACTTCGACAGCGCGCTCACCGAGACGCGCGAGCTGCTGCTGCCATTGCTCGACTCGCTCGCCGACAACGCGCCCGACCTTCTCGTCGAGCCGACCGCCGGTGGCGGCGCGCCGGTCGCCGCAACGGTGGCCGACCTGGGACCGCTGTTCGCCGTGCTCGGGCACCATCCCCGACTCGGCGTCTGCCTCGACACCTGCCACGCATACGCAGCCGGCCATGACCTCGCCAAGCCGGGCGGCGTACGTACGACGTTGAACGCGCTGGTGAAGACGGTCGGCCGCGGCCGACTGAAACTGATCCACGCGAACGACAGCAAGGACCCACTCGGGTCACGCCGCGATCGGCACGCGAGGGTCGGGACCGGCACCATCGGCACCGAGCCGTTCGCCGAGCTGTTTCGCCACCCTGCTACCAACAGCGTGCCCGTGATCGTGGAAACGCCCGGCGGGCTCGATGAGCAGCGTCACGACCTCACGCTGCTCAAGACCCTTCGCGACCGTGACCGATGAGACTGACGCGGACGACGGCGGCAACCGCGTCGTTAGTTGGCGTCACCGCGGTCTGGGGATCGACGTTCGTCGTCGTGAAGCATGCGGTCGAGCGGATGCCGGTGATGGATTTCCTGGCCTGGCGTTTCGCGATCGCCGCTCTCGCGACCACGCTGGTCCGGCCGCGGGCGGTCACGACGCTGGGCAGACGCGGGCACGTCGCCGGCGTCGTACTCGGGTTGGCCCTGTGCGCCGGGTACGTCGCGCAGACGTTCGGGCTCCAGCACACCCCGGCGTCGATCTCCGGGTTCATCACCGGATTGTTCGTCGTCTTCACCCCGCTGTGCGCCTGCGTGATCCTCCGCAGCCGGATCACCGTCATGGCCTGGTGTGCGGTGGCCCTGGCCACTGCCGGCCTTGCCCTCATCTCACTCCGCGGTCTCTCGGTCGGCAGCGGCGAGGCGATCACCTTGCTCTGCGCCGTTGCGTTCGCGCTGCACATCGTGGGATTGGGCGAATGGTCGTCGTCATACAACGCGGCCGGATTGGCCGTCGTACAGCTCACGACCGTCGCCGCCATCTCGATGGTGATCGCCGCGCCGGCCTCGCTCGCTCCCCCGCCGGACTACGGGGTCTGGGGCGCGGTGCTGCTCACTGCGCTCGCGGCAACCGCGCTGGCGTTCTTCGTGCAGACCTGGGCCCAGGCACATCTCGCGCCCACCCGCGCCGCGGTCGTCATGACGATGGAGCCGGTTTTCGCCGGCGTCTTCGGAGTGGCAATCGGGGGCGACTCGCTGGACGGCCGAGTCCTCGCCGGCGCCGGCCTCGTGTTGGTCGCGATGTACGCCGTTGAGCTCGGGCCTCGGCAGGCGAAGGACGGCGACGTCGCGCGGTTCGAGTGAGGTGAATCGTCAGGGTGCCATGACGATGGCTTTGGCTTGGGCCTTGCGCACCCGCTCACACATCACCAGCAGCAGCGCCCTTGCCAGATCCGGAACCTCGTCGAGCATCGGCCGGAACTGCCAGGCCGTGATCGCCGCGGTCGTCATGTCGGTATCCGTGACGATCGTGGCGGTCCGCGGCTTGCCGTCGATGAGCGAGATCTCGCCGAAGTAGTCGCCGGGCCCGATCCGTCCGGTCTCCTCGCCATTCACTGTGACGGTGGCGGAACCCGACAGGATGAGGTGGAAACCGACCGCACCCTCACCCTGCGTCGTGATCTCTCGCCCGGCCGCATGTTCGATCTTCTTGGCGGCCGTCGCGAGCCGCTTGATGGTCCGCTGGTCGAGCGACGCGAACAGGTCCGTGGCGGCAAACGCGTCGGCAATGGTGGCGTCGCTCGGCATGGTCGGCCCCTCGGATCGGGGTGGTACCCGGAACGCCCGCTGTCAGGCTCCCGCGTCCACCTGCTGGCTCCAGCGCAGTCAGATTAGCGAGAGTTGAGCGAGGACGGCACCTGAGGAAACGCGGTCAGTTGCGGCTGAGAGATGCAGATGTCGCGCCTTTCCGGTAGCATCCACCTCGTGACGTGCTGGTTCTTTAGCTATTACACCGGGTCCGGGCTGATGCTCGATCGGGTGGAGTAGCACGCGCACTCCGCATCGACGGCCCCGGGCAATCGCCCTGGGGCCTTTTTTAGTGGGCACGGCTCACGCTCGAGGAGACGAATAGCGATGGTGGTGGTCATGACATCGGAGGCGACAGTCGAGGAGCTCGACGCCGTGGTGCGCACGGTCGAGTCAGCGGGCGGCTCGGCATTCGTCAGCCGCGGCGTGCACCGCACGATCGTCGGCCTCGTCGGCGACGTCGAACGCTTCGAGACGCTGAACCTGCAGGCACTGCCGGGTGTCGACAACGTCGTCCGGATCTCCTCGGCCTACAAGCTGGTCAGCCGGGAGAACCATCCGGAGACATCGACGGTCAAGGTCGCCGGTGTCCCGATCGGCCCGGATACCTTCACGCTGATCGCCGGGCCATGCGCCGTCGAGACCGAGGATCAGACCATCGCGGCCGCTCGCATGGCGAAGGACGCCGGAGCGGCTCTGCTCCGCGGCGGCGCATACAAGCCCCGCACCTCGCCCTACGCGTTCCAAGGTCTCGGTGAGGCGGGACTGAAGATTCTGGCCAAGGCGCGCGAGAAGACCGGCCTGCCGATCGTCACCGAGGTCGTCGACGCCCAGGACGTGCCGTTGGTGAGTGAGTACGCCGACATGTTGCAGATCGGCACTCGCAACATGCAGAACTTCGCCTTGCTGCAGGCCGCCGGCAGCGCCGGCAAGCCGGTGATGCTCAAGCGCGGCATGAACGCAACGATCGAAGAGTGGTTGATGGCTGCGGAGTACATCGCGCAGCGTGGCAACCTCGACATCGTGCTGTGCGAGCGCGGGATCCGCACCTTTGAGACCGCCTACCGCAACACCCTCGACATCAGCGCGGTGCCACTGGTGCACTCGCTGTCTCATCTGCCGGTCATCGTCGACCCGTCGCATGCCGGGGGACGGCGCGAACTGGTCGTACCGCTGGCGCGCGCCGCGATCGCCGCCGGCGCCGATGCGGTGATGGTCGACCTCCACCCCGAGCCGGGGGCGGCGTTGTGTGACGGGCCGCAAGCCTTGGTCGACGTCGATCTGCAGTCGCTCGCGGCCGCAATACGCGATCTGCCGCCGATGCTCGGCCGACGGTTGGTCACGGCAGCCGGGTAGGGCTACTCGCCGCGCAGCGTCGTGGTGATGGCGCCGATGGCCCGCTCGACGCCCTCGTCGTCGATGTCGAGGTGCGTGACCAGCCGCACCCGCCGCAGACCCAATGCCGAGATCAGCACGCCCTGTCCTCGGCAGGCTTCATCAAGGCCGGCGGTGTCGACCGGCGCGTTGGTGAGGTCGAGGACGACCATGTTGGTCTCCACCGCATGCACATCCACCACGTCGGGGGCAGCGGCGGCGATTCCCTCCGCAAGCTGCCGGGCCCGGCGGTGGTCGTCAGCGAGTCGCGTGAGGTGGTGCGTCAGCGCGTAGCGTCCCGCGGCCGCGAGCACGCCGGCTTGGCGCATCGCACCACCGAGGCGGTGCCGCAGCTCACGTGCGGCAGCCTCCCGATCGGGTTCCTTCATGAGGATGACTGATCCCACCGGCGCACCAAGGCCCTTGCTGAGGCTCACCGACAGGGTGTCGAAAAGCGCGCCGTACTCGTCGAGATCGACCCCCGAAGCGATGTGGGCGTTCCAGATCCGAGCTCCGTCGCAATGGATGCGCAGCGAGTGAGCGTCGGCCAACGCCCGCAACTCCTTGAGTACGGCGAGCGGATAGACCGCACCGCCGCCACGGTTGTGGGTCTGCTCGACAGACAGCCCGCGGGTCGCGACGGCGTGATAGCCCGCCGCCCGGATCTGCGGTTCGACGACATCCGCCGTGAGCAGGCCCCGAGCCATGACCATCGTCCGGGTCTGGATCCCGCCGTACACCGCCGCGGCCCCGGCCTCGTACGTGACGATGTGAGCGTCGGCATCGCAGAGCAGCTCGTCCCCGGGCTCGCACAACAACCGGAGACCGACCAGGTTGCCCATCGTGCCGCTCGGAACGAACACCGCAGCCGCGTGGCCGAACATCGCAGCGAGCTCCGACTCAAGAGCGTTGATCGACGGATCCTCGCCGTACACGTCGTCGCCGACCTCGGCCTGCGCCATCGCCTCCCGCATCGCTGCGGTCGGACGGGTGACGGTGTCACTGCGCAGGTCGACGAGCTCCGCCACGCCTCAGCCTCCAAACCACCGGGTCGCGCTGCCCCCCGCATAAGGTAGCCGCGTGCCGCGCGACGTCGTCGCTCTCGTGTCCGCCGACGACTTCGTCAGCGCGATACGTGTCTACGCCGACCGCGTCAACGACCTGCTGCGCCGCCACGGCGTGCCCCCGCTCGAAGCGGTCGAGATCGCCGAGACCCACGCACTCGCGCTCCTCGACGCCGTGGTCAACGCTCCTGAGACAGTCGTCGACCTGGCCGGGTGGTGGTTCGCTCGCGCGATCGAGGTGACCAGCGCCGCATCGCAGCAACCGGCCGCGGACGACGAGGCGATCAGCATGCTCGCCGGCACCGAGACCGAGGCGCGGGTCCGTGATGCGCTGGCGAGCCTTCGTGACTCGCAGTCGGCCGCTGTCATGCTCCGCGACGGCTACGACTTGCCGCCGCAGGCGGTCGGCGTGGCGCTTCGACGAAGCGGTGACGTCGCGGCCGACCTGACCGCAGCCGGTCGGCTCGGGCTGGTCGCGGCGTACGACGACCGACCGCAACCGGACCTGCTCGCTCACTCCGGACGCACGACCGTGGACCTTGCCTCGCTGAGCCGGCTCGCAGAGGGCACTCTCGACCCGCCCCGTGCGGCGCCGCTGCGCCGCCATCTTGGCAACTGTGCAGCCTGCGAGGAGGTCGTCGAGACGCTGGGTCGAGGTCGCCGGCTGGCCTCCGCCCTGCCGATCATCGCCATGGACGACGACGCTCGGGAGGACTTGATCGAGCGGATTTCCGAGCGCGCGACAGCTGTGCTGCCGAGCCATGACACCGTGCTTCGAGTCGTCGACGAAGATCACGACCCCGGTCCGGCGGTGTCACCGGTCGTGGCGGTCATCGTGCTGGTCCTCGCCCTCGCGATCGGGATCGGGCTTGGCGTAATCAGCCGGGCGGGAAACCACACCCCCGGACCGCTTGCCAACTCCGCCCCCCCGTCCCAGCCGCCGGTCTCGCCGCTTTTCAGTCATCCAGCGTCAGCCCCGCCGCGACACCACCACTCGCCCTCGCCGCGTCCGATCACGTCGGCGAGCGCCACGGTCACGGCCACGGCCACGGGATCGTCCCCATCCAGCTCTGCGACCAGCACGCCGATCAGCCAGCTTCATCCCAGCGTCGCGCTGTCACCGCCGGGCGGGAGGCAGGGCACCCGGATCGTCGTGATCGGCACCGGATGGCCCGCGGGTACGCGGGTGGTCGTGTCCTACGCCGGCCACCCGCAGAGCAGCGCGCAGGTAGACCAGCAGGGCTCCTTCACCGCGCACGCGGTGGCGAACTCGGTACTGCCAGGCAATCGACGGGTCGTCGTGACCGACAACGGACTGTCGGTCACCGCCAGCTTCAACCAACACCTCTAGACGGCTGCTACCCGTGCAGCATCTCCGCGACCAGGAACGCCAGCTCGAGCGACTGACCGGTGTTCAGCCTCGGGTCACATGCGGTTTCGTATCTGCTGACCAGGTCCGCGTGGTCGAGATCGTGTGCGCCACCGAGGCACTCAGTGACGTCCTCCCCCGTCAACTCGACGTGGACGCCGCCGGGCGTCGTACCCAGCGCCCGATGAACCTCGAAGAACCCTCGAACCTCTTCGATCACGTCGTCGAACCGGCGGGTCTTGTAGCCGCTCGGCGATGAGATCGTGTTGCCGTGCATCGGGTCACAGATCCAGGTCGCCGAGACGCCAGCGGCGGTGACTCCCTCGACGAGCCCGGGCAGGACATCGCGAATCGAGTCCGCCCCGACCCTCGTGATGAACGTCAACCGCCCGGGAATCCGATCCGGGTCGAGCCGCTCAGCCAGCGCGATCGCCTCGGCCGCCGTTGCCGCGGGCCCCAGCTTGACCGCAATCGGGTTCGCGATACCCGTCGCGAACGCAACATGCGCGCCGTCGATCGCGCGACTGCGCTCCCCCACCCAGACCAGGTGACCTGACAAGTCGTACGCCGCACCGCGCTCGTCGTCGTACCGGGTGAGCGCGTCCTCGTAGTCGAGCAACAACGCCTCGTGGCTGGCGAAGAACTCGACGCTGTGCATCGACTGCTCATGGTCGAGGTCGACGCCGCACGCCCGCATGAAGGCGAGCGCGCGGTCGATGTCCTGCGCGAGTCGTTCGTAGCGCTGGCCCGCCGGTGAGCGGGCGACGAAGTCCTTGTTCCATTCATGGACCTGCCGCAGGTCGGCGAGGCCGCCACCGGTCAGCGCGCGCACTAGGTTCAACGTCGTCGCACTGGCGTGGTACGCCGCGAGCATCCGGCTCGGATCCGGCCGGCGCGCCGCCGCGTCGGCGGCGATGTCGTTGACCGCGTCGCCGCGGTACGACGGCAGCCCGGTTGCGGCCTCGATGTCGCTGCTTCGGGGTTTCGCGAACTGGCCGGCCATGCGGCCGATCTTCACGATCGGCACACTCGCGCCGTAGGTCAGCACGATCGCCATCTGCAGGATGGTGCGCAACTTGTCGCGGACCTGCGCCGGAGTTACCGACGCGAAGGTCTCCGCACAGTCACCGCCTTGGAGCACGAACGCCTCGCCGCGGCCAGCGGCAGCAAGCTGGTCGCGCAGCCGGTCGCACTCCTCAGGCACGACCAAACCGGGGACGACCGACAGCTCAGCGCGGACCTCCGCGACCGCTGCCAGGTCCGGCCAGTCCGGCTGCTGCGCTGCGACCATTCCCCGCCACTCAGCCACCCCCACAGGGTAGGCGGCCGAGCAGTTTTGGCAGGGGCGGCTCAGCCGAAGAAGACCTCGACTTCGGCGTATCGCTCGAGCGAGACCGTCTTGAGCTCCCTGGTCGCGTCGGCGAGCGGGACCCGGATGATCTCGGTGCCGCGCAGCGCCACCATCACCCCCGAGTCGCCGTCGTGCACCGCATCGATGGCGTGCAGCCCGAAGCGGGTGGCCAGCACCCGGTCATATGCCGTCGGGGTGCCACCGCGCTGCACATGACCGAGCACGGTGGCGCGGGCCTCCTGGCCGGTGCGGTCCGCGATCTCACGCTCGAGGACCGCGCCGATCCCGCCGAGCCGCACGTGCCCGAACGCGTCGAGTCCCTGGTCGTGCAGCGCCATCGTGCCCGCGGCCGGTACCGCGCCCTCGGCGACGACGACGATCGGCGAGTAGTGGGAAGCGAACCGCTTCTCGATGTAGTCGCACACCTGGTCGATGTCGAACGGCCGCTCCGGGATGAGGATCACGTTGGCGCCACCGGCGAGCCCGGAGTGCAGCGCGATCCACCCGGCGTGGCGTCCCATGACTTCCACGATCAGGACCCGGTGGTGGGACTCGGCGGTTGTGTGCAACCGGTCGATCGCATCAACGGCGATCTGTACGGCGGTGTCGAACCCGAAGGTGTAATCGGTCGCACCGAGGTCGTTGTCGATCGTCTTCGGCACACCGACCACCGGCAGCCCTTCGCCCGCGAGGACCGTGGCTACGCCAAGCGTGTCCTCCCCACCGATGGCGATCATCGCCTCGACGCCGTTGCCGGCGAGGGTCTCGCGGATCCGGTCGATGCCACCGTCGATCTTGAGCGGATTGGTACGCGACGAGCCGAGGATCGTCCCGCCTCGCGGCAAGATGCCGCGCGTCGCGGCGACATCGAGCGGCATGGTGAGGTTCTCCAGCGGACCCTTCCACCCGTCACGGAACCCGACGAACTCGTGGCCGTACACCTGGACGCCCTTGCGCACCGCCGCCCGGATCACCGCGTTGAGCCCCGGACAGTCACCGCCACCGGTCAGCACTCCGATCCGCATCCGCCGAGCCTATGACCCTCCCGGCCGACGACCGATACGCTCCGCGGATATGACGTTTTCGATCGTCGCCACCGATGGAATTGCGTGGGGCGTCGCGGTCGCGTCAAAGTTCCTCGCGGTTGGTGCGGCCGTGCCGGCGGCGCGCGCCGGTGTCGGCGCGATCGCGACGCAGTCGTATGCCAACCTGGCCTACCGCCCGGACGGCCTGGCGCGGCTGGCGGCCGGCGCGTCCGCCCGGGAGACACTCGACGCCCTGACCGCCGCCGACGACCAGCGAGAGCAGCGACAGGCCGGCATCGTCGACGGGCACGGCGGCACCGCCACGTTCACCGGTAGCGGCTGCCATCCGTGGGCGGGTGGCGTCACCGGCAGTGGCGACCGCGGGTGTTACGCCATCCAGGGCAACATCCTCACCGGGCCCGAGGTGGTCGCGGACATGGAACGCGCCTGGCTCGCCAGCGACCGCGCGGCGCCGCTGGCCAGGCGGTTGTTCGCTGCGCTCGATGCCGGCGACGCAGCCGGTGGTGACAAGCGCGGCCGACAGAGCGCTGCGCTGCTCGTCGTGCAGCCGGACGGCGGGTATGGCGGTGGGAGTGATGTGCACGTCGACTTGCGGGTGGACGACGCGCCCCACCCGGTCCCGGAACTGGCTCGACTGCTTGATCTGCACGACATCTTCTTCACGAAGCCCGACACTTCACAGCTGCTCGACCTCACGCCCGATCTCGCCGCTGAAGTGGCCGGATTGCTGACCAGCGTCGGGCATCCGCCGGCCGGCCACGACCCGGTGTCGGTCGGACACGCGCTGCGGGACTGGGCGGGGATCGAGAACCTCGAGGAGCGGGTCGTCGAGGAGCCGAAGATCGATCCGGTCGTGCTGCAGGTCCTGCGCGACAAGGCCGCCGCGGCGCGCACATGACGGTGCTCGCCATCGACGCCGGGACCACCGGCGTCACAGCCCTCCTCGTCACGGACGACGGCCGGATCTCCAGCCGGGGCTACCAGGAGTTCCCGCAACACTTTCCGCGCCCGGGTTGGGTCGAACACGAGCCGGAGGAGATCTGGCAGGCGACGCTGGCGGCGACCAAGGCGGCCCTCGCCGGACCTGGCGAGCCGCCGACCGCGATCGGCATCACCAACCAGCGCGAGACCGCGGTGCTGTGGGACCGCCGCACCCTCGCCGCACCGCGACGGGCGGTCGTCTGGCAGGACCGTCGTACCGCGGAGATCTGCGATCGGCTTCGCGAGGCGGGTCACGAGGACCGAGTCAGCGAGCTCACCGGGCTCCGGCTCGACCCTTACTTCACCGGCACGAAGTTAACCTGGCTGGCAGCGAACGACGACGCGGCATGGGCCGGCGTGCGCGACGGGACCACCGCGATCGGCACCGTCGACTCGTACTTGGTCGCCCGGCTGACGGCCGGCGCGATCCATGCCACCGACCCGAGCAACGCCAGCCGGACCCTGCTCTACGACCTGGAGGCGGGACGTTGGAGCGAGGAGATGTGCGAGCTCCTCGAGGTACCGCTAAGCGCACTGCCGGAAGTACGACGCTCGAGCGGCGAGTTCAGCCGAACCGATCCCGAGGTATTTCTCGGCCTGGACCTGCCGATCGCCGGAATCGCCGGCGACCAGCAGGCGGCGCTGTTCGGGCAGGCCTGCTTCGGTGAGGGCGAGAGCAAGTGCACCTACGGCACTGGCTCCTTCGTGCTTGTCAACACCGGCGCTTCAGCGCTGCGCTCGCAGGCCGGGCTGCTCAGCACCGTCGCGTGGGACATCGGCGATGGTCTGGTCTACGCCCTCGAGGGGGCGGTGTTCGTCACGGGTGCCGCGGTGCAATGGCTTCGCGACGGTCTGGGCATCGTCAGCCACGCCAGCGAGACCGAGCCGGTCGCCCGCACCGTCGACGACGCCGGCGGGGTGGTGTTCGTGCCGGCGCTGACCGGTCTCGGCGCGCCACACTGGGATCCGCAAGCGCGGGGCATGATCACCGGAATCACGCGAGGGACGACGCGGGCCCATCTGGTCCGCGCGACGCTCGAGGCGATCGCATTCGAGGTGCGCGATGTGGTCGAGGTGATGATCCGAGACGGTGGGATCTCGCTGCCCGAGCTGTCCGTCGATGGCGGCGCTTCGGCAAACGATCTGCTCTGCGAACTGCAAGCGACACAGCTTCAGGTACCGGTGCGCCGGCCACAGGTCGCCGAAACGACGGCGCTCGGTGCGGCGTTCCTCGCCGGCCTCGCCACCGGGGTCTGGTCGAGCACCGACGAACTTCGGGCGACCTGGCGGCTCGACCGCCGGTTCGAGCCCCGGCAACGCGACGAGGCCGACTACGCGCGCTGGCTCGACGCGATCAGTCGCGTCCGCAACAACTGAACGGAGGCGCTAGCTGTAGTAGCGCTGCAGGTACACGCCGACCGCGACACTGATCGCGCCATACGTCACCAGCAGCGCCATGGCGGTGCCGACGATGTACGCGGGCAGCCGCCCCGGGCCGGCGTGGCGGGCGAACCAGCCGGTCGCCGTCATCACCGCGAGTGCGACGGCGCCACCGACCCACCACTGGCCGACGAAGGCCCACAACAGCGCGACGACGACGAGCAGCTCGATCGTGGTGGACGAGCCGATGGCGAACCAGCGCCACGACCACGGTTCACGCCGAATAGTCGGCTGACCCACGACCGCATGTGACATTGCTGCTGCCTCCGATCGCCGACCCGAGTTACTCAGGAGGGAAGTCCAGCTGTGAGAGGTGTGCTGGGTCGAACGGTACGCGGGTTGGCAACAAGTTCACTGCGACACGCGGCAACCGCGGATGAAATCCGGTGAGCGACCGGCCGGACCGGGCCCCCGAGACGCCGCTAGGAGGCTTTGCGCTCGGCGTACGGAGAGTTCGAGACCAACGCCTCTCGCGCGGCAGCGTGCGCGTCGGCGATGTCTTCCTTGGCCTTGGTCGCGTAGGTGTCGACGTACTCCTGGCCGGCAAGCTGCATCAGCTCGTACATGATCTCGTCGGTGATCGACCGGAGCACGAACCGGTCGTGCTCCATCCCGGCGTAGCGGGAGAAGTCCAGCGGCTTGCCGATCCGGATGCCGACGCGCATGATGTTCGGCACGACCTGGCCCGGGGGCTGGATCTGGAAGGTGTTGATCATGGCGACCGGGATCACCGGCACGCCGGCTTCAAGCGCCATCCGCGCGATGCCGGTCTTGCCGCGGTACAGCCGCCCATCAGGCGAGCGGGTCCCCTCCGGGTAGATCCCCAGCAGGTCGCCTCGGGTGAGGATCTCCACGCCCTTGGTCAGCGCCGCCTCACTGGCTCGCCCGCCGGAGCGATCAACCGGGACCTGGTTGATGCCGCGGAAGAATGCCGCGGTGAGCTTGCCCTTGATCCCCCGCCCGGTGAAGTAGTCGCCCTTCGCGAGGAACGTGATCCGCCGCTCCACCATCATCGGCAGGAAGAAGGAATCCGAGAACGACAGGTGGTTGCTGGCCAGGATGGCGCCGCCCTCCTCGGGCAGGTTCTCCATCCCCTCGACCCAGGGCCGGAAAAACAGCTTCAGGATCGGGCCGAGCGCGATGTATTTGAGAAACCAATAGAACACCGTGCCCTCCCTCCTACCGCCTCGTCGTTTCCCCTCGCCACACCCTGCCCGTTGGGCAGAACCCTACGCACCGGCATTGCTGACCGACAACCGTCGCCGGCAGACAATTGGGGAAGTAGGCCGCAATTCTACCCGCCCGATTCTTAGGGACCGATGAAGAGGTCGCGTGCGACCATCGAGGGATGAGCACAATCGCCGCTGCGGACACCGAGCCCTACGCCGCCGACGGCGGCCCGATCGGCGTGGTGCTCTGCCACGGGCTGACCGGAATGCCGGGCAGCATGCGTCCGTGGGCGCAGGCACTAGCCGAGGAAGGCCTGACCGTACGGGCACCTCGGCTGCCCGGACATGGCACCCGCTGGCAGGACGCCAACGAGGTGAGCTGGCAGGACTGGTACGCCACCCTGGAATCGAGCGTGGACGAGGTGCGCTCCGCATGCACCCACACCTTCGTCTGCGGGTTATCGATGGGCGGGACGCTGGCGCTGCGCCTCGCTGAAGAGCGCGGCGACGATCTCGCCGGTGTCATCGTGGTCAACGCCTCGCTGTTCACCACCCGCAAGGACGCGAAGCTGCTTCCGATCATCCGGCGGGTGCTCCCCTCGCTGCCGCCGGTCGGCAACGACATCAAGAAGCCGGGCGTCACCGAACCGGCGTACCCCAAGCTCCCGGTCCGCGCGGCGTACCAGCTCTCGCTGCTGTGGCCGCTCACCAATGCCGACCTCGACCGGATCCGGCAGCCGTTGCTCGTGATGACCAGTCGCGAGGATCACGTGGTCGAGCCCGAGAACTCCGCCCGCGTGATGGCCGGGGCAGGATCGGCCGACAAGCGGCAGGTCTGGCTCGAGGACAGCTTCCACGTGGCGACGCTCGACAACGATCTACCCGTGATCATCGAAGAGTCGCTCAGTTTCATCCGAGCTCATGCACCGGTGCCCGAGTCACGATGATCGAGCCCGGCCATAACCCGCGTTCCGGCGCCCGTGACAACGGGTTGCGCTGCGCTGGGTACGTCGCCCTCGGCGATCTGGACCCACGAATCGCCGACGCGATGTTGGAGGCGCTCCGCGACCACGGCATCGCCGCATATGTGACCCCGACGCCCGGCGCCCGTGGCGGCTACCTCGAGGTGCGACTGCCCGCCGAGCTGACCAACCGGCTGTTCGTGGACAGCGCGAAGAAGGATCAGGCGCGCCAGGTCGTCGGCCTGGAGCGGGAGGAGGAGCAGGCCGCCACCGCTCCCGCCCCGCAGGCCACGGCTGGGAGCGACCAGGACATCGACAGCGCCTGGCAGCAGCTGCTGGTATCGCTGCAGGCGCCGACCACCGCCGCGGCGCCGACCTGGCCCAGCAGCGAGGACGTCCCGGTCGATGAGTCGAGCTGGCTCGACCTGCCGGCCGTTCCGGCCGAGCCGAGTGCCTCGGACCTGTCCTTCGACGAGCCGGACGAGCACTTCGTGCCGCCGCCGGCGCCACCGTTTCCCCAGCTCCGTCCGGTGACGCTCGCGGCGATCCTGGCGATCATCGGCGGGATCCTGGTGCTGGTCACCCAGGTCGACGGCGGTGCCTGGGACTGGGTGGCGATCCTCGCCATCATCGCCGGTGGCGCCTCGCTCGCCTGGCACGTCAAAGAGGGTCCGCCGACGGACTCGGGATGGGACGACGGCGCCGTCGTCTAGCCCGCAACAGCCTCGCAGGGCGCAGCTCGTCGTCATGAATCGGACCGCAGACCGCCGGTTAGTGTGACGCCGTGATGGTTACCGAGGCGGTCGCAGGGCGCAGCTCGTCGTCATGAATCGGACCGTAGACCGCCAGTTAGTGTGACGCCGTGATG
>JAICXJ010000030.1 GCA_025980465.1 Frankiales bacterium | reverse complement strand
GCCGATATCGCGTGCAACGCACTATGCCGATATCGCGTGCAACGCACGACGCGCGGCTTCTACCCGGCGCTGACGCCGGCGCAGGACCGCAAGCCGGCGTGCATACGCCCGGCGTACCTGCTCCTCGCTCGCCCGCATTCGCTCTCGGGCCAGCGCCTCATAAAGGCTGTGCTGCAACATTTCGGAGCTCCTTGAAGTGGTTGAGGTTGTCGCCGACCCAGTCATCAGGCCGCGATCACATCGTTCTTGCGGGGGCGTCCGCGCGGCCGCTTGCGCGGGACCACGACACCCTGGATGACGAGCTCGCCACCCCAGACGCCCCAGGGCTCGCGCCGCTCGAGGGCTTCGGCGAGGCAGGACCGACGCAGTGGGCAGTCCAGGCACAGAGCCTTGGCGCGCTCGACGTCAGCCGGCGACTCCGCGAAGAACAGATCGGGGTCGACGAGGTGACACGGCAGCGTGCACTCCAGCGTGAATGACATCGGTACCACCTCCTTGTGACTCGTCGTAGGGGCCGGATTAAGCGGTCGATCTCGTGGCGGGCATCAAAAAAGCCGCGGCTCCCGATTCGGGTGCCGCGGCCTGTGGTTCGCCGGTCGTTGTGTGGTCTCAGACCGGATCCTCGAAGGCTCTGGCACCCCTGGCGTCCTTGTTGCGGTTCGCAGCCGCCGCGACAGCACCATTCGGAGCGATCGGGAGCTGCGAGACCCAGGCGGACATGCCAGTCCGGGGCGTGACAGCGCACGTCGACGTCGGCACGTGCTTCGATGCCGACGTCGAGAACATGATGTTGCTCATCGTGGGCACCTCCTCACGGGTCGGTCGTTGCGCTCGGGTGGCATGACTGACGTCACGCCGTCGAAGCGAGACGATAGAGGACCGGCTTCGGCGGCGCAATGTATTTATTGACCGATCTTGGTCACGAATTTATTTCGAATCCCTGAGTACTCGCAGTAAGCCTTCCTGCACCATCGAGACGACATGCCGGCCGTCGCGGGTGAACAGCCGGCCGACCGACAGCCCCCGCGCACCGGATGCGGTGGGCGACTGCTGGTCGTAGAGCAGCCAGTCGTCGGCCCGAAACGGCCGGTGGAACCACATCGCGTGATCGAGGCTGGCGATCTGCACCTCGCGCTCGTCGTCCCAGGTCAGCCCGTTCGCGAGCAGGGCCGAGTCGAGCAGCGTGAGGTCGCTTGCGTAGGTCACCGCGCACTGGTGCATCAGCGGCTCATCTGGCAGCTCCCCATTGGCCCGGAGCCAGACCCGCTGCGTGTTCTGCCGCCGGTGCCGTTCGGTCGGCAGCCACGGCGGGTCATCGATGTAGCGCAGATCCACGGGTCGAGGACGGTCCCACACCCGTGACGGCGGCAGGCCGAGGGCTTCCCGACGCTCGGTGAGGGTCGGGACGGCCTCCGGCTCCGGCACGTCGGGCATCTCGGTCTGGTGCTCCACGCCGGGCTCGTCGATCTGGAATGACGCCGAGAGGTGGAAGATCGCCCGGCCGTGCTGCACCGCAACCACCCGCCGCGTGGTGAACGACTTGCCGTCACGGATCCGGTCGACCTCGTAGATGATCGGGATCGTCGCATCGCCGGGTCGCAAGAAGTACGCGTGCAGCGAGTGCACCGACCGCTCGGGTGGCACGGTGTGCCCCGCGGCGACCATCGCCTGACCGGCGACCTGGCCGCCGAAGACCCGTTGGACGCTCTCGTCGGGCGAGCGGCCACGAAAGATGTTCACCTCGATCTGCTCGAGATCGAGAATGCTGAGCAAGGCGCTCGGTTGTTCGGCCACGGCCGCTGAAACTACTGCCTCAGGAGGTCGAGGACCTCCTCGGCGTACCGTTCGAGCTTCGCCGGGCCCACCCCCGGTACGGCGGCAAGCGCCCCCTTGTCGGTGGGCGCGTGGGCCGCGATCGCTTCGAGCGTCTTGTTGTCGAACACGACGTACGCCGGAACCCCGTCATCGCGGGATCGCTGCAGCCGCCACTCGCGAAGCCGGGCAACGACCGGGTCGTCGGAAAGCTCGCGCCTCGCGGCTTTGACCCGCTCCGGGACGACCGGGGTGGGACGGATCCCGTCGAGGAATCGGGTCGGCTTGCGCGCCCGCCGCCCACCGACGGCGCGGGCAAGGGCCCACGACAATGCGAGATGGCGCCGCGCTCTGGTGATTCCGACGTAGAGCAGCCGACGCTCCTCCTCGACCTGCTCCGGAGTCGCGGCGTGGGTGATCGGCAGGGTCCCGTCGACCAGCCCGACCAAGAACACGGCCTCCCACTCGAGGCCCTTCGCGGCGTGCAGCGAGGCGAGCGTCACGCCCTCGACCGGCGGGGCGTGCTGGGCATCGGCGCGGGCGTTGAGCTCGCCCACGAACTCGGCGAGCGTGGCCCCGGGGTGCGTCGCGGCGTACTCCTCGGCGAGACCGACGATCGCCCGCAGCGACTCCCACGCGTCGCGTACCGCCCCGGCGCCGCTCGGCGGCGTGGCGCTGTACCCCATGGCGGACAGGACGTCGGTCACGACGTCGGCCAGCGAGTCCCCGTCCGTCGCCGCCTCCGGCCGCGCCGCGCCGCGCAACCTGGTGTGCGCCTCCCGCACCTCGCGTCGGTCGAAGAACCGTTCACCGCCGCGGACCACATAAGGGATCCCGGCGTCCGCCAGCGCGGACTCGTACACCTCCGACTGCGCGTTGACGCGGAACAGCACCGCCTGCTCCCGCAGCGGAACGCCCTGATCACGGAGCCGGCTGATCTTGATCGCGACCGCCGCAGCCTCGGCGGGCTCGTCGTCGTATCCGTCGAAGGTCGGCTCGGGGCCCTCACCGGCCTGGGCGCGCAACCGCGAGCTCGGCTCGACCCGGTTGGCGAGGGTCACCACCTGCGTGGTCGACCGGTAGTCGCGGACCAGCCGCACCAGCGCGGCGCCGGGATAGCGCTGACCGAATTCGCGCAGGTACCGGGGCGAGGCGCCGGTGAAGGAGTAGATCGTCTGATTCGGGTCGCCGACCACGCACAGGTCGTCACGCTCGCCTAGCCAGGCGTCGAGCAGCCGCTGCTGCAGCGGGTTGACGTCCTGATACTCGTCGACGGTGAAGTGGCGGTACCGCTCACGTACCTCGGCGGCGATCGAGCGGTCTGCCTCGATCGCCGCCGCCGTCAGCAGGAGCAGGTCCTCGAAGTCGAACTGACCACGGTCGGCGTTCGCCTGCTCGTAGGCAGTGAACACCTGCTGCACGATCTCGAGGGAATGTGGAGGCTCCCGATTGGCGCCGGCCGCCGCCGCGGCGTACTCGGCGGGCTCGACCAACGCCGCCTTCGCCCACTCGACTTCGGCGGCGAGGTCGCGTTGGTCGGTCGGCGACACCGCGAGCCGGCAGGCAGCCGCCGCGGCGCGAATCGTCGGCAGCTTGCTCTCGATCAAGGTCGGTCTGGCACCGGGCGAGATCCGCGGCCAGAAGTACTGGAGCTGCCGGAGCGCGGCCGAATGGAAAGTGCGCGCCTGCACCCCTTCGACCCCGAGTCCGCGCAGGCGGGCCCGCAGCTCACCGGCTGCGCGGGTAGTGAAGGTGACGGCCATGACGTGCGGAGCCGCGACTTGGGCGAGAAGGACCTGATAGGCGATCCGGTGGGTGACCGCCCGGGTCTTCCCGGTGCCGGCGCCGGCAAGGATGCAGACCGGGCCGAGGGGCGCCTCAACCGCCTGCCGCTGCTCGTCGTCGAGCCCGGCCAGCACCCGGTCGACGGCATCGGTCGTCATCGCACCCACCCTCGCATGCTGGCAGCCGGCTCCGACAACCCGGGAAGGGATCGCCCGGCCGGTGCGTTATTCCAGATGCGGGGGCGAGCAGAGGAGACCGATGAGCGGCCGGCTGACGATGTACACCACGACGTGGTGCGGGTACTGCGTGCGGTTGAAGCACGGCCTGCAGCGCGCCGGCATCGACTTCGACGAGGTCAACATCGAGACCGATCGCGACGCCGAGGAGTTCGTTCTCAACGCCAACAACGGGATGGCGACGGTCCCGACGCTCAAGCTCCCGAACGGCGAGGTCATGACCAATCCGCCGTTGCCGGCTTTGCTCGCCGCGATCGGCTAGCGGCGGACTCAGCCCTGCGCCAGGAACGTGTTGATCAGCTCGACGGTCCGCGCCGGCTGATCGGTCCAGAAGAAGTGGCTGGCGCCTTCCAGCCACTCCAGCCGGGAGCCGGGGATCGCGTTGGCGATCAGCTCTGCGTTGCCGGGCTGCACCAGCCGGTCCGCCGTACCGTGCACCACCAGCGTGGGGGCGGTGATCCTCGGCAATGCCGACAACGTCCCGTCGTGATGTCGCATGGCGTCGAGCTGACCCCAGTACGCCGAGGCGCGCAGCGGATAGCGCAGCCGGGCAGTGAGGTCGGCATCGATGTCATCTCGGCTCGTGTCAGGGCTGTAGATGAACGGCACCGATGCCGCTGCGACTTCTCGCGCTGATCGCGGGCTGCGGTCCATCAACATCGTCGCCGCGGCCGGGTCCATGCGAAGCGCCTCGCGGCCACCGGGATGGGTGCATCCAAGGATCAGCCGGTTGACCCGACCCGGATGACGCAGCGCGAGCTCCTGCGCGATCAACCCGCCCATCGAGACCCCGAACACATGCGCTCGCGCCACGTCCGCCGCGTCGAGTACGGCGATTGCGTCGGCCGCCATGTCGGCGATCGTCCAGGCGCCGTCGGGAAGACCGCTGCGGCCGACGCCGCGATTGTCGAAGCGGATCGTGCGGCGCGCCTCGGACAGCGCCGGCAGGATCCTGAACCACATGTCTGCGGTGTAACCGAGACCCTGGATCAACAACAGCGGGGGGCTGCCGTTGCCGTCGACGTCGTACCACAAGGTCAGGTCCTCGATCGTCGTCACCGGCACGAAGAAATCGTCCCTCATGGCGCGGTGGGTCATGCGTGGACTGTTAGGTTCGCCGCTATGGGCGCCGACCTCGGGGGGATGCTCACAGACCTGGCCGCGGAGTCCGCCGACCTCGACGCGATCATCGTGGCGAGCGGGCCGGAGGCGGTGTCGTTGCCGACGCCCGCAGCGGGCTGGACCATCGGCGACACGATCGGACACCTCTGGTACTTCGACCGCGAGGGTCGTCGTGCGATCGAGGACCCGGTCGGGTTCCAGGCCGGGGTCGCGGATCTACTCGCCGACCCGCACGCCTTCGACACGATCCTGGAGGAGACCCGTCGACTCGACGAGTCGCTGATGCCCGCATGGCGCGAGGAACGCCGCCTGATCATCGAGGCACTTCGCGGCATCGATCCGAAGACCCGCCTCCCGTGGTACGGGCCGCCAATGTCACCGATGTCGTTCGGCACGGCGCGGTTGATGGAGACCTGGGCGCATGGTCAGGACATCGCCGACGCGCTCGGCGTCCGTCGTACTCCCACCGACCGGCTCCGTCACGTCGCGCATCTCGGCGTGGCCACCCGAGGCTTCTCCTACGCGGCGCATGGGCTGCAACCCCGGACTGAGCCGGTGTACGTCGCGCTTACCGCGCCGAGCGGAGACGAGTGGGCCTGGGGCGAGCCCGACGCTGCGAATTCGGTCCGCGGCCCGGCACTGGACTTCTGCCTGCTTGTCACTCAACGCCGCGTGCTCGACGAGCTCGACCTCGAGGTCACAGGCGAGGCAGCAGCAGAATGGCTGTCAATCGCGCAGGCCTTCGCCGGCCCCCCCACCCGCACTGACCCCAACCGCGCCACCCTGCCGACTCCGACCCAGGGCTAGCAAACCCAGGTCGGGGACAAGCAATGTGGCATTGCTACGCCCGCGCCGGCAGTGATGTGACATTGCTAGGGCAATGCGGTTCTAGGTGACCACATCGCTCAAGCAATGCCACATTGCTTGCCTCGCAATTAATTCGCTACGAGGCGTCCTTGGGCAGGTAGATCGAGTTGACCGGGCTCGCCATCATCGCGCGGACCAGCGGCTCGTAGTGCTCGAGCCGCGGGGTCGGGTACGACGGGTCGAACGCGGGCGAGTCGAAGTCGGCGCAAAACTCGACAGTCGCGTCGTACTGCGGATGCTCTCGATGCCGCTCTCTCAGCTCGCGGTCGAGACCGATGAGATGAAAGAAGTAGTAGCCCTGGAACTCGGCGTGATGCTCGACCATCCACTGCAGCTCGGGCGAGACGAACGGCTTGACGATCGCAGCTGCGACCTCGGCGTGGTTGAACGAGCCGAGGGTGTCGCCGATGTCATGCATCAGCGCGCAGAAGACATAGGCGTCGTCGCGACCGGCCCGCTCCGCCCGGGCGGCGGTCTGAAGCGAATGGGTCAGGCGATCGACGGGGAAGCCGCCGTAATCGCCGTCGAGAAGCTGGAGATGGCCGAGCACCCGGTCCGGCAGGCCGGCCATCATCTGCGCGGTGTGGGCGCCGATGATCTGCCAATCCTCGACAGTGCTGTCGGCCATCGAGGTGAAGGCCGCCCGTTCGGAGGTCGTCGTCATGCCTCGATCCTCCTCCCTCAACGCCGATTGAGCCAGCCGGTGATGAGCCAATGGGCGATCGACGCGTTCGGCGGCAAGGTGGCGATGTCGTTCTGCAACTCGTCGCGGTCAAACCATCGGACGTCCTCGAGCTCGTCGTCGCCCGCCCCCACCTCACCTCCCACGACCCGCGCCTCGTATCCGAGCATCAGCGACTGGGGGAACGGCCACGGCTGGCTGGCCCGGTAGATCACATCGTCAACAAGGACGCCGGTCTCCTCGCGCACCTCCCGGTGGACCGCCTGCTCCGCGGACTCGCCCGCCTCGACGAAGCCGGCGATCGTCGAATAGCGACCCTTCGGCCAGGTCGGCTGGCGGCCTAGCAGCGCCCGGTCGCCGCCGTCATGAAGCAACACGATCACGGCCGGGTCGGTGCGTGGGAAGTGCTGCGAGCCATCGACCGGGCAGCGCCGCGACCAGCCGGCCTGGATGACCTCGGTCTGGGCACCGCATCGGGGGCAGTATCGGTGCGACGCGTGCCAGTTGCCGAGCGCGACGAGGGTGACGAGCAGTCCGGACTCGAGATCCGAGAGGGCACCGCCCACCATCCGTAGGTCACCCGGTCGGGCGCCGAGCGCTCGTGGCAAATCGCCGATTGCGCCCCAGTAGGCCGTACCGTCGGCGGCGACACCGAGCAGCAACCGCTCGCCGCTGCCTTCCCACCGCGCGGTGTCGAGGAGATGAAGCGACGGTCCGTCGTCCTCGCTGATGGTGACCCGACCGTCCGGGTCAGCGATCAACAGCCGGCCCGACGACCACGCCGCCGCGAGCCATTCGTCATCATCGCGGCGGAGAGCGGCGCGGTCGACTGCGGTTCGCGACAACGCCGGGACGCTCACCGAGCCACCCTAGTGTTGTGGCCCGTCCAGCATCACTCGCAGTTCGTCGCGAGACAGCAGCCGCTCCGGCCGTTTGAGCAGGTTCTCTCGCACGTACAGGAAGCCGGCGGTGACGGCCTGCGGGTCCACCCCGGCGAGATCCGCCCACGCAAGCCGGTAGATCGACAGCTGGAGCGAGGCGGCCTCGAAGTCCTTGCCGCTCGGCACCGCACCGGTCTTGTAGTCGATGACGTCGTACCCGCCGTCTTCGCCGGCATAAATGGCATCGATCCGCCCCCGGATCAGCCGCGAGCCAACGACCATCTCGAATGGTGCCTCGACCTTCAGCGGGCGTCGATCACCCCAGCCGTCGGCGAGGAATCGCTGCTGGAGAGCCGCGAGCTCGTCGTCGGAAAGTTCATCGTCCTCGGCTCCCGGCAGGTCGTCGGGCTCGAGCAGTGGCGAGGCGCCGTAGAGCTGCTCCACCCACTGGTGGAACCGCGAGCCGCGGCGCGCCTGCCGCTGCGGCTGGGTCGGCATCGGTCGCGCCAGCGCTCGCGCGAAACCGTCTTCGTCCTTGGCGAGCGCGACGATCTGGCTCGTCGTCAGCCGACCCGGTACGGCGACATCGATCGTCCGTACCCGGCGCCGTCGCGCCTCCTCGACGAGGAGGCGGGCATCGCGCTGCCACTGCTGCGCGGTCTGCGCCGCAGCGCCGGTCAGCACGCGAGCGAGCCCGAGTTGGTCGCGGGCTTGCTCGACGAGGTCCGCGGCCGACCGCCTGCGGTCCTGCTCGGCCCGGTCCGGCAGTGCCGGCCAGGACACATCGGCGATCCCGTCAGCAAAGAGCGGGTTCGCCGCGGCCGGCTCCGGATCGTCACACCACGTCGTCACCGTGGCGACGTCGGCGCCAAGTCGACGAACCTCATCGAGGAAGGTCGACACCGCAACGGCATCACGACGACTCGGGCTCCAGACGTACGCCGAGAGCCACAGCCGGTGCCGGGCGCGGGTCATTGCGACGTACGCCAGCCGACGCTCCTCGTCGTCGGCGTCGGATCGGCAGTCGTCGCGGAACGCCTTCATCTCCGCGGTCGTGTAACCGGCAAGGACCGGCAAGTCGTCCTTGTCGCCTCGGCACTCGAACGGCAACACGTGGGCGCCGGTCGTCCAGGACGACCGGCCCCGGTCGGACGGAAACACCTTGTCGACCAGGCCGGGTACAGCGACGACGTCCCACTCGAGACCCTTCGCGGCATGCACTGTCATCAGCTTCACGGTGTTGGCATCGGAGACCGCGGCAATGTCGAGCCCGTCTTCGTTGTCGGCCGCCGCGCGCAGGTAGGCGAGAAACGCACTCAGATCGGCTTGACCGTCGAGACCGGTGAACGCCGCGGCAACGTCGAGAAACGCATGAACGTTGGCGACTCGCGCCACCGCGAGTGCCTGGTCGCCAGCCTCGATCTCGACGTCGAGCCCGGTAGTGGTGATGACCTCGGCAATCACGTCCACGATCGGCTGACCGACCAAAGCTCGCAGCCGACGGATCTCCTCGACGAACCGGGCGAGCCGATTCAAGGCCTCGGGTGAGCACCTCGACGCTCGACCGGGAGACTCGGCGGCTTCGAGAAGTGACGGCACCTCGACCGGGTCGACCGATGCCGTTGCCTTGTTGAGTACCCGGTCGAGCCCCTCCGAGACCGGCGGCTCGCTCCGCTCCTCCGACACGCTTCCGTCGTCGTCGATCTCCTCCCCCGTCGAGGCGTCGACGGGCCGCTCCTGAGCGAGGTACGCCGCTCGCGCGCCGAGTGCAGCAAGGTCACGCACCCCGAGCCGCCACCGCGGCCCGGTCAGCAGCCGTACCGCAGCGGTGTTCGCGGTCGCATCCACGAGCAGCGACAGCACCGCCACGATGTCGCTCACCTCCGGCATTGCGAGCAAGCCGCCGAGGCCGACGACCTCGACCGGAATATCGCGCTCGACCATCGCGTGGTGCAGCCGCGAGAAGTCCAGCCGCCGTCGCGCCAGGACCGCGATCTCGCCCGGCGGCGTGCCGTCGCTGATCTCGGCATGGATCCGGTCCGCCAGCGCGCGGGCTTCGTCGACCGCAGTCTCGTACCGCGCGAGGAGAACCTCCCCGGCCTGCTCGGCGCCGTCGCGTGGCTCGAGGCGCTCGAGCTCGAGGGAGCGGCGGCCGCGCTGAATTGCCGAGGACGCGAGCGGACGAACGATCTCGTTCCCCGCCGCGAGGATCCGGCCGTCACATCGAAAGCTGGTCAGCAGTGGCAGGTACTCGTCGGTCGGCACCGCGTCGAAATGCTCGGCGAAGCGGATCAGGTTGCTGACCGACGCTCCCCGCCAGCCGTAGATGGCCTGGTTGGGATCACCCACCGACGTCACCGCGTGCCGAGCGCCGAACAGCCGGCTCAACAGGATCCGCTGGGCGACGCCGGTGTCCTGGTACTCGTCAAGGACCACAACTGCGAACCGGCGTCGCTCGATCGCGGCAACCTCCGGTGAGGTGGCGACGATGTCGCATGCCAACGCGACCTGGTCACCGAAGTCGATGACGTCGAGGCGCTGCTTCTCGGCGGCGTAGGTCGCCACCAAACCGAGCAGCTCGTCGCGGGCGAGCGTCCGGTCGTAGATCTTCTGCGCATCAGCGAGGCGCTTCGTGACCGCGTCGATCGCCGCCCTGACCTTCTTGTCGTGGTGCCGGATCTGCTCGGCGGTAGCGAGATGCTCCGCCATGTCCCCGGCGAGAGCGACGATCAGGTCCGCCACGTACGGCGTCGTCCAGTCGAGGTGGTGGAACGGTCCGCTCGCCCGACTCGCCACCCGCATCGCGAGCTGCCAGCGCACCGCCTCGGTCAATAGCGACGCACCAGGCTCGCGACCGATGCGAAGCGCGTGGTCTCGCACGATCTGTGCGGCGTAGGAGTGGTACGTCGCGACCGTTGGAAGGTCGTCGTACACCGCCGCCTCGTCGTCGGGCCCTCCAGGTGACAGCAATAGGCCGGTAGCGCGCAACCGGTCGAGACACTTGCGCACCCGCTCGGCCAGCTCGCCCGCCGCCTTGTTGGTGAAGGTCAGCCCCAGCACCCTCGACGGCTCGACCCGGTGATGCGCGACGGCATGTACGACGCGGGCGGCCATGACCATCGTCTTGCCGGATCCGGCACCCGCGATCACGAGCTGCGGCGTCAGGTCGGCGCGGATGACGTTCATCTGCTGCTCGGTGAAGTCGGTCTCGAGCAGGGCCTTGAGGTACTCGCCGCTGCCATCGATGCGGACGTCGGTCACGTCACGACCTGCCCGCCCTCGTCGCGCGACGGGCACGACGAACGGAACTTGCAGCGGTCACAGTTGTCATTCGGCCGGGCCGGGAACTGCTCGTCGCGGATCGCCCCGGCAATTCCCGACACCATCGCCTCGACCCAGTCGTCGTCGGGTCCGAGCGGGTCCTGCGGCTGGACCCTGGCGCCCGTCTTGAGCGCGTTGCGTAACTGCAGCAGCTCGGCGCCGCCGGGCGTGATCGAGAGGTCGGCGAACGCACCCTCCCGCACCGCCAGCTGATAGACGCCCAGTTGCGGATCGGCCTTCAGCTCGTCCTTGGTCGGCGCGTACTTTCCGGTCTTGAGGTCGACGACGACAAGCCGTCCTTCCTCGTCGAGCTCGATCCGGTCAGCCCTGCCCCGCAGCCGGACGTCGTCGCCGAGCGCGAAGTCGAAGGTCCGCTCCGCGCCGACACATTCGCGAGGGTTCGTAGCGTGCCAGTCGAGGAACCGCTTGAGTGCCTTCTCCGCCTCGGCGCGATCGCGCGCCGCTTGCCACTTCGCGTCGTACGGAAGGAGATCCCACACCGCATCGAGTCGTGCGAGCAGCGCAGCGAGGTCAGCAGGAAGCTCGCCGACCACGACCGCCTCGGCCAGGGCGTGGACGATCGAGCCGAAGCCCTGCGCGGTCGAGGTCGCCTCGGTCGCCTTCGCCTCGCGGTCGAGGAACCAGGCACGCGGACATTTGGTGAAGGCGGAGGCTGCCGACCCCGACAGGTCGACCGGTCGGTCGGCCGGCCGCACCGGAACCAAACCAGGAGTCGAGTCGGCAAGCCCCCACCATCGGGATGGTGCAGCCGCCGGGATCAGCGGATGTCCCTCGTCATCGACCGCATCAGCGAGCTCGGCAAGACAACGGGCCGCCTCGAGCCGCAAGGACTCCTCCGCCACCGCGGCATCGAGACTTCGCCGCAGCCGCGCAACGAGTGAGGCAGGCGAGAGCACCTCGGTCGTTGTCGAGAACTCACCCGGCAGCTCGAGCCCGGTCTCCTCCAACAGCCGTGATGGCCGCTCGACGAGCTCGTCGTTTCCCGCCGTCGCGGTCAGAATCAGCCGCTGCCGGGCGCGGCTGACGGCGACGTAGAACAGCCGTCGCTCCTCGACCAGCAATGCCTTGGTGGACAGCGGTTGCCTCGGCTCATCGCGATCGAGGGCATCCGCATCGAGCAGCGACCCCCGCCGCCGGACGTCGGGCCAGATGCCTTCCTGGACATCGGCGACAACGACGACGTCCCACTCCAGCCCCTTCGAGCGGTGGGCCGTGAGCAGTCGCACGGCGCCCAGCCCGCCGGCTTTCTCTTCGTAAGGTGCCGCCGGGATCTCCTGCGCCGCGACCTCTTCGAGTAACGCGCCGACGGTCGCCCGCGGCTGCTGATCCTCGAGCCGAGTGGCCGCCTCGAACAACGCAAGTACGGCGTCGAGGTCGCGGTCGGCCGCCCTGCCGGCCACGTCCGGGGACATCGCCGCCTCGGCGAGCCGGCGTGGCCAGCCCGATCCATCCCACATCGCCCACAACACCTCGGCCGGACTGCCGCCGCCAACCGCGATGTCGGTCGCAGCGGTGAGCAGCCGGGTCAGCCGGACCACCGGCGCCGCTACCCAGTCCGGCACCGCAGTGAGATCCCGGGGGTCGCTGAGGACCTGATGGATCAACTGCTCCGACGGGCGGGCCAACCCATCGTCGGTCGCGGCCCGGTCGAGCTCGCGGAGCCGGCGCCCGAGGGCCCGTAGCTGTGCCGGGGTGGCATTGCCGAGGGGTGACATCAGCATCGTGCGCGCGGCGTCGGGGGTCAGCACTCCCCGTTGTTTGTCAGCCGGCCGGGCTTGGTCCTCGATCAGCTCGAGCGCCCGAAGCAGCGGCGCGACGGCCGGATCGCGAGACAGCGGCAGATCGTCCGCCGCTACCGAAACCGGTACGCCGGCGGTGACCAGTGCCCGGCGGACGATCGGAATGCTGCGCACGCCGGACCTGACGAGCACCGCCATCCGTGACCAGGGCACGCCATCGATGAGGTGCGCACGGCGCAGGAGGTCCGCGATGCCGGTGACCTCGGCCGCGACCGAGGGGTAGAGCCGGATCTCTGGCGGGTCGCCCGCGGGCCCGATTGCAGTGAGGTTGCGATGTGCCTCCCGCCTCGGCGTGAGCTGGCCCATCGGGATCCGGGCGGCGATCTGCCGCGACACTGCAAGCAGCGCAGGACCGGACCGCCGGCACACCCGCAGCTCCATCACCGGCGCCGGATTTCCGTCGGCCTGCCGGAACCGGTCGGGGAACTGGATGATTCCCTGCACGTCAGCACCGCGGAAGCTGTAGATCGACTGGTCGGGATCGCCGACCGCGACCAGCAGCCGTCCGTTGCCGGCCAGCCTGTGCAGCAGCTGCTCCTGCGACGGGTCGGTGTCCTGGTACTCATCGACGTACACCGCACTGAACCGGTCGCGAACCTCCCGCGCCGGACCGTCGAGCAGATACCCGGCTCGAGCGACGAGATCGGCGTAGTCGACTTCCCCACGCGCCTCGAGAACGTCGAGGTACTCGTCCATGAACGCCCCCGCGGCGACCCAGATCGGCCGACCATGGTCGAGCCCGAGCCGACGTACCGCCGCTGCGTCCAGCCCGCGCTCGCGCGCCCGGTCGAGCAGGTCGGCAACCTCACTTGCGAAGCCGCGCAACCGCAACGCCGGTCGCAGCTCGTCCGGCCAGCGCGTGGTGCCCTCGCTCTCGGCGTTGCCGATCAGAAGCTGCCGGACTCGCATCTCTCGCTCGGCGCCGGACAGCAACCGCGGCAGCCGGCCACCGGGACCGACGCCGTATGCCCGAAGCAGCGAGTAACAGAAGCTGTGAAAGGTCGACGCGGCCGGCTCGGCGACGGTCCGGCCGAGCCGCGCCGAGATCCGCTGCCGCAGCTCCTCCGCGGCCTTCCGGCTGAAGGTGAGGACGAGGACCTGTTCCGGCGATGCGCCGCGGCGTACCCGCTCGACGACTGCCTCGACGAGCGTCGTGGTCTTGCCGGTGCCCGGGCCGGCAAGGACGAGGAGCGGTCCGGTGTCGTGATCGACGACCTGCTGCTGCGCGGCATCGAGCTCCGGCGCCGCGACCGGGCTCACCGGCGGGCGCACCAGCCGGTAGGTCGGGGTGGATGCCATTGCGACGATCACAGCACGTGGCTACGACGGATCAACCCGCCGCCTGCGACGCCGACCACGCACTGATCTCGCGAAGGGAGTCGAAGAAGCCGCCGGTGTCGGTCTGGATCCGTACCGCCCGCAGCAGGCCCGGAAGGGACGTCACCAGCACGTGGTCGGCGCTGCCGAAGGGTGCCCTCGCCGCGGTTTGCGAAGTGGCGGCCGTCGCGACTGACCTCTGCGACACATCCGGTGCAGCCGCGAACGACCAGCAGCCGAGCTCTCACCGCCCGCCGGAAGGTGATCGTGACGTCGCGGTGGTCGCGCTGAAGGTGACCGGGACACGGCCCTCTCGAGCAACGCGGATCATCGGTCGGGTGCCAGTCTTGATCGAGCACGCCATCGCTTAGCCCGCACGGTCGCTGCACGATCCGCGGGCCGCGGCTGCCTTCGACATAGCAGCTCGCACCACGACTCGCCGGCACCAGCATCGGGTCACGAGTCTGAAGGCTGCTCGAGAAGATCGAATGCCGCCCGCGCTGCACCCCGAGCTGGGTAGTCGTCAACAGCAACTGCTCGTCCTCCTCGATCAACGGGTCGTAGCCGCCCGTCACCGTGAGCTGGCTCCCGGCAATGACCGGCGGGCTACCGGTCTCGGTGTTGAGGTAGGCGGCAGAGGAGTTCGCGTGGAAGTACGACGGGAGCGCCGGCGGGATGACACGGCTGCGATGTCCGCTGGTGCGCACGGTTGGTGATCCGGCTGCAACGACGACCGTGCCGATCCGCTTTCCACACCGGCTCGAGCGAGGAAGGGAGACGCTGCTCGCGACTCGTGCCTTGCCGCGCGCAACCGCGACGGTGCGGGAGTAAGCGTCGTGCTGCGGGTTGTTCGCCGGCACCGGGACCGCGAACGAACCGTCGCGAGCAGTGAATGTCTGCTGGTGTGGCTCGCTGCAGCCGGGCGCGCACAGAATCCCGGCACGAACGCAACCGCGAGAACCGCAGCCGGCCTACTCAGCGTCACGATGGACGCTGTCAGGAGAGAATGCCGGCAGACAGACGGCGATGTAATCCGCTCCGTCAGGTCCGGGCGTCGAGTAGCGCACCCATTCGCCCGCTCGGGTGTGCACCGCCTGGCCGGCCGATACCTCGAGTCGGCCGCCGGCGTGATCCACCACGAGCGCGCCTCGAAGCACGAGGGTGAATTCATCGAAGGCCGGCCGCTGTCCCGGTTCGACCCACCCGGAGGGACTGGTCATGTGCGCGACCGACAGCCGCGGTTCGCCGGTCCTCACGTGCCCGACGTACTCGCGGATTGTTTTCGGCGGCGTTCCGGCCGCCTCGATCAAGGTCGGCGACTCGATCAGCTCCGGCATGCTCGCTCGCTCATTCCGTCCCATCTCGCGCGTCGCATGTCGACCCGCTCGCCGTCCATCGCTACGCCATCCTCGCGGAGCAGCGCCACCTGCCGGTCCCGCACCTCCGGCGCGCACGATCCGTCGGAACGCACCACCCGGTGCCAGGGCACCTCGCCGCCGTGTCGCCCCATGATCGTTCCGACCGTCCGGCCGGTTCCCTGACCGACGTACTCCGCGACATCGCTGTAGGCCATCACCTTGCCTGCCGGGATCGCCTCGACCGCATCGAGAACGGCGCGGGCGTAGGGCGTCACGAGTCAGGAGACTAGGCCGTCGCTACGACCCGGCATAGGTTGCGGGGATGCGCATCCTCGTCATCGGCGGCACCCGGTTGGTGGGACGGCACATCGTCGCGGCGGCGATCGATCGTGGTCACGACGTGACGCTGTTCAACCGTGGCAAATCGGCGCCAGACGCCTTCCCGAGCGCCACCCACCTGGTCGGTGACCGCAACCGTGATCTCTCCGCGCTGTCGGCCGGGGAGTGGGACGCGACGATCGACGTCACCGCCTACGGCCACCAGCAGGTGCGCATGTTGATGGAGGCGCTCGGCGGTCGAGGCGGCTCGCTCACCTTCATCTCGACCATCAGCGTGTTCGGCAACAACGTGCCGGATTCCGGGTTCACTGAGGACTCGCCGTTGTTGCCAGCGGAGTACGACGACTCGAAAGGCATGGCGGCATACGGCGAGATGAAGGTCGCCTGCGAGGAGGTCGCCGCGACGTACGCCCCTGCCGGTCTGCTGATCGTCCGGCCGGGCTATGTCGTGGGTCCGTACGACTACACCGAGCGATTCACCCATTGGATCCGCGTGGTTGCGGCGGGCGAGCGGTTCCGGGCACCGGCGAAGGACCAGCCGTTGCAGTGCATCGACGCCCGGGACCTCGGCGCCTTCACGGTCGCATGCGTTGAGGGAGCGAGCACCGGTGCGCTCAACGTCACGGCGCCGCAGGATCCGCCGACCTTCTCCCAGGTGCTGGCAACGATTGCCGACACCCTCGGCGTTGCGCTGCCTGACATCGAGTGGAGCCAGCCCGACGAGGCGTCGGGGGAACTGCCACTGTCGTCCCCTGAAGCTTGGTGGCCGCTGATGCGCGCCGACGTCTCGAAGGCGGTCAGCGCCGGACTCGTCTGGCGCCCGCTCGCCGACACCGTCCGCGACACCGCCGCCTGGGCTGGCATCTGAAGGGTCCTCGTCAGCCAGCGGCGGTGTCGGTCTCCGCCAGGTCGTCGATGACCACGAGGCGCGGCCCGTCCGGCTCGTCCGGCTCCTCGAGCTCGATCTGCTCGTCGACGACGTCCGCCTCGTCTGGGGCTGGCGCCTCCGAGCCGATTTCGACCTCGCGCAGCATCGCTTCGTAGGCGCCGGTCGCCTCTCGCAACGACTCGGTGTGCACCCGCGCGATGTCGGCAAGACCGCGGGCTCGCTGCTGGGTGGCGTCGTGCAGTGCCCGGTCGTGCGCAACGGCGGAGCTGCGCAATGCCTCCGCGCGAGCGAGCCCCGCGAGGCGAATCGCCTCGGCCCTTGCCAAGCCGGCGTCGCGAATCGCCTCGGCACGTGCCCGCGCACTGTCGGCCACGGCCTCCGCCGCCCGAAGCGTCTCCTCGTACGCCGCGGCCGCCGCGGCCACTTCCTCTTCGTATGCCTGCACGACTCGTTGCCTGCTGCTCTGTTCCGCCTCACGCAATGCGGCGGCGTAGGTCTCCTCGGCGGCACGCTGCGCCTGAGCTCGAACCTCCTCGGCTTGTCGAAGCCGCTCGTCGTGCTCGTCACTGACCTGTTTCAACGCGGTCGCGCGCCCAACGGTCGCGGTTCGCAACGACTCGGCCCGCGCCAACGTCGCTGACTTGATTGCCTCAGCGCGCGACAGCTCCGTCTCCGCGGCGGTCGTCGAGGCGCTCAGCGCCGCCTCGTACGCGGCGTCTGTGACGCGCATCGCCTCCTGGTAGGCCTCGTCCCCCGTGATCAGACGCACCGCGTCGGACATCCATACCTCCTCGGTTGGCACGGACCAGTCTGCGCCTAACCGGGCGACCTGTCAGTAGGCCTGTTCGTCAGACCTGCACGACCGTCAGTAGAGCGGCTCGTCGCCGACAACCTGCGTGGTGTACGCCGTCACGCCGCCCTGGACGTGCGTCGCATCGCCAAAGCCGGCGTTCTTCAGCAGCGCCAACGCTTCCGCCGACCGGATGCCGGTCTTGCAGTACAGAACGATGGGCTTGTCCTGCGGCAGATCGGAGAGCTTGCCGGCCAGCTCGCCCTTCGGGATCAAGACCGCGCCCGGGATCTTGACGATCTCCCACTCGGCCGGTTCGCGGACGTCGACGAGGTAGATGTCGTCGCCGCGCTGCTGCATCGCATTGAGCTCACCCGCGGTGATCGTCGCGTCCGCAGCAGCGTTCATCGCCTCGTCCGAGACCACTCCGCAGAACGCCTCGTAATCGATCAGCTCGGTGATCGTCGGGTTCTTTCCGCAGAGCGGGCACTCCGGATCCTTGCGGACCTTCACCGTGCGGTAGGTCATCTCGAGAGCGTCGTAGATCATCAGCCTGCCGACCAGCGGCTCACCGATCCCGGCGATCAGCTTGATCGCCTCGTTCACCTGGATCGAGCCGACCGAGGCGCACAGCACACCAAGCACGCCGCCCTCTGCGCAGGACGGCACCATTCCGGGTGGCGGCGGCTCGGGGTAGAGGCAGCGGTAACACGGACCGTGCTCGGACCAGAACACCGAGGCCTGGCCGTCGAACCGGTAGATCGAGCCCCAGACGTAGGGCTTGTTCAGCAGAACGCAGGCGTCGTTGACGAGGTAGCGAGTCGCGAAGTTGTCGGTGCCATCGACGATCAGGTCGTAGTCAGCGAAGATCCGCATGACGTTGGTCGAGTCCAGCCGCTCCTCGTGCAGATTCACCTGCACGAGCGGGTTGATCTCCGCGACCGATTCCTTCGCGCTGACGGCCTTGGACCGCCCGACGTCGCTCTGACCGTGGATGATCTGGCGCTGCAGGTTCGACTCGTCGACGACGTCGAAGTCGATGATGCCGAGGGTGCCGACGCCGGCTGCGGCGAGATACATCAGCGCGGGTGAACCAAGGCCGCCGGCACCCACACACAGCACCTTGGCGTTCTTGAGCCGCTTCTGACCATCCATCGCGACGTCGGGGATGATCAAGTGTCGCGAGTAGCGCCTGATCTCGGTAGGCGTGAGTTCCGGCGCAGGCTGCACCAGCGGGGGAAGCGGCACGATCGTCACCTCACGTGAAATCGGATCGAACCAGATCCGACGGAAAGATTTGCGTCATCCAGCGTTACACAGCAATCAACCGCGACTCCCGCGGAGTTGTTCCGCCCCCTAGCGGGAGAACCAACGACGCTTGCGCTCGTCGGGGGCGCTCGCCTCGTCGGACGGTTCCGGCTCCGCCCGCTCCGGCGGGATCTCCGGCGCCCACGGCATGTGGGCGGGCGGCGGCGGCGGGGGCTCGACGACCGGTGGATCGAGCGCGCTGAGGTCGGCAAACACCGAGGGGATCCGCAGCTCGCCCGTTGCATCGGGATCCTCGTCCGCGACGTAGTCGTCGCCGTCCTCGTCTTCCTCGTACCCGTCTTCGCCGTCTTCGGCGTCGTCGACGTCGTCCCCGGCCGAGTCCTCGTCGGCCTCGTCGTATTCGTCGTCGTATTCGTCGTTGGCGGCGTCATCCTCGTCGCCGAACTCGGCGACGCTGAAGTCGACCATCGCAGTGTCGGCGTCCTCAGCGTGGTCCGCCGGGACCCCCAGCGCTGCGACCCCGGCCGGTGGCGGCGGCACGTTGGCGGCCGTCGAGAGCGGCGTACCCGTGATCTGGTCGGCCGTGGCCGGCGGGCGGCGGCGCACCAGGATCTCGGCGAGCGCAAGCACCGCGTCGTCGATGTGCGACCGCAGCCGCTCCTCAGATTCCTGCACGGCTTCCGCCACGGCGTGCTGAACCGCGTCGGGAAGCGAGGGCGGCGCGTCGTTCCGAGCGGCGAGCGCCGCCACGTCGACTGCGAGAGCTGCCAGCCTCGCATCGAGGCCCTGGATCAAGGAGTCGTCGAAGACCGGCGGTACCGCGAGCGCAGCTTGGGTGCCGTCCGCGATCACACCCAGCTTCTCGTGCAGCTGCCTCAGCGCGGCCCGCTGCTCGGCGGCAAGGCGCTGGAGCGCGGAGTCCTCACCTGCCTTGGCCACCGAGGTGTCGAGCGCCGCCAGCCGGGAATGGACGGCGTCGACCGCCTCGTGCAGCGCTGAGACCCGTTCGCCGTAAGACGGCAAGGCCTGAAGCCCCTGCGAGAGCACCCCGAGCGTCTCGGTCTGCGATCGCACCTGAGCATCTACCGCATTGAGAGCTCCCCTGATGTCGGCGAGGTCCTCACCTCGCTGCGCGACCATCCGGGTGACGCCGTCGAGTCGCTCGGAGAGGAACCGCACCGACTCCCGCAGCTCGACGGTGACGTTGTTGATGATGGCGGGATCGGTGCTCGCGTCGACTCGAACCGCCCGCAGCTCCGCGATCTCCTGTCCCAGCCGAAGCAGCTGGTTTCGCATGTCGTTGAGAGCGTTGGATAGCTCGCGCTGCTCGTTCTGCTGGCCCTCGACGGCCTGGGCCAGCATCGACTGGAGGCGTTCTGAGGCGGGAGTTGGCGGGACCGCGCCGCCGGCCCCCGCCGGCGTGCCTGGGTCAATACTCACCGACAGCTCCTCGATCGCTGCGTGGTTTCCAGGCAGTATCCCGCGTTCTACCGGTTCCGGCCCGTTCGACGGGCCGTATCCGACTAGTCGAGCAGTGGCTCGAGCCGGCGGTTGACAGCGTCGAGAGCGGCGCGAATGACGGCCTGCCTGACATCCTCGCGGACCAATGCCGAACCGGTCAGCCGGTCCGTTCCGGCGGCGCTGACCATGGTGACCGAGACCAGTGCGGTGCGGTCACGGCCGCTTCGAGTGACCTCCACATGCTCGAGCTCGAAGCGGGCTCGGTCACCCGCAAGCCCCTCGAGCGCGCGCAACGACGCAGACGCGACCGCGCGCTGCACCCCGCTCTGGGTCGCCGTGCCGGTCGCCTGGCCCTCCACGGTGCGATCGCGAAGCGTCAGCAGGACGGTCGCTGTGACCTCCAGACCCGACGACACCAGCTGCATCCGGGAAATGATCGGGCGGTTGCCGACGACCTGCACCGGCAGGTCGGAGGCGGCGGCGTCCTCGATCAGCTGCACCTGGTCAGCATCGACGCCCAGCCCGAACCGCTCTCGCAGCAGCCGGCCGACCTTCGAGGCGACCTGCACCTCATCGACGCCCGGCGTCAGACCGAGCCGCAGCAGGCCGAGCCCACCCCCGTTGTCGTCCGGTTCGACGTCCGCCTCAGCGACTCCGGGCACCGTCCGAAGCGCGGCGACAATCTCCGCGTAGTCGGTCACGGTCATCGGGTCTCCGATCGGGGGCGGTGCAGGCTCCACCTCTACGTCGGTGATCGGTGCCCCTCCGCGATTGCTTGAGCGAAAACGGGTGACCGATTTGTGCGTCAAGAACCGGGGCTGGTCCGGTCCTTACTATTTCATCGGATTCATGATCCGCCGACGGACTTCGCGGCTGTCTACGGTGGTCCGGTGAACTGGGGATTGGTAGGCGCGTTCGCCGCGGCCGCATCCTACGGCGCGGCGACCATTCTCCAGGCCATCGGCGCCCGCCGTGGCGGTGAGCTGAGCGCCCTGGACATCTCCTTGGTCCGTCGACTCGCGAGCTCAGCGCCGTACCTGTCCGGCCTGCTCCTCGACGCGGTCGGCTTCGCACTGTCACTCGCCGCGCTGCGCACGCTGCCGCTGTTCACTGTCGAGGCAATCGTGTCGGCAAGTCTCGCCGTCACCGCGGTCCTGGCCGCAGTCGTGCTCAACGTCCGCCCCGCCGCGCGGGAGTGGACGGCGCTGCTGGCGGTGTCGGCGGGGCTGGCGCTGCTCGCCGTGTCCGCCAAGCGGCAATCGGACGCGAACCTCAGCAGCCTCGACCGATCGCTGCTGGTGATGGCCGTGGTGGTGGTCGGCGCGATCGGTTTCATCGCGGCACGGCGGCGCGGCGCCGGCCACCGAGCCGACGCCTGGGCGCTCGGTGCGATGGCCGGCCTGATGTACGGCGGAGCCGGCATCGGCGCCCGCATCCTGCACGACCCGCACCCGGTCTGGCACATGATCAGCGACCCGGCCCTCTACGCGATGGCGTTGGCCGGCCTGATCGGGACGCTCATGCAGGCCATGGCACTGCAGCGGGGCACCGTCACCGTCGTCACCTCCTCGACGGTGGTGGCCGAGACGGTGATGCCAGCGGTGATCGGGATCTGCTTCCTCGGCGACCGGCCCCGCCATGGTGCCGCCGGTCTCGCCGCCGCCGGATTCGTGCTGGCGGTGCTCGGCGCGATAGCGCTGGCCCGCTTCGGTGAGGCTGCGGTGAGCCCGGCCTCCGGCTATCCGGAGTTCCGTCTCGGTACGCTTCCGGCACCGTGACCGCCACCGACTCCGCCCCTGGCCGTGGCACCCGACTGCCCCGGTCGGCCCGCCGCGAACAGCTGCTCGGCGCGGCGCAGGAGGTTTTCGTCGCGAACGGCTACCACGCCGCCGCCATGGACGACATCGCCGAGCGCGCCGGAGTCAGCAAGCCGGTGCTCTACCAGCACTTTCCGAGCAAGCTCGACCTGTACCTCGCGCTGCTCGACCAGAACGCCGAGGCGCTGGAACGCCAGGTCCGCGAGGCGCTGGAGAAGACGACCGACAACCACGACCGGGTGTACGGCTGCGTCCGGGTCTATTTCGACTTCGTCGACGATCCCGGTGGGGCATTCCGGCTGGTGTTCGAATCGGACCTCCGCAACGAGCCGACAGTGCGCGAACGCGTCGACCGGGCACTGCAGAAGTCGGTCGAGGCGATCGCCGACACCATCGCCCGCGACACCGGACTGCAGCGCGAGGATGCCGAGATGCTCTCGTGCGGGCTGGCGGGAGCCGCCGAGATCAGCGCCCGATGGTGGCTGAACTCGGCCGACAGCATCCCGAAAGAGCGCGCGATCGAACTGGTCCAAGCGCTCGCCTGGCGAGGCATCTCCGGCTACCCGCGTCTGGGGTAACGCGCAGTCTCGGATCAAGATCCTCGCGCGGGTGGGCGATAGCCGACCGCTTGGGCTCAATCGCGACCGAAATCCGAGACGTTCACCGACGGCGTAGGGATGTTCGCCGGCCTCGCAGTGGCGGGTCGGTTAGCCTCATCGGCGTGGAGGTCCGCATCGGCGTCAAGGGCGCCCCTCGTGAGCTGGTGTTCGAGAGTGCGCAGACGGCCGACGACGTGCAGAAGGCCGTCGACGCTGCACTGGTCGGCGGCCACCCGACGGTCAACCTGGTCGATGAGAAAGGTCGCCGCGTCATCATCGCGGCCGACAAGCTCGCCTACGTCGAGATCGCCGAGGCTGACGCCCGCCGAGTCGGCTTCGGCGCGATCTGAACCGCGGCCGCTACGGCTGCAGACCCAAGGTTTCCATTCGCTCGCTGTGCCGCTGGGTGAGGCGCGCAAGCAATTCGCCGACCGCGACGAGGTCACCGACTCCGCCGACGATCAGCCGGGCGAGCGCATCGCGGTCGACCGCTACTCGCTGCGCCTGCACCAACGCCTCGCCCACCAGCCGCCGTGCCCACAGCGCAAGCCGTCCGGCGACGGCCGGATCGGCCTCGGTGGCTGAGCGGACGTGTGCGACGGCGAATTCCGCGTGGCCGGTGTCATCGAGTACGTCGACGACCAGCGCCTGGGTGTCTTCGTCCATGAGTTCGGCGACCTCGCGGTAGAAGTCGGCTGCGAAACCGTCTCCGACGTAGGCCTTCACCAGGCTCTCGAGCCAGTCAGCCGGCGTCGTCTGGTCGTGGAAGGCGTTCAGCGGCTCGACGAACGGCGCCATGGCTACGGTCGAGTCGACCCCGAGGCTCTCCAGCCGGTCGTGCAGCACCCGGTAGTGACCGAACTCGGCTGTCGCCATCGCACCGAGCGCCGCCTTGTCGGCGAGGGTGGGCGCGAGCGAGGCGTCGCCGGCCAACCGTTCGAACGCCGTCAGCTCCGCAAACGCGAGGACACCCAGCAGGTCGATGACAGCCTGGCGCTTCTCCTCCTCGGTCATCGGATCGGTCCACTCGGCCACGAACGGACCCTATCGACGCCACCTTCCCGACCGGTAGCCGTATGCTGATCACCAGCACCATCGACACAGCGCAACCGAAATCAGCGGAGAGCCGTGGTCGTTGGCCCCCCGTGACCGCACGGGCGCGGGCCCGCCACCAAGCAGGCAGACGGACTCCGCACGAAGCTACGGAGCTCCCGTTTCATGAAGACTTTTGCCGAACTCGGCGTCGACGAGGACGTCGTTGCGACGCTCGCCAGCAACAACATCACCGAGCCGTTCCCGATTCAAGCGCTCGCCGTACCCCTCGCGATCAAGGGCCACGACCTCATCGGCCAGGCTCGGACCGGCACCGGGAAGACGATCGCATTCGCGCTGCCGCTGCTCCACCTGGTCGAGGCGGGTCGCGCTGACGGCAAGCCGCAGGCGCTTGTCGTGGTCCCGACCCGCGAACTGGCCAGCCAGGTCGCCCGCGACATCCAGTTCGCGAGCGGATCGCGGGGCACCCGAGTGCTGGTGATCTACGGCGGCCGGGCCTACGAGCCCCAGGTCGAGGCCCTGAAGAAGGGAATCGACGTCGTCGTCGGGACGCCGGGCCGACTGCTCGATCTTGCCCAGCAGCGCGCATTGGATCTGTCCCACGTCAAGATCCTCGTCCTCGACGAAGCCGACGAGATGCTCGACCTCGGCTTCCTGCCCGACGTGGAGCGGATCGTCTCCCAGGTCGCCGAAGTCCGGCAGACAATGTTGTTCTCCGCCACGATGCCCGGACCCGTCGTCGCGCTCGCCCGGCGATACCTGCGGCATCCGACCCACGTACGCGCCGAGTCGGACACCGACACCCTGACCGTCCCCAACACCGCACAGTTCATCTACCGAGCCCACCACCTCGACAAGCCCGAGGTGCTCGCCCGGGTGATGCAAGCGGACGGGCGTGGCCTCGCGATCGTGTTCACCCGGACCAAACGCTCCGCCGACCGGATCGCCGCCGATCTGGTCGACCGCGGCTTCGCCGCCGCGGCGGTGCACGGCGATCTCGGGCAGGGTGCCCGCGAACGCGCGCTGCGCGCCTTCCGTGCCGGCAAGATCGACATCCTGGTGGCCACCGACGTCGCCGCGCGGGGCATCGACATCACCGGCGTCACCCACGTCATCAACTACGAGTGCCCGGACGACGAGAAGACCTACCTGCACCGGATCGGCCGGACCGGCCGGGCCGGCGAAACCGGTACGGCGATCACCTTCGTCGACTGGGAAGACGGCTACCGCTGGGGAATGATCAACAAGGCGCTGGACCTGCCCTTCCCCGAGCCTGAGGAAACCTACTCCACGTCCGACGTCCTCTACGAGGAACTCGAGATTCCGCGCCAGGCAACCGGCCGACTCCCCTCGGCGGCGCGGACCCGCGCCGGGCTGGAAGCCGAGGAACTCGAAGACATCGGCGAAACCGGCCGGCGGGGCGCTGCCGCGAAGCCGAAGCGATCCGGCGAGCGCGCTGCCAACCGGGGCGGCGGCGAGGGTCGCGGCGGTCGCAGCGACGGTCGCAGCAGTGCCGATGGCCGCGGTGGTGCCGGTCGGCAGGGACAGCGGCAGCGGCAGCGAAGCCGGGGCGGCGTGCCCCTCACTGACGGCGGCGCCCAGGCTGGTGCCGCCGCGACGCCAGCGTCTGACTCGGGTGCCGCTGCACCCGCGCCCGCTCGGCGGCGGCGACGCCGGACCCGAAGTGGCGGAGCGAGGAACACCAACTCCACCGACTGACAACCCGACGACCCGGCCGAGCCATCAAGGGCGGGCCGGTCCACGCCGATGGTCTGACCGTGGTCATGCGAACGGTCGGCAACCGGCACACCGCGGAGGACACCGAGGACCTCGCGATCTGGGTACGCGGACTGACGGACTGCCCGCCGGTCACGCAAACCACCTTTGCGATGTGCTCGCATCCCTCTCACGGAGACGAGCCGGCCACCTGGTTCTACGTCGAAGCCGACGCCGCAGCGGGAGTCGCCCGGCTTCGCTGCCTGGCCGGCGGCCACATCATCGATCTGCTCGACTCGGCCGAGCACTGGACCTATCCGGGTGTCTGGTCCTGCCACTCGTGCAGCCAGTCGATCGCCGAGGTCGTCTACGGCATTCACGACGAGGCCGGCACCGCGAGGTGGCTGGTGGTAGCGGTGCGCTGCGTCGAATGCGGCGACGTCGACGGCGTCACAGACCTGCTCATCGGCGAGATGCCGCTCGACGAGTTGCTCGCGCGGCTGTAAGTAGCGGCTTCCCTAGAGCTGCACGGTGAAGCGGACCCAGCTCGGCCGTCCGCACTCCGGGCACCGCATGTACGTCGGATAGTCGCGCTTGATCAGTCCGAGCGACCGAACATCATCGCCGTGACCGACCCGGATCCCGAGATGAAGCGATGGGATCGCAGCACGCATCGCTTGCATCGGTCCGAGCACGGTCCGGGCGTCACAGCGCGAGCACTCGACCAGCGCCGAGCCGATTCCGGGCTGGGAGACTTCGGCGGCCGAGGTGAACAGCGCCCGCTTGCCGAGCGAGTCGACACCGATCGGTGCGGTGGTCGACGTTGATCGTGGTGCTCGCCGGCGGACCCGGTCGAACCCGACGGTCATGGGCGTTCCCATCCGTGGTTGGCCTGGGCGAGGCCGACATCTACATAACCGGTCGCCGTGGCGGTCGGCTCATCGGACCCGTCGGGTTGATCCGGCTCGTTGGACGCGTCGAGGGTGACGGTCTGAACCGATGGCGGAGCTGGTTGCGCCGCGGGCTCAGCGACACCGGCAATTCGTCGAGCCAGAGCTCGATATGCCTCGGCACCCGTCGTGCGCTTTGCCGTTGACAACACGGTCTTGCCGACCGCCGGCGCCTCGGCGAAGCGGATCGAACGCGGGATCGGCGGATCGAGCACAGTGAGGCCGTAACGTCCCGCGATGTCGGCCATGACCGCCCGGGTGTGCACCGTGCGACCGTCGTACAGCGTCGGGAGGACACCCATCACGGCCAGCGCGGGATTGGTCAGGCGCTGTACGTCGTGAACGGTGTCGAGCAGCTGTCCGACGCCGCGGTGGGACAAGGTCTCGCATTGCAGCGGGACGATCACCTCATCGGCTGCCGTCAACGCGTTGATGGTGAGAACGCCGAGCGTCGGCGCGCAGTCCAGCAGGATCACGTCGTAGTCGCCGCGCACCTCGTCGAGCGCGTGCCGCAACGAGTACTCCCGGCCGGTCCGCATCAGCAGCTGGGCCTCGCAACCGGCCAGATCGATCGTCGAGGGCAGCAGGTCGACACCCTCCGCCGTCGTCTGCGTCACCATCCGGGGCGTCACCCGGCCGAGAAGTACGTCGTGGATGGACAGCTCGAGGTTGTCGGGGTCGAGCCCGAGGGAGAAGGTCAGGCAGGCCTGGGGGTCGAGATCGACGGCGAGAACCCGCTTGCCGAGGGCGTGCAACGCCGAGGCCAATGAGGCGACGGTCGTCGTCTTCGCGACGCCGCCCTTCTGGTTGGCGACCGCGTAGGTGCGGCAATTCGTCACGGCTGTCCTACTGCTCGGGGCATTTGGCTTAGCCACCGGCACCTTTGCCGACGCGACCAACAGGCTACCGGTACCCTGCCGCGATGCCCGAACCCGCGACCTCCGCCTGTACTCGGCCGAGCGTGGCCGGGTGAGCGTTCCGAAACACCTGACGCTGTCCCCCGAGGTCGAACCCGCCCGGATCCAAGCCGTCTCCGGCGAGCTTGCCGCGCTGGTCGCGACGCCGCCAGCCGGCCGGCCGCAACGGGCTCCCGTGCTGCTCGTGCCGGGATACACCGGCAGCAAGGAGGACTTCCTCCATCTGCTGCCGCTGCTGGCCAGGGCGGGGCACCCCGCGACCGCGATCGACCTGCGCGGGCAGTTCGAGTCAGGTGGCCCTGAGGACGAGCAGGCGTACTCCATTCCCGCGCTGGCGGCCGATGTCGCCTCGCTGCTATCAGCCGGCGATCGCTGGCATCTCGTGGGTCACTCGTTCGGTGGGCTGATCTGCCGGGAAGCCATCCTCCACGGCGCCCCGGTCCGCTCGCTGACGCTGCTCTGCTCCGGTCCGGCCGCTCTGGGCGGCAGCCGGGGCGCGCTGATCGAGATGATGCGGCCGCTGCTGGCAGACGGCGGCGTTCCGGCCGTGTGGGAGGCCTCGTCCTCCCTCCCGAGCGACCCGAACGCCCCGGCGGTCCCGCCGGAGGTCGAGGACTTCCTCAAGCGACGCTTCCTGGCCTCACCCGCAGCAGCCCTGCTCGGGATGGGCACGGAGCTCACGACAGCGGCGGATCGGGTCGCGGAACTCGCGACAAGCGGCGTTCCGATCCTGGTCGCCTGCGGCGAGAACGACGACGCCTGGTCACCCGCCGACCAGAGGGACATGGCCACCCGCCTCGACGCCACCTACGTCGAGTTCGCGAACGCCGGGCACTCGCCCGCGGTCGATGATCCGGCCGCGGTCGCCAGCGCGCTCAGCGAATTCTGGGTCGACTAGTCCACAACGTCGTCGACCGAAGAGACGATCTCGAGCGGAAGGCCCGCCCACGGCAGGTGGCGAGTCGGCGCGACGGCCTGACCGGCAGTGCAGTGGGCGAGGTAGTCGCACCAGCCGCATTGCGGTCCCGGTCGAGGTGGGAACGCGGTCTCGAGCGCATCCGGGTCGGCGCCGGCGACGGCAGCGTGAGCGCTGGCGGCCTCAGCGCCGATGTCGTCGGCGCGGGCAAGCTGCCGCTCGAGCGAGGACTCGCTGTGCTCCCAGACGATCACCTCGCCCGAGGGGAGGTGATGCAGCTCGACCCTGGCGCACGGCAATCGCATCGTCCGCGCGGCTGCAACGGCGTACACCGCAAGTGCCATCGATCCACGCGCATCGTCGGTGGTCAGGACGTGGCGGCCGGTCTTGTAGTCGACGACGACCAGCTCGTCGCCTCGCCGGTCGAGCCGGTCGATGCGACCGGACAGCGCGAGCCGGCTGGTCTTCACCGCCACGGTTCGCTCGACTCCGAGCGGCTCATCGTAGGGATCGAGTCGACCGACGTAGCGCTCCACCATCTCGGTGGCGCGGTCGCGCCATGCGACGGCGTCGGCGTCGTCGCGAAAGCCAAGCGGCACCCACTTCTCGCGAACCAGCCGCGCCGCCGCGGCAGGGGTGCGGTCGCGGGCCTCGAGCTGCCACCAGGCCGCGAGCGCGGCGTGGACTGCTGAGCCGACGGAGTTGTGCGCCCAGGGTGGGCCCTTCGGCGGCACCGGTCGGTCGACGTAGACGAATCGGTAGCGGCGGGGGCAGTCCAACCAGGACATCAGCCGTGACGGCGTCGCGCTGAACAGCCGCGCCGGCACGGCGAGATCGAACTCGCCCTGGGTGGTCACGAGGTCAGTGTCGCCAGCACGGGTGACATTTCGCTGCGGCGACTCGCCCCGAGCGCTGCGGGCGGCGGGTGTCAGGCGGCGCGGGGAGCGATTGACAGCCGCGGCGACGGCGAGCCGAAATCGATCTGGACGTCGTTGTCGACGTCGCGCAGGTCGATCAGCGTGATGCCGTCGTACATCAGGACGCCGGCAGTCGCCGGCCAGACGACTGCCCACAGCCAGAGCCCTTTCGCCTCGCCAACGAACACGGCTCGATCGTCAGCACCGGGAACGTTCCACATCGCCGTGGGGTGATCCGCCGCGACGACCTTCGCGTGAGGCGCTCCGGTGTCGAAGCCGGCACCGGGATCGGCCTGGCTGAGCCCGGCGTGGCGCGCGCCGAGACCGATCCCCGGCTCCTCCGCGACGACCATCAGGTCCGCCGGTCCACCGAGCGGTCCGGGCCCGGACAGGCACGTCACGGTCGCGCGTGCCTTCGTCCGCTCGTCGCCGGCGTACGCGAAGCCGCTGCACACCCAGCCGGACGGCAGCCCGGTCGCCATCCACAGCGGTACGGCGGCCCGCTGCACCACATGATTCAGCGCGTCCTGCCCGGTGTGGAGCAGCACGGTGTACGGGTCAACCGCGCCGTGGCGCGAGCAGGCCCATGCGCTGGACCACAGGCCGGGAGCCCGCAACTCGCTACCGCACCGAGGACACGTCGGATCCTGATGCACGACATCACGTTCTGGCCGAATTCGCTCCCCGTCAATAGGCCAGCGGTGTCAGATCCGATTGGTCACGCTCTCGCTACGCTGCGGTCACGTTCACGGAGCCGATCCGATGCGCCGGGGCCGTCGTCCGCGACAGCTCGGGCCGGCTGCTGCTGGTGCGACGTGGGCACGCGCCGGGCCGCGGGAAGTGGTCCCTTCCGGGCGGCCGGATCGAGGTCGGCGAGACCGGCGCAGAAGCGGCGGAGCGGGAGGTCTTCGAGGAGACCGGACTGCGCGTTGAGGTCGGCCAACTGCTTGCGACCGTCACCCTCGGCCGTTACGTCGTCGAGGACTTCGCCGCGACCGTCATCGGCGGCACCCTCAGCGCCGGTGACGACGCGGACGAGGTCAGGTGGTGCCTTCCGGAGGAGATGAGGAGGCTGCCGATGACGGCCGGCCTGGTCGATGAACTACGCCGGATGGGGGCGCTTTGAGCCGGCCGGCTCCGGGAGTGTGACCGTGCAGAAGGCGCACCTGGTCGCCGGTTCGGGGATCGAGCTGAGGCATTCGGGACAGGTCTTGTTGGGGACGTCGTCGTCTGTCGAGGTCTTGAACCGGTCCATCAGGGCGTTCACCGGCCGGACGACGAAGTAGTAGACGACGATCCCGATGAGGATCAGTGACAGGAGCGAATTCGCGAAGTCGCCGTACAGGAACTTCGAGCCACCAAGCTTCCAGTAGCGGGTCGAGAAGTCGGTCGCCTTACCGAGCGGGACGCCGACGAGCGGCGTGATGAAGTCATTCACCAACGACTTCACGACCGCTGTGAAAGCGGTACCGATCACGATGCCGATCGCGAGGTCGACGACATTCCCTCGCAGGATGAAGCTGCGGAACCCGGTCAGGTCAAGCCTGCGGCTGCCGCGACGAACGATCTGTTCGATCCGGTCCTTGGGGTCAGTGGAGGTCATGTCCACAGAGGCTAGGGTCTGCTAGGGAACCCGGATCTGGCCCTCCGCGATCGGCACTACGGAGCCGGTGACCCGACACTCGACCGCCGCACCTGATTCGCAGCGGTCGGTCAACGTCGCTTGGTCGCCATCGATGTCGACCGGCAGCAGCCCGGCGCCACACTCCTGAGTGATGCGGCCATCCGTGATCCGCCCGACGCTGCGCATCACCCACGCCGAGCCGATCGACGGATGACCGGCAAACGGCAACTCCGTCGACGACGTGAAGATGCGAAGCCGATACGTCGCCGCCGGTGCCGCGGGCGCGATCGGAAACGTCGTCTCCGAGAGGTTGAACTCGCGCGCGATCGACTGCATCTGTTCGGTCGTCAATTCGTCACCGTCGAGCACGACGGCGAGCGGGTTGCCGGCGAACGCCCGATCGGTGAAGACGTCGACGACCCGATAGCTCAACGTGCTCATGTGATCGTCACGCCGCCATCGACGGCGAGGGTCTGGCCGACGACGTAGCCACCCGCGTCCGACACCATCCAGACGAGGGTCGCGGCGAGCTCCTCGGGATCGCCCATCCGCCCGAGAACGACCCGCGGCAGCTGCGAGTCGAGATATCCCGGGAGGTACTGGTCGCTCATCTCCGAGGCGAAGAACCCGGGCGCGATGCAGTTGACCCGGATCGACTTGCGACCGCCCCACTGCTGTGCCAGATCGCGGGTGAGACCAAGCAGGCCGGCCTTCGTCGCCGAGTACGCGGCCTGTGGCAGGCCCGCAGTGGTCAGGCCGAGCACGCTGCCGATGTTGACGATCGAGCCACCCCGAGTGGCGGCCCGCGCGAAGGACTGCGCCATCCAGTAACAGCCGTTGAGGTTGACGTCGACGACCTCTCGGAAGTCCTCGGGTGTCTCCTTGGTGCCCGGCACCGCCGTGCCGATCCCGGCGTTGTTGACCAGGATGTCCACGGCGCCGAACTCCGCGACCGCGGCCTGCACCAGTGCCTCGCAGTCCTCCGGCTTCGCGACATCCGTCGCGACAGCGATCGCGCCACGCCCCAGCCCTTCGACCAGTTTCCGGGTCTGTTCGAGCCGATCCACGCGACGGGCTCCCAGTGCGACATCGGCACCGGCCTCGGCAAGACCCTTCGCGAACGCGACGCCCAGCCCGGACGATGCGCCGGTGACGATCGCCACCTTGCCGGCGAGGGAGAACCTGTCCATCACAGTCATAGCGGCGAACCTAGTGCGCCGGCATCACCCGCGGTGTCGGGGCGTAGCGTCCCCGCTCTGGAGACACTGCGGCGGTAACCTCCGGATCATGGCGACGGGCACGACGACGAGGATTTTCCTTGCCCGCCTTGCCGGCTTGACGGTGCTCGACCCCAACGCCGATCAGGTCGGTCGGGTTCGCGACGCCGTCGTCATGGTGCGCTCCGACCGCAACCCGCCACGGGTCCTCGGCCTTGTCGTCGAGGTGCAGCCCCGGCGCCGGGTGTTCGTGCCGATGGGCCAGGTCACGAGCATCGACTCCGATGCGGTCATCGTCAGAGGCAGGATCAACCTTCGCCGGTTCGAGCGCCGCGCCGGCGAGACGCTCGCCATCACCGAACTGCTCGATCGCAAGGTGACGTTGCTGGAAGACAACTCGCCGGTGACGGTGGCGGACGTCGCGATGGAGCAGAGCCGTACCCGCGACTGGTTCCTCACCCGGGTCGCGGTCCGTTCCGTTGGCGGCCGGGTCCGTCGCCGCGGCCAACTCAGCACCTTCGACTGGGGCGCGGTGGGCGGCTTCACCCAGCCCGAGGAACATCAGGGCGCCGCGAACCTGCTCGCTGCTTTCGACCAGCTCAGCGCTCCTGACCTCGCCCACATGCTGCACGAGCTGTCCGAGAAGCGCCGGCACGAAGTCGTGGCCGCTCTCGACGACGAGCGGCTGGCCGACGTTCTCGAGGAGCTGCCGGAGGACGACCAGATCGAGATCCTCGCCAGGCTGGAGAGCGAACGAGCCGCCGACATCCTCGAGGCGATGGGACCCGACGACGCCGCCGACCTGCTCGGCGAGCTTCCGGAGGACGAGGCCGAGCGGTTGCTCGGACTGATGGAGCCCGAAGAGGCCGAACCGGTACGCCGGCTGCTCAGCTACTCCGACGACTCGGCCGGCGGCATGATGACCACCGAGCCGATCATCCTGTCGCCGGACGCGACGGTGGCCGAGGCGCTCGCCCGGGTGCGCGACCCCGAGATTCCGCCGTCGCTCGCGGCACAGGTCTACGTCTGCCGGGCCCCGACCGAGACACCGACCGGCAAGTTCATCGGCATCGCCCACATTCAGCGTTTGCTGCGAGAACCGCCCTCCGCGTTGGTGTCCGGCGTCGTCGACACCCAAACCGATCCGCTCGGTCCGGACTGCTCACTCACCGAGGTCACCGCCCACCTCGCCACCTACAACCTCGTCGCCGTACCGATCGTCGACGACGCGGACCACCTGCTCGGCGCCGTCACGGTCGATGACGTCCTCGACCACCTGCTGCCTGAGGACTGGCGGGAGCGGCCGAACAGCGAGGCCGGAGCGCCGCATGGCGCGTGACGACGGGCGCCCACGGGAGGAACGCCGGCGGCGACTGGACCAGCCACAGGACGCCCGCCGCGGGATGCACCTGCCGGCGTACAACCCGGACGCGATGGGACGGGTCTCCGAGCGGGTAGCCCGATTCCTCGGCACCTGGCGCTTCATCGGCTACATGACGCTGTTCATTGCCGCCTGGATCGTCTTCAACATCGTGGTGCCGAAGGGACCCTGGCGTTTCGACAGCTACGGCAACAAATTCACCCTGCTCACCCTGCTGCTGTCCCTGCAGGCGTCGTACGCCGCACCGCTGATCCTGCTTGCCCAGAACCGCCAGGCCGACCGCGACCGGGTGCAGTACGAGCAGGATCGGGCGCTGTCGGAACGCACGGTGGCCGACACCGAGTACCTCGCCCGTGAGATCGCTGCAGTCCGGCTGGCGCTGGGCGAGGTCGCGACGCGGGACTTCTTGCGCGGGGAGCTCCAGCGAGTGGTCGAGGAAATCGCGCCACAGGCTGCTGAGGACGCCTCCGCCGCGGCCGAGTAGCCGCCTGCCGGGCGACGTAGCCTGGAGGCACGATGACCGACTCAGATCCCGCCACCTCAGGGCTTCCCACCGTCGATGCCGTCACGGCGGCGCTCGCCACCGTCAAGGATCCGGAGATCCACCGGCCGATCACGGATCTCGGCATGGTCGACGACATCGCGATCGCGATCGACGGCACGGTCGAGGTCAGGATCCTGCTCACGACCGCCGGCTGCCCGCTCCGTGACCGCATCACCACCGACGTCACGAACGCGGTCGCCACGGTCAGCGGTGTCACCAGCGTTCGGGTCGCTTTGGACGTCATGTCAGACGCGCAGAAGCAGGAGCTGCGCTCGAAGCTGCAAGGTGGCCGCGAGGCCCGCGAGATCTCCTTCGCGAAGCCGGGCTCGCTCACTCGGGTCTATGCGATCGCGAGCGGCAAGGGCGGGGTCGGCAAGTCTTCAACGACGGTCAACCTCGCCGCCGCGATGGCGCAGAAAGGTCTGGCGGTCGGGGTCGTCGACGCCGACATCTACGGCCATTCGATGCCGAGAATGCTCGGCGTCGAGGCACCGCCTTCCATCGTTGACGGGATGATCGTGCCGGTCGAGGCGCACGGCGTCCGCGTCGTGTCCGCCGGGATGTTCGTCGAGGGCAACCGTCCGATCGCCTGGCGCGGCCCGATGTTGCACCGCGCCCTCGAGCAGCTGCTCGCCGACGTCTACTGGGGCGATCTCGACGTCCTGCTGCTCGACCTTCCGCCCGGCACCGGCGACATCGCAATCTCGACGGCCCAGCTACTACCCGGCACCGAGATCATCGTGGTCACGACGCCGCAGATCGCCGCCCGCGAGGTCGCCGAGCGGGCCGGTGCGATCGCACCGCAGACCCGCCAGCGGCTGGCCGGTGTCATCGAGAACATGGCCGGCTTCCCGTGTCCGCACTGCGGTGAGCTGGTCGACGTGTTCGGCAGTGGCGGCGGCCAGGCGGTCGCCGACAGTCTCAGCAGGCTGCTCGGCGCGCCGGTCCCGCTACTGGGTTCGGTGCCGATCGACCCCCGCGTCCGCGAAGGCGGCGACACCGGTGCGCCGATCGTCATCGCAGCGCCGGACTCGGCGGCCGCCATGGCGTTCAGCGCAATTGCGGCCGACCTCGCCGGCAAGGCTCGCGGGCTGGCCGGCCGGCCACTCACCCTGACCCCGGTCTGATGGGGTACTAGGTCGCGTCCGGGTCGTACGGCGGCCGCTCACCGGCCGCGAGCCCAACCGAAGCGATCCGCGAGCTCGTCGTCGGAGCCGTTTCGTCGTCGTCACCGAACAGTGCATCCTCGACGAACCGGCGCGGGTGAAGACCGCGCAGGTCGATGTCGGCAAGTTCCGGCCCGAGCTCGGCGCGCAGGTCGCTGGCGGCGCCCCGAGCCATCGTCCGCAACTGCCGGAGCAGCTTCGCCACGTCGGCGGCCGCCTTGGGCAATCGCTCCGGGCCGAAGATCACCAGACCAAGGACGGCGAGCATCAGCAGCTCTTGCCATCCGAGGTTGTTGAACACCGACTAAGCGTACGTCGCGGCAAGCGGGGGTGGATCCGCCCCTGAAAGTCACGAACGCTTCGAGCCCAGGACGATCGAGACGGTGTGATGAGCACCGTTGCGGACGTAGGTGAGGCTGATGCGCTGCCCCGGTACGCGCCGCCGGATCGCCACGATCAACTCGTCGGCGGTGGTGATCTTCACGCCATCGACCGCCACAATCACGTCCCCCTTGCGGATCCCGGCGTTCGCGGCGGGGCCACCGGGAGCCACCGGGTTGCCGCTGGCGGCCGAGCCGACCAAGGCGCCGGAGCCGTTGTAGCGCGCGTCGAGTTGGACGCCGATGATCGCGTGGGTCGAGTAGCCCCGGGTGATGATCTGTTGCGCGATTCGCTTGGCCTCGTCGATCGGGATTGCGAATCCGAGACCGATGCTGCCGCTCTGCTGCCCGCCAAACGCGTCGGTCGACAGCGACGCGATCGCCGAGTTGACGCCCACGACCTGTCCCGCGAGGTTGACCAGCGGACCACCGGAGTTGCCCGGATTGATCGCCGCATCGGTCTGAATCGCGTCGATGACGTCTTCCGGAACACCCTGCTCGCCTGCCGCCTCGACCGGCCGGTCCAGTGCGCTGACGATGCCGCTCGTCACGGTCCCCGCCAGACCGAGCGGCGAGCCGACCGCAACGACCGGATCGCCGACAGCGAGGTTGTCGGAGTTCCCAAATGTCGCCGGACGCAGCCCAGGCACGTGGGTGACCTTGATGATCGCGATGTCGTCGACGGTGTCCGGATGACCGATGACGGTCGCCGGCACCTTGGTCTTGTCGGGCAGGATGACGGACAACTGGCCGCCGCCGTTTCGGGACGCGGCGATGACGTGGTTGTTGGTCATGACGTAACCGGCTGGGCTGATCACGATGCCGGAGCCGGTATCCCCGCCGCCAGCCGTCTTGACCTCGATCGACACGACACTCGGCAGGATCTGGCTCGCCACGCCTGCCACTGAGTCGGGCGCGCGCTCGACCTGGCTGCTCTGTTGCCCGGTACCGCCGAGAGTCACGCTGTTGACGGTCGGAGTGCCGTGGTGGTCGTGGGCGTGAACGATCAGTCCCCCGATCGAGCCGCCGATCAGCGCCGCGATCAAGGCCACCAACACCACCGCGGTCCAGCCGACCGGTCGAGCTGGCTGCTGCGGCGGCGGCGGGGACCACGGGCTTGGCTCGATCATTCATCCATTGTCGGCTACCGCGTCTTTCGGCCGGTCGCCGTCACTACGCTGGCACGCGTGACCGAGCGCACCGAGGCGGACATCGCGCTGGCAAACCGCCAGTACACCGAGGGCTGGCTGGCCGAGGACGACCCGCTGATGAGCGCGCGCCCACGTGGCCGCGACCTCGGCGCCGTGCCCATCGGCTCCGGCGGTGGCGCCGTACTTCGCTTCCTCGCGGCCAGCATTCAGGCCAAGTCCGTCGTCGAGATCGGGACCGGCGCCGGTGTGTCCGGCACCTGGCTACTGCGTGGCATGGACCCGGAGGGCGTTCTCACCTCGATCGATCTCGAGCCGGAACACCAGCGGGTCGCCAAGCAGACCTTCCTCGCGGCTGGATTCGCGGCGACCCGGTTCCGGCTGATCAGCGGCAACGCACTGGATGTGCTCCCGCGGCTTACCGACAGCGGGTACGACCTCGTGTTCGGCGATGCCGCCAAGGAGGAGTACTCGAGCTATCT
>JAICXJ010000041.1 GCA_025980465.1 Frankiales bacterium | reverse complement strand
GCGCGATGCCAAATTGCTATGGCAAAGACCCCCGTGGCTGGTCAAATCGCTAAAGAAAGGCCACTTTGATTTGGAACGACCCTCGTGGCAGGTCACATCGCACACCCATTGCAACTTTGCTTGAGCGATCACCAGCGACGCTAGGTGGTAGCGCACCAGCTTGCGGTGAAGGGTGCAGGCGATGATGGCGGGGTGACCGTCGTCGACCGGCTCGACCATCCGATCGTGCTGGCACCGCTGTCGGGCGGGCCGTCGACTCCGGAACTCGCCGCCGCCGTCGCAACAGCTGGCGGCTTCGGATTCCTCGCAGCGGGATATCTCACCGTGGACGCCGTGCGGGAGCGCATGAACCTGCTCCGCGAGCTCTCCGACCGGCCATTCGGCATCAACCTGTTCGTGCCGGGCGGCCCGGCCGATCCAGCGGTCTACGCGCCGTACGTCGAGCTGCTTCACGCCGAGGCGCGCGCTGCCGGTCTTCCGGTGGGTGAGCCCCGATACGACGATGACGGCTGGGAGGCGAAGCTCGACCTGGTGACGGCCGAGCCGCCCGCGATCGTCTCCTTCACCTTCGGCTGCCCAGACTCCTCGGTCATCCAGCGGGTGCGGCAGGCCGGTGCCGAGGCGTGGGTGACCGTCACGAGTCCGGAGGAGGCCCGCCACGCAGCGAGAGCGGGGGCCGACGGCCTGGTACTGCAAGGCGGCGAGGCCGGTGGCCACCGCGGCTCATTCGACAACCGGCCGGAGCTACCCACCCTCGGCGTGCTCGCACTCCTCCAGCTCACCGCAGATCTCGGCGTGCCCCGGATGGCCGCCGGCGGCATCGCGACCGGCGCTGGAGTTGCCGCGGTGCTGGCGGCGGGCGCCACCGCCGCCGCCCTCGGTACGGCGTTCCTTCGCTGCCCGGAAGCCGGCACGTCGGCACCGCACCGGGACGCCCTGAGCTCGGGGCGCCCGACCCGGCTCACCCAGTCGTTCAGCGGTCGGCTGGCGCGCGGGATCGTCAACGAGTTCATGGATCGACATGACGGTCATGCCGTTACGGCGTACCCGGAGATCCACTACGTGACGGCTCCGACGCGAGCGTGGGCCCGCGAAGCCGGTGATCCGGCCTGGATCAACCTCTGGGCCGGGCAGGCGTACCCGCTGTCCAGAGCCGAGCCGGCCCGGGAGGTCGCAGAACGGATGATCGCGGAGCTCGCGACGGCGCGCGGGTAGCGCTGCCCGCTGTGGACCGGGCCGGTTCGTCCACAACGTGGGCGACTGAGGCCCCCACCGGGCCGGAGCCCGCGACCGTGTCGGTCGTGCCTGACGCAGTCGTGAAGCTCCGTACCCCCGGCGAGCTTGTCCAAGCGGTCCCACGGCTGCTCGGCTACGTGCCGACGGACAGCGTCGTCGCGGTGTTGCTGAAGGGGAGTCGGCGCCGGATCGAGCTCACCCTGCGCTATGACCTCGAGGTCGCCGCCGCCGAGCCGCTGTGGCTGGTGGATACGTTGGCCGAGCGCGCCCGCATGGTGACCGCGCGCGAGATGATGGTGATTGTCTATGGCGACTGTGTCCCGTCCGCCGATGCCGACCTCCCCTACCGCGAGCTCGCCGATCTCATGGAGGCGAAGTGGCGTCTCCCGCTGCGCGAGATGGTGTTCACCGCCGAGGGGCGCTGGTGGTCCTACCTGTGCAGCGATCCGCACTGCTGCCCGAGCGACGGGAACGTCCTCGACCCGGACGCGCCGGCGGTCGGACGCCTCGCCGCGGAAGCGGCGGTCGGTGGCCTGGCCCTCCTTCCAGATCGCTCAGCGCTGGTTCGGTCGGTGTCGCTCGACGCCGACGCCGACGCGGAGCACTGCCGGGACGCGGTTGCTGGCGCGATCCTCACGGCCGCCGAGACCGACCTGGCGGTCCGCCGCCGCCGGGTGCGGGAGCTGACCGATCGGCTGCTCGACCGACTTCGGGACCCGCGGGAAACAGTGAGCGACGATGAGGCGTTCGAGCTCGCCGGCCTGATCTGGCACGTCGTCGTCCGCGACGAGGTGCTCGTCCTCGGCGGTGACCAGGACCGACGGGAGCTGCTGCTTCGGCTCTACCGACAGGTGGTCCGCCGGGTGCCGCCGCCGTTCGACGCGCCGCCGTGCACCTTGCTGTCCTGGTTCGCCTACGCCGACGGGGACGGCACGACCGCCAACATCGCCCTGGACCGGGCGCTCGACACCGACCCTGGTTATTCGCTGGCAGCACTCATCGCGGATGCCCTCGACCGCCAGGTGCCACCCAGCTGTCTCCACGAGGTCATGGATGCCGCCAAGGACGACCTCGGCCGTTGGGATGCCGCCAAGGACGACCTCGGCGGTCGGGGTGCCGCCGACGACATCGATGGGAGGAGTGCGGCAGGCTGAGGGCGAAAGTCGCTACCTATTCCACATCCAGAGGATCGACGCATGCCCGAGGCGCTCGTCGTCGGGGCCGGCCCGGGCGGGCTGGCCGCCGCCGCGATGCTGAACCGTGCCGGCGTGCCTGCGGTCGTCGTCGATCGGGCCGAGGCGGTGGCCTCCGCCTGGCGTAGCCATTACGAGCGGCTGCACCTGCACACCGTCCGCTGGCTGTCCCACCTTCCCGGCTACCGGATCCCGCGCCGGTACGGCAAGTGGGTCGCGCGTGATGACGTGGTGCGCTACCTGGAGCAGTACGCCGCCCACCACGCCCTCGACATCCGGCTCGGCACCCAGATCGACCGAATCGAGCGCGGGGACGGGGGCTGGGTGGCGCGAAGCACCTCGGGCGACCGCACTGCCCGGCACGTCGTCGTGGCGACCGGGCACAACCACACGCCCGCACTGCCGGACTGGCCGGGCGCTGAGGGGTTTCGCGGCGAGTTGCTGCACGCGAGTCGATATCGCAATGCCACGCCGTACGTCGGCAAGGACGTGCTGGTCGTCGGCTCCGGCAACACCGGCGCGGAGATCGCGCTCGATCTCCTCGAGACCGGCGCCGATCGGGTCCGGGTGTCGATCCGCACCCCGCCGCACATCGTCCTCCGGCAACAGAACGGGATCGCCAACCCGATGCTCGGCGTCCTGTTCCGCCGGTTGCCGCCGCGGGTCTTCGACCCGATCGCCCGGCGACTGCGCCGACTCACCATCGGCGACCTCTCCGTATACGGCCTTCCTGAGCCGGTCGACGGGCTGTACGAACGGGTGCTCCGCGACGACGCGATCCCGCTGATCGACATGGGGTTCATCGCGGCGGTGAAAGCGCGGCACGTCGAGATCGTGGCGGCGGTGGCCGGCTTCGACGGTGACAAGGTGCTGCTCGCCGACGGCGCTGCCACCACCGCCGACGTCGTGGTGGCCGCGACCGGATACCGACGCGGGCTCGAGCCGCTCGTCGGTCACCTCGGCGTGCTCGCCGCTGACGGTCGTCCGACAGTTCGTGGGCCGCACACCCACCCGCAGGCGCCCAACCTGTGGTTCACCGGGTTCACCAACCCAGTGAGCGGGATGTTCCGCGAGCTAGGTATCGACGCCAGCCGCATCGCCCGCGCCATTGCGAAAGCCGACGGCTCGGCGAAGCCCAGTCCAACGGCGCGGATCGCGAAGACAGGAGAGCAATGAGCGTCCTCAGCCGTCGCGGCCTGCTGCAGGGAAGCGCAGCACTCGGCATCACCGGAGGAGTCGCCGGCGCAATCACCCGCGGGCCCGATGCCGAGGTGGCGGCTGCGGCACGGGGGAAGCCGCTGCGGCGACAGGTTGACGTCGTCGTGGTCGGGGCCGGGCTCGCCGGCCTGAACGCTGCTCGTGACCTGCAGCGTCACGGGCATTCGGTCTGCATCCTCGAAGCCCGCAACCGGGTCGGTGGCCGCACCCTCAACCATTACCTGCCCCACGGCTACCACGGTGACATGGGCGGGACCTGGATCGGTCCGACGCAGACCGAGATCGCGAAACTCGCGAAGGAGATGCACGTGCATTCCTTCGCACAGCCCGATGCGGGGCTGCAGGTCTACTACGACGGCCAGTCGGTCACGACCTACAACGACAAGACCCCGATTCTCGGAACCGCGCCTCCGGACCCGTTGATTCTCGCCGACGTCGCTGCGGTCGTGGAGCTGATCGACAGCATGGCGTCGACGCTCGATCCGGCGAAGCCGTGGGATTCACCGAATGCATCGGTGTGGGACCAGCAGTCGGTCGAGACCTGGATTCGCAGCGTCGCTCCCGGCGCGACCGCGAGGTTCCTCAAGGTGGTGTCGGCCGCCTTCGAGGCCTTGGTCGGGGCGGAGACGCGCGAGGTCTCGTTCCTCGATGCGCTGTCGTATGTATCGACGGCGACGGACGGCTCGACCCCAGGCACGTTTGAGCGGCTCATCGACACCCGTGGCGGTGCGCAAGCCCGCCGGTTCGTCGAAGGCTCGCAGATGATCTCGATCCGGCTGGCCACGCACATCGGTCACCAGCACTTTGTGATGTCCTCGCCGGTACGACGGGTCGAGCAGCACCGCAGCGGAGTCACCGTGACCTCGGACAAGGCGACGGTGCGGGCGAAGTACGTGGTTGTCGCCATCCCGCCGACCCTCGCCGGTCGGATCGACTACTACCCGCTGCTGCCCTCGAGTCGAGACGCGCTGACCCAACGCAGCCCACAGGGCGCGCTGATCAAGGTGGAGGCGTTCTTCGATCGGCCGTGGTGGCGGGACAATGGGCTCACCGGCGCCGCGGTGAGTCATGTCGGCCCGGCAAAGACGACGTTCGACGTCTCGCCACCCGATGGCAAGATCGGCGGCTTGCTCGGCTTCGTCGGCGGCGATGAGGCACGCAAGTTCAGCGGGCGTCCGAAGGCCCTGGAGCGGGCTGTTCTTCACAACTTCTCGACCTACTTCAACAAGGGCAAGCCGATCCCTAAGCCGACGCACGTGGAGATGAAGGACTGGACGATGCAGGAGTGGACCCGCGGTTGCCCGGTGGCGATCATGGGGACCGGCGTCCTCTCCGAGTACGGGTCGCACATCGCCACGCCGATCGGCCGGATCCACTGGGCCGGTACCGAGACCGCAACCTACTGGCACGGCTACATGGACGGCGCGGTGCGCTCCGGATTGCGGGCGTCGAAGGAGATCCGCTCGAAGTTGTGAGCCCGCCGCCTCACCCTGCCAGCACGACGAGCTCGAGTAGTTGGGTCGGGCCGGTCTGCAGCCTGCTGTTGACGGCGTCCCACAGTGCCCGGTCGGTGCGACGCGGGCGGCCCTGGCGGCGGTTGACCAGCAGAACTGCGGCCGCCGAGCCGACATCGGTCACCAGTCCGGCGAGGTAGCGAGCGAACAGCTGATCGGCGCTGTGGGCACCCTCGGCGACCGGGGTGATGTGCAGGACGGCGCCGGTCGCGTCGAGATGCAGGATCCGCAGCGAGCCCTCCCGATCGGTCGGCGTCAGGTGGGCACGGAGGACATCGAGTGGCGGCAGCGGAGTCGTCGTCGGGATCGGCGGCATGTTCCGAGCCTCCACCTGCGCGCTGATCCCCGGTCGCGGCCGGATGCAAGTGTGGATGGCCGACACCGGAAACGATCACGTGGATAACTCACGGCACACTGGCTGTCGTGCGCCGTGCTGAGGTACTCCCGGCACCGGTGCTGGTTATCGGGGCAATCGCCAGCGTGCAGAGCGGTGCGGCGATCGCGACGAAGTTGTTTCCGGCGGTCGGCGCCGGCGGCGCGGTGTTCCTCCGGCTCGGAGTCTCGGCGGTGCTGGTCTGCCTGCTGGTCCGCCCGAAAGTCCGCGAGCGGACCCGCGGCGATCTGATCCTTGGCGTCGGGTTCGGGGTGGTTCTCGCAGCGATGAACGCGCTGTTCTACCTGTCCCTCGCTCGGATCCCACTCGGTGTCGCGGTCACTGTCGAGTTTCTCGGGCCGCTGGCACTTGCGATCGGCGGGTCCCGCCGCCTGCTCGACGGGCTGTGGGGGGCGCTCGCCGGCCTCGGCGTCGTCCTGCTCACCAGTGGCGGCGGTCACCTCCGGGCAAGCGGCATCGTCTTTGCGGCGTTGGCCGGGGCATGCTGGGCGGGCTACATCCTGCTTTCGCAGCGCGTCGGCCGGGCGTTCCCCGGGATGTCGGGGCTGGCTCTCGCGCTGGTCATCGGGGGGCTCGGTACGGCGCCGTACGGGATCGCGGTCGCAGGTACCGCACTCGTCCGGCCGTCGGTGCTCGCCAAGGGTGCCGCGATCGCGGTGCTGTCCTCCGCTGTGCCGTACTCGCTGGAACTAGCAGCTCTTCGTCGCCTCCGCGCGTCGCTCTTCGGAGTGCTGATGTCACTGGAGCCGGCGATGGCAGCTGTTTGCGGTCTGGTCTTCCTCGGCCAGCATCTTCATGCCCGCGAGTGGATCGCGGTTGGCTGCGTGATGGTGGCGTCGGTCGGCGCCACGTCGTTCGCCACCGTGGACGAGCCGGCGGAGGTGTTGGCGTGAAACGCCGCCGCGAGCCGGACCTGGTCGTGGAGCTGATGCAGGACCTCGAGCGCCGCGCCGGATATTGGCTGGTCGTCGACCGCTCTGAGCAGTCGTTCGTCGACCTCGAGGACCCGACCCATCTCGAGTTCGAGTACGTGCAGATGATGGCGTACCTGATCGAGTCAGCCTTTCCCGGCGACCTGCCGCTCACCGCAGTGCACCTCGGCGGCGGGCTGTGCACGGTGCCCCGATGGCTCGCCGAGCTCCATCCAGGCTCGCGGCAGCTGATCGCTGAGAACTCCCCGGAGATCGCCGAGCTGGCACGCTCGCTCGGTGGTCTGGAGCGGATCGCCGAACTGCTCATGACCGACGCAATGGAGCTGGTGGCGGCGACACCTCCCGGGTCGCTCGACCTGCTGGTGTGCGACGTGTACGACGGCCCCGAAACCATCACAGCTGTCTTCACCCGCGACGCGCTCGCGACGGCGAGACAGGCGCTGCGCCCGGAGGGCCTCTACGTCTGCAACCTGTCCGATGCCGCGCCGTTCGCTCTCGCCAAGGTGGTCGTGGCCACGCTCCGCGACGTCTTTGCGAGTGTGGTGATGCTGGCTGAGCCGGCGGTGCTGCGTGGCCGCCGGTCGGGCAACCTGGTGCTCGGCGCCACTGCCGGCGCACTGCCGATTGACGACGTCGTACGACGCGCTGCCGGCGGCCGACTGCGGGCTCGCGTCGTGACCGACCGTGATCTCGCCGGGTTCGTGGGTGACGCCGTTCCGGCTGTCGAGGTGAGCGACCTCCCGCCGTCAGGGGAGTCAGCCGGCTTCTGGCTGCGGTGACGACATCACGTGGGCCAGGGTGTCCACACTGTCGACCAGCGGGTCGAGATGGGCGGCGAGGAGAGCGCGACGCCGCGCGTGGAGTGAGGACGGGTCGCCGCCGGTCGGATCCTCGGCTGCCAGCGTCTGCTGCCGGTCGCGCAGGTCGGCAACCGACACCGGACGGCCTCGCCCCAGCCCGTTGAGAGCGGCGACGATCTCATCGCGGATCTCGGCGACCTCCGGTACCGCCGCATGGTCGGTCGCGTCCTCGAGCGTCGTGCGAAGGGCGTGGAGCGCGATCACGATCCGCCGCGAGGCGGCGAGGATGCCGGCGGCAGTGTCGGTGTCGGCTCTGACCCGCGCCGGCTCGGCGATCGCCCGGGTGAGCGAGGACTGGGCGGCGATCCTCGCCCGGCGCGCAGTTGCTGCTGCGGCGGCGATGTCCGCCGGGTCAACGGCGGGTGGATCGGCGTACGCCGAAAGCAGCAGCGACGCGTATGACGCGAGCGAGGTGAGCAGTCGGCCGCAGGCGGACCTGAGAGTTGGTGCCTCCCAGGTCGGCCAGATCGCGTAGGCGCTCAACGCCAGCGCGCCGCCGGCCAGCGTGTCGAGGCCACGGTCGGCGACTGTCGAGAGTTCGTTGCCACCCAGCGGGGCCAGCAGGAGAACGACCAGTGCGGTGATGCCGAAGGAGTACACCGCGTACGACGCACCGAACGACGTGTAGGCGAACCAGGTCGCAATGGCGATGAGCACCGACAGCACGCCGCCGGACGGATGCGCCGCGACGATCAACAGGCCGGCTACGACAACACCGAGGGCCGTGCCGGCGACCCGCGCCACGCCGCGCTGAGCCGTCGCGGCGTAGTCCGGCTTGAGGACGACCATCGCGGTGAGGGTCACCCAGTAGCCGCGTTGCCAGGGAAGCGCATGACTCAACGTCTCGGCGACCGGCAGCACCACGGCGAGCCGCACCGCATGCCGGTAGGCCGAGGACTTCGGGTCACGGGCCGTCAGCGCGACCTGCCGCCAGGAGTCGGCCGCTCGGCGCGGCAGCATGAGAACCGCAGGCGCCCCGCGCCCGCGAGGCAGGACCAGCCGACGAATTCCGGCGAGCGCACCAACGAGTCGGTCGACGGCGCGGAGCTGCCCGAGCAGCGCGGTCGCACGTGCAGCGGCGTACCGGGTCGCGGTTCCCTGCCGACCGACGGGAGCGGCTTCCCGAAGCTCGCGCAGCTGCTCGACCCTCCGAGCCAGGGTGTCGTCCTCGGGCGCCGCGGTCTCCCCGGCCCGGATCGCAACGGCGCTGCGATCGAGCCAGCTCGACGCGGCGAGCCGGATCTCGCTGACACCAGGCACGTCGTGAGCGGTCGCCAGCGACTGCAGCTCGAGGCGGATCCGGCTCGCCTCGTCGGCCAGGCCGCGCAACAGCTCGACGTCCTCACTCGGCGTGCGGCCGCGCAGCAGTGTCGCCGGCACCGCGGCCTCGCCGGCGGCGCTGATACCCGGGCGGTTGGGGTCGCGCGCGAGCTGGGCGAGGTCGGCATAGGCCGACGCGAGGATGCGACGCTCCGCACCGAATCGGTGCGGTGGGCGAATCAGAAGGGCCAGCAACGCCTGAAACACGCCACCGGCGAGCACCCAGGCGGCGTGCGTCGCCGACGACGCCACACTTTCGGGGAACCTGCCGAACACCACGAGCCCGATGACGGCTTGGGTGCCGATGACGGTCGCCTCGCGGCCGAGGACAACCGTGATCCCGGCCGCGAAGCCCCATGCCATCAGCACCAGAACGGTGATGACAGTGTGCCCGGCGACCACGCCGCCGACGAGCGTGCTAAGCGCCATGCCGACGGTCGTGCCGGCGATGAGCGTGGAGTTGGCGCGAAATCCGCCGCCCATCCCGGCCACGCCGGCCGGCAGCGCACCGGCGCCGGCAATCGCGCCCTCCGCCGGATGGCCGAGGGCGGTGCCGATTGCCACCGGAATCGCGACGCCGGCGGCTCCTCGTAGCGCGATCACCGGAGCGAACCCGGCCCGGTCGATCGCGAGGACCGCGATCAGGGTGGCCCGAAAACCGCCCGGCGGGCGGTCACCAGGCGGGCTCACTCGGACAGCAGCCTCGGGGCCGGCATCAGGCGGGGCGGCTCAGCCGCCATCGCGCCACGTCTCGAGCAGCCGGAGCCAGATCTCCGCGGCTGTCGGGTACGACGCAACGGCATGCCAGAGGACGTCGAGCGGCACCTTTCCGACCACCGCGACCGTCGCGGCGTGCAGCAACTCACCGACCTCGGGCCCGACGAAGGTCGCCCCCAGCAGCGTCTCGTCGTCGGTCTTCACGACCAGCTTGGCGCGCCCGACGTAGCCGTCGCGCAGCAGCGAGGTGCCGGCGAGCTGGGCAAGGTCGTACTCGACGCATCGCAGCGGCGCTCCGCTCTCGCGGGCTTCCGCCTCGGTGAGCCCGACCGATGCAACCTGCGGGTCGGTGAACGTCACCTGTGGCACCTGACCGTGGTCGCTCGTCGCGGCGTACCGGCGGGCGGCGGTCGACTGACCCTTTGCCCGCGCCGCGATCACGTCGCCACACACCCGTGCCTGGTACTTGCCCATGTGGGTGAGCAGTGCGCGGCCGTTGACGTCACCGATGGCGTACAGCCAGTTGCCCTCGACGCCGTCGACCGTGAGGGTGTCGTCGGTGGTGATGAAGCCGCCGCCGGACAGTCCGACCGACTCCAGACCGAGGTCCGCGCTGTGCGGGGTGCGTCCTACCGCAACCAGCACCTCATCAGCGACGATCTCCTCCCCGTCAACGACGACGGTGACCGCAGCTCCACGCAGCTGGCCGACGACGGCGTGGCCGGTGGGGTTGCGTCGTACCTCGGTCAGGTCGGCCGACAGCCGGATATCGACACCCGCGTCGCGGAGCGCACTGGCGACAAGCTCGCCGGCGAACGGCTCGGTGCGGTTGAGCAGCCGGTCATCGCGAACGACGAGTGTCACGTGGGCGCCCAGGCCGGTGAGCCAGGTCGTCGCCTCACAGCCGACGACCCCGCCACCGATGACGACGATCCGGTCCGGCACCTGGTGCAGGTTCGTGACATCGCGGGAAATCCACGGCTGGGCCTCGCGTAGACCGGGCACCGGCGGGACGCTGGCGGTGGTGCCGGTGGCGAGGACGACGGCCTGGTTGGCAGTGAGTGTCCGGACCTCGCCCCCTGAAGTGGTCACCTCGACGGTTCGAACGCCGGTGAGCCGGCCGTGGCCGCGCAGGACGGTGATCCCGGCACCCTCGGCCCACTTCACCTGGCCGGAGTCGTCGAGGTTGCTGGTGAACGAGTCACGGCGGGCTAGCACCGCGTCGACGTCGAGTGAGTCACCGACCGAGAGACCGGGCATCGCCTTCGCCATCGCGAGTAGCTCGACCGGCCGAAGCAGCGCTTTACTCGGCATGCACGCCCAGTACGAACACTCGCCGCCGACGAGTTCGGCCTCGACCAGCGCCGCCGACAGCCCGCCCCGGTGGGCGTAGTCCGCTGCGTTCTCCCCCGGGGGACCGCCGCCGATCACGATCACGTCGAAAGTGTCGTCATCCACCCCGTACGTCTACCACGTCAGAATGGCAGAGTGCCCCGCACGCAGGACGGCAGAGTGGGGCGGCTGCTCGTGGTCCACCACACGCCGTCGCCTGCCACCCAGGAGATGCTCGAAGCCGCGGTGGCGGGCGCCAAGGATGACGCCATCGAGGGTGTCGAGGTGGTGCTCCGACCGGCGCTCAGTGCCAGCGTCAGCGACGTCCTCGACGCCGATGGCTACCTGCTCGGAACGCCGGCGAACATCGGATACATCTCAGGAGCGCTCAAGCACTTCTTCGATACGATCTACTACCCGGTGCTCGAGGCCACGAAGGGCCGGCCGTTCGCCGCCTATCTCCACTCGAACCTCGGCGCCGAAGGCGCGCTCCGGGCGATCGAGACGATCACCACCGGGCTCGGCTGGTCGGCGGTCGCGCCGCCCTGCGTCGTCGAGGGCCGAGTCGAGACGGCTGACCACGACGCGCTCTACGAGCTCGGCGCGACGATCGCCGCGACCTTGATGGGGTGAGCGTCACAACCAAATGCGCATCCGGGGGCGGGATCTGTCCTCGGCGTAGGTTGCGCTGGACCAGTCGCGAAATTTCCCAGCACTCGAAGCGATATGGGGCCCCTCGTTACGCCTCGTCCGCTGGGGATTGGCAGAAGTGGGCTCGAAGGCGACCAGCCGGCGCAAGCCGGCCAGCCCGGAGCGGCTCCGCCCCTGGTGGTGGCGCTTTGTGCTCGTGACGTCAGCCCCGACTTGCGTAGTCCGTGAGTCGCCGTACCGCCTCGTCGAGGACCTCGGCTCGTTTGCAGAACGCGAACCTGACGAACGGCGTACCGACTCCCGGGCTGTCGCAGAACACCGCCGTCGGGATTCCGACGACGCCCGCTTGGTGGGGGAGCGCGCGGGCGAAGCGGTCGCCGTCGGTCAGCCCGAGCGGACGCACGTCGGCCTGGATGAAGTAGGTGCCCTGGGGGCGAGTCACCGCGACGCCGACGGTCTCCAGCCCGGCGGCGATGCGGTCACGTGCGGCCTGCAGCGTCGTGCGCAGCTGGTCGACCCATGCCATCTCGTTGCCAAGCGCGTAGGCAACCGCCTCCTGCATCGCCGGGTTGTGCGTGTAGGTGAGGAACTGCTTCACCGTGTTGACGGCCCGCACCAGCGGTTGCGGTGCGCACACCCAGCCGATCTTCCAGCCAGTGACGCTGAACGACTTGCCCGCGCTCGAGATGACCACCGTGCGTTCCCGCATCCCCGGCAGCGTGGCAATCGGGATGTGCTCGGTCCCGTCGTACGTCAGGTGTTCGTAGACCTCATCGGTGATGACCGTCAGGTCGTGATCCAGGCAGATCTCGGCGATCGTTTCCAACTCGTCTCGGGTCAAGACGGTGCCGGTGGGATTGTGCGGCGAGTTGAGAAGCATCACGCGGGTTCGGGGAGAGACGGCTCGACGCAGTTCGTCGGGATCGAAGCCGAACCTCTCGCCGGCGGTCGCGGGACGGAGCGCGACCGGTGCTCTGGTCGCGCCCGCGAGTGTGATGCATGCCGCGTAAGAGTCGTAGTACGGCTCGAAGACGAGCACCTCATCGCCCGGCTCGCAGAGCGCCAGGATGGATGCACTGATCGCCTCGGTCGCCCCTACCGTCACGAGGATCTCGGACGCCGGGTCGTACGACAGCCCGTAGTACGACGCTTGATGCCGCGAGATCGCCTCTCGCAACGCGGGCATGCCAGGTCCCGGCGGGTACTGGTTTAGCCCGTGGTGCAGGCCGTCGGCCGCCCGGTCGAGCATCGTCGCCGGCCCATCGGTGTCGGGAAAGCCCTGCCCGAGGTTGATTGCGCCGGTTTCGAGGGCTAGCGCGGACATCTCGGCGAAGATCGTGGTGCCGAAGCCCCGCATTCGCTCAACCAGCACTAGCCAGTCTCCGAGGGCTTCCGCGGCGGGCGTTGCAGCTGGTGTGAAATGCGGTCGAGGACCCGCGTCGGTAGCGCGGCGATCACCGCTTGGACGTGCGCGTCGCTTCCGACGAGATAGCGGCCGTTCGGTCGCTTCTTGGTGAGTGCCCGCTCGATCACCTTCGCGCAACGGTCGGCTGGAATCGCGTGTGACTCGGCGAATGCGGCGACCCGAAGGACCCCCTGAGCCTGCTTGTCGTAGCGCTGCCGGGTCGCAGGTTCGAGCCCGTCGAGCATGTCCCGCGCCGCTGTGGTGCCCTTTTCCCACAGCGGGGTGGCGATCGACCCAGGCTCGATCAGCACCGCGCGCACACCGTGTGGCGCCAGCTCGACGCGCATGGCGTCCATCCAGGCACGCACGGCGAACTTCGAGGCGCTGTACGGACCGAGGAAGGGAGCGGACATTCGGCCGCCGATGGAGCCGACCGTGACCACGCGGCCGCTGTTGGCCAGCAGCGCGGGAAGCAGTTGCTGGGTGAGGGCGACGTGCCCGAACAGGTTCACCTCGAACTGGCGCCGCCAGTCGTCGAGGCTGACCACCTCGCTCGGGCCGTTGACGTTGATACCGGCGTTGTTGACCAGGCCGACCAGGTTGCCCGCCGCACGGTCGAGGACCTGCTTGGCCGCGGGCGCGATCGAGTCGGGATCACCGAGGTCGATGAGGACCGGCGGCTTGACCGGTTCGGGCAGTGGCTCGTCGCGACGCAAGCCCGGAATGACGTCGTATCCGGCGCTGGCGAGCCGTTCGGCGGTTGCTCGCCCGATGCCGGAACTTGCGCCTGTGACAAAGACCGTTCCTCGGCTCATGGCCGAAGCGTAGTTGGATAACGATGTGAAGGTTGCGGTCGCGCAGTTCGCCGCCGGGTTCGACAAGGCGGCGAACCTCGCGGCATGCAGTCGCCTCGCCGAGCAGGCCGCCCAGGCGGGTGCGGAACTGGTCGTGCTCCCGGAGGGCGCGATGCACGATTTTGGCCCGCAGGACCTTGTGCTCGCGCCGTTCGCGGAGCCGCTGGATGGGCCGTTCGTCACCGGGCTCGCTGCGGTCGCCCATCGCCGCGGGCTGACGATAGTGGCTGGCATGTTCGAGGCGGTGGAAGGCGATCCGAGTCGCGCCTACAACACCGTCGTGGCGGTTGGTCCGGACGGCAGTTTGCTCGGGCGCTACCGCAAGCAGCACCTGTTCGACGCGCTGGGCTGGATCGAATCCGAGCGCCTCGTGGCGGGGGACACCGCAGAGCTACTCGTCTTCGGATGCGGGCAGCTGACGGTCGGGGTGATGACGTGTTACGACGTGCGCTTTCCCGAGCTGGGTCGGGCCCTCGCTGACCGGGGGGCGACCCTGCTCGCTGTCCCTTCCGCATGGGTGGCCGGCCCTCGCAAGGCGGCCCAGTTCCGCTCGCTGATGACCGCTCGCGCAGTCGAGAACGTCTGCTACGTCGCGGCTGCCGTGCAGTGCCCGCCGTCGTACACCGCTGAGAGTTGCGTCATTGATCCCTTCAGCGCGCCGCTGGTCGAGCTCGACGTCGCGGAAGGGGTAGCGGTCGCCGATGTCACTGCAGCACGAGTTGCGGAATGCCGGGCGCGGATGCCATCGCTTCGCCATCGCCGCTGGCAGGTCAGCCCACTTCCGACCTGAGCGGCGAGGATCGGCGTGCTCAGGTCGAGCCGAAGCCCCGGCGCAGCCGAAGATGTTGGCCGGCCGCGATCAGGGGCTGGGCACGGTAGAGCGGCCGGTACGACGGCGGGATGACGTCGAAGGGCTGCCGGATCAGGATGAACGCGCTCCCCGATGTCAGGTAGTTGTACAGCCACTCCTGCCATCCGAGGTTGTGGCCACGGCCGGCGATGGTGCCGTTGGGCAGGACGTCGCGGAGCGAGTCGTAGGTGATTCCACTGACGTCGACCGGTACCCGGCATCCGTGTCCGAGGTCCGAGCTGAGCCGGTTCATGTCGATCAGTGCCGTTGGATCGTCTGCGGTGATGCAGCCGGCCGGTGCAGCGGCCTTGAACTTTGCCGGAAACACCTTCCCGGTCTTGGTGGTGCCGTTGTTGATGGCCATTGCCGTGAGGACAGCGAGGGCGACAACCACGACGGGTCGCCCCAAGGATGCTGAGCTCAGCTGGCGCACCAGGATTCCGATCCCGATGACGGTCACGAGGATGATGGGTGCCGCGGTCAACGCGCTGTAGTGCCGGAAGAACGACGGGCTCCAGTACAGGACGAACAGGTTGCCGGCGAGGGCCGCGACGATGAGGCCCGCGGACCGCTCCCAGATACAGGCCAGTGCCGCGATCGCCGTCAGGCCCACCATCAGCGCGGTTGCGAGATAGAGGACCGGTCCGTGGTGGGCCACGACGTTTTTCATGCCGAAGATGATCGTCAGGCGGGACACCCGCGATGTCGTCGAGACTCGGCGCAGCACCTGGTCGCGAACCACGAGGTCGTACATCCGGGTCGGCGCCATGATGAAGAACGGCGTCAGTACAACCGCAAGCGGGATCGCGCCGCCGATCACCATGCGCAGGCCGCAGCGGTAGCGACGGGCGGCGAGTTGGTAGATCACGACCACCGCCCACGGCACGACGTACCAGATCTTCATCGCGCACGCGAGGCCGAGCGCCGCGCCGGCAAGGTACTGGGCCTTGACGCTCGGTCCGTTCTCGCGGCGCAACAGGAGCAGCAGCGCCACCAGCAGCGCCGTGCCGCCGAGGGGCTCGAGCATGGTGGCTGTCTCGCTGTACAGCGCACCGGACCATCCGGCGTACATCAGGCCGGCGAGGATGCCCTGCCACTTCCCCCAGCGGTAGGCGATCAGGGTCACGAGGACGGCGTTGAGGCCGCCGATGCCCATGAATGCGAGGCGGGCCACTGAGAGCCCAAGGGCGTCCGTGGTCAGCCGGCCGAGCAACGCGAATGGTGAGAGGACGAGCATGATTCCCGGCGGGTGAAGCAGGATGAACTGCTTGTACGGGATCCGGCCGAACGTCAATGCGTCAGCCGCGGTGTAGTACACGCCGTCGTCGTAACGGCCGTAGAAGGCCAGGCCGCCACCGAGAAGCGCCGGCAGGAGGCGACACATGAATGCGACGACGAAGATGACTGCCGCGGCCTTCGTGCGGCCATCCGGATTGCGGATCCAGGAGAATCTGGGCGCGACAGCATCCGGTGGGGTGGTCACCGTTTGTTGCCCTTTCCTGACGCCCCGGTGCCGCGATGGTGTCAGCGCATCTTCTGGGTTTCCTTTGACCAGGTGCAGGGCCGCGGTCGGCGACGACGCCGGACGGCGAACTAGCGCTGGTTGCGGCGCCAGATGACGGCGTTCAGCGCCCCGAGGTAGGTCACCGCGGCGAGCGACGGGACGACCAGGAGGGCGGCGAAGCGGTGCCGCCGACCGAACTCCGCGACGGTGAAGGCGATGGCGAGCCAGAGCACGCAGACCTCGATGAGGGCCAGCGCGGGGCGGCGCAGGCCGAAGAACAGCAGGAGCCACGCGATCGAGAGCCACATCTGCACGGCGTACGACGACAGCGCCGGTACGTCGATCGCGTCGCGGTCGTCGTCGTCGCGCCACACCAGCCACGCGCCAACGGCCTGGCTCGCAGCGACCAGTGACCAGGCCGGCGCGAAGGCGGAGCCGGGCGGCGACCAGCGCGGTTTGTCCAGTCCGGCGTACCAGTTGTTGCCGGCAGCGATCAGCGCGGCTCCGGTACCGGCGGCGGTGGTCACGCCGCCGAGCGACCCGGCCAGCCCGAGCGCGCGCGTGGTCTGACTCGACGGCATGGCCGGAGTCTGCCCACCCAGCCCGCTGCTGGCAAACCCGCGAACGGCAGAATGCTGTCGAGGATTTGTTCATCGACACCTAACGGAGTGCAGCTGTGGCGGAGATCTCCTTCGACGGCAGGGTCGCGATCGTGACCGGAGCCGGCGGTGGCTTGGGACGGACGTACGCTCTCGAACTGGCGCGGCGAGGCGCCCAGGTCGTGGTCAACGACCTCGGGGGTTCGGTTGACGGGCAGGGCGGCAGCGACGCGGCCGCGCAGAAGGTCGTCGACGAGATCAAGACGGCGGGCGGCGACGCGGTTCCCAACTACGACTCGGTGTCGACGCCCGAAGGCGGCGAGAGCATCGTCAAGACCGCGGTGGACGCGTTCGGCAAGGTCGACATCGTGATCAACAACGCTGGCATCCTGCGCGACAAGTCGTTCGCGAAGCTGGCCTGGGAAGACCTCGATGCGGTGCTCGATGTTCACCTCAAGGGCGCGTTCTACGTCTCCCAGCCGGCGTTCAGGATCATGAAGGACAACGGCTACGGCCGATTCGTCTTCACGGCTTCCAACGCGGGCGTCTTCGGCAACTTCGGTCAGACCAACTACGGCGCGGCGAAGATGGGCCTCGTCGGGCTGTCCAACGTCATCGCGATCGAGGGCGAGAAGGCCGGCATCAAGTCGAACGTCGTCTGCCCAGTAGCGGCGACCCGGATGACGATGGAGCTGCTGGGCGACTTCGCGGAGAAACTGCAGCCGGAGTCGGTCACCCCGCTGGTCACCTTCCTTGCCTCCGAGAACTGCGACGTCACGCACGAGATCTTCTCGGCGGCGGGTGGCCGCTACGCCCGGATCTTCGTCGGCCTCGCTCCGGGTTGGTACGGCGGGAAGGACCACACACCGACCGCCGAAGACGTGCTCGACAACCTCAGCCAGATCGAGAAGCAGGACGGCTACATCGTTCCGACGTCGATCACTGACGAGATCGGCTCGCTGGCCGGTGTCCTCGGCGGCTGACCCACACCGTTTGCGCTGATGCCGGTCGTTCGGGGAGTCCTTGCCGCGATCGGCGCGGTCATCGTCATTGCGACGCTGGCGAATGTGCTGCGCACGCTGATCATTCCGCGTGGGAAGTACGGCACGTTCGGACGGCTGATCGACCGTGCCGTCGACCTGGCGTTCCAGCTTGCCACCAAGCGGTTGGCGACCTACGAGGAGCGGGACGAGATCCTCGCCGCGCAGGCCGGCGTCTACCTCGTCACCCTGCTCGCCGCCTGGCTGGTGTTGTACCTGGTCGGGTTCGCGCTGCTGCTGTGGCCATCGACTCACGGTCTCGGACCGGCCTTCCGGGAGTCCGGATCGTCGATGTTCACGCTTGGATTCGTTCCGGCGGGCGGCAACGGCTCGACTGCGGTCGATGTCATCGCTGCGGCAGTCGGGCTGTTCACCGTCGCCGCCCAGATCGGCTACCTTCCGACCCTCTACAGCGCCTTCAACCGCCGCGAGACCGATGTCACCCTGCTGGGGGCCCGGGCGGGTACGCCGCCGTGGGGGCCAGAGCTGCTGGCGCGGACGAAGTACGGGATGTACGGCGCTGACCGCGACGACCTGCCCGATCTATACGCCGACTGGGAGCGCTGGGCGGCGGATGTAGCGGAAAGCCATGCCAACTACCCGATCCTGATGCGCTTCCGGTCGCCGCAGCCGCTGTCGTCGTGGTTGATCGGGTTGCTGGCCGTCATGGACTCCGCCGCGTTGCTGCTCGCCGTGGCGCCGAGCCGGGAACGGCTCGAGCCGCGGCTGTGCCTGCGGATGGGCTTCACCTGCATGCAGCAACTCGGCCGCGCGGTGGGGATCCAGACCGACCCCGACCCCGATCCCGACGGCGAGATCATGCTGAGCTACGAGGAGTTCCAGGCCGGCCTCCAGCGCCTCGTCGACATCGGCTTCGAGACCGAGCGGTCAGCTGCCGAAGCCTGGCCGCACTTTCGAGGGTGGCGGGTCAACTACGAGAAGGTCGCCTACGCGCTGGCCTATGCGACGGACGCCGTCCCGGCGTACTGGGCCGGTCCCCGCCGCTGGGGTCATGAGCTGATGGCGCCACTGCGGCCGCCCAATCGCCGGCCGAGCCCGGCGCCGGACTGAGCTACTGACCCGCGCCGGGAGTGCGCCGCCGAAGCCGATGGCCAACGCCTTGCGCCCGGTCTCGGGCGCGCTTGAGCAGCTTGGTCATGCCCGGCGACAACTCGATCTCGGCGCGGCCAGCCGGCGCGTGAAGGGCCGAGCCGGCACGCCCGTCCCGTCGGCCGGCGGCACGGGTGCCGGCGATCGCACCGATGATCGCCTCGGCGGCCACGTCGGCGGGCAGCAGGGCGGGCGGAGCATCGGTCTCATCGACGTCGGTCGCCATTCGGCCGAGCGACTCGAGGTCGCCGACGACGCGGATGCCCAGTCCGGCGATCGCGATTGCCGCCTCGGCGCCGATCTCGGCGGCCCGCTCGGCCGCCCATTTCGGCATCCCGATCTTCGGCAGGTCGGTGGTGTTCGGCCGAAGATGGGCGAGCCGCGAGACGAACCCGCTGCGGACCGCCGAGCGGTAGAGCGAGTCGGGCCAACCGCGCTTCTTGAACACGTCGTTGACCTGGCGCAGGACCTCGGCCTCCGGCCACGACAGCGAGCGGTTGTCCTTCTCCGGCGGCTCCGGCACCAAGATCCCCTCCGGGAGGTCGAGGAGCTGCTCGAACTGCCGGAAGATTTTGGCGTGGTCACTGGAGTCGACGACGATCGCCGTGACGTGGTCGGGGCCGGCGTACCGGGCCCACCGCTCGAGGACGACATCATGACGGTGACGTTGCCAGAACGTCGGCGTCGGTTTGTCGTACGGCGGCTCGAGGAGCATGCCGCGCAGCCATTTGTCGTAGTCGACCCGCAGGCCGTTCTGGAGGAACTGCTGCCACGACGACGGAAGGATCTTCACCAGTGGCCGCAATGTCGCGACGATGTGCACCTTGTCCCCACCGAGCTCGGTGACCACTCGTTGGACGGCGGCGTCCGGCGCCTGGCACAGCCATTCGCTGCTGATCAGGACCCGGTTGTCACCGGCGGCCGCGACCTGGTCGACGAGCTCCTGCCAGTCCGCTTCGGTGGTGGGCCGGTCGCCGAGCCGGCCGACTGCGCCGGAGATGTAGACCCCCGGCCGCTTGTGGTACCGCTCCTCACCGGGATAGACGACGCCGTGCGCCGGCAGCTTGCCCCGGGCGAGCTTCAGCGCCCCTTGCAACGACGTCGTGCCGGTCTTGTTGAAGCCGATATGCACGAGCCTCGCCCCGGGTGGGACTGCCGGAATCGGCTCGCTCGTCACGGGTTTGAGGGTATCCGGCCCGATCAGTTTCGCTTTCGGGTCGGTCGCACGTCGTAGTCGCGAAGTGTCGCCTCTGCGGCCTGCAGCCGTTCCCGCAGCGCCGCCCGCTCGGCTTCGACGACGGCCCGGCTTGAGTCGACCGTCTCCACCAGCGCGGCACGAAGGGCCTCATCCTCGACATGGTCGGCAAGCGCGCTCACGGCCCCGGGGCGAAGCGCCGACGGACGAGCGAGTCGGCGCGCCCCGCGCTGCGCCTCGATCGTCCAGCCGCCGGCCGAGAACCGCAGCGTGACCGAGAGCGGCGGCACCCGCTTCGCCGGTATGCGACTACCTGCCGCGCGGCGCGGTCGCGGTGATTCGGCCGCTTTGCGCTGGGCTCGCACCGGGCTGGCCGCCGCGGCCGTGGCCGGCCGGCCGGAGATACCGAGTTCAGCCGGAGCGAATGGCACCTCGTCCTTGCCGAGCCGGACGACGATGTACTCGCCGTCCTTCGGGTCGCCGAGCCGTACGACGTTGCCGCGGGTGCCTGCCGGGACCGCCGCTGACGCTGCGCGCACGACAACGCGCGGATTCTCACCGGCCGCGAGCTTTGCCCGGATGGACCTGACGTCCTCATCGGACAGCGCGGGCGGGGCAGTGGCGGCGCGACGGGCTGGCACGACGTACTCCTCCTCGACGACCCCGGCATCGTAGTGTCCCGCGATGCTTCGTGGCCGAGCGGCGTACGGTGCAGCCATGGCCTTCTACCGGTCAGTGGGCGACCTCCCGCCCAAACGCCACACCCAGCACCGGCGACCCGACGGTGGCCTGTACTCCGAGGAGCTGATGGGCGAGGAGGGATTCTCCTCCGACTCGGCGCTGCTCTATCACCGCGGGATTCCCGCTGCCGTTCGTGAGGTGCGTAGCTGGGAACTGCCCGACCAGTCGCTGTTCGCCAACCAGCCCCTCATCCCGCGACACCTGAAGCTGCACGAGCTGGTCACCGGAAACGACTGGAAGACCCTCGACCCGGTCTGCGGCCGCCGGCTGGTGCTTGGCAACGGCGACGTGCGGATCAGCTATGCCGTCGCGGGTGAGACCTCGCCGTACTACCGCAACGCCGTGGGCGACGAGTGCGGCTACGTCGAGTCGGGATCCGGCGTGATCGAGACCGTGTTCGGTGCACTGCCGATCCGAGCGGGGGACTACGTCGTGATCCCGCGTGCGACGACGCACCGCTGGCTGCCCGACGGCAACGAGCCGTTGCGGCTGTACCTCATCGAGGCGAGCAGTCACATCACGCCGCCTCGGCGCTATCTGTCGAAACACGGGCAGCTGCTGGAGCATGCGCCGTACTGCGAACGCGATCTTCACGGACCGACCGAGCCGCTGCTCGCCGACGATGATGGCGTTGAGGTGTACATCAAGCACCGCACGTCAGGTGGTATCGCCGGCTCGATCCACACGCATGCCTCCCATCCGTTCGACGTCGTCGGTTGGGATGGTTGTCTCTACCCGTTCACGTTCAACATCAGCGACTTCGAACCGATCACCGGCCGCATCCACCAGCCGCCGCCGGCTCACCAGGTGTTCGAAGGCGGCAACTTCGTCATCTGCAACTTCGTGCCGCGCAAGGTCGACTACCACCCGCTCGCGGTCCCGGTGCCGTACTACCACTCGAACGTGGACAGCGACGAGGTGATGTTCTACTGCGGCGGCGACTACGAGGCACGTAAGGGATCGGGCATCGGACAGGGTTCCGTGTCGTTGCATCCGGGCGGGCACACGCATGGTCCCCAACCCGGCGCGGTCGAACGCAGTCTCGGTGCCGAGTTCTTCGACGAACTGGCCGTGATGGTCGACACCTTCCGGCCGCTCGACCTCGGCCAGGCAGCGCTGGATTGTGAGGATGGCGGCTACGCCTGGTCGTGGAGTCGGCCCTGATTTGGAGTCGGCCCTGACTTGGAGTCGGCACTGACCGAGGTCTTCCCGCTCGGTGTCTATCGCCGCAGCGACGGATCGACGCACGCCTGCGCTCGAGTCGGTGAGTCGATCGTCGATCTCGACCGTCCCGGAAACCTCGACGGCATCCTGGCCACCGGCCCGACCGGATGGCGGGAGTTGTACGACGAGCTTCCCGGGCTGGCGGCTCGGGGTGAGCTGATACCGCTCGCTGAGATCGAGCTGGTGCTGCCGTTCACCGTTGCCGATTACGTCGACTTCTACGCGAGCGAGCGTCACGCGTCGAACCTCGGCCGGATCTTCCGGCCGGGCCAGGATCCGCTGCCGGCCAACTGGCGGCATCAGCCGATCGGCTACCACGGACGGTCCGGCACAGTGGTCGTGTCGGGCACCGATGTGGTCCGCCCGTGCGGCCACACGAACGTCGACGGTCAGGTCGCGGTCCGGCCCACGGAACGACTGGATGTCGAGGTCGAGGTCGGGTTCGTCGTCGGCGTGGGCAGCAACCTGGCGTCACCGATCGCGGTGGCGGATGCACCGCGACACATCTTCGGCGTGGTTCTCCTCAACGACTGGTCGGCCCGTGACATCCAGGCGTGGGAGACGGTCCCGCTCGGGCCCTTCCTCGGCAAGTCGTTCCAGACGTCGATCTCACCGTGGGTCGTTCCGCTCGCGTCGCTCGAGGCGGCGCGGGTACCGCCGGCGTCCTCGTCCGGTCCGGTCAGCGATTATCTGGTCGAGACCGAGCCGTGGGGGCTGGACATCTCGCTGGAGCTGCGGATCAACGGCGAGCTGGTGTCGACGCCGCCGTACCGGGAGATGTTCTGGTCGCCGGCGCAGATGCTGGCGCACCTGACCGTCAACGGCGCATCGACGCGGACCGGTGACCTGTTCGGGTCAGGGACCGTCAGCGGCGCCGCGCCCGACCAGGTGGGGTCCCTGATCGAGCGCGGGCAAGGCTTCCTCGCCGACGGCGACGACGTGGTGATCACCGCGACGGCGCCGGCGGCCGATGGCGGACGGATCGACCTGGGCGAGGTGGGTGGCCGGATCCTTCCGGCCAGGTGAGCCCTAGCTCCAGACCCGCACGTAGTCGATCTGCGTGGTCGCGGGGAACGGGGTCGACGAGGTCGGCGCGTTCGTGTTGATCCCCAGCGCTGAAGTGAGCGCGACGAAGAACGGCTGATCGAACGGCTGCGGGCTGACCAGCCCGTTGTTCGGGACGTAGTTGTCGATCATGCACGTCGAACCGTTCACCTGAACCGTGATCTTGCCCGGCTGCCACAGCGCGACATAGTCGTTGAACTGGCCGTAGTTGATGGGGCAGTTATGAGAGGTCACGACGTTGGTGTTCGTCTTCGTGTTCGTCGTCGTCTTGGTGTACTTGTAGTGGATATACGGGATGTCGAGGTTCGAGTACTGACTGTAGAACTCGGAGAAGTCGATCTCACCCGAGCCGGGGTATGACCCGTACTTCTTCGAGTTGTTGGGCCACAGCCACAACGTCGACTGGAGTCCCTTGACCGTGGTCGTTGGCAGCTTTGCACTGACCTCGAACCGGCCGTAGGTCTGGCTGAACAGGTTGTACGTCGAGACCATTCCGCCGGTGAACCGGGTGCCGAAGGTCATGCCGACGCTCTTGCAGGTGAACATGCTCGCTGCCTTGCGCACTGTGAGGTTGAGCACGTCGTTCGAGACTGAGATGTTGTCGGGCGAGTCGACGTAGCAGACCTCGGATCCCATCGGCCCAGTGGTGTAGTTGCTGTTGGCCGTCAGCTGCGGGACCCACTTGGTCGGGTCCAAGGCAGTGGCGTCGCCGGTGGCGTCGTTGAACTCGTCGTCGAACGTGCAGGTCATCACGCTGCCGTCGGGGTTGACGGCGACCTCACCGCCGCAGGTTGGCGCTGAGCCCGCGACACCTCGGCTCGCGCCGGAGAACGCTGCCAGGGCGGCCAAGCCGAGCACGACGAGGCCGGTTGCCGCCCGCAGGCGGTGAGACGGTTGCATGATCACCCTTCTTGTCCCTAAGGAAGTCGGTGATCGGCACAGTCTCCTTAACGCCTTTCGGAGTACTTGCGCCGCGCGACCGGAGTGGCAAATGGACGCAAACCGGCGCTAGACCTCCCCAATCCGCAAGGCGACGGCACTGGGCCATTCGGGTGATGTTGGTCGGCTGAGGGTACTGGGCGGCTGTCAGCCGTGTCGACATACCTCCGCGAGCGCGGCGTCGACATGACGGTAGATGCGGTTGTACTTGCTGTCCGGGAAGCCGCTGACCAGGATCGAGAAGCTGACCTGGTGGCCGGATTCGGTGGTGAGGTAACCCGACAGGGTCGACACATGGTTCAGCGTGCCGGTCTTCCCACGAATCCGGTCCCGCACGTGGGGCCCACACAGCCGGTGCTTCAGGGTGCCGGTTTCGCATGACACCGGCAGGCCGTTGTACAGCGTGTCGAAGTACGGCGTGGTCCTCGCCGCGTCCAGCCACGCGACCAGGGTGGCCGGGGTCTCGCGATCGGAGTAGGACAGGCCGGATCCGTCGTAGATGGTGCCAATTGGCAAGTTAAGTTGACGGGCCGCCGTCTTGACCGCGTTGATTCCGGAGGCCGGCGTGCCGTGTCCGGTGCGGAACGCACCGAGCTCTCGCAGCAGCATCTCGGCGTAGAAGTTCACCGAGTCCCTCAGCGTGGTCGCGATGATCGTGGCGAGCGGCTTCGACTGGTGGACCACCAACGGCGGCGTCGTGATCGGCGGAGCCGTCGCAATGACGGTGCGCTTGGCGATCGTGATGTGTGCTCGTTTGAGCTCCTGCCGCCAGATCGCGGCGTTGTAGGGCGTCGGGTCGTGGTTGAAGGCCGCGCCGGTACGCCACTCGTTGCCGTTGAGACTGAACGCGTCCATGGTGCCGGTCTCGATCGGCACGAAGTCGCGCTTCCAGCCGGGCAGCACCGTGCGCTGGCTGTAACGGGTGTCGTCGACGATCAGATGTCCGGTCACCTCGTTCAACCCGAGCGCATGCAGTTGGGTCGCCATGCGGTGGAGGTTGGCGAAGGTTAGTGTCGGGTCGCCGGATCCGACCAGGACCAGGTCGCCGGTGAGCGTGCCGCCCACGATCGGCGCGGTTGCCTCTACCGGGGTCGAGTAGCGGAATGTCGGCGTGAGGAAATGCAGCGCCGCGATCGTCGTGAGCAGCTTTTCGTTGCTCGCGGGCGCGGTCTTGGTGAGGGCGTGGTGGCGGATCGTGCCAACACCGACGTCCTCGATCCGGTAGTCGACGTGGCTCGCGCCGATGCCGATGAGCGCGGATTCGATGCGTGCCTGCAGCGCGGCCACCGAGGAACTGGCCTCGGCGGCGCGAGCGGGCACGACGGTGGCGGTGAGCGCCAGCAGAGCCGTGAGCAGGATGAGCCGAGCGGGGATTCTGGGGTGCATCGTCAATTAAGGTACGGCCAACTGCGACAGGATGGCGGCATGTCGGAGGTGGGCGTCGGTCCGCATCCGCGCCATTGCCGACGGACGAGCGCTACGACGAGGAGCCTCTTGGCTGCAGACGGCTTCGGTGACTGGTCACGTCAAGATCTGTGGGAGCAGGTCCTCGCCGCGGGCGGTCTGCGAGCTGCTCGACGACCACCATCCCGACGAGTCGCGGAGGTCTTCACCGCCCAGTGCTATCGGTGGCCGTCCGCCGCCGCCCGGAAGTACCGCACCTAGCTGAAAGACAACTGCGCCGTCACCGACGACTCCGAGACGGTTCGCCGGCTGCTGACACAGTTCTTGTCAGACTCGCCCGACGAGTGGCTCCTCGCCGACCGCGATGACGTCGGGCACCTCGCGCGCGCGGACCGGCGACCCCCCGAAGGCGGCGACCACCTCGCCGCCGTCCTCGATGTGTCCCAAGCGTGGCGGCACCTCGATGACCGCGAGCGGACGATCCTCGCGCTGGCTTGCCGACGATGACGACTACGTCGTGATCGCCGCCACGATCGGCGCGACCGAGGTCGCGACCAGGAAGGCCGCAAGTCGCACGATCGGCCGCTTGTCCGACGTCATGAGCAGCGGCTGCCACCGGCGCGACTGCGCCGCCCTGTGCGATTGGCGCACGCGATCCCGGCGGCAGCGAGTCGCGCCATCTTGCCGACTTCCGACAGCGGCTTAGCCCCGGTCTTTCACGGAGTCTGAGGATCGCGACGGTGTGAGGCTGGCTGGCGGTCTTGTCGTCGGGGCATGCGGAGAGCCCGACGTTGTGGTCGGTGTCTCCGGGTCCTTGGTGGTGGGCGGTCGGGGTGTCGCGACCTCAGCTGGGTGCGGGGATCGCGTTTGATCCGCGTGAATGCTGTCGCAAGCGCGTCGGCCCATGGCCAGGTCGCTGGGATGCGCAGCAGTCGGCGGCGTCCGCTTCGGGTGAGTCGGGCGGGGACGTGCAGCAGCCGGTAGCGCAACGCTTTGGGTTCGACGGCCGCGAGTGTCCCTTCGAGGGCGAGCAGCCGCATCCAGGCGATGAGGTCCGCGGCGATGCTGACGGCAACGCACCACGACTGGTTGATCGTGAACTCTCGCGATGGCAGCCGTCCCAGCCCGCTGTCTTTGGCATGACGGATCCGGTCCTCGACACGGGCGTGCGCGCGGTGTCGGGCTTCGAGGAATGCGAGCTGCCCGGTTCGAGTGTTGGTTGCGAACGGCTGGTAGCGCCAGCCGTCACGTTCCTCGAACAGCGAGAGCTGCGCTCCCGGATGGGGATGCTCGCGTCTGACGATGACGCGGGTCCCTTGCGGGTATCGGGTCAGGTCGAGCAGACCGGTCAGCTCGGCGACGTCACCGCCCTCACGCAACTCACCGTCGGCGTTGATAGCCGGGGTCCACGCCCGGGCCGGGAGGCAGCCAATCGCGGCACGAACATGTTCCGTCATCGCGAATCCGACGCTGAACTCAACGTGCCGACCACGGATCTCGTTCTGCGCCGCCAGCCAGTCAAGGAAGCCATACGTGCAGCCGGCACCATCGGCGCGGACCAGGATCGAGCGGCGATGTTTCGCTGGGACCTGACCGATCGCAGCGGCCAGCACCGTGATGTGGTCCGCCGTAGTGTTCGCGCCCGCGTTGCCTGGTCGCAGCTCGATCGCGAGGCACTCACTCGTGTTGTCGCACCACACCGCGATCGGATGGAAGCCGAACCCGCCTTTGAACGTGGGAGCAGCATGCTCCTTGTCCGAATGCGCGGTCAGCAGTGTCGCGTCGACGTCCAACACGACGGTGTCACCGAGGTCACCATCAGCGACCCGTGAGACGGGCAGCACCTCGAACTGCGACCAGACATGACGCCGCACCCGGGCTCTCGCGACCTCGACCCGCCGGCGCCGGGCTGGCGTCAACTCGTCCATGGCCCGCCAGACTGTCGGTGCGGAAGCGACCGCACCGAACACCTCTCCTTGGTCGCGGAGCACGTCGATGTCGGCGATCGCCTCACCGCCATCGGCGAGGAGCACCGCAACGTCGACGAGGACCCGGCCCCGGTCATGCGCCGGGGTGAACGACCGGCGGGCCAGCACCTTCGACAACGTGTCCGTCAGACCGACACGGTCAGCCAGCAGCCGCAGCGCGAGACCGACCCGACATGCGACACGACACCCGTGCCGCTAACGCTCACCGACAGGCCCTTGGACCACGCGTTACTCTTCACCTACGAGGTGCCTTCCTGCGAGACGAACTTGAACCTTCAGCAGTCCAAGTTTCCCTTGCAGGACAGGCACTTCGTCGCGTCTACACCCCGTGTCGCGCGATCAGCCGTGAATCGGCCGGGTTAGGACACTCATTCCTAGCATGGCGACACCAGCCACGCTTCCTGACAAGTCGAAACGCCTTTACGGGTGGAGACGACCTTGGTCTCGCTCTCCCACCCGGAGCGCTTCGCGTCGGCGGTGCATTTCGGCATTGCGAGACATCTTGAAGAGCAACGGGGCGAGGACCGCACAGGCAATCGCGGAGGCTGGTGCGTCGGCACTAGCCGTTAAGCCAATTATCACAGCCGCCCCTAATGTGCACAGCACCACCGGCCATTTGAAGAGACCACGAAATAGCAAGGACATTGAGATATCGCGTGATGGCCCTATCGGGTCAAGACTCCGCGAATTGACCTTTGACATGAGTTTGGTCTCCTGCAACCGTTCGAACCGTTAAAAAAGTTTGCTTAGAGCCTTCGCGACACCGCTTAGGTCACCGATGACCTGCTTTAAGGCCTCGATTTCACCAATCCGCTTAATTGCCCCTCCGCGTTGCCCGTAACTTGCGTCAGGGTGCTGCTGCTGATACCGGCCGGCATAGTAGTCCGTTGCGAGCGTGAGCGCGAACGCCATGCACACCGCGGTGCCAACGCCGCCGCTTCCGGCGTCGCATGCCGCAGCACCG
>JAICXJ010000075.1 GCA_025980465.1 Frankiales bacterium | reverse complement strand
TCCATGCGCTCGGGGTCCGTGACGAAGTACGGCGAGATGTAGCCCTTGTCGAAGCGCATGCCCTCGGTGAGCTCCAGCTCGAGCCCGAAGGTGTTGCTCTCCTCGACGGTGATGACGCCTTCCTTGCCGGCCTTGTCCATCGCCTCGGCGATGATCTCGCCGACCGTGGAGTCACCGGCGGAGATGCTCGCCGTCGACGCGATCTGCTCCTTGGTCTCGACGTCCTTGGCCTGCTTCGACAGCTCCTCGGACACCCGCTCGACGGCTGCCTCGATGCCGCGCTTCAGCGACATCGGGTTCGCGCCGGCGGCGACGTTGCGCAGCCCTTCGCGGACCAGCGCCTGGGCGAGCACGGTCGCCGTCGTCGTACCGTCGCCGGCGACGTCGTCGGTCTTCTTCGCGACCTCCTTGACCAGCTCCGCGCCGATCTTCTCGTAGGGGTCCTCGAGCTCGATCTCCTTGGCGATGGACACACCATCGTTCGTGATCGTCGGCGCGCCCCACTTCTTCTCGAGCACGACGTTGCGGCCCTTGGGGCCGAGCGTGACCTTGACGGCGTCGGCGAGCTGGTTCATACCGCGCTCCAGCGCGCGGCGGGCGTCCTCGTCGAACGAAATGATCTTTGCCATTGAGGTGTGGTCCCTCTCGCGAGACTGGGTGAATACAACCCTGGTGAATACGTAACCCTGAGGCTGTCACTCGACGGCTCAGAGTGCTAGAGCCATTGTTAGCACTCGACACCCCCGAGTGCAAGCGGTCGGCCGCTGGTCGCAAGGAAGCGGGCCGGCGCCCGCTCTGAACTTTCCAAGATTCCGACAAAACGGACAGGTATCCCGCAGTTCAAGCCCGAGTAAACCCCGGTCGACATATGGTGTGCGAGCCCACTTCGCCTGAGTGGCCGCCGCCTCCGTTCGCCGAGCCTGTCCGTCGGAGCGCGTTCAACCGGACCAACCGGACAGGACCGGGGACCCATCTGTAACTCGGGGTGCATGCACTCCTTGGGGTGAAGCCGCAGTGTCAGACGCGGCCGGGCTAACTTCCAGCCCGAACCCGACAGCTAACTCGGTAGGCGTCGGAGATCCGCTATGCCGCATGCGACCCTGCGCGCCCGCTTGGGCGTGATCGCCGCTACGACCGCCCTGTCCACCCTCGGAGTCTTCGCCGCCACGGCAACCGCCTCCACGACCTCAGCGTCCGCCGGAGTCGCCGCGCCGCAAGCTGTCACGGTGCACCACCGCGCCAGCAAGCCGGCTCGGCCCACCAGGCGTCAGCTGCACGAGGCGAAGGTCCGCCGGGTCCTCGCCGAGGCCGCCCGCCAAAAGGGCAAGCCCTACGTGTACGGCGCCGACGGGCCGCACGCGTTCGACTGCTCCGGTCTGGTGCGCTACGTGTTCATGCACGCCATCGGACGAGTCCTGCCGCACAACGCCGCGGCGCAGTACTACGCGGTTCGCCACATCAGGCGACGCAGCCTTCAGCCCGGTGACCTGATCTTCACCGACAACGGCTACATCTCGCACGTCGGGATCTTCGCCGGACACGGCCGCTGGTGGGTCGCACCGCACACCGGCACGCGGGTCCAGCTACAGCGGATCTACCGCGCCCACTTCCGGTACGGCCGGGTCATCGTCTGGAACACGGCGCGCCGCTAACCCGCCAGCCAGGCCCGGCTCCACCATCCTGCACACAAGGTTTCTGTGCGGGAGTGAGCCAGGTACGGCGGGTCAGCCGCCGGCGACCGCCGGAATGATCGAGATCGACGCGCCATCCGGTGTCGCGGTCCGCAGCCCGTCGGCGAACCGGACGTCGTCATCGTTGACGTAGACGTTCACGAACCGGCGCAGCTTGCCGTCGTCGTCGAGCACCCGGGTCCGGATGCCAGGGTGCTCGGCTTCGAGCTTGTCCAAGACCTCGGCCAGCGTCGCGGCGCCGTCGACGGAGACCTCGGCGGCACCGCCGGTGAGCGGCCGCAAGATGGTCGGGACCCGCACACTCACGCTCACGTCCTGCACCCCGCCCACCGTCCACGACCGGACAGGGCCACACCGTCGCTGGCTGTCATAGCCCTAATCCTGCCTCACGGAATGCGTCGAGCGAGGGCCGGATCGTCGCCGTCGGCCGTGCCACCGCCTCAACGGCGTCGAGGGTCTTCAGCCCATCGCCGGTGTTGAGGATGACGGTCTCGGCCTCCGGGTCGAGCGCCCCGCTGGCGAGCAGCTTGCGCAGCGTCGCAACGGTCACCCCGCCCGCGGTTTCGGCGAAGATCCCGGTGGTCTCGGCGAGCAGCTGGATTCCTTCGATGATCTCGCCGTCCTGCACGTCGTCGATTGCACCGCCGGTACGTCGGACCACATCCAAGGCGTACGGACCGTCCGCGGGGTTGCCGATGTTCAGCGACTTGGCGATACCGGTCGGTCGCACCGGCTGCACCACGTCGTGTCCGGCGCGAAAGGCCGACGACACCGGCGAGCAGCCGGCCGACTGCGCGCCGAACACCTGGTACGACGTCGGGTCGACCAGACCCAGCTTCCCCAGCTCCCGCCAGGCCTTGTCGACCTTGGTCAGCAGCGAGCCGGACGCGATCGGGATCACGACCTGCTCCGGCAGCCGCCAGCCGAGCTGCTCGGCTATCTCGTAACCGACGGTCTTCGAGCCCTCGGCGTAGAACGGCCGGACGTTGACGTTGACGAACGCCCACGGCAGCTCGCCGGCCACCTCGGCGCAGAGTCGGTTGACATCGTCGTAGGAACCTTCGACCGCGACGAGCGTTCCGCCGTACACCGCAGTCGTGACCACCTTGCCGGCCTCGAGGTCGTTGGGGATGAACACCACGGACTTCAGACCAGAGTTGGCAGCCGCCGCGGCGACCGCGTTGGCAAGGTTTCCGGTCGAGGCGCAGGAGAGCACCTCGAACCCGAGCGCCCGGGCAGCCGAGGCCGCAACCGAGACCACCCGATCCTTGAACGAGTGCGTCGGGTTGCCACTGTCGTCCTTGACCCACAGCGCCCGCATCCCGAGCACCTTGGCCAGATGCGGCGCAGGAACCAGCCGGGTCATGCCGACATGGAGATCGACGAGCGGCGCGACCGGAAGCAGGCCGTGGTAGCGCCACATCGTCTGCGGGCCGGCCTCGATCGACTCACGGGTGACCAGCGCCTGCAGGTCGGCGTCGTAGCCGATCTCGAGCGGGCCGAAACACATCTCGCACACGTGTGACGGTCCGAGGTCATAGGTGGTGCCGCATTCGCGACAGACCAGATTCGCGGCCGAGCCGAACTGCGCGGCGGGACGGTCGAGCACTGACGTCATCGAGGAAGCCCTTCGTCCTCATCTTTCCCGCGAGCTTCTACTCGCGAGCCGGACTTGGCACCTGCCCACAGAAATCGCGGGTGGTTGCCGGGGCTTCACCGGGCCGGTCCCTCTGCCCCTCTGGATGAGTGCGCAGCCCGAGAGCCACGCAAGATTCAGTGTGCCACAGCACGCAATGCCGTTTCTCTCCCCTTCAGTTGCGTCGGCGGCGGCGACGGGGGTGACGGCAGGTCGTTAGGCTGCCGCCGTGGCGGGCGCTGATGTTCTCATCGCGTCAAACCGCGGGCCGCTGAGCTTCCGGCGCACCACTGCCGGCGAGGTCGAGGCGGCCCGTGGCGGCGGCGGGCTGGTGTCGGCGATGACGGCCGCAGCGGGAGACGAAGGCTCGCTCTGGCTCTGCGCGACACTGAGCGATGTCGATCGTGACGTCGCCGGGTCGGCGCCCGACGGTCGCATCGACCTCGCCGGATATGACACCGGCGGGGCCGCCGTCACGATGCTGGTGATCGACGCAGAGACCCTTCACGGCGCCTACACGTCGGTGTCCAACGAGACGCTGTGGCGGCTCAACCACGACCTGGTCGACGCTGCGAAGCCACCGTCGTACGACGACCAGTGGCGGCAGGATTGGGCGGCGTACGTCGCATACAACGACCGTTTCGCGGCCGCGATCGCCGACACCGCCGCACCGGACGCGAAGGTCTTGGTGCAGGACTATCACCTCGATCTCGCACCCACGATGATCCGGGAGCGCCGGCCCGACCTGCGCATCGCACACTTCACCCACACGCCGTGGGCAAAACCGCAGACATTCGACTACCTGCCGTCCGACGTCGGTTGCGACATCATCAACGGCCTGCTCGGCGCCGACACTCTCGGCTTCCACTCCCAACGATGGGCGGACGATTTCGGCGAGTGCGCCGTCGCAGCCACCGGGGCGAAGTACGACGGCGAGGCGGTCGAGCTCGGCGAGCGCCGGGTGCCGCTGCGCATCCTGCCGCTCGGGGTGGAGACGGCGCCGTTGTTGAGCCGCGCGGCCGAGCCGGACGTGGCGGACCGGGTGCGCGAGTTGCGCAGCTCCGTCGGGGATCGTCAGATCGTCGGCCGCGTCGATCGCACCGAGCCGGCGAAGAATGTGCGGATCGGACTCGTCGCGTTCGCCGAGTTGCTACGGCGCGAGCCGCAGCACCTCGACCGAGTCGTGCACGTCGTACTCGCCTACCCCAGCCGACAGGACGTCGAGGAATACCGCACCTACACCGACCAGTGTGTATCGACCGCCGAGCAGATCAACGCCGAGTTCGGTACGCCGGACTGGCAGCCGGTGCTTCTCGAAGTTCGAGACGACTACCCGCGCTCGCTCGCGACCCTGAAGCTCAGCGACGTGTTGCTGATCAATCCGCTGCGGGACGGAATGAATCTGGTCGCGAAGGAGGGCGCGCTGCTGAGCCCGGACTCGGTGCTGGTCCTGTCGCGGGAAGCCGGTGCCGCGGACGAGATGGCCGCCGACGCACTACTTGTCGATCCGACCGATGTCGGCGCGACCGCGGTGGCACTTCATGAAGCTCTCACCATGCCCGCGGCCGAACGCGCCCGCCGCCACGCCGGCCTGGTGGCGACAGCGACGGCGCTCCCGCCACATGCCTGGCTCGAGCGCCAGTTGGAGGAGCTGGGCTGAGTCAGCCCAACATCGCGGCCAGCCCAGCGAGCCAGGCGACTACCGCAGCCGGTCCGTCCAGCGACATCCCGGCACGTTCGGCGACCTCTGGTGGCGCATCGCCGTCAGCCGGATCGCCACAGGCGACGGTCAGCCCGATGACCGTCCCTGCCGCCGTCAGCTCATCGACGACGTCGTACGCCGGAAGGTCGCCGAGATCGTCACCCAGATAGATCACCGTGCTCGCCGCGGTGTCGGAGATCAGCTGGCGGAGCGCGGTTCCTTTGTCCACGCCGGTCGGTCGCAACTCGATGACGTACCGGCCGGGCACGGCCTCCAGGCCGGTCTCCTCAGCGAGCCGGATCAGGATCGGCGCCAGCCGCTCCAGCTCCGCCGCCGGCTCGGCAGCCCGCCTGGTGTGGACGGCGACCGATAGTCCCTTGTCCTCGACGGCCACACCGGGGTCGACGTTGGTCAGCAGGTCCGGCAACCGCCGTTTCGCCTGGGTCACCCCGGGGGTGGGCGGCGGTGTCGCCAGCGAACCCGCGGACCACTGCTGCAGCCCGTAGTGGCCGAGCACCCGTAGCGCGCGGACGTCGGCCACTCCGGCGAGGGCGACGACCTCAGCCGCGCTCCGACCGCTGATGATCGCGACGCCGCCGAGTCGCTCGGCGAGCACGATCAGTACGTCACGCGCACCCGCGGCCGGCAGGGCGTCCTCGGGACGCTCGACGATCGGGGCCAGCGTGCCGTCGAAGTCGATCGCGATCAGCGCCGAGCCAGGGTCGGCGAGCAGTGCCGACACGGCATCGGTCATGACCAGTAGCGCGTGAGGACCAGCGTCAGGTCGGCGTGGCTCGTGATTTCGGCGCTCGCAGCGGACCGGATTGAGGAGATGGCGGGAAACTCGTGAGCCAGGTGGATCGCTGCGGCCCGCTCGCCGGTCGCGTAGTACACGGTCGTGACCGGGGTCCGGCCCTGCAGGTTGCCGATCGACTCGACATGCCATCCCCTGGCGAGCAGCTCAGCGGCCACCTGGTGCGCCAGCCCGGCGATCCGCGAGTTGTTGAGGACGACCACCGGTGCCTGCGCGGTCGCCGCCGCAACCGCAGCGGAACCCCGAGACGCGTGGACGCTCGGGGTGGAAGCAACCACCGCCGGCGCGGTCGAGACCGGGGTCGGCATCAGGTTCGGCGTTCCTGCCGCGCTCGGCGACACCGCCGGCGTCGGGATGCCGTGCACGACCTTCGGCACGATTACGCCGGCACCGGGACCCTTGCCGGGCGACTTCCCGTTGATCCAGATCAACAGCAGGACCACGACCACGACCACGGCGAGAGCACTTGCCGGCGGCACCAGTCGCTGGATCACCGGCGACTCGAGGGAGCCGCGGTGGCTGCGCGGACGGTGCGGCGGCAACTCCTTGGTGGGGGACCCGCTCGGCAGCGGACCGGTATCCGCCTGATCGGGCGGCGGCGTCGGCGGAGCCGCCGGCGGCGGCTGCCCGGGGGTCGGCGGCGGTGGCGGCTGCGGATCGGGCAGCTCCGCCCGCCAGGGATCGTGAGGGGGGCCTGACTCGCTCACGTCGTGCCGGTCATCGCTAAGCCTCGAAGCCGAGTCGACGCGCCGAGCGGGCCCGCTGGCGCGCGGCCCGCAGCCGCCGCAGCCGCTTGACGAGCATCGGGTCTGCAGCGAGCGCTTCGGGGCGGTCGAGCAACGCGTTGAGCACCTGGTAGTAGCGGGTGGCGCTCATGTCGAACAACTCCCGCACCGCCTGCTCCTTGGCCCCGGCGTACTTCCACCAGTGGCGCTCGAAGGCCAGGATTTCGCGGTCGCGCTCGGACAACTCACCAGCAGCCGGTTCTTGGCCGGATACCGCTCCCGCAGCGCTCATCAGGCACTCCCGTGCGTCGTCGCGTCACACCGAACTACAGCGCTGTCATTCTGGCACGGCCGGGGTACGCCGTCACGGAACCCAGCGAGGATTACGGATACAGCCCCCGGGTGCGGTGCGCCTCGGCGACCCGGCCGACCCCGATCATCTGGGCCGCGGTACGCAGCGAGACGCCGCGCTCGACGGCCAGCGCCGACACCTCCGCGTACGACGATTCGAGGATCCCGCGGAGCCGGTCGGTGACCTCGTGCTCGCTCCACCAGTACGCCTGGAGGTCCTGGACCCACTCGAAGTACGACACCGCGACGCCGCCCGAGTTGGCCAGGATGTCCGGTACAACCACGACCCCGTTGCTCTCGAGCACAGCATCGGCGTCGGGAGTGGTCGGTCCGTTCGCGCCCTCGACGATGAACCGGGCCTTGATCCGGTCGGCGTTCCCGTCGTGGATGACGCTTTCCAGGGCGGCCGGGACCAGCACGTCGACGTCGAGCTCGAGCAACTCCTCGTTGGTGATCGCGTCGGTGCCCGGGTAACCGACCACCGACTCCATGCCGGCCCGCATCTCGCGCAGCATCTTGGCCGGGTTCATGCCCATCGCGTTGTACGCGCCGCCTTTGACGTCGGAGACCGCGACGACCTTGCAACCGGCGTCGTGCAGATACTGCGCAGCGAGGCCGCCGACCTTGCCGAAGCCCTGCACCGCGACCGACACGTCGCGGGGGTTGGCGCCGGCCTCGCGCAACGCGGCGAACGCGGCGATCATCACGCCCCGGCTGGTGGCCCCGGCACGACCCTCCGAGCCGCCGATGCTCACCGGCTTGCCGGTCACCACGCCCGTGACGGTGTATCCCCGGTTCACCGAGTAGGTGTCCATGAACCAGGCCATCGTCTGCTCGTCGGTGCCGACATCCGGCGCCGGAATGTCCTTCTCCGGGCCGATGATCGGGCCGATCTCACTCGCGTAGCGGCGGGTGACGCGTTCGAGCTCGGTGCGGGAGTACAGCCGCGGGTCGATCGTGACCCCGCCCTTCGCGCCGCCGTACGGAATGCCGATCAGTGAGCACTTCCACGTCATCCACATCGCGAGCGCGCGGACCTCGTCGATGTCGGTCGACGGGTGGTAGCGGATCCCGCCCTTCGCCGGTCCCCGCGAGAGGTTGTGCTGCACCCGGTAGCCGCGCAACACCTCGACGTTTCCGTCGTCGCGGCGCAACGGGATGCTCACGGTCATCTCGCGGCGTGGCGTCGCGAGCAGCTGATGGGTGCCGTCGTCGAGGCCCAGATGTCTGACCGCCTCGGCGAGTTGGATCTGCGCCGACTCCCATGCCGACTGACGAGCCGCCACGACCGCTGTCACCTCCGTGCCCGCATGTCAGTCGACGATGCGAGCGTCTACCGCGCAATCCTGCCATCACAGTGGCTTAACGGCCGGGTACCGACGGGCGCCGCGAGTACGAGCCCCGTGTCCGGATCGAACGGACGACCTGCCGCTTACAAGGCGGCTGCTCTACCACTGAGCCAACGGGGCGGGATAGCAAAAGCGTAGTGCGGGCGCGGGCGGCGCCGCCCAACCGTTCGGTGCCGGTGACCGTCTTGTTGATGTGGCTCGCGCGCATACCGGCGGCGACATCACTCGCCGCCGGGCCCTTGGCATGTTCGCCGGCACCGCCGCGGCGACGGTCCTCGCCGGCTGCAGCTCGTCGACACAGTCGAGTCCGCCACCGCCAACGCGACGGCCGACGCCAACCACGTCATCGACCTCGGCAACCACGGCCGACTGGCGACGGCTGGCATCCCGGTTGCGCGGAGAGCTGCACCGCCCGGGCAACGTCGGCTACACCCGGGCCGCGCTGCTTTACGACCCGCAGTTCGACCACATACATCCGGCGGGGATTGCGACAGTCGCCTCGGAGCACGACATCGCGCAGTGCATCTCGTTCGCGCAGCGGTTCGGCCTGCCGCTGACGATTCGATCCGGTGGACACTCCTATCTCGGCGCATCCATCGGGCGGGGTCTGGTCATCGACGTCCGCGGCATGAACCGGATCCAGAACAACGCCGGCGCGGCCAACGCGGTCATCGGCGCAGGCGCCGCGTTGGTCGATGTGTACTCCACCCTTGCCAACCACGGGGTGTCGATTCCGGCCGGCTCATGCCCGACGGTGGGCATCGCCGGGCTCACCCTCGGCGGCGGCGTCGGGGTTGTGGGGCGCCAGTACGGCCTCACCTGCGACCACCTCGTCGCAGCGCGGGTGGTGACCGCGGACGGTACGACGGTTCAGACCGACCGGGTCAGCCATCCGGACCTGCTCTGGGCATTGCAAGGCGGGGGCGGCAGCTTCGGAGTCGTCAGCGAGCTCACCCTCGCGACGTACCCGACGACAGAACTTGCCCACGCGTACCTGGCGTGGCCGTGGTCGGCGGCTGCCGACGTCGTCGGCGCCTGGCAGCAGTGGGCCCCAGCCGCGCCGCACGCGCTGTGGTCGACGTGTCACCTGCTCGCTCCGCCGGGTAGGCCTGCTGTGCCGACCGTCGCGGTGGCCGCGGTGTATGTCGGATCGAGCGCCGGGCTCAGCGGCCACCTTGACGACCTGGTCTCGATCCTTCCCACGCCGACGACGCGCTCCGTGGCCGCCGACGGCTATGAGGCGACGATGATGCTCGAAGCCGGATGTGCGCAGCAGTCGGTCAGCTCCTGTCACATCGGAGCGGAGACAGCGGGCGGAACGCTTCCCCGTGGCGCGTTCGTTGCTGCGTCGGACTTTTTCGACCATCCGATCCCGACGGTCGGCATCGCGGCAGCGATCCGCGCCGTCACGGCGCGCGCCGCTGATCCGCATCTCGGTCCGGGTGGGGTCGCGTTCGACATCCTCGGCGGCGCGATTGACGCGCGCCCGCCGGACGCCACCGCCTACGTCCACCGGGGCGCCTTGTTCAACGCGCAGTACACGGCGTCGTGGGACCCCGCGTCCGGATTGGGCCAACGCGGTCGTAACCGCCGCTCACTCGCGGCGGTCTACTCCGCTCTACACGCGTTCGGGAACGGTGAGGCGTATCAAAACTATGCCGACCCGACGCTGAGCGGCCCGCAACGGGCGTACTACGGAACAAACCTTGGGCGGCTCATCGCGACCCGACGTGCCTACGACCCGCGCGGCGTGTTCACCCAACCCCAGGGCGT
>JAICXJ010000070.1 GCA_025980465.1 Frankiales bacterium | reverse complement strand
GTCCTGGACGTTGACCGTCAGGTCCGGCCCGACCTTGTCCAGGTCGAGGGCGTTCGCCTTGAGGATGTTGTAGACCTGCGCGATCGTCCATGACCCGGCACTGTTGACATTGATGTGGACGCCCTCTGGGCTGACCCACGATCCCTGCGTGTTGGGTGCGGTGGATCCGCCGCCGTTGGTTGCGACGGAGACGCTCTCGGACGCCGTCGTCGAGTTACCGGAGGTGTCCGTCGCGCGGGCGGTGATCGTGTGCGATCCCGCGGCTGCGGTGGAGGTGTCCCACGACCAGCTCCACGAGGCGGTGCCACTCGCCGGCTGCCAGCTGCCGCCGTCGACCTGCACCTGCACCTGCGAGAGCGCGACGTTGTCACCAGCCGTACCGGCGACCGAGACGGTGCCGCTCTGGGTGCTGCCGGCGGCGGGTGCGGTGATGGCGATCGAGGGCGCAGTGGTGTCGGGGACCGGGTTGTTGACCGAGACGCTCGTCGTCGCCGTACTGGTCGAGCCACCGGTGTCGGTGACGCGAGCCGTGATGGTGTGTGGACCGTTCAGCGCGGACGTGGTGTCCCACGACCAGCTCCAGCTCGTCGTCCCACCGGCCGGCTGCCAGCTGCCGCTGTCAACCTGCACGGCCACGGCCGCTACGCCGGTGTTGTCCGCAGCGCTGCCCGTGACGGTTACGGTGCCCTGGACGGTCGAGCCGCTTGCCGGGCTGGAGATGGTCACCGTCGGCGTCGCGGGCGGCGGGTCAACCGAGAACGTCTCGGACGTCGTCGTCGACCCCCCCGACGTGTCGGTCGCCCGGGCATAGAGGGTATGGGTGCCGGCCGGGAGGCTGGTGCCGAGCGGCAGGCTCCACGACGAGGTACCGCTGGCCGCCTTCCAGCCCGTCGAATCGATCTGTACGTCGACCTCCGTCAACGTGGTGGAGTCCGACGCCGTGCCCGACGCTGTGACGCTTCCGGTGGTCGCCGTACCCGCCGCGGGGGTCTTGATGACGACGGACGGTCCCGCGGGGGCGTGCTTGCCGCCGCCACCACCCCCACCCCCGCCGGGGCCCTTCGCAAACGCGGCCGGCCCGATGGGCATGACGATCGCGATCAGGGTCGCACCCAGCGCGACACGTCGTACAAGTCGCGGCCGTCGCCGGTCGTGCCGGGTCGGCGCCGGGCGGCGATGCGATATCGGCGTCGGATCCTGATGACGCATGAAAGTCCTCCGAACGGGCCAAGCAGACCGTCCGACTGGGCGGCCCACTTACTCCTGATCGGGCTAGTCCGGGGACTCCTTTAAGCGTCTCGACGCACGATCTCGGCGATCAGCTTCCGGCGGCGATGGGAGAATGTCCGGAAACCGACGGATACGTCCTGCGAGTTGTCAGGCGCCGGCCCGATGGGCCCGGCGCCGAGGGCCCTGACAGGTACGGCGGCAAGATGTCCACAGCTCGTGAGATCGGTGTTGTAGCAAGGGTTGCCGGCTCTTAGCGTCCCCGGCGTGGATGCGCGGGCGAGGGTCGAGACCGAGGCCCGTGAGCTCGTCCGGCAGCGCGGGATAGACCCTGCCGTGGATCCCGACCAGATGCGTCGGCTCATCGGTGATCTCGTCGCCGACTACGAGGACCGCTCGGCGTCGGGTGCGATGCCGATGATCACCGATTCAGCGCTCGTCGCGCGACAGGTGTACGACGCGGTGGCGGGGTACGGAGCGCTGCAGCCGTTCCTCGACGATCCGGAGATCGAGGAGATCTGGATCAACGAGCCCGGTCGCGTCTTCGTCGCCCGCCGCGGCCGGAGCGAGCTCACCACCGCGATCCTTGACGACGCGACGGTCCGCGACCTTGTCGAGCGCATGCTCAAGACCTCCGGCCGCCGCATCGACCTGTCGACGCCGTTCGTCGACGCGACGCTCAGTGACGGCAGTCGGCTTCACGTCGTGATTCCGGACGTCACCCGCCGGCACTGGTCGGTCAACATTCGCAAGTTCGTCGCGACCGCCCACTCGCTGGACCACCTCGTGACCCTCGGCGCACTTCCCGACGCCGCGGCGCGGTTTCTCGAAGCCGCAGTGGTGGCCGGGCTGAACCTGATCGTCGCCGGCGGCACCCAGGCGGGCAAGACCACCATGCTCAACTGCCTCGCCGCTGCCATCCCGCCGCGAGAGCGGGTCATCACCTGCGAGGAGGTGTTCGAGCTTCAGCTGCCGCTGCCCGACGTCGTGTCGATGCAGACCCGCCAGCCCAGCCTCGAGGGCACCGGCGAGATCCGACTCCGGCGGTTGGTGAAAGAAGCGCTTCGGATGCGGCCGGAGCGGATCATCGTCGGCGAGGTCCGCCAAGAAGAGGCGCTCGATCTTCTCATCGCCCTGAACTCTGGCCTGCCGGGCATGTGCACCTTGCATGCCAACTCTGCCCGCGAGGCGATCACGAAGCTGTGCACTCTGCCGCTGCTAGCCGGCGAGAACGTCGGGCATCGCTTCGTCGTCCCCACCGTCGCCGCAAGCGTCGATGTCGTCGTGCACCTGCGTCGCGATCGGGGCGGCCATCGCCGGGTCAGTGAGATCGTCGCGGTACCCGGCCGGGTCGAGGGCGACGTCATCGAGAGCGCCGAGCTGTTCGTTACCCGCGGTGACCGGTTGTGCCGTGGCGACGGCTGGCCGCCCCACGTCGAGCGGTTCACGGCGGCAGGCATCGATCTCATCCAGCTCCTCGCCGGACCCGAGCTGACCCCTTATCCATATGAAGGCGTCGTCGCGTGACGAGCCCGGCCTGATGGGGGCCTTCGTCGGCCTGCTCGCCGGCGTCGGAGCGGTGCTGATCCTCCGCCTCGGCGGCGGGCGGTCCACGCGACGACGGCTTCGGCGAAGCCTCAACGACCGGACTGCCGATCTGCTCGCCCAAGCCGGGTACGCCGGCCTGCGCCCGCATCAGCTCTACGCGGCCGCGGCGGCCTGCGCCGCGGTCACCTTCGTCGTGGTCGGTGGCGTCGCGCGGACTGCCTCGATCGCGGTCGCCTTCGCCGGATTCGCGGCGTACCTGCCGATTGCCTTGGTCCGGCGGCGCCGGAGCCAGCGAACCACCGAGCTCCGCGCGCTGTGGCCCGATGTCGTGGACAACCTGGCCTCGGCGGTGCGAGCCGGTCTGTCGCTGCCGGAAGCGGTCGCACAGCTCGGGGTGAGAGGGCCGGAAGCGCTCCGACCGGAGTTCGCCAGGTTCGCGCTGGACTACCGAGCGACCGGCCGCTTCAGCGACTGCCTCGACCGGCTGAAGACGGCTCTGGGCGATCCGGTCGCGGACCGCATCGTCGAGTCGTTGCGCATCGCACGCGAGGTCGGCGGCAGCGATCTGGGCAGGCTGCTGCGGACGCTGTCGCAGTTCCTGCGGGAGGACGCTCGCACCCGCGCCGAGCTCATGACACGACAGGGCTGGACGGTCGGTGCCGCTCGGCTCGCACTCGCGGCGCCGTGGGTGGTCCTCGGCATGCTCGCGCTGCGGCCGGACACCGTCGCGGCGTACGACACCGCGCTCGGCATCGCCGTACTCGGCGTCGGTGGAGCGGTCTCGTTCGCCGCGTACCGGGTCATGATGCGGATCGCCCGGCTCCCCGACGATCCGAGGGTGCTGCGGTGAGCCTCGCCGTCGTCGGCGCCGGTCTCGGCGGGCTGGCCGCAGCGGGCGCCGTCACTGCCGTTCGAGCCAGCCCACCGCTTCGCCGGCTCCGCCTCGACGACCGGCTCGCTCCCTACCTCCGGGACTTTCACCATCCGTCCCGGCTGATCGGCGGCGATCCGGCGGTCGGGGCGGTCGCTGTTGTCGAGCGGCTGCTCGGGCCCCTCTTGCGTGACGTGGCCCGTCGCTTCGACGAGCTCATCGGTGGTTCCACCTCGGTACGCCGCCGGCTCGAGCGCGCCGGATCGGCGGTGACTGTCGAGCAGTTTCGCGTCCAACAGGTTGTGTGGGCATCCGCTGGACTCGGCATCGGTCTTCTGCTCGCGACTTCTGCTGCGGTGGCCGGGAGCCGCAGCACCCCGGTGGGATTCCTCATCATCGCGGCGGTCCTCGCGCTTGCCGGCACTGTGCTGCGCGACCGCGCGTTGACCCGGCAGGTGGTGCGCCGAGAGGCGCGGCTCACCGCGGAGTTCCCGACGATTGCCGAGATCCTGGCGCTTGCGATGGGCGCGGGCGAGAGTGCGATCGGAGCCCTCGAGCGAGTCGCGCGGCTTTCTGGCAGTGAGTTGTCGCGCGACATCAGCCGGGCGATCGCCGACACCCGGGCGGGGCTCTCATTGGTGAACGCTCTCGAGGCGATGGCCGCTCGAAGCGCGGTGCCCGCCCTGTCACGATTCGTCGACGGCCTGGCCATCGCGGTCGAGCGAGGTACGCCGCTCGCCGACGTGTTGCGTGCCCAGGCGACCGACGTGCGCGAAGAAGGCCGGCGGGCGCTACTCGAGGCCGGCGGCCGCAAGGAGATCGCGATGCTCGTGCCGGTGGTGTTCTTCGTCCTGCCGGTCACCGTCGTCTTCGCGTTGTTTCCGGGCTTCTACAGCGTTCAACTCGCGGTTCCGTGAGAAATGCGAACAGGAGGGATCGAGGATGGGTGTAGGTGCGTACATCTCGTGGCAGCTGATGCGAGTGCGGATGGCAATCACCGAGCGCGAGCGCGGCGACGTCCCGGGGTGGGTGCTGGTGACGCTGATGACGGCGGGAATCGTCACGGCGCTGTGGGTGGTCGCCGAGCCGACGCTGAAGACGTTGCTGAAGAACGCCCTCAACATCTCCGGTGACCCCAACAAGTGACACCGGTCGTCTCGTTCTCGACGCAGCGCGGATCGGCACCGGTCGACTTCGTGCTGGTCGGCTCGCTCGTCACCTTGATGTTCCTCGCCGTCATTCAGGTCGCGATCGACTACCACGTGCGCAACGTCCTCGCCGCCTGCGTGGCTGACGGTGCGAGGTACGGCGCCAACGCCGACATTGCGAGCGCCGGCGCCGGCGCCGGCGCCGCCAACCGCGAGATCGCGAGCGCGCTCGGATCGTCGTATGCGGTGGCGACGCCGGTGTCCGGGGCGCCCGACGCGGATGGTGCTCGTGTCGTCGCCGTCACGGTCCGACTGCGATTGCCCCTGATCGCCTGGTTCCTGCGCGCCGGGCCAACGGTGACGGCGACCGGCCACGCGCTCATGGAGCCGGGATGACGGCATCTGAGGCAACCGATGACGGCAGTGCGCTTGTTGAGTTCGTCTATCTGGCTGTACTGCTACTGATCCCACTCGTCTACGTCGTACTGACCGCGATCTCGGTGCAACGCACGGCGTTCGGGCTCACCGCCGCGGCCCGAGATGCCGGCCGTGCCTACGCGACCGCTGGCTCTGACCGGTCAGGGGAAGCGCGGGCCGAGGCATCGGTGCGGATTGCGCTGCATGACCAAGGGGTCGACTGGTCTCCCGATGGCCGAGTCGTGCAGTGCCAACCATGTGACTACGCGCCGGGCTCGCAGTTCACCGTGACGGTTCATTCCGACGTCAGCCTCCCGCTGGTGCCGTCGTGGATGTGCAGCGGCCAGTGCGTCGCCGGGATACGGATGACCGCGCATCACACCGAGCAGCTCGGCTGCTTCAGCGGCACCAGCGACACCGCCCCGGTCGAGACGTGCTGACCGACGATCGCGACAGCGGGTCGTTGTCGGTTCTGATCATCGGGTACGCCGCGATCACCGTCGTACTTGTCATCGTCGGCATCGATGTGTCGAAGCTGTTCCTCGCCCAGCGCGCGCTGTCGTCTGCCGCCGACGCGGCGGCGCTGACCGCGGTGCAAGGCGTCGCCCTCCATCAGGTGTACGACGGTGACGGCGTGCACTGCGGCACACCGATCCCGCTCAGCTCCGGTCAGGCGGCCGCGATGGCGGCCAGGTCGCTCGACAGGTCTCGGCCTGATCTTCGGCACGTGTTCACCAGTGTCGATCAGCCGGAGACGGCTGTCGCTGGCGGCGCGGTCTCGGTGCGGCTCAGTGGCGTGGTGACGGTGCCATTCGGGCGAGTCATCGGATGGCTCGCCCCGGGCCACGCCGACGGCCAGTTTCGAGTGTCGGAGACGTCGCGAGCGACCTCACCGGTCGCCGGCGCCGCCTGCTGAGCTCCGGCTGCTGAGCGAGCCCATACGCTGCGGCGATGACCGACTACACCGACATTGGCTACGGCGTCGCCGACGGCATCGCCACGATCACCCTCAACCGACCGGATGCCCTGAACGCGTTCACGCCGGCAATGTGCCTGGAGACCATCGATGCTTTCGATCGCACCGATGCCGACGACGCCGTTCGGGTCGTGATCGTGACGGGTGCCGGTCGAGGGTTCTGCGCCGGGGCCGACCTGTCGGCGGGCGGCGACACCTTCAACCCCAAGACCTACGGCAGCAGCGATCCGGAGCCGACCCGGGACGGTGGTGGCCGGACCAGCCTGCGAATCTTCGAAAGCCTGAAGCCGGTGATTGCGGCCATCAACGGGCCGGCGGTCGGAGTCGGCCTGACCATGACCTTGCCGATGGACATCCGGCTGGCGAGCGACACCGCGAAGTTCGGCTTTGTCTTCTCCCGCCGCGGGATCGTGCCGGAGGCGGGATCGAGCTGGTTCCTGCCGCGGCTGGTCGGGCCGAGCCAGGCGATGGAGTGGTGCATGACCGGCCGGGTCTTCGGCGCCGACGAGGCGTTGGCGGGTGGTCTGGTCCGCAGCGTGCATCCTGCCGACGAGCTGCTCGATGCGGCCACCGCGCTGGCGCGCGAGGTTGCCGACAACACCTCCGCCGTCAGCGTGGCGCTGGCCCGGCGGTTGATGTGGCGCGGCCTGACCTTCGACTCGCCGTACCGCTCCCACATCGCCGACTCCCGCGCGATGAGCGTGGTCGGCCGCGGCCGCGACGTGGTGGAGGGGGTCACGTCGTTCCTCGAGAAGCGTCCACCGGTCTTCCCCGACACGGTCAGCACCGACCTGCCGGACGTCTTCAGCGATCCGCAGCCGTCATGGGCGGCACAGCTGCCCGGATGACCCGGATCCGGCAGCGGCTGCGACGGTAACCTCGGATCCTGTGTCCGCCGAGCCTGCCGAGGAGAGCAAGGAGCTCACCGCCACCCTCGCCAGCATCGAGGCGGTCCTTTTGCCCGGCACGATGCGCTCCGAGCTCGCCGATCTCGAGAAGGACGCCGCCGACCCCGAGCTCTGGAACGACCAGGAGCGGGCCCAGCGGGTGACCCGACGGATGGCCTCGCTGCGCGCCGACCTGGCCCGGCTCGACGGGCTACGCGGCCGCCTCGACGACCTGTCGGCGGCGATCGAGCTCGGGGACGCGGATCTCCTCACCGAGGCGGCGGCCGACCTGCCCGGCCTGCGCGCGGACATCGAGGGGCTGGAGATCCGGACCCTGCTCGCCGGTGAGTACGACGAGCGGGACGCCCTGGTGACTATCAACTCCGGCACCGGCGGCACCGACGCCGCCGACTGGGCCGAGATGCTGATGCGGATGTATTTGCGCTGGTCAGAGCGCCACGACTATCCGACCGAGGTCTTCGACACCTCCTATGCGGAGGAGGCCGGAATCAAGTCGGCGACGTTCGTCGTCAAGACGCCGTTCGCCTACGGCACGCTCGCCGGTGAACACGGCGTCCACCGGCTGGTCCGGATCTCGCCCTTCGACAACCAGGCCCGTCGGCAGACCTCGTTCGCCAGCGTCGACATCACGCCAGTGGTCGACGAAACCGACCATGTGGACATCCCGGAGGACGAGATCCGGGTCGACGTCTACCGGTCGTCGGGGCCGGGCGGGCAGGGCGTCAACACCACCGATTCGGCGGTACGGCTCACCCACCTGCCGACGGGCATCGTCGTCACCTGCCAGAACGAGCGCAGTCAGATCCAGAACCGCGCCCGGGCGATGGAGGTCCTCGCCGCCAAGCTGCTCGAGGTACGTCGGCAGGCTGAGGCGGAGGAGATGGGCCGGCTCAAGGGCTCCCGCAACACGATCGGCTTCGGCACCGATGACAAGGTGCGCGACTACGTGCTCCACCCCTATCAACTGGTCAAGGATGCCCGCACCGGCCTGGAGGTCGGAAACACCGGGGCCGTGCTCGACGGCGACATTGACGCCTTCATCGAGGCTGAGGTGCGGTGGCGCCGAAGCAACGCCGGCTCGGCGTAACCGCAGCTTCTCAGGCTCAGCCAACGTAGAATCGAGTGCCGTGATCCGTTTCCAGTCGGTGACCAAGGTCTATCCGACGAGCACCCGCCCAGCCCTTGAAAATGTCGACGTCGACATTGACAAGGGCGAGTTCGTGTTCCTCGTCGGTCAGTCCGGCTCCGGCAAGTCGACCTTCCTTCGGCTGGTGCTGAAGGAGGAGGTGCCGTCTCGAGGTCAGATCTGGGTCGCCGGCAAGGAGCTGGCGAAGCTGTCGCACTGGAAGGTGCCGGCGCTTCGGCGCCAGATCGGCACCGTCTTTCAAGATTTCCGACTGCTGCCGAACAAGACCGTTGCCGAGAACGTCGCATTCGCCCTCGACGTCATCGGCAAGCCCCGCCACGTCGTGGCGAAGGTGGTTCCTGAGGTGCTCAGCCTGGTCGGTCTTGACGGCAAGGAGAACCGCCGGCCCGACGAGCTGTCCGGAGGTGAGCAGCAGCGCGTCGCAATCGCGCGGGCGTTCGTCAACCGGCCGCGGGTCCTGCTCGCCGATGAGCCCACCGGGAACCTCGATCCCACGACGAGCGTCGGCATCATGAAGCTGCTTGACCGCATCAACCGCACCGGGACGACCGTCGTCATGGCGACGCACGACTCCAACATCGTCGACTCGATGCGCCGCCGCGTCGTCGAGCTCGAGGCTGGGCATGTGACCCGCGACCAGAGTCGCGGTGTCTACGGCTACGCCCGCTAGCGAAGAAGAGAAGGTCATGCGTACTCAATTTGTGATGTCCGAGGTCGGTGTCGGACTTCGGCGAAACGTGACGATGACCATCGCCGCGATCATGACCGTCGCGATCTCACTGACCCTGCTCGGCATCGCGCTGATCATCCGCGAGGGCTCTAATCGGCTCGAGCACAACCTGATCAACCAGATCCGGGTGTCCGTCTACCTGCAACAGGAATGCGGTACGCCGGCTGCGCCGTCGAACTGCCTGACTCCCACCGAGCGGACCAGCATCCAGCAGACCCTGCAGAAGCTGCCGCAGGTGAAGACCGTCACCTACATCTCACAGGCCGAGGGCTACAAGCTGTTCAAAGCCGACTTCCCGAACGATCCCGACCTCGTGAAGGCGACGCCCCCGAGTGCGATCCCGGAGTCCTTCGCGGTGGAGTTGAAGGATCCGCACGACTTCGCCGTCATCAACAGCGCCGTGAGCAAGGCGCCGGGCGTGCAGGCGGTCACCAACGCCAAGTCCAGCCTCAAGCGACTGTTCGCCTTCTTCCGCCACCTCACCGACGGCGCGCTGCTGCTGACGGTGCTGCTGTTCATCTCGACCTGCCTGCTCATCTACAACTCGATGCGGGTCGCGGCGTTCAGCCGGCGTCGGGAAACCGGCATCATGCGACTCGTCGGCGCGTCTGACTTCTACATCCAGGCGCCGTTCGTGCTCGAAGGCACCGCCGCTGGGCTGGCCGGCTCCGGAGTGGCCGTGCTGCTCCTGATCGGCGCCAGGTACTACATCTCGAGCCAACTCGCCGGCCGCGTGCTCACTCCGTTCGGGCAATGGGGGACCCTCGGCCACAGCCTTCCGCTGGTCATCGTGATCGGCATCCTGCTCCCCGCGATCGCGTCGTTCCTGACCTTGCAACGTCACCTTCGCGTGTAGTCGGATCGACACGTGGGCGCATTGCAGGGTCGGACTCGCGCGCTCGCGACGGCGGTCGCGATCGTCGTCGCATTCGGCGCCGGCGCCATCGTCGGCGAGACGGCGGCGCCGAATAACTCGCACGTCCGCGACAACAGCGTCCTCGACCAGGCCGAACGCATGATCGAGGCTCATGCCGCGAAGCCAGTGCCGCGCTCGGTGCTCCGGCAGGCTGCCGTCGAAGGAATGCTCAAGGCGCTCGGCGATCCCTGGTCGGCGTACTACCAGCCGACGGACTTCTCGCAGTTCCGGCAGGTGCTCTCCGGGGCCTATTCCGGAGTGGGGGTCTGGGTACGTGAGACGTCCGCCGGCGCGCTTCGGATCCTGAGTGTCGAGACCGGGTCTCCGGCGGCCGCCGCTGGCCTGCGGACCGGCGAGATCGTCACCGCAGTCGGCGGCGTTGCAGTCGCCGGCCGAAGCGTCGCCGATGTGGTGAGCGAGCTCCGTGGTACCCCGGGCACCACGGTGCAGATCCAGGTACGCCGCGGCGGTGTCATTTCGACGGCCACCTTGACCCGGACCCGGATCGCCGACGATGACGTCACGGCATCGCGTCTCGCGCCGGGCGTGGAGCGGCTCCGGATCGACGCGTTCACCAGTGGCGTTGGTCGCTGGGTTCGATCCCGCGTTGCGGCCGCGGCGAGGCAGCATCTGCGGGGAATCGTTCTTGACCTCCGTGACGACCCCGGCGGTTTGCTGTCGGAGGCCGTCGAAACGGCGTCGGCCTTTCTCGCCAATGGCGCCGTCGTGTCCTATGTCCAGCGCGGCAGCAGCCCTCACGTGCTCGATGCACTCGGCGGCGGCAACACCAGCCTCCCACTGGTCGTGCTGGTCGACGGGGGAACTGCGAGCGCCGCCGAGATCGTCGCGGGAGCCTTGCAAGATCGCGGCCGGGCGCTGGTGGTTGGCTCACAGACCTTCGGCAAGGGCAGCGTCCAAGCACCCAATCGCCTTTCCGACGGATCGGCGATCGAGCTGACGGTCGGCCACTACCTCACCCCATCCGGTCGTTCGCTCGACGGGGTTGGGATCACGCCCGACGTACTCGTTCCTTCCGGTACGCCGGACTGGCTGGTCTATCAGCGCGCCGTCGAGGTGCTGTCCGGGCTGACCGCCGATGCCGGGACCAGCGGCCGTGGCTGAGGCCTGAGCGGTGGCGAAGGAGTCCGGCCGCAAGCTGATCGCGCAGAACCGCAAGGCCCGTCACGACTACCTGATCGAGGATGTCTACGAGGCCGGAATGGTGCTGCAGGGCACCGAGGTCAAGTCGTTGCGAGAGGGGCGGGCCTCGCTCGTCGACTCCTACGCGACGGTTCGCGACGGCGAGGTGTGGCTGGAGAACCTGCACATTCCGGAGTACACCCAGGGCACCTGGACCAACCACGAGCCACGGCGGCGGCGCAAGCTGCTGCTGCACCGACATGAAATCGCCAAGTTGGTCGGCAAGACCAAGGAGTCCGGGCTGACCCTGGTGCCGCTCTCGCTGTACTTCAAGGACGGCAAGGCGAAGGTCGAGATCGCTCTCGCCCGCGGAAAGCGCAGCTATGACAAACGGCAGACGCTCGCCGCTCGTGATGCCCAGCGGGAAATTCAGCGCGCCGCCGGCCGCCGGGCGAAGGGCCGCGACTGATCGACGAGTTGTCAGGACGGCCGCCGCTCGAGGTGGCGCCGAGGACCCTGACAACCGGATTAGGACCGCACCAATCGGGCGATCGCCTCGCTCGCCTCCTGCAGTTTCTCGTCGGCCTCGGCCCCGCCGGCCACCGTGGCCTCCCGCACGCAGTGGCCGAGATGGTCATCGAGCAGGCCGAGCGCGACGGCCTGCAGCGCCTTCGTCGCCGCTGACACCTGCGTGAGCACGTCGATGCAGTACGCGTCGTCGTCCACCATCCGGGCGATTCCGCGGACCTGACCCTCGATGCGCTTCAGTCGCCGCTGGTAGCTGGCCTTGTCGGCGGTGTAGCCCCGGGTTGTCGTCATCGCAGACTCCTTGCGTACTTGTCGCGGCAGGCGCTCGAGCAGAAGTACTCCCGTCCGGCGCCCCTGGTGAGAACCGCGCCGGGGAGGGCGCGCTCGACCTGCATCCCGCAGACCGGATCGATCGCGATCGCCTCTGGTTGGGCGAACCGGCGCCGATTGAGATGGATCCACCCCATCGCGGTGAGCGCCGCGAGGAAGGCGATGTTGAGAGCGGTCGTGTGATCCCAGGCGAGATGCTCGGGTGCGACGAGGTGGGGGCGATGGGCCGGGATCCCGCCCGTCGCCCGAAAGATCAACTCGGTGAGCAGCCCGGCTGCGCTCATCACCGGCCACAGCGCGGCGATGAGCCTGAGCGTCAGCCGACCGCCGTACAGCTTGCGGTAGATCAACAGCAGCGGAAGTGAGATCAGGTCCGCAAAGACGAACGCGACGACACCACCGAAGCTGACGCCTCGTTCCCAGAGCGCAGCTGCGAGGGGGACATTGCCGATCGAGCAGACGAAGCTGATGACAGCAACAGCAGGGCCAACGACGGCATCTTCGATCATCGTCAGCGCGCCGTGGCCGGTAAGGAATACGGCGGTCCAGAAGTGGGTGGGTACGCCCACGGCGAGGAAGCCGGCGACGATGAACCCGATGATGATCTCGCGTCGCAGCATCGTCAGGTCGGCGATCGTGTAGCCGATCGAGGCGACCCATCGGGCCGGTTGCCGGAGCCGGTCGAGCAGCGTCGATATCCCGTCGCCACGTTCATCGTCTGCCGTGACCGACTGGTTGGCTCGCTGCGTGGCAGTGAGCGCATCACCGATGACGTAGGGAAGAACGAGCGCCAGCAGGACAATCATGATCGCCCCGCCGACGAACTCCGCCGCCGCGAACTGCCAGCCGATCAGCAGCCAGAGCACCAAGCCGAGTTCGATGACGAGGTTCGTCGAGGCGACCATGAAGACGGTCGCCGCGGTGAAGTCCGCACCGCGGACAAACAGGGTGCGGGCGAGCGCACTGGCGGCGTACGAGCATGACGAACTCGCCATCCCGAGCAGCGCGCTGCGCGTGACCGCGGCAGGCCGATGGTTGCCCATCACCTGCTGCATTTGTCGCCGAGAGACGAAGGCCTGGACCGCGCCCGAGAGCAAGAAGCCGAGGATCAGTGCCCACAACGTCTGCCACAGCATGAAGAAGCCCTCGTCGAGGCTGTGCGAGATCGTGCTCCAAGCGGACACCCGTACGATCATATACCCCTATGGGGTATTGTCAGACCTAGGGTCTCGAGCATGGCATTCCATGGCTGGCCGGCCGACGCGCTGGAGTTCTACGAGGGCCTCGAGGCAGACAACTCGAAGACCTATTGGACCGCCAACCGCTCGATGTACGACGAGTTGGTACTGGCTCCGATGACGGACCTGCTGATCGAGCTGGCGGGGGAGTTCGGCGAGTGGAAGATCTTCCGGCCGTATCGCGACGTCCGCTTCAGTGCCGACAAGACGCCGTACAAGACCGCCATCGGCGCGCGGATTGGTGCCGGATACGTCCAGCTCTCGGCGGACGGGCTGATGGCGGGCTCCGGGCTCTACCACATGGATTCCGGCCAGCTTGCGCGTTACCGCGCTGCCGTTGCCCATGACCGCACGGGGACTGAGCTTGAGAAGGCCATCAAGGCGGTCGTGAAGAAGGGCATCGACGTGCGCGGCCACGGAACGCTGAAGACCGCCCCTCGCGGCTACTCCGCTGATCATCCCAGGGTCGAGCTGCTTCGCCACAAGGGCCTGACGACGTGGCAGGAATGGGACGTTGAAGCCTGGCTCGGTACAGCGGCGGCAAAGAAGCGAGTGGTCGACTTCCTGCGCGGATCACGGCCGGTTGTCGACTGGCTCCAGGCGAATGCAGGTGATCCTGACGCCGTCCGCGGGTAGCCTTGACAGGTAAGGAATTTCAGACCCTACGAGGGGGTGAACGGTTTCGACTTCGGACGTCGATTCAAGGGAAGCGGGCCGAGGATGTCGCGTGATCTCGTTAACCACTTCGCGGCAACTTCAATAAATGCCGATAATCACCGGCTCGCTCTCGCTGCCTAATTAGGTAGCAGAGCTGTCAGCCTAGGGGCGCCTCCGCTCTAGGACCTGGCATCGCTAGGAGGCTCCACCGAGAGACCCGGTCACGGGGTCTCGAGGGAAATCAAACAGTGACTGGGCCTGCAGCGGGTTGCCTGTGACACCGCTGGGGCCGAGAAAACTGCAGCAGGCTGCGCCCGGAGAAGCCTTGATGAGCCGCCGAAGGACGCGGGTTCGATTCCCGCCACCTCCACCGATCTCGAGCCTCTGACGTGGCTGTCGCATGAATGGCGGCGTGGCGGCGGCGTTCTGGGGTAGCCGGCCGCGACGATGAAGTGTGTCGATCAACGTGCGTGCTGTGGATCGCGATCAGGTGTTCTTGATGCCGCCATC
>JAICXJ010000054.1 GCA_025980465.1 Frankiales bacterium | reverse complement strand
CTTGTCGATCTCGTCGATGTAGATGATCCCGGTCTCGGCCTTCTTCACGTCGTAGTCGGCGGCCTGGATCAGCTTGAGCAGGATGTTCTCGACGTCCTCACCGACGTACCCGGCCTCGGTGAGTGCGGTGGCGTCGGCGATCGCGAATGGGACGTTGAGCATCTTCGCGAGGGTCTGGGCGAGCAGCGTTTTCCCGCAGCCGGTCGGCCCGAGCAGCATGATGTTGGACTTCGCGAGCTCGACCGGCTCCTTGTCGGTGCCGCCGGCCTGGACCCGCTTGTAGTGGTTGTAGACCGCGACTGACAGCGTCTTCTTGGCGGTGTCCTGGCCGATCACATAGCCGTCGAGGAACTCGTAGATCTCCTTCGGCTTCGGAAGCGAGTCGAACGAGACGTCAGCGGACTCAGTGAGCTCTTCCTCGATGATCTCGTTGCACAGGTCGATGCACTCGTCGCAGATGTAGACGCCGGGGCCCGCGATCAGCTTCTTGACCTGCTTCTGGCTCTTGCCGCAGAAGGAGCACTTGAGCAGGTCGCCACCGTCACCGATGCGTGCCACTCGATCTCCTCCATGCAGCCGGCCGGTTCACGCCAGATGTGCCCGGTCGGGCGCCGCGGCGCCGACCAGGTATGACGGTACCGCGCCGAGGGGACATCGCGCGTCCATCAGCCAAAACCTCGTCCGTTAACGGGCGTGTCGCACCAGTTCGGCTCCGCCGCTCGACTGAGCCGTTCGGGTTACCGCGGCACGGGGACTACGACGGAACGGCGGAAAGCTTCCGGCTGCGGATGACCTCGTCGACCAAGCCGTACTCGACGGCCTCCTCCGCGGTGAGGATTTTGTCGCGCTCGATGTCCTCTTTGACCTGCTCGGGCGTGCGGCCGGAGTGCCGCGCGATCAGGGTCTCGAGGAGGGCACGCATCCGCAGGATTTCCCGCGCCTGGATCTCGATGTCGCTGCCCTGGCCGCCACCCTCGCTGTAGGGCTGGTGGATCAGGATCCGGGAGTTGGGAAGCGCGAGCCGCTTGCCCGGCGTACCGGCGGCGAGCAGCACCGCCGCGGCGGACGCGGCCTGACCGAGGCAGACCGTCATGATCTCCGGCCGGATGAACTGCATGCAGTCATAGATGGCGGTGAGCGCCGTGAACGAACCGCCCGGTGAGTTGATGTAGATCGAGATGTCGCGGTCGGGGTCCATCTGCTCGAGGCACAGAAGCTGGGCCATGACGTCGTCGGCCGACGCATCGTCGATCTGGACGCCGAGGAAGATGATCCGCTCCTCGAACAGCTTGGTGTACGGCGAGAGCTCCTTGAAGCCGTAACTCGTGCGCTCAGTGAAGGTCGGCAGGATGTACCGGCTCTGCGGGCCCTGCGGCGCGCTGCCAGCTAGTTCGTGCATGTCGAATCTCCTGATCTTTTCAGGCGGTCAGGAGACCGCACCCTCGGATGGCACCTGGTTGGCGCGGGCAACGACGTGGTCGACGAAGCCGTAGTCCTTCGCCTCGTCGGCGGTGAACCAGCGGTCGCGGTCGGAGTCGCGTTCGATCTGCTCAACCGTCTGGCCGGTGTGGAAGGCGATCCGCTCCTGCATGATCTTCTTCGTGTAGAGCATCTGCTCGGCCTGGATTGCGATGTCGCTCGCCGTACCACCGATCCCGCCCGAGGGCTGGTGCATCATGATCCGCGCGTGCGGCGTGGCGTAGCGCTTGTCTTTTGCGCCTGCACAGAGCAGGAACTGACCCATGCTCGCCGCTAGGCCGACGGCGACGGTCGCGACGTCGTTGGAGACGAACTGCATGGTGTCGTAGATCGCCATGCCGGCGCTGACCGAGCCACCGGGTGAGTTGATGTAGAGGAAGATGTCGCGCTCGGCGTCTTCCGCGGACAGCAAGAGCAGCTGGGCACAGATCTGGTTGGCGATCGGGTCGTCGACCTGGCTGCCCAGGAACACGATTCGTTCGCGCAACAGGCGCTCGTAGACCGAGTCGTTGAGGTTCAAACCCAGGTTCGACGCCCGCATCTGCGGGTCGCTCGCAACGCGTTCACTCATGAGACGACATTAGCCCTCGGCCAGGTCGGATCAGGGGGGAACGCAGCCGCTGTTCGCTGTGAGCATGCGCGCGTTCACCCGCGCGCGCTCGTCACTCGGCCGCTTCGTCCGGTTCGGTCGATTCCGACTCGGCAGCCCCGGCTTCCATCTCGGTGGCGCCCTCGGGCGCGGCGGTGTCGGCCGTGCCGGTGAGCGAGTCGAGGTCGACCGGCCGTCCGGAAGCGTCCGTGATGCTCGCCCGCTCCATCACCAGGGCGAGCGCCTTGCCGCGCAGGATCTCGCTCATCAGCGACCCGAGTTGTCCGCTGTTGACCAGCTGCTGGGCGTAGGCGTCGGCCCGCACCCCCATCTGCGCCGATCGACGGACGATCTGGTCGGTGAGGTCCGACTCGTCGACGGAGAGCTCCTCCTTGCGAGCGATCGCATCGAGGACGAACTGGGCCTTGATCGCCTGCTTCGCGTTGTCCTCGATGTCGGCCGCGAGATCCCCGACCGCCTTGCCCTCGGCTTCGGCGTACACCTCTCGGGTCAGTCCGGCCGACTCGAGCTGCCGGTCGAGCTCCTGCTCGCGGTAGCTGACCTCGTCGTGCAAAACGTGCTCCGGCATCGGCACCTCGACGCGCTCGAGAAGCGCCTCCAGCACCTTGTCGCGGGCCTGCACCCCCTGGGTCAGCGTCTTGACCCGGGCGAACCGATCCCGCACGTCGGCCCGCAGTTGGTCGATGGTGTCGAACTCACTCGCGGTCTGGGCGAAGTCATCGTCGAGCTCGGGGAGCTGCTTCTCCTTCACCGAGCGGATCGTGACCGTGGCCCGCGCGGCCTGCCCGCTGGCGTCACCCGCCCGCAGCTGGGTCGGGAACTCCTTGGACTCTCCCGCCGCGAGCCCGACGATCGCGTCGTCGAGGCCGGCGACCAGCGAGTCGCTACCGACCTCGTAGGAGAGGTTGTTCGCCGTCGCGTCCTCGACCGGAGCGCCGTCGATGGTCGCCGCGAGGTCGATGAAGACGAAGTCGCCGGCGGCCGCGGCCCGCTCCACCCCCGCAAGGGTCGCGAACCGGTCGCGCAGGCTCTGCAGCTGGCCGTCGACGTCCTCCTCGCTGACCTCGGCGTCCTCGACCGTCACCGGAAGGCCGTCGTACTCGGGAAGCTCGATGTCAGGGCGGACGTCCACCTCGGCGGTGAAGACCAGCTCGTCGCCGTCACCGAACTGGGTGACCTCGATCTCGGGATGGCCGAGGATGTCGACCTCGTTCTCACGGATGGCGTTTCCGTAGAAGCTCGGCAGCGCCTCGTTGACCGCCTCCTCGAGGACCGCGCTGCGCCCGACGTACTGATCAATAAGGCGCGGCGGGACCTTGCCCGGCCGGAAGCCCTTCACCCGAACCTGCTGACCCGCCTTCTTGTAGGCGGCGTCCACGGCAGGCTTGAGCTCGTCGAATGGGACCTCGACCGTGAGCTTGATGCGGGTGGGGCCGAGGGTCTCGACGGCGCTCTTCATCGGGGGCGCGGTTCTCCTGTGTTCGTGGTCGATTGCGTTCTGTCGGGGCGGGGAGACTCGAACTCCCGATCTCCTGCTCCCAAAGCAGGCGCGCTAGCCACTACGCTACGCCCCGCGGCGTGTCCTCGATCCTAGGTGCATTCCAACGTGGGCGACCCGTCGCGCGGGCGTAGCTCAATGGCAGAGCCCCAGCCTTCCAAGCTGGCCATGCCGGTTCGATCCCGGTCGCCCGCTCCACTGCACGCACCGCAACGCCGCACCTAGTTCGGCGCTCAAGCCTCAAGCAATGTGACATTGCTTGAGCGATGTGACCGGCTGGCCCCGGATTCGCCCTAGCAATGTGACATTGCTTGAGGGCGGGCATAGCAATGCCACATTGCTTGGACCGGTCGAATACCGCCGGCTCGGGATCAACCCTTCTGCGAGCGGGTTTAGCGCCGGAGGCTGCTCACGATGGCCTCGACGCCGTCGAGTTCCCCGGTCGAGATCGCGATGATGAAGTCACACGCCTCGGCTGCCGCGCAGCTGCCAGCGGACTCGCGCAGTGCTACGGCACGATGGCGAGCGGCGTGCCGTAGGGCACCCAGGCGACCTTCAGCAACTGGCTGTCGTGCATCCGAATGCAGCCGTGGGAGACCCGCGTGCCGTTCTTGCCGATCGCCGCGTTGGCTGCCGAAGTGATCGGACCGTGTATCGCAATGATGGCGTCATTTCCGCCGTCAAAGGTTCGGAGCGCCTTGGAATGAGCTGACGTCTCGAGCATCACCGGCCCGTAGCCGGGCCCGGTCGGAGTCGCGTGGAACGCGATGAAGTAATGACCCGTCGGGGTAGGTGTCGCCGGCATACCCACGCCGACCGGGTAGGACGCGATTTGGCGACCGGCCTTGAACTCGTACAGCCGCAGCTCCGACAGGTCGAGCACCAGGGCGTAAGTGGTGATGGTGATCTTGACAGCGCGGAGGTGAACCCAGGCCTGCGACCCGTCTGGACGGCGGGCCAAGCGCACCTTCACCCAGTTCCGATTGGCGTTGGTGATCGGCATCGCCGTCGTCTGACCGTGCCATCTCTTGGGCACGGTCAACTTCGGCGTGGCGTCGTGCGGGCTCGAGAAGCCAGGGGCGCTTCGCTTCAACGAGGCAAGGAAGGTGTACGGCGGTACGAACTTCCGATCGGGCCGGGGCAGGGCGTGAGACGACTGTCGGCTCGCCCGGTCCACCCGGAGTTGCTGCGCCCCGTGAGCGCCAGCGGCTGCCGTACCGAGCAGGTCGAAGACCAGGATCGCCCCGCCGGCCGCGGCAAGGACACGGCGGCCCCGGCGGAGGGCTCCCCCGCTGCTCGTGCTCATTGTTGCCCGCCCCACTCGCCCTCGCCGACAGTTGCCGTACTAGTGCTGACAACCATGAGCGGCGACGTGCAAAGCAACGGCCGCTGGGTAGCCGCCTCCATTATTTCGGCACCAACGCCCGGGTTCCTCCCGCCATGCGGCCTAATGCGGCGACGCCCGGTGTCCGGTTTGACATAGCGTCGCCGCAACGCCAGATCACGAAGGAGTTGAGGTGCCGGGACTTCGGCGAGGAGCGGTGTCGGTAGGAGCGCTGGCGACCGCCCTCCTCCTCATCGGCGCAGTGCCGGCTTCTGCCCACATCACGGTGCACAGCGACGATCCGGTGCGCGGCGCGAGCGACGCCGCGGTGATGTTCCGCACCCCGAACGAGGAGAGCCACGCCGCCACGGTCAAGCTTCAGGTCTTCTTCCCGACCGACCAGCCGCTGCTTGGTGTCCTGGTCGACCCGCATCCGGGCTGGCACGCCGGCGTGAAGACCGCGAAGCTCGCGCACCCGGTGGCGACCGACGACGGCACGATCACCGACGCGGTCTCGGAGGTGACGTGGACGGCTGACAGCACGGCGGACGGCCTGCAGCCCGGTGAGGCGGCCGACTTCGTCGTGACGGCGGGCCAGCTGCCCGATTCGCCGACGGTGACGTTCCGGGTGCTGCAGACCTACAGCGATGGCCACGTCGTCAGGTGGATCGTCAGTCAGGCACCCGGTGCGGCGGAGCCGCAGTTCCCCGCGCCCGTCCTCGATCTCCAGCCGGCACCTAGTGCCGCGAGTTCGTCACACCCGATGGCGACGCACGCGATGACGTCCGGGAGCAAGGATCGGACCGCCCGCAACCTCGCGATCGCGGCTCTGGGAGTGGCGATCATCGCGGCGTGGCTGGCGGCGGCCGCCCTGGCTCGTCGTCGATAACCCGCTGCATACACCGGTCTGATGCCTCGCCGCCCGTTCCGCCGAACCACCCAAGCAATCGGCGTCATAGCGACTGCCGGGTGGCTGCTGCTGTTCGTCGGCGCCCCCGCCGCCTCCGCGCACGCCGAGCTCGAACACACCTCGCCCGCTTCGGGTGCCGTCCTGAAGCACCCGCCGGCGTTCGTGACCCTCACATTCGGCGAGGGCGTCGGCGTCAACAGCCAGGACATCCAAGTCTTCGACGACCACCTGCACCGCATCGACGACCGGGACGCCGGCCACCTCACGGGGGCGGGCGACACGGTCGGAGTACGACTCGCGCCGAACCTCAGACGCGGCACCTACACGGTGAGCTGGCGAGTCATCTCCGCCGACAGCCACCCGATCTCCGGTGGATTCACGTTCTCAATCGGTGCACCGACCGCGGTGGTCGGAAAGCCGTCCGGCCTCGGCGGCGGCCACCGCTCGGTGGGCGTTCTGCTCGGCGGGATGCGCCTGCTCGGCTACCTCGGGCTGGTCGCCGGCCCGGGTGCGCTCATCTTCCTGCTGATGTGGCCCGGCGGGCGGGTGCGCCAGCTGGTACGGCGGCTGATCGTCGTCGGAGTGGTGGGAGGCATCGTCGGTACGGCGGGACAGTTCGTCCTGCAGGCGCCGTACACCCAGGGCGCGTCGCTACTCCACCTGTTCGACGGCGATCTGCTGACCTCCGTCGCACACAGCCACTTCGGCCATGTCTTGGTCGTGCGGTTCGCGCTATGGCTGGCGCTCGCGGTCTCCTCGGCGCAATGGTTTCTCGGAAGGCGGCTCGCTGCCTGGCCGACCGGCGTACTCGTCCTCGCCCTCCCCGCGACGTGGGCGACGGTCGGACACGGTGACGTCGGTCAGCAGGTAGTCCTCTCGCTCGCCAGCGAGTCCCTCCATGTCCTCGCAGTCACGGCCTGGTTCGGTGGGCTCACCGTGTTGTCGTTGGCTGTCCTTCGACGCGCGACCCGCAGCGAAGCGCTCGCGGTCTTGCCGCGGTTTTCCGCGATGGCACTGACCTGCGTGGTGGTCATCAGCGCGACCGGGCTCTATCAGGCCTGGCGCGAGATCGGCGTGTCGTGGACTGCGCTGATCGACACCGACTACGGGCGGCTGGTCCTCGCAAAGATCTTCGGGCTGCTGGCACTGGTGGGTCTGGGAGCGTTCGCCCGGTGGGTGCTCAGGGGGGCGGTTCGCGACCCGGATGAGACCGCGCCGACCAAACTTCCGATGCGCCTGTTCATCCTTCCCCACCTCCGCCACAGCGTGCTGTTCGAGTTGACGATCGGCTTGGCCGTTCTGATCTTCACCAGCGTGCTCGTCAACACTCAGCCCGCGAACGAGGCCGTCGACCGAACGGTCCATCGCACCCTGACCGCGGCCGGTCTGCAGGTCGAGGTCACGATCGCGCCCGGCCGCACCGGCCCGGACTCGATCACGCTCGTCTCGACCGACGGTCATGGTCGGGCCGAACCGATCCAGGCGGCTTCAGGCTCGTTGAACCTGCCCTCACACCAGATCTCGTCCCTCCCAGTCACCTTCACGACGGCCAAAGGCAGCGACCGGGCGACGGCGATGACGTCGTTTGCACTCTCCGGGAACTGGCGGCTGACCTTCGAGGTACAGACCTCGCCGATCAGCGCCACCCAGTTCACGACGAGCTTCGCCATTCACTGACCGGCTCCCGCCATGCGCTTGGCGAAACGATCATGAGGATCGCAGCACGACACGCCGGCCCTTCCTGCTGCAAACCTCATGATCCGTTGCGCCTAAGCGCCGCCGTGGAAGGCACGTTCTCCGAATCAGCGAACTGCCGTTGCATCCCGCCCTTGCTGTTGGGTAAGGTTAGCCATACCTGAGCGCCTGATCCGGAGGTTCCGAGCGTAGATGGTGGCAACACTCGTCATATTCCTGCGCGAAGGCGTCGAGGCAAGCATGATCGTCGCGATCCTGCTTGCGTACCTCAATCGCAGCGGCCAGCGCCGGTACTTCCGTGACATCTATATCGGTGTGGGGTCCGCGCTGCTTCTGGCGACCGCCGGTGGCGTGGCGGCGTATCTGACCATCAGCCAGTACGACGGCACCCGGGTCCAGACCATCTTTGAGACCTGCACGTACCTCGTCGCCGCGGCGGTCCTCACCTACATGACGTTCTGGATGCGCAACCACGCGCGAAGCCTCACCACGGAGCTGCGATCGAAGATCGATGCGGCGGTGGACGGACGGGCGCGGCGAAGCCTGTTCCTGCTGGCCTTTCAAGCCGTCGGCCGGGAAGGCCTGGAAACCGTCGTCTTCACTCTCGCGATCTTCTTCACCGGAAGGACAGAGGGCAGCGTCGGCACTCGCGGCGCGGCGTTAGGTGCTGCAGTTGGGCTCGCGGTCGCCCTTGCGATCGCGTTCTCCATCTACCGACTCGGCCACCAGCTGAACTTCCGCGTCTTCTTCGCGACCGTCGGCGGGCTGTTGATGATCTTTGCGGCCGGACTCCTCGTCGACGCGATCCAGAACCTTCAACAACTCGGATGGGTTCGGGTGGCGACGCATCCGTTGTGGCACTCGGGGACCTTCATCAACGAGGACAGCGCCCCCGGCGACATCCTGCATTCGTTCTTCGGTTACTCCCAGTCCCCTACCGTGCTCCAAGGCGTCGTCTACGTCCTGTACGTCGTGGTCGTCCTTGGGCTGTACTTTCGCGCCTCCGGCCGCAGCGGACGAGCGCGCGGTGCGAAGCGATCGGCGACTTGATCGTTTACTCGTCCGGTTGAGCCGGCTTGTCCCACCCGTACCGCGTGGCTCGATCTGACAGCGGCCCTGGGTCGACCTCCCACCACGGACGGCCTGCTACGGGTTCCACTGCGGGATCGGTGAGCGCCACCCGCCGCGCTTCGGCGACGTCGAGGGCGTGATCGACCTCGCGAGCGTGCCACGCATCCTCCTTGATCCAGGCCCGGAACAGAATCGCGATGAACGGCACCGCCACGACCTCGGCCACAGTGAGCATCAGGCCGCCGCCGATCGTCTGGTCCCAGTGCCGGGTGGGCCCCCAGCTGCGCGACACCGTGCCGTAGTAGCCACCTCCGATCAGCGAGCCGCTGGTCATCACCGCGATGCCGGGCACGGCGTCGAGCAGACCATCGACTCCGGCAACCGCCATCCGGATCGGCTGGGTGCACCACAGCGGGAGGACCTCCACCCCCAGCAGCGGCAACGCGAACAGGCACCCGGTGACGACGAGCTGAAGCTGCAGAAGCTGCATCACCCAGCCGTGATGCTGTGCCGCTCCCAGATAGCCGGTGAAGAAGACCAGGAACTGGGTCGCAAGAGCGAGAAGCGGCGCTACCGCCGGGAACGTGAGCAACCGGACGACCGGCGCCCGCAGCATCCCCTGCCACCGTGCCGCTCCCGCCGGGTTCAGCGAGGCGGTCACCAGGCCGATCGGGTCGCCCAGTCCCAGTCCGATCGGTACGACGGCCATCAGCAACGTGACCCGCACCGCCATGGGCCACATCAGCACTCGCGAGTACACCGCGAGCGAGGACATCGTGCACACCACGATCAGGCCGAGCCCCAGCCCGCCGAACGCGACGCTACGGCTGAGGGGCCAGCTCACCTCCCGACGAGCTGCCAAGCGGATACCCGCGAGATAGCCGACCATCGCCACCACGACGAACCCCGCCGCCCAGGGGTCGAAGTGCCAGCTGCTGAAGAAGCGCGCGGCGGTCAGCGGCGCGAGCCCACTCGTCGTCATCGGCCGTTGACCGAGAAGTGCTGGTAGTCCGGCGACGAGCTCCAGTTGCCGCCCCATCCCCATCCGACGGAGGAGAACGCCGCCACCACCGGACCGGGCGCGAGCACCATGCCGCGACGCGGCGTCGACCGGTCGGCGTAGGCGGCGCCGTTCGGCGGAAGGATCCTGCCGTTGAGCCGGTAGGGGTTTTCCCGTGGATCGATGTCGACCGCGTCGCCGTAGGCATGCTCCGACCACGATTTCGGGCCGTTCGCCACGGCGTACCGGCAGTTGAACGCGGACGTGTTGTCCTGCGCCATCGACTCCTTGTCACTCCCGCCGTAGGCGGCAACCGGCTGCATCCGGCGGATCGGGAACCGATGGCGTTCGATGCTGGCGAAGGCGGCGCGGACCGCGGTCACAGCTGCGACGTTCACGACGAGCACCCCGACATGGCGGCGGCCGTCGAAGCCCCAGTAACCCACTCTCACGGCGCGAAGGTCACCCGGCGGCACCGGGCAGCCGGGGTGCCAACTTGCGCCGAGCTCGCCTGCCGTCACCGCTGACACGGCACCGGCACCGCCCGAGACAGTCGGCTTCGCGGGGCGATGTTGCCGCGCCTGAGTGGGCGTGGATACCGGCGTCGGCGTCGTGGCCGTGGTCCGGCCACGAGCCCGGGTCCGCCTCGGGGTCGGGGTCACCCGGGCAGCGGCCGGGGGCGAGTCGCTACCGGTACCGAGGTGGAGGCGCTGGCGGTGGTGTGATCCGAGCGTCGCCGGGGACGACGACTGGCATGCCGCCAGTCCCACCGCCGCCGCAGCAACCACCGCTGTCGCGGCATACCGGCGTAGCGTCACCTGACCCACACTCGCAGGGTAGGAGGGCGATGTCCGCGGAGGCCACCGCCCGGGTGCCGGCGGCGATGCTTCCCGCGGCGCTCGTTGCGGCGGCGATCGTGGCATTCCCCACTGGCACGACCTCCACGCTGACGGAGCGAGCAGCGCAGCACCTGCTCGTGAACCGGCTGAAAGGCATTCACAACGCGAGCCAGGTGATCTCGATAACGGCGCCCTCCGATGGCTCAACGACCGCAACGGTCCGGGCCTTCGGCAAGACCCGAAACGGCTGGCGGCAGGTTGCCGGCCCGTGGCCGGCATGGATCGGTGAACGTGGTTTCGCCCCGCCGGGCCGCAAGCGGGAGGGTGACCTACGGACGCCGAGCGGCTCGTACACGTTCTCGTTCATGTTCGGTGTCGACCCGAACCCCGGCGTGCACTACCGCTGGCGACACGCCGGTCGCTCCGACTACTGGGATGACGACCCGGCGAGTCCCCGTTACAACCTCTGGACGAACGTCCGCCGTCACAGCGCGGGTCGCAGTCCGGAGCCGATGCACGTGCGGCCGTCGTACGAGGACGGGGCGGTGATCAACTACAACGCCGCCCGAACCCCGGGGCGGGGCAGCGCGATCTTCCTGCACGTCACTCACCACAGCCCGACTGCCGGCTGCGTCGCGCTACCCAGGCCCAAACTGTTGCGACTGCTGCGCTGGCTGCGCCCGGCCGACCATGCCCGCATCATCATGGGGAGGACGGCTACGGTTACGCGGTGATCTCTGCCAACGGACCACTTTCCGGAATACGCGTCATCGAGCTCGCCGGCATCGGGCCGGGTCCCTACGCCTGCATGCTGCTCGCCGACCTGGGTGCCGAGATCCTCCGGCTCGAGCGCCCCGCCGGCACGTTGAGCCGCGTCATGGGCGGCTACGACATCCTGGCCCGCGGACGACGGTCAGTCGCGATCGACCTCAAAGCCGACGGCGCCAACGACCTGGTGCTCGACCTGGCGAGGTCCGCCGACGTGCTGATCGAGGCGTTCCGCCCGGGCGTCGCGGAGCGGCTCGGGCTCGGACCCGACGAGTGCCTCGCCGCCAATCCGGCGCTCATCTACGCGCGGATGACCGGCTGGGGACAGGACGGCCCGCTGGCCGACCGGGTCGGTCACGACATCAACTACGCGGCCATCACCGGGGCGATCGCCGCAATCGGTGAGAAGGACCGCAAGCCGGTGCCGCCCCTCAACCTCATCGCAGACTTCGGCGGTGGGGCGATGTTCTGTGTGACCGGCGTGCTCGCGGCGCTGGTCGAACGCGCCAGCAGCGGAGCCGGCCAGGTCATCGACGTCGCGATGGTCGACGGCGTGACGAGCCTGCTGGCGATGGCGCACAGCCAGCTGGCGGCCGGGATGATGAGCGACGAGCGCGGCAGCAATCTGCTCGACGGCGGTACGCCGTACTACGACACCTACCGCACGTCCGATGGTGAGTACATGTCGGTCGGATCACTCGAGCCGCAGTTCTTCGCCGAGCTGGTCCGCGTCCTCGACATTCCCGACCTGCCCGGCCAGGCCGACGTTGCGGAATGGCCGAGGATGCGCGAACTCATCGCCGCGCGTTTCGCGAGCAAGACCCGCGCCGAGTGGACCGAGGCCTTCGACGGTGTGGATGCCTGCGTCGCCCCGGTTCTGCGACTGTCGGAGGCGAAGACCCACCCTCACCTCGTGGCGAGGCGGACCCTCGTCGACGTCGGCGGAATCGTGCAACCGGCGCCGGCTCCGCGGTTCTCCCGGACCCCCGGCGCGGTCGGAGTTGCCGCCCGACCGTCAGGCTCCGACACCACCGAGGCGCTGTCCGACTGGGGCATCGACACCGGCCGGATCGCGAAGTTGATCGAGGCGGGCACTCTCACTCAGGCCGAAGCCGCCGGCTGACCTGGCCTCAGGTGCGCCACAGCAAGACGAGGGCGCGGTCGTCGGGTGCGGCCGGTGCGACGTCGTCGAGCAGCCGCTGCGCGCCACCGTCGAAGCCGCGCGGGATGAGCCGCTCGGCTGCTCCCAGGAGCCGGTCGATCCCGACGACCAGATCGCGACCGCGTACCTCGATGACCCCGTCGGTATAGATCAGAAGCGCGTCGTACGGCCGCAGCTCCCCCTCGACCGACCCGAACTCGGCGTCGCGGAGCAGGCCGAGCACCGTCCCCTTCGGCTCGACGACCTGCCACACCCCGGTGCCGCCGTTGTAATGCACGGCGGGCGGGTGGCCGGCGTTGGCGATCCGGTAGCTGCCGCTCGGAATGTCGAGCGTCAGATGAAGCGCGGTGGCGAAGCCCTCGCCCCAGTCCTGGCGGAGCAGGTAGTCGTTCGCGGAAGCCAGGAACTCCTCCGGCGGAACCGCGCCCAGTAGACCTCCGAGTGCACCGGAGAGCATGAGCGCGCGGGTGCCGGCGTCGATCCCCTTGCCGGAGACGTCGACCAGCACCAACTCGAGCGACTTGCCGTCCTCGTTCAGCGTCGCGACGAGGAAGTCGCCACCGAAGCTGGCGCCGCCGGCGGACTGCTGCACCACCTCGGCATGCCAGCCGATCGGCAGCGCCGGCATCTCCCCCTGCACCCGGAGCCGGTCACGCAGCTCGAGCAGCATCGCCTCGCCGCGCCCGACCGAGAGCCCGAGTCGCTCGCGGTCGATCGACTGCTTCAGCGCAATAGCCGACACGAGCGCGAGTACGGCGTAGGAACCAGGGCGAATCGTGCTGCTGCCGAGGCCGAGGTTCTCGGCAATGATCACGGCGAACGCCGCCACGGTCTCGACCGCAAGCGCCTTCGGCTCGAGGAGCAGGCCGCCGAACACCATCGGGACGACCACCGTCAGCGACGGGAACGCGACTGCGCCGACATAGATGTTGAGCACCAGCGCCAGTCCGGTCAGCAGGAGGATCCCGCCGAGGGCGAGCCGACGCCCCCGCTCCGACTCAGGGACGCTCATCAGGCTGAATCGGTACCGGGCACGGTCGAGGGCATTGCCTGGCTCGACTTCCGGCAGCCCCATAAACTCGGGAGACTAGTGCGGATTGATCTGGCTGCCACCATCCGAACGGGGATAAGTCATCCGCGGAGGTGACGTGACCGAATTTCGCGGACCGCGCGATGTGATGTCGCAGATCGGCACGTGCTCGGCGATGCGCGCCCGCGACGTCTCCCGCCCGGACGACGATGACCTGGCCCGCGCCGAGGCGGCGGTAGTGGTCTCATATCGGCCACCTCGCCCGGTGGCTGTCGCGCCCGATCCGGCTCAGGAATCCTCGACGCGCGGCGGCAACTGTCCTGAGGTCTCGTAAGCCGTCAGCATTTCAATGCGGCGAGTGTGCCGCTCGGCATCGCTGAACGGGGTGGCGAGGAACAGCTCGGCGTAGCGACGGGCAGTGGCGTCGTCGTACATCCGCGCACCCAGGCTCAGCACGTTGGCGTCGTTGTGCTCCCGGCCGAGCGTCGCGGTGTCATCGCTGAACGCCAGCGCGCAGCGCACCCCTTTGACCTTGTTCGCGGCGATCGCCTCCCCGTTGCCCGACCCTCCGATCACGATCCCGAGGCTGCCCGGCTCGGCCGCCACCTTGGTCCCGACCAGCAGGCAGTACGGCGGGTAGTCGTCGTTGTCGTCGTAAGCGGCCGGGCCGCAGTCGACCAACTCGTAGCCCAGCGTCGGCAGATGCTCGAGCAGACTCGCCTTCAGCTCGAAGCCAGCATGATCCGACCCGATGTAGACCTTCACGACTCGGCAGGCTAGGTCACGAACGAAAAGCGCAACGAGTTGGGCGCGGCATCGACCGCTGGGCGATCGTCCACGCAACGCACCGGCGCCTGACCTACAGCTGCAGCGACTTCGGTTGCAGGAACTCCTCCATGCCGAATCGGCCGAGCTCACGACCCACGCCGGAACGCTTGTAGCCACCGAACGGCGCGGCCGGGTTGAAGTTGCCGCCGTTGATGTCGACCTGACCGGTGCGCATCCGGCGCGCGAACGCCTTCGCCTTGTCCGGGTCGCTCGACCACACTCCGCCGGCCAGACCGTACAGCGAGTTGTTGGCGATCTCGAGCGCCTCGTCCTCGTCGGAGTAGGACAGGATCGACAGCACCGGCCCGAAGATCTCCTCCTGCGCGATCGTCATGGTCGCAGTGACATCGGCGAAGACCGTCGGCTCGACGAAGTGCCCCTTGTCGTGGGCTCGTTCGGCTCCGCCGGTCACCAGCCGGGCGCCCTCGTCCAGCCCCTTCCGGATGTAGCCGGTCACCCGCTCGCGCTGGACCCCTGAGACCAGCGGCCCAAGCCTCGTGTCAGGGTCGTTCGGGTCGCCGGTCGTGAATGACTCGGCGGCCTCCTTCGCGAGCGCGACCGCCTCGTCGTACTGCGACTCGTGCACGAGCATCCGGGTCCAGGCACTGCAGGTCTGACCAGAGTTGGCATACGCGTTCGCGACGCCGGCTTTGACCGCCTTGGGCAGGTCGGCGTCAGGCAGGATCACGTTGGCACTCTTGCCGCCGAGCTCCAGCGCCACCTTTTTCACCGTCGCTGCGGCGAGCTCGGCGACCCGGGTGCCGGCCCGGGTGGAGCCGGTGAAGCTGATCATGTCCACGTCCGGGTGGGCGGCCATCGCCTCGCCGACCACGGGCCCGTAGCCGGGCACCAGGTTGACGACGCCGGCCGGCAGCCCCACCTCGTGGATCGCGTCGAAGAACAGGTAGCTGCAGAGCGGGGCGACCTCGCTCGGCTTGAGGACGACGGTGCAGCCGGCCGCGAGTGCGTAGCCGACCTTGGCCGTTACCTGGTGCAGCGGGTAGTTCCACGGCGTGATCGCCCCGACGACGCCGATGGGCTCATAGACGACCGTCGAGTTGCCGATCTGCTCTTCCCAGTGGAACTCCGGGATCTGGGCCACCGCGGTCGCGATGTCCATGATCGGAAGTCCGGCCTGGACCAGCTGCGCCATCTTCGCCGGTGAGCCGAGCTCAGCCGAGATGGTGTCCGCGACCGACTGCATGCGGGAGGTCAGCGCCTCTTGCAGCCGGGTGAGGTACTTCCCGCGCTCCTCGGGCGAGGTCTGCGACCAACTGTCGAAAGCTGCCTTGGCGGCGGCGACCGCGCGGTCGACATCCTCGGGCGTACCGGACGGAGTCCGCCCGATGATCTCCTCGGTCGCGGGGTTCTCGACGTCGATCGTCTCGGAGCCGGTCGAGTCGACCCACTGCCCGTCGATGTAGATCTTGTCGCGGAAGTTCGTCGTGGTCTCCGTCATAGTTCGGAGCCTATGCCCGTCGCTAGTGCGCCGCCAGGCGGCGGGATAGCGTCGCTCGCGATGAACCCGCACCCGAAGTTCGACCGAAAGAACGTCGTCATCACCGGTGCCGCCAGCGGGATCGGTGCGGCAACGGCCGTCGCCGTCGCCGGGCGTGGCGGCGTCGTCCACCTGACCGACCGCAACCAGGACCGCCTCGACGACGTGGCAGCAGCGATCCGCGCCGACGGCGGCACGGTCGGTGTCATCGCCGCTCTGGACATCCGCGACCTCGACGCGGTGCGAGGGTTCGCCGGCAAGGTCCATGAGCAGGTCGGTCACGCCGACATCGTGATGAACATCGCCGGCGTCGCGGCGTGGGGGACGGTCGACCGGCTCGAGCACGAGCAATGGCAGAACGTGATCGACATCAACCTGATGGGCCCGATCCACGTGATCGAGGCGTTCCTTCCCGCCATGATCGCAGCCGGCGAAGGTGGCCATCTGGTCAACGTGTCGTCGGCGGCCGGATTGTTCGGCTTGCCGTGGCACGCCGCGTACAGCGCCAGCAAGTTCGGACTCCGCGGTGTCTCCGAGGTGTTGCGATTCGACTTACGACGTCACCGCATCGGCGTCTCGCTGGTGTGTCCCGGCGGTGTCGACACCCCGCTGACCGCCACCGTCGAAGTGGCCGGCGTCGACACCACGAGCAAGCGGTTCCAGCGCCTGCAACGCCGCTTCCGCGGACACGCCGTTTCGCCGGAGACCGCCGCCGCGGCGATCATCCGCGGTGTCATCGCCAACCGCTACCTGGTCTTCACCTCAGGCGACATCCGGCTGCTCTACCACGTGCAACGGCTCGCGCCCCACGTGTACGCCGGCCTGATGCGCGGCGCGAACGCCATCATGTTCAGGGCGATGCCGGTGGCGGAGTGACGCCACCGCGGATCACCCCCGGCCGACGAGCCGACATCGGGACGCTGAACTGGGCGATGATCGCGGTGGGAGCCCGCGTCGCGAAGGCCCCCGGGATGCCGAAGCTGTTCACCACGATGGCCCGGCACCATTCGCTGTTCCGAGCCTGGCTGCTGTTCGCGGGTCGCCTGATGCCACGAGGCGGGCTGCCACGCCGTGACACCGAGCTCGTCATCCTTCGGACCGCCGCGCTCAACGGCTGCGACTACGAACTCGACCACCATCGCCGACTCGGTGCCGGTGCCGGGCTGTCCCCGGATGAGATCGCGCGCGCCGTCGACGTGACCGCTGCCGGTTGGAGCGGCCGGGACCTTGCGTTGCTCGACGCGGCGAACCAGCTCCATACCTCCCGCGACCTCGACGATGCGACCTGGGCGCAGCTGCGTCAGCATCTGAGCGAGACCGAGGCCATCGAGTTCCTGCTGCTCGCCGGCCACTACGGCATGCTCGCGACCTTCATCAACACGTTGCGGATCCCACCTGATGGAGCCCGCTGACATGGCGGCCACGGCGGCCGTCAAGGCAGTCGTCTTCGACCTCGGCGGCGTACTCGCCGAGGTCTCAGGAGTGCCTTCACTGCGAGCCATGGCGGGGATCGACAGCGATGAGGAGCTGTGGCAGCGCTGGCTCACCTGTGAGTGGGTGCGCAGCTTCGAACGGGGCGGCTGCACCGCCGAGGAGTTCGCGGCCGGGGTCGTCGCCGACTGGGGCCTTGGCATCGAGCCGGGCGAGTTCCTCGATCAGTTCGAGGGCTGGGTCAACCGACCGTTCGACGGCGCCGAGGAACTCGTCTCAGCCGTTGCCGAGCGATGCACCGCGGGCTGCCTGTCGAACATGAACGCCGTGCATTGGGACGCGACTATCTCGCACTGGCCACTCGTGAAACGGCTCGACCACGTCTTCCTGTCCTACCAGCTGGGGACGGTCAAGCCGGACCGCGAGATCTACGAAAAGGTGGTGGCGACGCTCGATCTCTCCCCCGCCGAGATCCTGTTCGTCGACGACAACCTGATCAACGTCGACGGCGCCCGGGCGGTCGGACTCCAGGCGCACCAGGTTCGCGGTGTCGCGGAGGCGCGGGCAGCGATCTTTAGGGTCCTGACCTAGTCGAAACTCGGCTTCTGGTCACGGCCTCGCTTGATCTCGTAGAAGCCCGGGATCGTCGTCACCATCACCACGCCGTCCCACAGTTGGGCAGCCGCCTCGCCACGGGGAATCGGCGTCACCACCGGCCCGAAGAACGCGTTGCCGTCGACCTGGATGACCGGAGTGCCGACATCGGCGCCGACGAGCTGCATCCCCTCGTTGTGCGAGATGCGGACCGCGCCGTCGTACGACTCGTCTGTCATCGCGTCGGCGAGCGAGATCGGTAGGCCGGCGTCACCCAACGCGCCCTCGATCATCGGGCGGTCGAACTCCTCGCCATTGTTGTGATGCCGGGTACCGAGCGCCGTGTAGAGCGGGCCCAGCACGTCGTTTCCATGAGCCTGCTCGGCGGCGATGCAGACCCGCACCGGACCGAGCGCCTTCGCAATCCGCTCGCGGTAGGAATCGGTGAGGTCCTGGCGGCCCTCGTTGAGGACGATGAGGCTCATCACGTGCCACCGCACCTCGACGTCGCGCACCTTCTCCACCTCGAGCATCCAACGCGAGGTAATCCAGGCCCAGGGGCAAAGCGGATCGAACCAGAAGTCAGCGATGGTTGCCATTGCAACGACCCTAGACCCGCCGGCTCTGGACGGCGGCTTCGATGCCAGCGACACCTCACCAGAACCGTGCGGCGGCCGTGACAGACTCCCCGTTGTGTCGGTCGAGAACCTCACCCGCGACGAGGCGCGGGACCGGGCCCGGTTGCTCGCCATCGACTGCTACGACGTCCATCTCGATCTGACGACCGCGCTCGACGAGCCGACGAACTTCCGCTCGGCGGCCACGATCACGTTCGACTGCAGCCAACCCGGCGCGGTGACCCATCTCGACATCACCGCGAGCCGGGTGATCTCCGCCACCCTCAATGGCGAGCCGATCGACGCCGAGCGGGCCTTCACCGGGCAGCGGCTCGAGCTGCCTCCACTCGCCGCCCACAACGAGCTTCACGTCGTGGCGAGCTGCGTGTTCTCCCGCACCGGCGAGGGGCTGCATCGCTTCGTCGACCCAGTCGACAAGGAGGTCTACCTCTACAGCCAGTTCGAGACCTTCGACTGCCACCGGATGTTCCCGTGCTTCGACCAGCCCGACCTCAAGGCGACGTTCCGGTTCGTCGTGGACGCACCGGAGCACTGGCTCGTCCTCTCGAACATGCCGGGTACGACGGACGGCGAACGCCGGACATTCGAGCCGACGCCCCGGCAGTCGCCGTACATCACGACACTGGTAGCCGGCCCGTACCAGGGTGAAACCAGTGAGCACGACGGCATCCCGCTCGGCGTGTACTGCCGACAGTCGCTGCTCGAACATCTCGACGCCGACGACATCATGCTGGTGACCGGCCAGGGCTTCGACGCCTACCACGAGCTGTTCGAGGTGAGATACCCCTGGCCGAAGTACGACCAGGTGTTCGTGCCCGAGTTCAACATGGGCGCGATGGAGAACGCCGGGTGCGTGACCTTCACCGAGGACTACATCTTCCGGTCGCGCACGACCGATGCGGCCTACGAGCGGCGCGCGATCACCGTGCTGCACGAGATGGCGCACATGTGGTTCGGCGACCTGGTCACGATGCGCTGGTGGGACGACCTCTGGCTCAACGAGTCCTTCGCCGAGTACGCATCGACGCACGTGACGGCGGAATACACCCGGTGGCCCGAGGCCTGGACCTCGTTCTGCACGATCGAGAAGATGTGGGCCTACCGGCAGGATCAGCTGCCGACGACTCACCCGATCGCAGCCGACATCCCCGACATCGAGGCGGTGTCGACCAACTTCGACGGCATCACCTACGCCAAGGGCGCCTCGGTGCTCAAGCAGCTCGCGCACTGGGTGGGCCAGGACGCGTTCTTCCAGGCCACCCGCGCCTACTTCAACGCCCACGCATTCTCGAACACGACGCTTCAGGACCTGCTCGACGCCCTGGGCGACGCGAGCGGCCGCGACCTGTCGAACTGGTCGAAGGAATGGCTGCAAACCGCGGGTGTGAACACCCTCCGGGCCCGCTTCGAGGTGGGCGAGGACGGCCGGTTCACCTCGTTTGCCGTCACCCAGGAGGCGCCGCAGGACCACCCGACGCTGCGGGCGCACCGACTCCGGATCGGGCTGTACTCCCGCACCGACGTCGGCCTCGATCGGCACCGGCAGGTCGAGATCGACGTCGCCGGCGAGACAACGGACGTGGCGGAGCTGATCGGCGAAGGCCAGCCGGATCTGATCCTGCTCAACGACGACGATCTCACCTACGCCAAGATCCGGCTCGACCCGAGATCGTGGCACACCCTGGTCAGCTCGGTCGGACAGCTGCGCGCGCCACTGCCCCGCACGTTGTGCTGGAGCGCGGCGTGGGACATGACCCGCGACGCCGAGGTCGCCGCAGGTGACTACCTCGAGCTGGTGCTTGCCGGGATCGAGCAGGAAACCGAGATCGGCACGGTGCAGTCGTTGCTGCGCCTCGCGTCACAGTCCATCGATCCGTTCGGCGACCCATCGAAGTCGAAGGCGCGCCGGCAACGGCTCGCTGCTCGTGCCTTCGACCTGCTCGCCGGCAGCGAGCCGGCCAGCGACCTGCAGCTCGCGTTCACCCGGTCGGCCGCCGCGAACGCGAGCACCGATGACCAGCTCGACCGGATCGCTTCCATCCTCAGCGGCGCCGAGGTCATCGAGGGCCTCGCGGTCGACACGGACCTGCGCTGGTCGCTGCTGCTGCGCCTCGTGATGACAGAGCGCGCCGGCGCTACCGAGATCGAGACCGAGCTGGAGCGGGACGACACGGCCGCCGGGCGACGCCACGCGCTCACCCTGCGCGCAGCACGACCCACCGCCGAGGCGAAGGCGGAGGCCTGGCGGCTGGTTGTCGAACAAGACGAGCTGCCCAACGCCGAGCAGGAAGCGGTCATCGCCGGGTTTGTCAGCTACGAGCAGCGCGAGCTCCTCGCGCCGTACGTCGAGCGGTACTTCGCCGCGATCGGCGAGCTCTATCGGACCCGCTCGTCGGAGATGGCCCAAAACCTCATCAACGGCCTGTACCCGTACTGGGCAACGAACGCAGCGACACT
>JAICXJ010000033.1 GCA_025980465.1 Frankiales bacterium | reverse complement strand
GACCCGGTTGGGCCCCGGACGCGCCTGCATCCGCCCGATGATCCGGCGCTCGCCCCAGATCATCAGCAAGGTCGTCAGCACGAGGAAGGCGAACACGACGACGCACTTGATGATCGTGATCCACCACGGGTCGTTGTTGAACACGCCGAGGTGGGCGCCGCCGCTGGTCGGTGATGATGCGAACGGCAGGCGGGCGGGGAGGCCAAGCAGGCCGGGATGGATCACGAGCGGCTCCCGTCGCCTGCCGCGATCTTCACGACGGCGCCGGCGTCGACGGCGAGCGCCGGGCGGACGTGCGAGCCCGGCGAGTTCGTCGGCAGCCAGACGACGCCGTCGGGCAGATCGGTGATGACCAGTGGCAGCGTGATCGACCCCGCCGGGCTGGTCACCGAAACCGGCTGGCCCTCGCTCGCTCCGATGGCAGTCGCGGTCGCGGCGGACAGCCTGACGACCGGGTCCTTGCGGGTTCCGGCAAGCGGCTCGACACCATCCTGCAGTCGGCCGTCATCGAGAAGGTAGTGCCAGGTCGCAAGGACGGCCTGGCCGGCTCCGGTCGCGGCCGGCGCCCCAGCGGGGGCCGTCGGCGCCGCCGGCCGGTCGCCGGACCAGGAGCCGAGCTTCGCGATCTCGGCCTGGGTCGCGGCGGCGTTCGGCGTACCAAGGTCAACACCCAGCGCCTCGGCCAACCGGTGCAGCACCCGGTGGTCCGCCAGCGCGCCGGTCGACTCGAGCGTCGCGTCGAACGGCCGCATCCGGCCTTCCCAATCGAGGAACAGGCCTGCCTTCTCGACGACGGGCGCGACCGGGAGGACAACGTCGGCTCGGTCGGTGACGACGGACTCCCGGATCTCGAGGCTGACCACGAACGGCGCCTCCTCGAGCGCCCGCAGCGCGAGCGGCGGGTCGGCGAGGTCACCGGGGTCGAGTCCGGCCACGACCAGCGCGGTCTTGCCCGCCGCGGCGTCGGCGAGGATCGCGTCACCGTTGCGACCGGGGCCGGAGGGGACGCTGCCCCCCCAGGCCTTCCCGATCTCCTCCCGCGCGGCTGGATCGAGGGTGGGTCGGCCGAACGGAAGCAGACCTGGAACGCAGCCCGCCTCGACCGCGCCCCGGTCCCCGGCCCGGCGCGGCACCCAGGCGAGCTTCGCCCCGGTGCGTTCGGCAAGTGCGGCAACGGCGCTGAGGGCACCGGGCGAGGTGGCGAGCCGTTCGCCGGCCAGGATGACCGCCCCCGGCTTCCTCAACTGCTCCGCCGCCTCACCGCTGAGCCCAGCGAGCGCCGACGCCTCGCCACCCGGAACGGTCGAGAGCAGCTCGCCTCGCAGCTTGGTCAAGCCGGACGTCGGGTACGGCGCGAGGGAAAACACCCTCGCGCCGCCCTTGTCGACCGCCTTGCGCAGCCGCAAGAAGACGATCGGCGACTCCTCCTCGGCTTCGAAGCCGGCGAGCAGAACCGCCGGCGCCGACTCGAGGTCCGCGTAGGTCGTCTCCAGATAGCGACCGGCAACGTTGCTGGCGAGGAACTCCTGCTCTTCGACCGAATGCGGTCGCGCCCGGAAGTCGATGTCATTGCTGCCGAGGACCAGCCGGGTGAACTTGGAGTAGGCGTAGGCGTCCTCTACCGTCAGCCGGCCACCGGTCAGCACTCCGACGTCACTGCGGTGGGCGGCAAGACCGTCGGCCGCTCGACGGAGCGCCTCGGTCCACGACGTCTCGACCAGATAGCCGTCCGCATCGCGAACCAGCGGGCTGGTGAGCCGGTCCGCCGCGGTCGCGTACGCGAATGCCCAGCGACCCTTGTCGCAATTCCATTCCTCGTTGACGTTTGCGTCCTCGCCGGCGAGACGTCGAAGCACCTTGCCGCGCCGCCAGTCTGTTCGCTGTTGGCACCCCGACGCACAGTGCTCACACACCGATGGCGTCGAGACCAGGTCGAAGGGCCGGGCCCGGAAGCGGTACTGCGCACCGGTCAGCGCGCCGACCGGACAGATCTGGACGGTGTTGCCGGAGAAGTACGACGAGAAGGGCTCGTCCTCGTAGATCGCGACCTGCTCGAGCGCACCGCGCTCGAACAACTCAATGAAGGGGTCCCCTGCGATCTGTTGGGAGAAGCGGGTGCATCGCGCGCACAGCACGCAGCGTTCGCGATCGAGCAGCACCTGCGACGAGATCGGGATCGGCTTCTCGAACGTCCGCTTCGCATCCTTGAAGCGGCTCTCCCCCGCGCCGTTGGACAGCGATTGGTTCTGTAGCGGGCACTCACCGCCCTTGTCGCAGACCGGGCAGTCAAGCGGGTGGTTGAGAAGGAGGAATTCGAGGTTGCCTCGCTGCGCCTTGCCCGCCACCGGCGAGGTCAGCTGGGTCTTGATGACCATCCCGTCGGTCACTTCGACCGTGCAAGAAGCGACCGGCTTGCGCTGGCCTTCGACCTCGACGATGCACTGGCGGCAGGCCCCAACCGGATCCAGCAACGGATGGTCGCAAAAGCGGGGCACCTGGATGCCGACCAGCTCCGCGGCGCGGATGATCAGGGTGCCCTTCGCCACAGCGACCTCGATGCCGTCGATCGTGACGGTCACCTTCTCGACCTGCGTAGCCAGCTCACTCATCTCGCGACCCCCGCCGACTCGAAGAGCATCGATGCGGCGGGGTCGAACGGGCACCCACCGGACTCCCAGTGCGCAACGTACTCGTCCCGGAAGTACTGAACCGACGAGGTGATCGGGCTGGTCGCGCCGTCGCCAAGAGCACAGAAGGCTCGGCCCAAGATGTTGTCGCAAGCGTCCAGCAAGGTCTCGACGTCGCCGGCGTCCGCCTGACCCCGCTCGAGCCGCTCCAGGATCTGCACCATCCAGTACGTTCCCTCGCGGCACGGCGTGCACTTGCCACAGGACTCGTGTGCGTAGAACTCGGTCCACCGCAGCACTGCGCGGACCACGCAAGTGGTGTCGTCGAAGATCTGCAGCGCCTTGGTGCCAAGCATCGACCCCGCGTCGGTCATGCCTTCGTAATCGAGCGGCGCGTCGAGATGCTCCGCCGTGAGCAATGGTGTGGAGGATCCGCCGGGGGTCCAGAACTTCAGTTCGTGACCCTCGCGCACTCCGCCGGCGAGCTCGAGCAGTTGCCGCAACGTCACACCCAGTGGCGCTTCGTACTGACCCGGCCGAGTGACGTGACCCGACAGTGAGTACAGCGTGAACCCCGGCGACTTCTCCGAACCGAAGCCACGGAACCATTCGACCCCGCGGTCGATGATCGCGGGCACGCTTGCGATCGATTCGACGTTGTTGATGACCGTGGGGCAGGCGTACAGGCCGGCGACGGCGGGGAACGGCGGCCGCAGCCGCGGCTGGCCGCGCATCCCCTCGAGCGAGTCCAGGAGCGCGGTCTCCTCACCACAGATGTACGCGCCGGCGCCGGCGTGGACGACGACGTCGAGGTCGAAGCCGCTTCCGAAGATGTCCTTGCCGAGCAGGCCCTTGTCATAAGCCTCGGCGACCGCCGCCTGGACCCGGCGGACGATGTGAAGCACTTCACCGCGCACGTAGATGAAGGCCTGATGCGATCGAATCGCGAAGCAGGTAATGATCACGCCCTCGACCAGCACGTGCGGGTTGGCGAGCATCAGCGGGATGTCTTTGCAGGTGCCGGGCTCTGACTCGTCGGCGTTGACCACCAGGTAGTGCGGCTTGCCATCTCCCTGCGGGATGAATCCCCATTTGCTTCCGGTCGGGAAGCCGGCACCACCGCGCCCGCGCAGCCCGGAGTCCTTGACCGCGGCAATTACCGAGTCCGGATCCATCGTCGTGAGTGCCTTGCGGGCAGCCTTGTAGTCGCCGCCGTATCCGTCGAGCGTCCACGACCGGTCCACGTCCCAGTTGTCCGAGAGGACAGGCGTCAACTTCATGCCTTGTCTCCTCGATCACGGGCGAGCTTGAGACCCTCGAGCGTCGCCGGTCCGGCGGCGACACCCTCGTCGGCGCGGCCATCGTAGAAGCCGGCGAGGACGCGCTCGGCCTCCCGCCAGGTGCACACCGAGTCAGCGCCGCGGGTCGGCTTCACCGGCTGACCACTGCGAAGGTCATCGACGATTTGGCGCGCCGACTCGGGTGTCTGGTTGTCGAAGAACTCCCAGTTGACCATCACGACCGGCGCGAAGTCACAGGCCGCATTGCACTCGATGTGCTCGAGCGACACTTTGCCGTCGTCGGTCACCCCGTTCTGCGCGTTGATGCCGGTGTGCTCCTTGAGAGCGGCGTAGATCGCGTCGCCACCCATGACGGCGCACAGCGTGTTGGTGCACACTCCGACGTGGTAGTCGCCGACCGGCTTGCGCTTGTACATCGTGTAGAACGTCGCGACCGCGCCGACCTCAGCCTTGGTCAGGCCCAGCAGGTCAGCACACAGCGCGATCCCGTCCGGACTGACGTAGCCCTCGTCGCTCTGGACCAGGTGCAGCAGCGGAAGCAGAGCGGAGCGCGGCCTGGGATAGCGCGCGAGGACCTCACGCGCGAGTTCGCGCGTTTCGTCGGAAATCACCTCGGGGCCCCCGCGGAAAGTCGGCCATCGTGAGCAGTCTGCTCGGGTGTCATCAGCGGTCCACCCCGCCCATCACCGGATCGACGCTGGCGACACTGGCGACGACGTCCGAGATCATGCCGCCCTCGGTGAGGGCGGGGACCGACTGCAAGTTCACGAAACTGGGGTCCCGCAGATGCACCCGATAGGGCCGGGTCCCGCCGTCGGAGACGACATGGGCGCCGAGTTCGCCGCGAGGAGACTCGATAGGGACGTAGGCCTGACCGGCAGGCACCCGGAAACCCTCCGTAACAAGCTTGAAGTGATGGATCAGCGCCTCCATCGAAGTGCCCATGATGGTGCGGATGTGATCGAGCGAGTTACCAAGGCCGTCCGAACCGAGTGCGAGCTGCGCCGGCCAGGCGATCTTCTTGTCCTCAACCATGACGGGCCCGGGGCGCAGCCGATCCAACGCCTGCTCGATGATCCGAAGTGACTGCCGGATCTCGTTGATCCGCACCAGGTAGCGCGCGTAGTTGTCGCCCGCGGGCTCGGTGACGACGTCGAAGTCGTACGTCTCGTATCCGAGGTAAGGCATTTCGCGTCGCAGGTCCCAGGCGAGGCCGGACGCGCGCAACAACGGCCCGGTGACCCCGAGCTGCATGCACGCGGCCGTGTCGAGGTAGCCCACGCCCTGCAGCCGCGCCAGCCAGATCGGGTTTGCCGAGAGCAAATCCTCGTACTCGTTGACCCGATTTCGCATGTCGGGAATGAACTCCCGAATGGCGTCGACAGCGCCGGGCGGGATGTCCTGGGCCACGCCGCCGGGTCGGATATAGGCGTGGTTCATCCGCAAGCCGGTGATCATCTCGAGGATGTTGAGGATCTTCTCGCGCTCGCGGAAGCCGAGCAGCATCATCGTGATCGCGCCGATCTCCATCCCACCGGTCGCAAGCCAGACCAGGTGAGAGGAGATCCGTTGCAGCTCCATCGTGAGGACCCGCAGCACATTGACCCGCTCCGGGACCTGATCCTCGATGCCGAGCAGCCGCTCGACACCTAGGCAGTACGTGGTCTCGTTAAACAGCGGAGACAGGTAATCGGCACGCGTGACGAACGTGACCGCCTGCGTCCAGTTGCGGTATTCCATATTCTTCTCGATGCCGGTGTGCAGGTAGCCGATGACCGGTCTGGTCTGCACCACCGTCTCGCCTTCGAGCTCGAGCACTAGCCGGAGGACGCCATGAGTCGACGGATGCTGCGGACCCATGTTGACGACGATGCGCTCGCTCTCCAGCGGGTCGACGGCCTCGACGACGTCATCCCAGTCGCCGCCACCGACGGTGAACACTCGCCCCTCGTCCGGAGTGGTTCCGCCGTACGGGTCATTCTCGGAGTACGTGCTCGTGTAGGTGTCTTCCGCACTCACGCGTAGGACCTCCGCTCGTCGGGAGGTGGCACCATCGCGCCCTTGTACTCAACCGGCACGCCACCGAGCGGATAATCCTTGCGCTGAGGGTGGCCGGGCCAGTCGTCGGGCATCTCGATCCGCGTGAGTGCGGGGTGGCCGTCGAAGACGATGCCGAAGAAGTCCCAGGTCTCCCGCTCGTGCCAGTTCGCGGTCGGGTAGACATCGGTGACGCTCGGCACGTGAGGGTCCGCTGCCGTGACCGAGACCTCCAGGCGGATCCGGCGGCGGTGCGTCATCGACAGCAGGTGATACACCGCGTGTAGCCGGCGGCCACTGGGATCGTTGAGATAATCGACACCAGACACTCCGGCGCACATCTCGAACCGCAGCGCGGGATCGTCCCGGAGCACTCTGCAGACGTCGGCGATCGCTTCGCGCTTGATGTAAAGCGTCAGCTCGCCGCGGTGCACGACGACCCGCTCGATCGCGTCGTTGAAGCTCGGGTACGCCGCCTCCAGCGCCTGGGTGGCTGCGTCGAACCAGCCGCCGTACGGCTTCGGGCTCGACACCAGCTGAGGCGGACGGGTGACCAGGCCTCCGAAGCCGGACGTGTCGCCGAACCCGGATGCCCCGAACATGTCGCGGCGAGCCCCACCGTCCTCAGGACTGGTCATGCCTGATCACCGGGCAGTGGTGCGGCGTTGGCATAGGGAGCGATCTCGATGTCGACCGGGAGGCCTTTCGAGACCCGGGTGTCACGCTCGATCGGCTTCTCGTACGGCGAGTCGTCGATGTGGGTCGGGTTCAGCTTGCCGTTGATCGGTCCGGTACGGATCTTGTCATGCAGCTTGAGGATGGCGTCGAGCAGCATTTCGGGCCGCGGCGGGCAGCCTGGCAGATACATGTCGACCGGAACGATGTGGTCAACACCCTGCACGATCGCGTAGTTGTTGAACATTCCGCCGCTGCTGGCACAGACGCCCATCGCGAGCACCCACTTGGGCTCGGACATCTGGTCGTAGATCTGCCGTAGTACCGGAGCCATCTTCTGCGAGACCCGGCCCGCGACGATCATCAGGTCTGCCTGCCGCGGCGACGCCGAAAATCGCTCCATACCGAAGCGGGCGATGTCGAAGCGCGGTCCGCCAACCGCCATCATCTCGATCGCGCAGCAGGCCAGGCCGAACTGAGCCGGCCACACCGAGTTCTTGCGGGCAATGTTGAGGACCTTCGCGACGGTCGTCAGCATTACGCCGTCGGGGATCTTCTCCTCTATGCCCATGGTGTCAGTCCCACTCGAGACCGCCGCGGCGCCAGACGTAGGCGTAGACGACGAAAACCGCGAGGATGAACAGGATCATCTCGACGAGGCCAAACATCCCCAACTTGTTGAAGGCGACCGCCCACGGATACAGGAAGATGATCTCGATGTCGAAGACGATGAAGAGCATCGCGGTCAGGTAGTACTTCACGGGGAAGCGATGGCCGCGGAATGCCTGTGGAGACGGCTCGATCCCACATTCGTACGACTCGAGCTTCGCCTTGTTGAAGCGCTTCGGACCCGCCAACGATCCCGCGATGATCGAGAACACCGCGAATCCCACACCGAGAACTGCCAGAACGACAATCGGGATCACAGGCTCGCTCTCCTTCGCTGTCGTTGTGCCGGGAAACCTTCGAAAGTCTAAAGAGTGACCAACCTCGTCATTCAGGCGGCCGGTGTCAGTCTGTTGAGGCCGCTGACGATGCGATCGAACGCGTCGCCGCCGCGGGGTTCGGCGAGGTTGGCAAGCAGCTTCAGGCAGAACCGCATCAGCGTCGGATGGGGCAAGCCGTGCCTGGTGCACAGCTTCATCACTGACGGGTGGCCGATCGCCTTCACGAATATCCGGCCGATCGTGTAGTAGCCGCCGTAGGTGTCCTCGAGCACTTGTGGATAACTCTGCAGAACCCGTTCGCGCCGGCTTCCGTCCGGCTCGGCGATTGCCTGCGCCACGATCTCCGCAGCGAGCCGGCCCGACTCCATGGCATACGCGATGCCCTCGCCGTTCATTGGGTTGACCATTCCCCCGGCGTCACCGACCAGCAGCGCGCCGTCGGCGTAGTGCGGCTTGCGGTTGAAGCCCATCGGGAGGGCGGCGCCGCGGATCGGGCCGGTGGCGTTCTCCGGCACGAACCCCCACTCCTCCGGCATCGACGCGCACCAACGCTCGAGCATGTCTCGGTAGTCGGTCTTGCCGAATGCGTCCGAGGTATTGAGGATGCCGAGTCCGACATTGCTGGTGCCGTCGCCGACGCCGAACACCCAGCCGTAACCCGGCAGCAGTCTTCCTTTATCGCCGGTCCGCCCACCCCAGCCGTCCCGCCCCCCCGCGCCGGGCTCACCGTCCCAGAGCTCGAGCCAGGATTCCAGCCAGTCGTCGGCATGACGCGGGCTCTTGTAGTAGCGGCGATAGGCCACGCCCATCGGCCGGTCCTCGCGGCGCTGCCGACCCAGCGAGAGCGACAGCCGGGTGCTGTTGCCGTCCGCGACCAGCGTGATCGGCGCCCGCACCACCTGACCGTCCTTCGTCACGACGCCGGTGACGCGGCCGGAGCGCTCGTCCCGGATCGGGTCCACGACGGTGGTCTGCTCGTGAAGTTGCGCGCCCGCCTTCTGGGCGGTGCGAGCCAGCACCTCGTCAAAGTCCTGTCGCGGACGCACCAGGCCGTACGACGGATAGCTGGCGAGATCCGGCCACGGGATCTCCAGGCGCATTCCGCCACCGAGGATTCGCAGGCCATGGTTTGCGATCCAGCCATTTGCCGGGCTGGTCTCGATCCCCATCGCGATGAGTTGCTTGACCGCGCGGGGCGTCAAGCCATCGCCACATACTTTCTCGCGCGGGAAGCGCGACTTCTCCAGGACCACGACGTCGAGCCCGGCCTGGGCCAGCCAGTACGCCGCGGTGGATCCGCCCGGGCCGGCACCGACCACCACGACGTCCGCGTCGTAGTCGGTGGCGGTGAGCGTGGTGACGGGCGTCATGGTCTCCTGCTCGTGAAAGCCTTCACATGCGGCCCTCCAAAGTCTAGTCGGCGCGAAGCGCCGGCCTTCAATGGGTGGCGGGTGGGGCGGTGGACGTCTAGTCGGCGCGAAGCGCCGGCCTTCAATGGGTGGCGGGTGGGGCGGTGGACGTCTAGTCGGCGCGAAGCGCCGGCCTTCAATGGGTGGCGGGTGGGGCGGCGCGGCCGAGATGCAGAGCCACGGCGCCCAGGAGGAGCGGACGCCAACTCACCGCCGACCAGCCGGCCGATTCGATTCGTTCGGCCAGATCCGGTGGTGAGGGCCAAGCGTCCACCGACTCGGCGAGATAGGCGTAGGCCGCGCTGTTGCTCGACACCAGCCGCGCCAACCGGGGCATCAGCCGCTCGACATAGAAGTGGTGCCCGGCCCGCAGCGGTCCGCCGTTCGGAGCACTCGTCTCGAGGACAGCGAGTCGCGCGGACGGCTTCGCCACCCGGGCGATCTCGCCAAGTGCCTGATCGACGTCGGCGACGTTGCGCAGCCCGAAGGAGATACTGACAGCGTCGAAGGATCGGTCCGCGAACGGCAGTCGCAACGCGTCCCCGGCGACCATCGCCAGGTCCGGATGGCGGCGCCGCCCGACCGCAAGCATCCCCTGCGAGAAGTCACAGGCGACGACCAGCGCGCCGGTGTCGCCTATCGTCACCGAGCTCGCCCCGGTACCCGCGGCAAGATCGAGAACTGTGTCGCCACGACCGACCCCGAGCGCCGAGGCGACGACCCGCCGCCACCGTCGTTCCTGCCCGAACGTCATGACGGCGTTCATCCGGTCGTAGCGCTCGGCAACGTCGTCGAACATCCGGGCGACCTCACCCGGCTCGCGGTCGAGGTGGGCGCGCGTCATGCGCGGACCGGCATCACGCGGGGCGACCGCGAAGGTCGCGCAGCATCGAGACCAGCGAGGTCACGCTCGCGCCTTTCTCCAGATAGGCATCAGCGCCCATGCTCATCGCCTGCTTCACCAGCTGGCCCTGATCGAAGCTGGAGAAGATCACGATCTTCGCCTCTGGCAGCTCACGCCGAAGATTCGGCAGCGCCTTGAGCCCATCGAGGACGGGCATCGCGAGATCGAGGAGAACGATGTCCGGGGTGAGCCGGGTAGCCATCTCGATCGCCTGGACGCCGTCCGAGGCGGTCCCGACCACCTCGAAGTCGTCCTCGGTCTCGAGCAGCAGGGTCAGCAGTTCACGCAGGTTTGCTGCGTCATCCACCACGAGCACTCGATCGCGGCGCTTGATCCGGTTCACGCCGCGGCAAACAGGGCTCGGGGCGACATCACGTGGACGCTGTTTCGTCCGAGCGCCGAGCAAGCTCGTCGGCGTACGCATCCTCGGCCGCGGTGCGGGCCGCCATCCGGGCTCGGCCGCGCTCGACGGATCGCTCGATGGCCACGCCCATGCTGACCCGCTGGCGGGCAAGCAGGAACCAGCTAAGCACTCCCGACACGAGTAGCGCCGCGATGATCAGGAGCAGCCCGCGCAGGCCGGCCAGGTAACCGACGCCCAGACAGGCGGCGAGGAGGACAAGGCGGAGCAGGTTGTAGCTGAGAAGAGCCCGCGCCGGGCTTGGCGCCTGGTTCCCGAGCGGTTGCCCGATTTGCTGTCGCTTGAGCGCCACAGACACGAGCGTACGTCGCTCGGCCCCAGCGTGGTTATTGTGATCGTTTTGGGGGGTTCGCCTGACAACTGGCGCTAATAAAGAGGACACTAAGCGCTTAATGTGCGCAGACGGCGCCGTGAAAGCAGGAGGGGATGGTCGTCGTGGAGTCTCGAGATCGACTACTCACGCCCGGGGAAGTCGCGAGTCTTTTTCGCGTCGACCCGAAGACCGTGACCCGGTGGGCAGCCGCTGGTCGCATCAACAGCATCCGCACTCCTGGCGGCCATCGCCGGTTTCGCGAGTCGGAGATCCGTGACCTGCTCCGCCAGGACGGGGCAAAGGGCGGGGCCGCGGCGGGCGGCCCGGTCGTGGGCAATGCCGCAGCTCCGGCTCCTCGCCAAGCGGGCGACGACCAGCCGGCACCTCGCCTTTAGACCTGCACAGTCTCTAAGTCTGCACAGCCTTTAAATCTGCACAGCCTTTAAATCTGCACGGTCTTCAAATCTGCACAGCCTTTAAATCTGCACGGCCTTTAAATCTGCACGGTCTTCACAACCGTTGAGCGGCAGTCACTGTCGCTGTCGCTGGTGGGTCTGACTCCCATCCGCCTCCGCCACCTGCGGTTTTGCTCGGTACGACGCCCGCCGGCCGCTGTCGTCCAGGGGCTAAATGATCTGGGTCGGCACCGGCTTGTCCGCTCAAGCGATGTGACATTGCTTGAGCGATGTGACCGCTTGGCGCCGGATTCGCAGTAGCAATGTGGCATTGCTTGGCGGCGGGCCATAGCAATGCCACATTGCTTGGAGCGACACAGTCATCACGCTGCAGCGTCCCTCGCTCGGTGGCTTCGGCCGTGGTTAGGACACACCCGCGTAGCTGTGCAGCCCGGTGATCACCGTGTTGACCACGTAGTAGTCGACCATCAGGCAGCCGAACGCGATCAGCGACAACGTCGCGGCACGGCGACCGCGCCAGCCCGCAGTCGCCCGAGCATGCAGGTAGGCCGCGTAGCCCAGCCAGGTGATGAACGACCAGGTCTCCTTGGGGTCCCAGCCCCAGTACCGGCTCCAGGCCTGCTCGGCCCAGATCGCGCCGGCAATGATCGCGAAGGTCCAGATCGGAAAGGCGAAGGTGATGATCCGGTACGCGAGCCGGTCGAGGTTCGCGGCCGCGGGCAGCGCCCGCATCAGCCCACCGCGGGCCGAGGTCATCTCCACGGCGGCCGCCGTACCGGGGCCGAGGCTGACCCGCTGCGGTCGCATCGGCGAGCGAAGCCGGGTGGTCAGCGTGAGACGGAGGGGCACTTGGCCGCGCTCGTAGCGCTCCTTCAGCAGATACAGGATCGTCACGACGCCGGAAACCATGAACGCCCCGGTGGCGGTGATCGCCGCGACCACGTGAATCTTGATCCAGTAGGAGTTCAGTGCCGGCACGAGCGGCCCGGGCGCGGCGTACAGCACGGTGCCGGCCAGGCCCAGGTAGAGCACCACCGGCGCCATGACGAAGGCGCCGAGGTAGCGCACCGACTCCCGCGCCTTCCACCCCATGTGATGGCGTGCCGGGCGGCGGGTGGCAATGGCGGCGACCCGTCGGATCGGCTGCTGCCCGAGCAGTAGCAGGAAGATCGATACCGCGACGAGCGTCACCATGCACGAGAACTCGTACATGTTTCCCCACGGCACCCGGTGCACCGCGAAACCGCGGGTAAGAACCGAGGAGAGGTGGAAGCACCACCCGGCGACACTGAGGACCACTGCGGCGCGGCCGACGTTGTCGGTCCGGCGCGAGCCGCGCTCGACGACGGCAGTGCCGCCGCCACGTGCCGCGACCCGCCGACCCGCCGCGAACTCGGCGGCGTACCCGAACATCGCGAAGGCGTACGCGAACACCGCCCACGTCAACAGCACATCGGAGATGTGTGCGAGGTGAAGGTCCGGTGACACTAGATTCCCTCCGCGCCCGATGCTGGCCGGCTCTGCCGCTGCGCCGCCGTCCGGCGGCCGAGCTGGCTGGCCAACTCCTCAAGCTCGTCCGCGAAGCCCTCGGCGTCGCTGCGTGCCAGGCCAGCCGCAGTGACCACCGTACGCCGGTCGGGATCGTCGGCCGCCGCCGGGACCGCCCGAAGCCAGAACCGGCGACGACGCACCCGCAGCGAGCCGAGCAGACCGGCGATGATCAGGACCGCGCCGACCAGCACGGTTCGCTTTCCGGGCTCATGCGCGACCTGGAAGGTGGCCCACTGCTGCACGCCGAGGAACGTGACGGTCGCGCCGTCTTTCAGATGCCACGAGTGACCAGGTGATAGCTGCGTGACACCGATGTTCTTGAGGTTCGCGACCGGAAGCGAATACACCGACTGGGGCACGCCGGAGTCGAGCCCGAGGTTGCCGCTCCAGGCCGCGAGCGAGAGGACGGGTCGCTGCGCCGCGGGGAAGATCGAGGTGATGCCACCGAACGGCGAGGCGCCGGCAGTCGGGTAGAAGAACCCGGTGAGGCCGAGCTGCCCGTTGCCGAGGACCGGCACCTTGACGACGCCATGCGAGCTGAAGTTGCTGTCGTCGGGAAGGAAGGGCGTCGCCTGGTCGTACACGGTCTGGCCGGCCTTATTGGTGACCTTGATCAGCAGCGAGTAGCCATGCCCGACCAGGAAGACCTTCGCGCCGTCGACGTCCAACGGATGGTTGACCCGGATGTCATACGGCTTCGCAGCGGCCGTCGGTGATGTCTTGTAGCGGAGGTAGGCGTTGAAATTCAGCGGCTCGCCATTGCTCGAGTCGTACGACGCGTTGAAGCGCTGCATGGTGAAGGAGAACGGCGAGAGCTGCGAATCCGAGAACAGCCGCGACGGCGCGAAGACGTCATATGCCTCGCGGGCGTTCGCGAAGCCGCCGCCCTGGGTGACCAGCACCGTGCCCTTGTAGCCGTACAAACCTGATAGCGCGATGCCGACCAGCAAGACGACGAGGGCGATGTGGAAGACCAGATTGCCGGTCTCCCGCAGGTAGCCCTTCTCCGCCGCGACGGTCAGGGATCCCCCCGACTCGGGCCGTACGTCGGCCCGCCAGTGCGCGCGTCGTAACAGCTCCCGCGTGCGCCCCGCGACCTCCTCGGGCGGCGCGTCGGCTCGCCATTGTGTCGACGCCGGCATGCGGAGCAGATGGCGGGGCGCATTGGGCGGTCGCCGTCGCAACGCCGCCGCGTGCAGCCGGATCCGCGGGACAAGACACCCGACGAGCGAGATGAACAGCAGGAGATAGATCGCGGCGAACCAGGGCGCCGCGAACACATCGAAGAGCGAGAGATGGTCCATCAACGGACCGAGGTGCGGATGCCGCGCGAGGAAGTTGTCGACCTTCACGGGGTCGAGCCCCCGCTGCGGAATGACCGTGCCGGGGATCGCGGCGAGCGCGAGCAAGGCCAACAGAAGCAGCGCGGTCCGCATGCTGGTCAGCTGGCGCCACATTCGCAGCGCGATCCGCAGCGGACCACGGCCGGGCATGCCGACCACCGGTTCAGGCGCGGTCGAGAGCTTCTCGGTCTGGTCGGCGCTGACGACCGGCTCGGTCGTTTGCGTCATCCGCCCACCGCTCTACCTACCACCCTGAACGGACGGCTCGCTGCGATCGCCGACCCACTCATACTGGCGCCGTGTAGTTGGGGAAGGCGCGGGTGAGGTCGATCGCGAGCCGGTTCCACTCGCCGGTGAACAGCAGCACTCCGATGGCGATGAGCAGCAGTCCGCCACCACGCACGACGACGGCGTAGTGACGCTTCACTACCGCGAACGCGCCCATCGCCTTGCGGAAGGCGAGCCCGGCGAGCAGAAACGGCACACCGAGGCCGGCGCAGTACGCGACGGTGAGCAGGGCGCCACGAGCGGCCGTCGCCGTGTGGGGATCGCCCGCCAGGCCGAGTACGACGCCCAGTGTCGGACCCGTGCAAGGCGTCCAGCCGACGCCGAACGCCACGCCCAGCAGCGGCGCCCCCGCGACACCTAGCGTCGGCAGCTTCTGGAACCGGAACTCGCGTTGGAAGCCCGGCAGCCACCCCATGAATGCCAGACCCATCACGACGGCGACCGCTCCTGCGACCCGGTCGACAACGACGGTGTGAGCCTCCAGGTGCGCACCGGCGAAGCCGAAGAACGCGCCGAACAGCACGAAGACCGCGGAGAAACCGGCAACGAACAGCACCGAGCCGAGCAGCACGCGGCCGCGCCGGTGAGCCGGCGGCGCCAGACGGGCTTCCACCGCCAGTGCCGCACCCGGACCGTCACTCACCTCCCGGCGGTCGGACGCGAGGTCGGCGGCCGACAACCCGGTCACATAGGAGAGGTACGCCGGGACGAGTGGCAGGACGCACGGCGACAGGAACGACACCAGCCCGGCGAGGATGGCGACCGGTATCGCGAGCAGCAGGCTGCCCGATGCGGCGTTCTGGAAGGCGGCACTTGCGCTGGCGGCCACAGCCGCATCGACGTGGATCATGCCGCCACCGACAGGTAGTGGTCGATCAATGATCGGAGCTGGGTGTACTCGACGACCCCGACCACCTTGGCGAGGATCTTTCCGTCACCACCCACCAGGATCGTCGTCGGCGTGGATGGCGGGACCGCCCCGGGGAACGCCAGCAGCAGCGAGTCGTACTTGTCGAAGATGCTCGGATAACTCACGCCGTAACGGCGTTCGAATGCGAGCGCGGAGTCGGTGTTGTCGCGCTCGTTGATGCCGAGAAAGCTGACTCCTTTTCGAGCGTCGGCCTTCGCGAGCTCGGCGAAGCCCTGTTCCTCGACCTTGCACGGGCCGCACCAGCTTCCCCAGAAGTTGACGACCTTCAGCTTGCCGGGGAGCGCGGCGAGGCTGATCTGCGATCCGGTCAGCGTCGTGCCCTGCACGTCGCCGACGTGGTAGTTGTGACCCGTGAGGTCGATGACGTGCCCGGAGCCACCCTGAACGTTGACGTCGTCACCGGGACCTGTGCTGACCGCGTTCCTACCCGCGCATGCCGCGACCGCGAGCATGACCAGCGCCGCCGAAGCGAGACGCCGGGAAACGGGGAATTTTCCTTGCATTGCTTCCCATTGTGACCGTCCGACCTGAAGGTCGGCACACCGGTGTCAGGCGCCGCCGACGCGTTGCCGGCCGCTGGCCCCGGCTGGCTCGGTGTAGTCGATTCCGACGACCTGCTCGTCGCGGTACTTCACGGAGGTGATGGAGGCCAGGGCGCACCGCCGGCGGTCCGGGCGGTGCCAGAGCCGGCCGCCCTCCAGACTGCGCCGGGCAATCTCGATCGGCAATTGATGGCTGACGAGGACCGCCTCGTGGCCGGTTGCCGCGTCGCGTGCGTCGGCGATCGCCGCTCGGACCCGCGCCACGACCTCGACGTACGGCTCGCCCCACGACGGCCGGAACGGGTTCCACAGCATTCGCCACACCGCGGGATTGCGCAACGAGCCGTCGCCGACGCCGAAGGTCTTGCCCTCAAAGAAGTTCGCGCTCTCGATGAGCCGGTCATCGGTCGTCGGCGTCACACCGAATTCAGCAGCAATGGGCGCCGCGGTCTCAACCGCCCGCTCGAGCGGCGAGGACCTCACCAGCGTCACGTCGCGACCCTGGAGTGCGTCGCGCGCCTGCAACGCCATCTGCCGGCCGAGCTCGGACAGACCGAAGCCGGGCAGCCGGCCGTAGAGCACGCCGGTGGGGTTATGGACCTCGCCGTGGCGCACCAGATGAACGACGGTCTCGGTCAACGGTTGCTCTCTCCGATCGGGACCTCGGCAGCCGCGGCCGCGGCGGCGGGGAGTGCGTCGATGACTCGCTCGAGGGCGGCGTCGTCGTGGGACGCGCCGACGAACCAGGCCTCGTACGCCGAGGGCGGAAGGTATACCCCCGCACTCAGCATCGCGTGGAAGAACGCCGCGTAGCGCTGCGTCGAAGTGGTGCTTGCAGTCGTGAAGTCGGTCACATCTGTGTCGGTAAAGAACACCGAGAACAGGTTGCCCGCGATGTTGACCCGGCAGCCGACGCCGGCAGCGTCAAGCGCGGCCCGCAGCTCATGAGCAATCGTCGTCGCCGTCTTGTCCAGGTGGATATAGACGTCTTCGGTACACAGCGATAGCTGGGCCAGCCCGGCCGCCACCGCGATCGGGTTTCCCGACAGCGTCCCGGCCTGATACACGGGCCCGGCGGGCGCGAGCGCCGACATCACCTCCGTCCGCCCTCCGAAGGCGGCGGCAGGCAGACCGCCACTCATGACCTTGCCGAAGGTGAACAGATCAGGGGTGACGCCCTCAAGCCCCCACCAGCCGGCCGGGCCGACCCGAAACCCGGTCATGACCTCGTCAAGGATGAGCAACGCCCCGTGCCTGGTGGTGAGCTCACGGAGCCGCCCGTTGAAGCCAGGCGCAGGCGCGACAACGCCCATGTTGGCCGCCGCCGCCTCCGTGATCACGGCGGCGATCTGCGCTCCGTGCTCGACGAACGTTGCGTCGATCGCATCGAAATCGTTGTAGGGCAACACGATCGTGTCAGCGGTCGTCGCGCCGGTGACGCCTGGCGTGTCCGGGAGCCCGAACGTCACGACCCCGCTGCCGGCACTGGCCAACAGTGCGTCGACGTGGCCGTGGTAGCAGCCGACGAACTTGACGACCTTGGCCCGTCCGGTGACGCCGCGGGCAAGCCGCACCGCGCTCATTGTGGCCTCGGTGCCGGAGTTCACCAGTCGTACCTGCTCGACCGGGTCGACTCGAGACACGATCAGCTCGGCGAGCTCGACCTCGCCGGGGCTCGGCGTCCCAAATGACAACCCGCTGGCCGCGGCCCGTTGAACCGCCTCGACGACAGCGGGGTGCGCGTGTCCCACGATCGTCGGACCCCACGAACAGACGAGATCGACATAGGAGTTGTCGTCAGCGTCGTACAGGTAGGGGCCTTCACCGCGCACCATGAACCGCGGTGTCCCACCCACCGCGCCGAACGCGCGGACCGGCGAGTTCACCCCGCCGGGCGTCACCCGCAGGGCGCGCGCGAACATGCCCTGAGACTTCTCGTCAGCGGCGGGCATGGCTCCATTGTTTCAAGCGAATGGCGGACACTCGAGGCCGCCTGCTCACGCGAGCGAGTCCGAGCATGAACCTTCATGTCCAAGACGACGATCGTCGTGCGAGGCTCACACCATGGCTGACTTCGGGGTAACTGCCGATCCGGCACAGCTCGGAATGGATCCGGATCGACTGACACGCATCGACAACCACTTCCAGCGCTACGTCGATGACGGCAGGCTCGCGGGCTACCAGCTGACGGTCAGCCGACGCGGCGAAGTCGCTCACCTGTCGTCGGTCGGACTCGCCGACGTCGAGGCCGGGCGCGCCGTCGAGACCGACACCTTGTGGCGGATCTATTCGATGACGAAGCCGATCACTTCGGTCGCCGCGATGATGCTCTACGAACAGGGTGCGTTCGAGTTAACGGATCCGATCAGCAGGTGGCTGCCGGAGTTCTCCTCGCCGCGGGTCTACACCGGCGGTCCGGCTGCGAAGCCGGTCACCGTGCCCGCGACGGAGCCGATCCGGGTATGGCACGTGCTCACCCACACCGCGGGCCTGACCTACGGGTTTCACAACATGCACGTGACTGACGAGATCTATCGCAATGCCGGCTTCGGCTTCGGGACCCCGAAGGGCCTCGACCTTGCCGGGTGCGTCGCCGAATGGGCCAAGCTGCCGCTGGCATTCCAGCCGGGCACCGAGTGGCTCTACTCGGTGGCGACGGATGTCCTCGGGCGACTGGTCGAGGTGTGGTCCGGCCAGAGCCTCGACGCCTACTTCGCGGCAGAGATCCTCGGACCGCTCGACATGCATGACACCGCGTTCTTCGTCCAGCCGGAGGACACCGACCGCCTCGCGGCGCTGTACGCGATGAGCCCGGGGTTCAGCGAGAAGGTGCGGTACGACGACTTCGGCAAAGCGGCGCTGCGCCCGCCGGTCTGGCTGTCCGGTGGGGGTGGCTTGATCTCGACCAGCCGCGACTACCTGAGGTTCTGCCACATGCTGCTGGGCGGCGGCGCACTCGACGGCGTCCGGCTGTTGGCTCCACGCACGGTGCACTACATGGCGAGCAACCACCTGCCCGGCGGCGCGGACCTCGAGAGCTTCGGCCGGCCGCTGTTCGCCGAGACCCGGTACGACGGCGTCGGTTTCGGTCTCGGGTTCGCCGTCACCCAGGACCCGGTGGCATACAAGACCCTCACCAGTGCGACGGAGTCGTATTGGGGCGGAATGGCGAGCACCGCATTCTGGGTCGACCCGGCCGAGGAACTCGCCGTGGTGTTCATGACGCAGCTGATGCCATCGAGCACCTACCCGATCCGGCCCCAACTACGACAGCTGGTCTACCAGTCCCTCATTGACTAGCCGGCGCGAAGCGCCTTCAGATTGGAGTGCTAGGTCGCGACCGGCGCAACGGATCGAGCGCGTAGTACAGGGCAAGCGCGGCCTGCAGCGCCAGCGTCAGACCGGCGGAGACGAACGCCAGCGCCAGCATCGGCAGGTACAGCAGCACACCGCCGGTGAACTGAAGCCGGCTCCGGCGTACCGCCTCTGCGGCCATCTTGGTGCGGAGCAGCTGGCAGCCGTTGCTCGTGCAGTGCCACCACAGCGACGCCCAGAGCAGCGACATGACGGCCATGTCCAGGCTGTAGAAGAAGGCCGCCGCATGAGCATTGCGTCCGCCGGTGTTGAGGTATTCGGCGAGCACCTGAGTAGGGAACGGAAGGAACGCGATCACCAGCAGCAGCAGCAGGTTGATGATCGTGGTCGTCCGGTCGACCTCCCGGACCTGCCGGAACACGCTGTGGTGATTGAGCCAGGTGATCCCGATGACGAAGAAGCTGACCGCGTACGCGGCGTACTCAGCGAGCTGGTGAGCGGTGAACAGCGCATGCATCAGTCCGCCGGGCCGCACCCCGGACGGCAGGTGCAGATCGAGCACGAGCAGCGTCGCAGCAATCGCGAAAACGCCGTCGCTGAAGGTCTCCAGCCGAGTGGTGGTGACGACTTCACTGGTGGCGATCTCGGAATCCTGACCGTCTGTTGCGGACCCCACCCCACGCTCCGCCATCAGCGCAGTCGGGCCGCCAGCTCGGTGGCCCAGTAGGTCAGCACGATGTCGGCGCCCGCACGCTTGATCGAGATGACCATCTCCCGGATGGCACGGTCACGATCGATCCAGCCGTTCGCCGCGGCCGCCTCGAGCATGGAGTACTCACCCGAAACGTTGTAGGCCGCTACCGGGACCCCCACCGACTCCCGCACCGCCCGCACGACATCGAGATAACCGATCGCCGGCTTGATCATCACGATGTCTGCACCTTCCGCGACATCGAGGCGGGCCTCCTCAACGGCCTCCGCCGCGGCACGTGCCGGGTCCTGTTGGTACGACGCCCGGTCGCCGAACTGCGGCGCACACTCGGCGGCGTCGCGGAACGGCCCATAGAACGACGATGCGTACTTCGCCGAGTACGCCATGATCGCAACGTCGGAAAACCCGTTGCTGTCCAATGCGTCCCGGATCGCCGCGACCTGGCCGTCCATCATTCCGCTCGGACCGACCACTTGAGCTCCGGCCGACGCTTGCGCGATTGCGATCGCGGCGTACCGCTCGAGTGTGGCGTCGTTGTCGACGTCACCCGAGGCGGTCAGCAGCCCGCAGTGACCGTGATCGGTGTACTCATCGAGACACAGATCGGCCATGACGACGATCGACTCGCCGACCTCCGCAACAGCGTCGCCCAACGCGCGCTGAACGATCCCATCGGGGTCATCGGCCGCACTGCCACGGGCATCCTTCACAGCCGGTATCCCGAACAAGATCACACCACCGACGCCCGCCTGCGCCGCTTCCGCGACCGCTTTCCTAGCCGACTCACGGGTGTGCTGCACCACGCCAGGCATCGACTCGATCGGCACCGGTGCCTCGATGCCCTCCTTCACGAAGACCGGCAGGACGAGGTCGGTCGGGTCGACTGACACCTGCGAAGCGAGCCGGCGCAGAGCGGCGGTACGACGCAGCCGCCGCGGCCGCGACACCGGGTACGCCGGCCCTGTCACTTGTCGCTACTTCCGCTTGGCGCGGGACGCCAACTTCGCGCGATTGGCCTTGCCGGGCGGGTGAACCTCGCCGGACTCCCGGCGGGCCTTTCCGAAGGCGGCCAGTCCCTCCGCCAGTGCAGCCACCGAGGGCGTCTCCGCCATGACGTCGACCCGCAGGCCGAGCTCCTCAGCGGTCTTCGCGGTCTGCGGCCCGATCACCGCGATGATGCTCGACGTGTGCGGCTTGCCGGCGATGCCGACCAGGTTGCGCACGGTCGAGGAGGAGGTGAACAGCACCGCATCGAACCCACCGGTCTTGATCGCCTCGCGGGTCTCCGCCGGTGGCGGCGCGGCCCGAACCGTCCGGTAAGCCGTCACGTCATCGATCTGCCAGCCACGCTCGAGTAGCCCTGCCGCAAGGGTCTCGGTCGCGATGTCGGCACGGGGCAGCAGCACTCGGTCGAGCGCGTCGTACCCAGCCTCGTACTCCGGCCAGTTCTCCAGCAGACCTTCGCTGGACTGCTGCTCGCTCGGTACCAGGTCGGGACGGATCCCCCAGGCTTCCATCGCCGCGGCGGTCTGGTCACCGACGCACGCGACCTTCACACCGGCGAGTGCCCGGGCGTCGAGACCGAGCTCCTCGATCTTCTCGCGAATCGCCTTCACCGCGTTCGTGGACGTGAGCGCCAGCCAGGCGTAGCGGCCGCTGACCAACCCGCGGATCGCGCGATCGACCGCCTGCGGCGTGCGCGGCGGCTCGACCGCGATGGTCGGAACCTCTACCGGCACCGCGCCGTACGACGCGAGCTGCTCGGACAGTGCGGCGGCCTGCTCCTTGGTGCGCGGCACGAGCACCTTCCAGCCGAACAGCGCCTTGCTCTCCCACCAGGACAGCCGCTCGCGCAGCTTCACGACGTCGCCGACGACTGCCAGCGTCGGACCGGCGAGGATCGCCGCGTCGCGCTCTACCGAGTCGAGGGTGGACACCACCGTCTGCTGTCCGGTCGTCGTTCCGGCGACGGTGACCGCGACCGGGGTATCGCCTCGGCGGCCGTGTTCGACCAGCGAGCCGGCGACCTTGCCGATCACACCGGCACAGTTGAGAAGCACCAGCGTCTGCTTGGTGCCGGACAACGCCGCCCAGTCCGGCTCGTCGGTCTCCGGTGACACGTCAACGATCTGCACCGTCTGGTGACGCTTGTCGGTCACCGGGATGCCGGCGTAGGCCGGGACGCCGACGGCGGCGCTGATGCCCGGCACCATCTCAAAGCCAATCTTCGCCTTGGCGACGACATCCGCCTCCTCGGCGAACGCGCAGAAGACCGTGGGATCACCGGCGAAGACCCGGACGACGCGCTTGCCGGCCTTGGCGGCAGACACCAGCAGTTTTCCTCGGGCCGTCGCGTCGAGACCCTCGATGTCGAGCAGCTCGACATCGGCTGAGCATCGCGTCAACACGGTGGCGCGATATCCCTCGGGCACCGCGATCGCGTTGGCTGTGGCAAGTACCTCGGCAGCCCGCAAGGTGAGGAGGCTGGGGTCACCGGGTCCGGCACCGATGAAGGTAACGGTGCCGGGCGGGGTCTTTGAACGAGTGGTCACGCAGACTCTCCGATCAGGTCGGCCGCGCCTGCTGTCAACAGGTCCTCGGCCAGACGTTGGCCGACACCCTCAGCTTCGTGGAGGGGGCCGGTTATGGACAACTTGATTGCGCGGGTGCCGGCTGCTTCGGCGACCACTGCGCGTAGGTAGATCTCGTCGCTCCCGTCATCTCCCATTGCGACATCGGCCAGAGCGCCGACGGGCGCGGTGCAGCCCGCTTCCAGGCGGGCAAGCACGATCCGCTCCGCGGTGACCGCGCCCCTGGTGGGGGCATCGTCGAGGGCCGCGGCGAGCAACGCCGCCAAGTCGGTATCGCCGGCGCGGCACTCCACCGCGAGCGCACCTTGGCCGGGAGCCGGCAGCAGCTGACCCGGGTCGATGATCTCGCTCGCTTCATCCAGCCGGCCGAGTCGGCGCAGACCCGCCGCCGCCAGCACGACGGCGTCGTACTCACCGCTTGCGACCTTGCCGAGTCGAGTGTCGACGTTGCCACGGATCGGCACCACGTCGAGGCCGAGTCCGAGTGCCCGCAACTGGGCGGTACGGCGGGGCGATCCGGTGCCGACGCGAGTACCGGGGTCCAGCTCGGCGAGCATCTGGCGGTTGCTGGTGATCAACGCGTCGCGCGGATCCTCACGGGGGGGAATCGCAGCCAGCACGATTCCATCCGCTGCGGCGGTCGGCAGGTCTTTCAGCGAGTGCACGGCGAGGTCGACCTCGCCTTCGAGCAACTGGCGGCGCAGCTCGGTCACGAACACTCCGGTGCCACCAAGCTCGGACACGACTGCGGTCGACCGGTCACCGTCCGTGATCACCTCGACGAGCTCGACCTGGTGCCCGGCCGCGCGCAGCGAGTCGGCGACCAGACCGGATTGCGCAAGCGCCAACGCCGACCGCCGGGTGCCGAGCCGCAAAGTCCCGGTCGCGGTCGTCGTCACGACGGCCCCTCGGGCCGGACTCCGGCACCGTCGTAATCGCCTGACTCTTCGAGCGTCACCACGGCCCGCGCGACCGCCTCGGTCGCGGACGGATCGAGTGCGAAGAGCTCCCGCAACGCCTCGGCGTAGGAATCTCCGCCCGGCTCCTCGGCAAGTTCTTTCACCCGCACGGTCGGCGCGTGCAGCAACTTGTCCACGACCCGCTCGACGGTGGTGCGGACTTCCCGCGCGGTGCGCTCGTCGGCCTCCGGGAGCCGTCCGAGCAGCCTGGTGAGCTCCGCGTCGACGACCTGCTGAGCCCGCTCACGAAGCGCGACAACCGTTGGCGCGACCCGATCGGCCCGCTGCCGAGCCAGATAGTTCCCGACCTCGTCTCGGACGATTCGACGGACCGCTTCGACGTCGGCGACGACCTGCGCCCCCTCGAGCACGCCGCCGAGCCGGTCAAGGTCGATCACCTCGACGCCGGCAAGCGAGGCGGCCGCGACCTCGACATCGCGAGGCAATGCCAGATCCAGCACCACGATCGGGCGCTCGTCGCGGTCGACGAGCAGGTCGGTGGTGACGACCGGTCCGATCGCGCCGGTGCAGGAGACCACCAGGTCCGCTTCGAAGACGGCTGACCTGAGCGATCCGATCGCGACGGCCTCGCCACCGACCTGGCCGGCGAGCCGTTCGGCGCGGTCGAACGTCCGGTTCACGATGACCAGCTGACCCACGTTGCGCTCGGCGAGCTCGGTCGCCGCGATCGCACTCATCGAGCCGGCGCCGACCACCAGGGCGGACTTGCCCGCAATCCCGCCCGTCGCGGTGTCGACCAGGTCGAGCCCGACCGCGACAAGAGACCGGCCGGCCCGGTCGATGCCGGTCTCGCTGTGCGCCCGCTTGCCGATCCGAAGCGCGTTGTCGACCGCCGTGCCGAGCACGCCGGCGACGGTCTCCTCGCTTCGGGCGGTGTTAAGAGCACTCCGAAGCTGGCCGAGGATCTGCTGCTCGCCGACGACCATCGAGTCCAACCCCGCGCCGACTTCGAACAGGTGCTGGACGGCGCGGTCCTCGTAGTGGACGTACAGGTGCTCGGTCAGCAAGTCGAGATCGACTCCGGTGTGCGCGGCCAGCTGCTCGCCGATGTCCTGAACCCCGCCGTGGAACTTGCGAACCTCGGCATGGACCTCGAGTCGGTTGCAGGTCGAGAGCACCAGGACCTCGTCGAGGTGCGGGGTGCCGATCAGCCGGTGCAGGAGCTTACGGGTGCCCTCGTCATCGACGACCACCCGCTCGAGCAGCTCGACCGGTGCCGACTTGTGGGACAACCCCACGGCCAGCAGGCTCACGTCCGCCTCCCCGCCCGCCACCCACCAGCGGACGGCGACAGGCGCCGCCGGCTCATGCGGAGCGCTCCTTGCCGGGATCGAGCGCTTTGCGTTGCTCGTGGAAGGCGAGGATCTGCAGCTCGATCGACAGGTCGACCTTGCGGACATCAACCTGGTCGGGCACCGACAGCACGACGGGTGCAAAGTTGAGAACGCTGGTGACGCCGCACGCGACCAGCCGGTCGCAGACATCCTGGGCGGCACCGGCGGGGGTGGCGATCACGCCGATCGACACCTCGTGCTCGGCAATGATCGCCTCGAGCTCGTCGACGTGGCGGACCGTGATTCCGGCGATCTGCTCGCCGACGCGGGCGCGGTCGGCGTCGACGAGCGCCGCGACCCGGAAGCCGCGAGTGCCGAAGCCGCCGTAACCGGCGAGCGCGTGACCGAGGTTCCCGACGCCCACGATCACCACGCTGTAGTGCTGAGTCAGTCCGAGCGCGCGTGAGATCTGATAGACGAGGAACTCGACGTCGTAGCCGACACCTCGGGTGCCGTAGGAGCCGAGGTGGGACAGGTCCTTGCGGAGCTTTGCCGGGCCGACCCCGGCTGCCGCCGCCAAGGTTTCGGAGGAGACCGTCGCGACGCCGGACTCGGCGAAGCCGGTGAGCACCCGCAGGTATACCGGCAGCCGCGCGACGGTGGCTTCGGAGATTCCGCCGCGTCGCCGCTGGCCAGCGCCGGACAGCGCGACCGACATCACCAGACTCCCAACCGCGTCCGCGTGCGTCGCGGCGCGAATATCGACGGTACCGCGTTTGTGAACGTGTGCACAAAACGGTTGTGCCCTTGTGAAGGCTGCCGCGTTACCTGACGTCAGCGGGCGCCGTGTGAGGATTTAGGACGATGGACACCGAGTGGGGCCGTATCGACGAGACCGGCGCGGTCTTCGTCCGTACCGCCGACGGCGAGCGCCAGATCGGCTCCTGGCAGGCCGGCCCGCCCGAGGAAGGCGTCGCCTTCTACACCCGTCGCTACGACGAGCTCGCCGCCGACGTCGCCTTGCTCGAGGCACGTGCTGGCTCCGCCGCTACTGACCCCCACGCCGTACACACTGCCGCCGTCCATCTCAAGGACGGCCTGCCGCAGGCAGCAGCGCTCGGCGACCTCGACGCCCTCAGCCGGCGGTTGGACGTCGTGTTGGAGAAGGTTCAGGAACGGCTCAAGGAGCGCGCCGCCGAACGCGCCCGGGCTGCGGAGGCGTTGGTCGAACGCAAGCGAGCGCTCGTCGCCGAGGCGCAGGCGCTCGCCACGAGCGACAACTGGCGTGCCGGAGGGGAGAGATTCCGGGCGATCGTCGAGGAGTGGAAGACGATCCGGATCGACCGCAAGATCGACTCGGCGCTCTGGGAGGAGTTCGCGGCCGCGAGGCGGGCGTTCGACACCCGCCGGCGGGCGCATTTCGCGGAGCGGGAGGAGGCGCGCAACGCTGCGGCGGAGGCCAAGTCGAAGTTGGCGACCGAGGCGGAGAAGCTCGCGGACTCCACGGACTGGACGCCCACTGCCAAGCGGTTCCGGGACCTCATGACGCAGTGGAAGGCCGCCGGGCGGGCCAGCAAGGAAGCCGACGACGAGCTGTGGAAGCGCTTCAAGACCGCCCAGGACACGTTCTTCGCCCGGCGCTCGGAAGTCTTCTCGGCTCGCGATGCCGAGCAGACCTCGAACCTGGAGGCGAAGCAGGCGCTGATTGCGGAGGCCCGGTCGTTGGACGCCGGTGCCGATCCCGACGGCGCCCGCAAGCGCCTCAAGTCGATCCACGACCGGTGGGAAAAGATCGGTCACGTCCCCCGCGACGCGAAGGACCGCCTCGAAGACCAACTCGCCGCCGTGGAGCGCACGATCCGCGAGGCCACCTCAGCCGCCCGCGTCGTGTCGGTGACCGAGTCACCATTGGTGATCCGGCTCCGCGAATCGGTGGGCAAGCTGGAAGGTCGGCTGGGCCGGGCCCAGGCTGCGGGTGACACCAAGCTGGTGGCAGAGACCGAGGCCGCCCTCGCTACCCAGCGCGAGTGGCTCGCCCACGCCGAGGCCGCGACCGACTAAGCAAGCGCCGCCCGGAGCCGGTCGGGATCGACCCGGAAGATGTCGTGGACCTCTCCCTCGATGAGGATCACAGGCACGTAGTTGCGCCACTCGTGCTGCCGGTCCTCAGCCAGACCCGCCAACTCCACGGCTCGCCAGCCCAGACCAAGCCCGCCGCAGACCTGGTCCACCACGGCGCACGCCGTCTCACACAGGTGACACCCCGGTGTGACAACCACCTCGACCCGCGGCGGCGCCTCGGCGTTCACGTGCTCGGCTGGACCGACTCCCGGAGCCGGCCCTTCGCGACCTTGCCGGTCAGAGAGTGCGGCAGTTCAGCCACGAACTCGACCGCGGTCGGGCACTTGAAGCGAGCCAGCCGGCTGGCCGCGTAGTCGATCAGGGCATCGGCATCCGCAGCGGCGCCCCCGCTCAGGACAACCAACGCCTTCACGGTCTCGCCGGTGTACGGATGCGGCACGCCGATGACCGCTACCTCCTCGACCGCGTCGTGATCACGCAGCACGTCCTCGACCTCGCGCGGGTACACGTTGAACCCGCTAACCAGGATCAGCTCGCGGGTGCGATCGACGAGAAACAGGTCACCCTCGGAGTCGGCATACGCAATGTCGCCGGTCCGCCACCAGCCGTCCTCGTCTGGGCCACCCTCGCCGTGCGGCCAGTAGCCGGAGAACAGGTTTGCGCCGCGAACCACGACCTCGCCGGGGTCCTCGTCCTCGCCGTCATCCAGTTGTCCGTCGTCGACATCGACGAGAAGCTTGATCTCCACCCCTGGAACCGGCTTGCCCACACTGCCCGGCTTCGCGACTTCGCTACACAATGTTGTGGTCAGGACCGGCGCCGTCTCGGTCAGTCCGTAGCCCTCGAAGATGTGGTGCCCGCTCGACTCGAGGATCGCGGCGAGAACCGCCGGTGGCAGCGGCGCCGCTCCGGATAGCGCAAGCCGGACACTCGCGAGTGACTCACCGAGGTCGGGCAGCATCGACCATGCCACGTACATGGGGGGCGCTCCCACGATGCAGCTGACATTCTGATCGCGCACCACCGCCAAGGTGTCGACCGGGTCGAATCGTTGCGCAAGCACCCCGGTCGCGGCGCTGTTCGCGACCATCCCGAGCCCGGCATTCAGGCCGTAGACGTGGAAGAGCGGGAGCACCAGCAGAACTCGGTCGTCGGTCGCGACGACCGGCGGGCCGATGCGGGAGAGCTGGTCGAGATTGCCCAGGAGAGCACGGTGGCTGAGCATCGCGCCGCGCGGCCGTCCGGAGGTACCCGAGGTATAGAGGAGGACGGCGAGGTCCTCCCCGTCGGTCCCGGGATCCACCGGATCGGCGGCCGTGTCGATCAACTCCGCCCAGCCGCCATCGTCGGCGCCGACCACCACCAGGCGCACCGTGTCGAGATCACGCAGCGTCGCAGCATGCTCGCCGTCGGTGATCACCACCGCCACATCGGCGTCGTTGAGCTGATAGCCAAGCTCGGTTGCGGTGTAAGCGGTGTTGAGCGGAACAGCCGCCAGGCCGGCGCGAAGCACGCCGAAGTAGGAGACCGCGAACTCGATCGAGTTGGGAAGCAGGATCCCGACCCGGTCTCCCTTCGACACACCGGAGGCGCGCAGCCCGGACGCGAGTGCATTCACCTGGCGGTCGAGATCGGCCCAGGTGATCGACGCCTCGCCATCGACCAGAGCCGACTTGTCGGGTTCCGACTCCGCGGCTGATCGCACCAGGTCCGCGAGGTTCGCAGCCGCCATGGAGCGAGTGTTTCACACTTGCAAGCACCCCTCTGAGAACGGTTGGACCGCCTAGAGGAGTCCGCCCTTCTTGGTAGAGGTCGCGCTCGGGGTCGGTGAGGGCGCGGCAGGCTTGGTCGGCGACTTCACCGGCTTCGGCGACGTGGAATGGTTCGGGGTCGCACTCGGTGCTGTCGTCGGGGCGTGGCTGGCAGGGGGCGTGTAGGTCGGCGTCGCGAGCGGTGTCGGATTGGGTGAGAGCAGGTTGCGATAGTCGCCGAAGGTCGTCGCGAAGATCTTGGCCGGGATCGTGCCGCCGTAGACCGGAGCACCGCCGGGGTCCTTCAGCTCGTGCGCGACGATCCTGCCGCCGCGGTCGACGTACGGCTTGTCGTACCCCATCCAGACCGTGATGCACAGCGTGCGGGTGCAACCGGTGAACCACGCGTTCGTGAAGTCGTCGGTCGTCCCGGTCTTGCCGTAGACCGGGAAGGGCTGGCGCGCCGCCGTGCCAGTGCCGAAGTCGACGACGCCTTGCATCGCCTGCGTCACTTCATCGGCGATCCTTGCGGGCATCACGCGACTGCCGGGCGGATTCGCCGCCGCCTTGAACAGCTGCCCCTCCTGCGCCGTCCGCACCGACAGGACACTGCGCACCGAATGGTGGACGCCGTGGTTGACGATCGCGCCGTACGCGTCGGCCTCCGAGAGCGGGCTCACGGGGATGCCGAGCGCGTACGACGGGCACGGCACATGCCGCTTCGCGCCACATGTCTTACCGCTGTCGAGGTGACCGACCTGCATGCCGGCACGCTCGGCGAGCCGGACGACTCGATTGAGCCCGACCTTCACTCCGAGCGGCGCATAGACGGTGTTGATCGACTTGATCAGCGCGGTCTCGAGCGAGTAATAGCCGGCGCCACCTTCGGCGTTGCACGGGCGGTAGCCCACCGCGATCTGAATGCACTCCGGCGCGTAATGCGACTCACTCAGGAGGTGCCCTTCTTCGAGGGCGACAGCCAGGGTGAATGGCTTGATCGTCGACCCGGACGACCTGGTGATGCTGTTCTGCGGCGGCGCGGCGACATCCTCACCGTTTGCGACGTACCCACCGGCCTTCTTCTCGGTGATCGCACGTAGGTCGCCGTTGCGGGGATCGACGGCCACGACCGCCGCATCAAGCCCGGGCGACTTCGGCAGCACGCTGTGCAGCGCCTGCGTGGCCGCCACCTGCAGATTGAGGTCCAAGGTCGTGCGGACCCGCATCCCACCCGACTCGAACAACGTCGAGTCACCGTAATGCTGCAGTTCCTGCGCGACGAGGTCGCGAAACTCCGGCGCCGCCGTTGGCGCTTCCGGTTGGGCCGCCGCCACGATCTGCGGCAGCGAGGTGCCGTAGGCGTCGCCTGCCTGCTGCGAGTTGATGTCGCCCGCGACCAGCATCCGGTTGAGGACGTAGAGCTCACGAGCGCGCGCTTCCCGTGGGTTGTCGACCGGGTTCCATGCCGAAGGTGCAGGCGCAATCCCAGCCAGCGTCGCCGCGCGGGCAAGCCCCAATATCGGATCGTTTTGCTTGGTCGTCTGGTTGTAGTCGAGGCGCCAAATCGGCACACCGAAATAGAACTTGCTCGCCGCCTCCACACCGGCGGCCCCGTTGCCGAGATACAAGGTGTTGAGGTAGCGGGTGAGGATCTCGTCCTTGCTCAGGTGGTGTTCCAACCGGATAGCAAGTGATGCCTCGCGAAGCTTCCGTAGCGGCGTCTGCTCGCTGCCGGTGTAGACGTTCTTCACGTACTGCTGGGTGATCGTGGAGCCGCCCTGCAGGTGACGACCGGTCAAGTCCCGCCAAGCCGCCCGGACGATTGCGAGCGGGTCGACGCCCGGGTTGGAGTAGAAGCGCTCATCCTCGGCGGCAACGATCGCCTGGCGCATGACGGTCGGAATCTGGGACCCGCCGACCGGGACCTCGATCTGGGGCGACCGGATCGACGCGAACGGCTGGCCCGAGGAGTCGAGCAACAACACCGACTTGGGCGGGATCGGCTGAAAGTTGTAGTTCAGCGGAGCGGCGATCAGGCCGGCTGTGAACGTCACCACGCCCACCACGACAGCGATCACGAGCCAGATGAAGACCTGCCACCGATGGCGACGGGTGCGGGCGCTACGCCGCCGGCGCGCGACGATCGCCGAGGCCGCGGTACGGCGCATGAACGGCGGCCGGCTGGGGGAATGCCGCACGTCCGACACCGGGGAGCGGCCGGCGCCGTTCCGCCGCCGGCTGTTCGTCGCCCCGGCCACATTCCGACGATATCCGGGTAGTCCGAACTAACTAGACCGAAAATGACCCCGATTCGCCATGTCAAGTCCGGTTCGCCCGGTGTGTCATGAGAGAGGTCGATCTCTCGCTCCTGTCATGACACAAGTAGGGGAAACCGTTGCAGACGCGTGCGTTGCCGGCACGCCATTCCGTCGATCCCGACGGTCTGGCGGCGTTGCGCCTTGCCGTCGCGCTCGCGCGTGACCCGCTCGCCGGCGTCGTCCTCGAGCGTGCCGCGTACCGCGCGACGGACACGGTTCGCCACGGCTCGGTCACCACGCCGAGCGGATCAGGCACGCCACGGATTCCGACTCAGAGCCCGTCCGTCGAGCCGTCCGGGGAGCAGGTCGGAGTCATGGCGCTCGTCGCCGCTGCCCAGGCGGGGGACGGTGAGGCATTTGGTGAGCTGTATGACCGCTACGTCGACATCGTCCACCGCTACATCGCGTTGCGCGTCAACAACCACACCCTCGCCGAGGACCTCACCAGCGAGACGTTCCTGCGCGCGCTTCGCCGGGTCTCCAGCTTCACCTGGCAGGGCCGTGACTTCGGCGCCTGGCTCGTGACGATCGCCCGCAATCTGATCACTGATCACTACAAGTCCAGCCGCTACAAGATGGAGCACTCGACGTCGGACCTGGTCGAGGCCGGCCACGACCGCAGCCAGGACGGGCCCGAAAACGAGGTGCTGGCCGGTATCACGAACGCCGCCTTGCTCGAGGCGGTCAAGCGGCTCGGCTCGGAACAGCAGGAGTGCATCGTGCTCCGCTTCCTGCAGGGCATGTCGCTGGCTGAGACCGCCGCCGTTCTCGGCAAGAACGAGGGCGCGATCAAGGCGCTGCAATATCGCGCGGTCAAATCGCTCAGCCGGCTCCTCCCCCAGGACTTGGTCGCATGAGTCGCAGGGTCTCGGTCGAGGAGCAGTTCGCCCGCCTCATCGAGGTGGAGTCGTCGTCGGCCGAGGGAGGCGGCGCCGACGTCGCCACTCTCGGCCGGATGGTTGCCGTTGCCGGAGCCTTGCGTGCGGCCGGTGCCGTCGCCGGGCCCGCGCCCCTGTCTCTCGACGTGAAGGCCGCGATGCGACAGCGCCTGGTCGCGGTCGCCACAGTGTCCCGCTACGACGCCGCCGAGGCCGCCGTCTCCGGTCGGGTCCGCCGACACCGCATCGACTCGATGACGGACCGGCTGCACCGTCGCCTGGTGACACTGGCCGGATCATTCGCCGTCATCACGTCAGTCGCCGGCGTCGGAGTTGCGGCCGCGCACTCGCTGCCGGGCGACCCGTTCTACGGCGTGAAGCGGGCAACCGAGTCAGTACAGCTGTGGGCGACTCAGGGCGAGGCGGCGAAGGGCAAGCTGCATCTGGAGTTCGCCCGCACTCGACTGGCCGAAGCGCAGAAGCTTCCGGCCCACTCCTCGCACATCGCGTCAACGCTTGCCGCGATGGACTCCCAGACCGAGCAGGGCACGAGCGAGTTGCTGTCGGCGTACCGCTCGTCGCATTCGACCAAGCCGATCGCGACGCTCGTCACCTTCACTCAGCAGCAGTACGCCGGCCTGACGACGCTGGCCCAGCATCTTCCGGCCAGCCTGCAGGGCTCCGAGCTCAAAGCCCTGACCGTGCTCACCGACGTGACCGGCAACCTGCGAACGGCCACCGGTCGGAACTGCTTGAGCTGCATCGTCAGCAGTCCGACGAGTCCGGTCGGATCTCACCCGTCGACCAAGCCGAGCGCAACGTCGTCGAGGACACCTCATCCGACGCCGTCGAAGTCGGCGTCGCCGTCAGGGTCGCCAGGCGGGCCTGCTCCCACGCCCACGAAGACACCGTCGAGTCTGCCCACCGGCCTTGTCCCGACCAACCTGTTGCCGAGCAAGCTGAATCCCTCGGGCCTGCTTCCATCACTGCTGAAAAAGGCACAACATCCCAAGCCGAAGTCGAGCGGCCTGATCTCACCGCTGCTGAACTCACTCGGCCTCTAACAGCTCCACGGCGCGGCGACCATTAGGTCCGGATTTGTCCGCATTACGCCGGTCGGCCCAGTCGATGCACCGGAATCCGACGCAGATGTCGTAATCGGTCAACAACGGTTGCGGCGCGAGAGGCGGGCCCGTAACGTCCGTGTCGTGCCGTCGCACTTCCCCAGCGACGGGTACGGGGGTTTGGCAGATGGTCTCAGCGACAGAGTCACCTGCGCCGGGCATCGCTAGCGCCCTGAGCGACCTGGCCGGTACGGAATCTGATCAATCGCTGCTGGCGCG
>JAICXJ010000091.1 GCA_025980465.1 Frankiales bacterium | reverse complement strand
GCGCCGGGGCCGCCGGCGCGAACGTGGCTCGATGGTGCCTGCCGCCGAGTTCAGCTCCTACTATGGTCGGCCGATCCTTAAGAAGCCGACCTGGAAGAGCCCGGACGTGCCGGTCTACCTCTGGGTCGGCGGTCTCGCCGGCACCTCGGCGGTAGTGGCAGCGCTGGGTGACGCGACGAGACGACCGGCGCTGCGCCGCAGCGGCCGGCTTGTCGCCGCGGCTGGCGCGCTCGTCGGCACGGTCGCGCTGATGCACGACCTCGGCCGGCCCAAGCGATTCCTCAACATGCTGCGAGTAATCAAGCCAACCTCGCCGCTGTCGATCGGCTCATGGATCCTCAGCCCGTTCGCCGCGTTCGCGTCCGCGGCCGCAGCGTCGGAGATCACCGGCATCGCCCCGCGGCTCGGCCGGCTCGCCGGCTGGGGCGCTGCACTCTTCGGCCCGCCGCTGGCCAGTTACACCGGCGTACTGCTCTCCAACACCGCCATCCCGGCCTGGCACGAGGCACGCGGTGAACTCCCGGTGCTGTTCGTCAGCAGCGGAGCGGCGGCCGGTGCGGGTACCCAACTCCTGATCATCGGATTGACCGGCTCCGGGCGGCGGGACCGGGTTCCGATGGTCCGGCTAGCGGTGGCCGGCGCCGCAGCAGAGCTCGCCATTGGCGAGGTACTGGAGAAGCGGCTCGGCCGGATCCCCGGTGACATCGCCGGCGCCTACCGGACCGGGGCCGCCGGGCGGTGGAACCGACTGGCCCGCGCACTCACCGCGTGCGGTGGCCTCGGCGCGCTGCTCGCCGGGCGCAGCCGGGTAGCCGCCGTGGCCTCCGGTGCTGCGCTCGTCGCTGGTTCGCTAGCCACCCGGTTCGCCGTATTCGAGGCGGGCCTGGCGTCGGCGTCGGACCCACGGCAGGTGGTCGCCCCGCAGCGGGCCCGGCTCGCCGAGCGCGGCAGCCACTCAAGCGCCGACGGCTCGTGGCTTAGCACCGAGAACGCGACATCCCCCGTCCCGCGCACCTGATCCGGACGGGTCCGGATGCCCAGTGCGAGCGGCCTCGCAAGGATCGCCGTCAGCCGCGTAGGAATGCCAGAATTTCGGCGTTGAAAGTCTGGGCGTGGGTGACGTTCAATCCGTGGGGAGCGTCGGGGACCAGGACCAGTTTGCTGCCGTCGATGGCTTCGGCGGTGCGCCGGCCGCTGACTTCGAAGGGCACGATCGCGTCGGAGTCGCCGTGGATGACGAGGGTCGGAATGGTGAATCCTTCGAGGTCGCCGCGGAAGTCGGTCTTGGTGAACGCCGTCGTGCAGTCGAGGGTGCCTTTCGGGGAAGCGGCCGCGGCGATCGCGGCGTTGTAGCGCCGCATCGGTTCGCTGACCAGGTCGGTGCTGCCGCGGACCGAGAAGAAGTTCGTGACGAACTGGTCGACGAAGGCGACGCGGTCGGCGCGGATGCCGTCGTGGAAGCCGGTGAGAGTGGCGTCGTCGATGCCACCCTCAGGGTTATCGGCGGACTTGTACAGGTAGGGCGGGACGGCGGAAGCGAACACGGCCTTGGCGACGCGCTCGGTGCCGTACCGGCCGACGTAGCGGGCGACCTCGCCGCCGCCCATCGAGAACCCGATGAGGGTCACGCCGGTCAGGTCGAGGTGTTCGATGAGTGTGTGCAGGTCGGCGGCGAGAGTGTCGTAGTCGTACCCGTCCCAGGGCTGCGACGAGGCGCCGAATCCGCGGCGGTCGTAGGTGATCACCCGGTGTCCGTCTTCGACCAGTGCGGGAACCTGATGCTCCCAGGATCGGCTGGACAGCGGCCAGCCGTGGATGAGGATCACAGGCTGTCCCGAGCCACGGTCCTCGTAATAAAGCTCGACGGGGGTGCCGTTGCCGTCGTTGACGGTGACGCGTGCCATCGGGTGGCTCCTTTAATCTCGCGATCCGTTACCGGGTCGATGTTACGACCGTTACTGTCGTCGAGCCTTGATTCCAGACCGCCGCGTGACCAGCTCGAGATTGACGGCGCACCGCTCGCACCCGTCCCCTGAGCGAGTGAAAGCAGCACGTGTACGCGGTCGTCAGTTTGCGACGAGTCGATTGTAATTGCCGTCGACACGGTCGATCACGACAGCGGATCTTCGGGCAGCGCCTCGGCAAGATCGCTCGTCACAGCAGCCCCTCCTGCCTCCAGAAGGAAGGGGTGGATCCGTTGCGCGGCAACAGTCCTTCCGCGGATCTCACGGACAGGGATATAGGACGAGGCACCGGAGCGCGGGGGAACGCTGCGCGCCGAGCGGAACAACGACAGCGGAGCCCCCTGGCGATCGTCGTCATGTGACGACTTCGGTGGATTCGCCGAGCCGATCGAGCACTTGGGTGGCTAACTGCCCGAGCATGGTGATCTGGTCGCGGGTGAGCCCGTCGAAGAACAACCGCCGGACTGCCTCGACGTGACCGGGCGCGGCGGCTTCGATGGCGCGTCGACCCGCATCGGTGAGCACGATGAAGGCTCCGCGGCCGTCGTCGGTGCACCCCTCACGGCTGACGAGGCCGCGGTGCTCCATTCGCCTCAATTGATGTGACAGGCGGCTCTGCTCCCACTGCAAACCACGCTGCAGCTCGAACGGGCGCAGCCGTCGGGCTGGGACCTCAGAAAGCGTCACGAGCACCTCATAGTCGGCAAGGGACAGGCTGGACTCGGCCTGCAAGTGCCGGTTGAGCCGGGCCAGCAGCTGCCCGTGCATCTGTAGGTAAGACCGCCAGGCGCGCTGCTCGCCCTCGTCGAGCCACCGCGGGTTGTTCATGTCATCCACTCTACCTGGAATGAATGACGCATCATGTAGGTTGTGAACAGGTAGATGATGAGTCATCTAGTTGGATGACCTGACACGAGGAGACAGCTGACATGACCACTTCGACCACGATCCCCACCCTCGCCCAGCTGACTGGCATCTACACCATCGATCCGGCGCATACCCGGATCGGGTTCGTCGCCCGGCACGCGATGGTGACCAAGGTCCGCGGTGCGTTTAACGAGTTTGCGGGCACCGCTGTGCTCGACGGGGACAACCCCGCCAACTCGACCGCCACGGTGACGATCAAGGCGGCGAGCATCGACACCCGCAACGCCCAGCGCGATGAGCACCTGCGCGCCAACGACTTCCTGGCGATGGACTCCTACCCGGAGATCACCTTTGTCTCCACCGCCGTCCGCCCAGCAGGCGACACCAACTTCGAGCTGACCGGTGATCTCACAATCAAGGGGGTCACGAACTCCGTCACGATCCCCGTCACCTACGAGGGCGCGGCGACCGACCCGTTCGGCAACCTGCGCGTCGGCTTCGAGGGCTCGGTGACGATCAACCGCAAGGACTACGGCGTCACCTGGAACGCCGCGCTAGAGGGCGGCGGTGTTCTGATCAGTGACAAGATCGCGCTCGAGTTCGAGGTCTCCGCGGTCAAAAACACCTGACAATCCTCGCCGGC
>JAICXJ010000039.1 GCA_025980465.1 Frankiales bacterium | reverse complement strand
TTGATGCTCGACGGCAAGTCGGTGCTCGTGATCGGTGTCGGCGCCGGTCTCGGCAAAGAGATCGCTCGAGTCGCAGTGCGCGACGGCGCCAACGTCTTTCTCGCCGCGCGCAACGAGGACAACCTTCGTGCGGTTGCGGCCGAGCTCGACCCGTCGGGGGACCGGGTGGGATTACGGTCGGCCGACATCAGCGACGTCGATCAGCTCGCGGCGCTGATGGAATCGGTGGTGGACCGTTTCGGTGCCCTCCACGGCCTTGCCATCTGCGCCAGCAACGACAGCGGCATGGGCGGCATCGAGACGACAACAGATGAGCAGTGGCGCAAGACCTTCGACGTTAACGTTTTCGGTACGGCGGCTGCGGTGAAGGCGGCGTTCCCGTTCCTGAAGCGCCAGGGCGGATCGGTCGTGTTCGTGGGGTCGCAGCAGTGGATCTATCCGGCCCGCGACGTTCAGCAGCTCGCCTATGGCTCCTCAAAAGGCGCGGGCGTGTCCATGATGTACGGCCTCGCCCCGGAGCTCGGTGCGCACCAGGTCCGCGTCAACACGGTGGTCCCGAGCTGGATGTGGGGCCCGAACGTCGGGATGTACGTGACCTGGCAAGCCGGCGTTCAGGGCCGAAGCGAAGCGGAGATCCGGGCCGACCTCGATGCCAAGTTTGCGTTGCGGGAGATGCCGACCGACCACGACGTCGCGGAGGTGGTCGGGTTCTTTCTCTCCGACCGCGCACGCAGCATCACCGGTCAGACCCTGCTGGTGAACGCCGGCGAGCTGGCTCGTTAGCGTTGACCTAGAGGACGGCCCCGTAGGCAGCGGCGACGTAGGCGAAGGCGCGGTCACTTCCCACCAAGCCGGCGGCCATCTTGTTCATCATGTAGCTGATCGTCAGCTGTCGGTCCACGTCGATGAGGATCACCGACCCGCCCCAGCCGCCCCAGAAGCAGACCTTGCCGGCGTCGAAGAACGGCACGGTCACCGGGTCCGGCAGGCCGTACCCGATGCCGAACCGGATCGGTACGCCGAGCACCAGGTCGATCCCGTTGGCCTGCTCCTCGAAGATCAGATCGACGGTCTCGGATGACAGCAGCTTGCCGCCGCCCGCTGCGACGTTCGCCTGGATCTGCGCCACCGACCGAGCGTTGCCATGTCCATTCGCCGCGCCGATGGTGGCCTCGCGCCAGACCGCCGTGTTGGCGACGTTCGCGTCGGGAAGCGGCCCGGTGAGGGTTCGCATCGCAACGCTGTGCGGGTCGACCGCGGACATGTCGATGTCCAGCGGTGGCGGCGGGATGACGGGTGAGACGCGGCCGTAGTCGGCCGGTCGGCAGCCGATCTGGAAATCGGCGTCGAGCGGCTCGGCGATCTCCTCGCGGATGAACTCTTTCAGCCCACGGCCATCGACACGTCGGATCACCTCGCCGACCAGGTGACCCTGGTTGAGCGCGTGGTAGCCGGAGGCGGTGCCGGGCTCCCACCACGGCTCCTGGGCAGCGAGCAGCGACGTCGAGCGGTCCCAGTCGTAGACGTCGTCGACCGTGATGGGCTGGGCCCACCCACTCACTCCGCTGGTGTGGGAAAGCAGATGCCGGACCTCGACCTTCTCCTTACCGTTTGCGGCGAACTCCGGCCAGTACTTCGCGACGGGCGCGAACGGGTCGATCCGCCCGCGGTCGACCAGGATGAGGGCGGCGAGGTTCGTCACGGTCTTGGTCGTCGACCAGACGTTGACGATGGTGTCCTCGCGCCATGGCTTGCCGGGCTCGCTCAGGCCGCCCCAGATGTCGACCACTCGGTCGCCCCCGACATCTACACAGACCGACGCACCGAACTCCTCGCCGCTCGCGAGACTGGCGGCGAGAACGTCACGGACGGCGGTGAAGCGGCCATCGCAGTGCCCGAGGACTTCCGTCATGCCTGCACCTAACCACGGGCTCGACCGGCGCCGCGAAATTCGTGGGTCCGGTCGACGATCGAGCATCGGCTGGACGAAGATGCGTTGGTGAGCGCGAGGTCGGGACTTCGGCAGCCCTCGGTCGCGATCATCGGCGCCGGAATGTCGGGGATCTGCGTGGCGATCTTGCTTCGCGACGCCGGGATCACCGACGTGACGATCTTCGAGAAGGCGGCGGATCTCGGCGGCACGTGGCGAGACAACACTTATCCGGGGCTGTACTGCGACGTCCCGTCGCGCTTCTACCAGTTCAGCTTCGCAAAGAACCCGCGCTGGTCGCAGGTGTTCTCTCCCGGCGCCGAGATCCACGCCTACTTCCGTCGGGTCGCCGAGCGCTATCGGGTCGTGGAGCAGATCAGGTTCAGCACCGAGGTCGTTCGCGCCGAGCTCGACGGCGACCAGTGGCGGGTGATCACGAGTACAGCTGAGGAAAAGCGCGTCGACTTCCTGATCTCCGCGACGGGCATCCTCCACCATCCGCGCGTCCCGTCGATTCCCGGGCTCGAGACCTTCGCGGGCTCGGCATTCCACTCGGCGCGATGGGACCATCGCGCTGACCTGGACGGCAAGCGGGTAGCAGTCGTCGGGACCGGTTCGACCGGCGTCCAGATCGTGTGCGGTCTGGCCGGCCGCGCCGCGAAGGTCGAGTTGTATCAGCGGACCGCGCAGTGGGTGATCCCGTTCAAGAACCGGCCGTACGGCCGGCTGGTGCGGACCGCGCACACCGTCCTTCCGTGGCTCGACGACCTGGGATATGCGCGGGTACGACGCCAGCTCGGGTTCTTTGCTCGCGCCCTCATCGCGCCCGGATGGCGGCGGCGAACCCTCGACCGCGCATGCCGCAAGAACCTCGACAGCGTCACCGATCCGCAGCTGCGGCGGCGGCTGACGCCGACGTACGAACCGATGTGCAAACGGCTGATCGTCTCCAGCGGGTTCTACGACGCCATGCAGCGACCCGACGTGGAGCTGGTGACCGACGACATCGATCACGTCGAGCCCGGCGGGATCGTCACCAGCGACGGAGTGCTGCACGAGGTGGACGTGATCGCCCTGGCGACCGGCTTCGACACGCATGCTTTCGTGCGGCCGGTCCAGCTCGTGGGGCGCGGCGGTGTCACCCTCGACGAGCTCTGGCAGGAGGGCCCGTTCGGCTACCTCACCGTTGCCGTCCCGCAGTTTCCGAACTTCTTCATGCTGCTCGGTCCCCACAGTCCGGTCGGTAACTACTCACTGACCTCGATCTCCGAGACCCAGGGCACCCACGTCGTGAACTGGATCAAGCGGTGGCAGCGTCGCGAGTTCGACTCCGTCGTACCAACCGATGAGGCGACCGCGGCGTTCAACGAGTCGATCCGCGCCGCAATGCCCGGGACGATCTGGGTGACCGGATGCGACAGCTGGTACCTCGGCAAGGACGGGGTGCCGGAACTGTGGCCGTGGACACCCGAGGAGCACCGGAGGCGACTGCTTGCGGAGCCGCCCCGGTCCGATTTCGACTTCCAGGTCGGATCGGCGACACGGCCGGCGAAATCGCTGTGAAATGCCGCCTGGCGAGGCTTGGCTCTGGGAGGCTGGCCCGGTAAATCGGTGAGCCTTGAGGCTTGGTGCCGAAGGAGGGTGCCATGACCGCGGTGATGCTGCAGCGGCCGATCGACGTCGAATCCCGCCTGAAAGTCTGGCGGGAGCGCTGGCAGTATGCGCCGAGCCCGCTTGCGAAGGCCCACGCTCAGGCGGCCATCGACTACTGGCTCGACCGTCGTCTGGCCCCGGTCGATGGTGGCGACTCGGCCGTTCCGCCGCAGCGCGCCGGGACCGACCTCGGCGAACCGATCACTGCCTGAGCCTCAGCCGGTCAGCCGCCCGATCAACTCCTCCGCGCGACGGGCATAGGCGACGTCGAGATCTGTGACGCCCCCCTTCGAATGCGTCGACATTGTGATCGTCACGGCGCCCTCGGGAAACTCCAGGTCGGGATCGTGGTTCATCTCCCGGGCGATCGCCTCCAACTCCGTGAGCAGCTGCGACCGCGCGTCGTCGGCCACCGTGACAGTCCGCCGGATTGCCGATTGGTCGCCGTTCCACTCCGGAAGGTCAGATAGCGCCGTAGCCAACTGCGTGGCATCGAGCAACTCGGCCATGGGTCCTCCTCGACAGCAACTGATCCATGATCCCGGCATAGCCTGCCCGGATGAGCCCAGACGATGCTCGTCCGACCCGTCGGATGCTGCTGGTTCACGCCCATCCCGACGACGAGACGATCGCGACCGGAGCCACGATGGCGAAGTACGCCGCCACCGGGGCCGGGGTGACGCTGGTGACCTGCACGTTGGGCGAAGAGGGCGAGATCCTGGTCCCCGAGCTGGCACATCTGGCTGCCGACCAGGAAGGCGGTCTCGGCGACCACCGGATCACGGAACGAGCCGCGGCGATGGAGGCGCTCGGGGTGACCGATGCCCGGTGGCTCGGCGGCCCCGGGCGATGGCGCGACTCCGGAATGATGGGCGAGCCCACCAACGACAACCCTGCCTGTTTCTGGCAGGCCAACCTCGACGAGGCGGTCGGTGAGCTGGTGGGGGTGGTCCGCGAGGTGCAGCCCCAGGTCGTGATCAGCTACGACTGCACCGGCGGCTATGGACATCCGGACCACATCCAGGCCCATCGGGTCGCGGTGGGCGCATTCGAGGCGGCCGCGGATCCCTCGCGTTATCCCGACGCCGGGCCGACGTGGGCGCCGAGCAAGCTGTACGAGGCGCTGGTGCCCAAGTCGATCCTGATGACGGCGTTCGAGCAGCTACGGGAGATGGGCGAGGACGCGCCGTTCGGAGTCACCGACCCAGACGAGCTCGGCTTCGGGGTCGAGGATGGGGTGATCACCACCCAGGTGGACGGTCGTGAGTTCCTCGACCACAAGATGGCTGCGCTGCGGGCCTATCCGACCCAGGTTGCCGTCGACGGTCACTTCTTCGCGCTGTCCAACGACGTCGGTCAGGGTGCGTTCGCCCTCGAGCACTACCGGCTCGCGCGCGGGCCCAAGATCAGCGGCTCAGATTGGGAAACCGACCTGTTCGCCGGAGTGGCCTAGCGCCGATGGAGCAACCGGCCTATTTCGGCAATTCGACGGTCCCACTTTGTCCCCCAAACGAGTGAAAGCTCGAACGAGATTGTTTGTGCATGCGTAGTTGATGACACACTTCGGACACCGAAGTCTCACGACAACCCACATCGCGGACGGAGGCTCCCAGTGGAGCACACGCCGGCCTTCGCCGAATCCCCCTCTCGCCCGCTGCTCGCCTCAGCGGGCGACGTCGTTGTGGCCGCCTCCGGCGCTGACGTCGGGCAGAACCGGGAGCACCAGCGGCTTCGCCGGCTGTGGCGGCTCGCGATCTTCGTCGGCGTCCCGACCGCGTTCCTGTGGTGGCGCATCGCCGATGACCGGCCGTTCGACGTCCTCAGCTTCCCGCAGATCAACTGGGCGTTGTGGGGACCGATGCTGTTCCTGATGGTCATCGTCTTGGCCTACGCCGGTTTCATCCTGTACTCGCGGCGCTCGCCTCACGTCATCTATCGGCCGGAACAGATCGACGTCCGGATGTCCGACGTGGTCGGGATCCAGCCGGTCAAGGAAGAAGTCATCCGCTCGATCAACCTGTTCCTCTCGCACAAGGCGTTCTCCGCCGAGATGGGCGGCCGGGCTCGTCGCGGCCTGCTGTTCGAGGGTGCGCCGGGCACCGGCAAGACCCACATCGCGAAGGCGATGGCGGCAGAGGCTGGCGTCCCGTTCCTGTTCGTGTCGGGTACGTCGTTCCAGTCGATGTTCTACGGCGCGACCGCAGGCAAGATCCGGGCCTATTTCAAGACCCTTCGCAAGACCGCGCTCACCCACGGTGGCGCGATCGGGTTCATCGAGGAGATCGACGCCATCGGTGGCACCCGACACGGCATGGGAATGAGCCCGAAGAGCGATGTGGCGCAGTCGATTCAGTGCTGCGGGTCGGTCCAGACCATGCCGTCGACCTACCTTCAGACTGCCGCCCCGATGGTGACCAACAACTACATCAGCGAAGGCGTCGGCGGCGTGGTCAACGAGTTGCTGGTTCAGTTGCAGTCGTTCGACGAGCCAATGGGCCTGCAGAAGGTCTGGGGCGGCCTCATCAACGCCGTCAACTTGCTGCTGCCGGCCCATCGCCAGCTCGCCCGGCCGGTCCCACCGCGGCCCAACATTCTCCTGATCGCTGCAACTAACCGGGCCGACTCGCTCGACCCGGCGCTGATCCGGCCCGGTCGTTTCGACCGGCTGCTGCACTTCGACACGCCTGACCAAGCCGGTCGACGAGGTCTGATCGACCACTTCCTTGCGGGCAAGGCGCACAACGAGGACTTCGATGACGAGCGCCGGGACGCGCTTGCCGCGATCACGCAGGGCTACACGCCGGTGATGCTCGAGCAGCTCTTCGATGAGGGACTGGTCAACGCCGTACGGCGCGGAGATCGCCAGATGAGCTGGAAGGACGTCGAAGGTGCACGCCTGACGCTTCAGGTCGGTCTCGGCCAGCCGGTCGGTTACACCGAGCACGAGAAGCGGCTGATTGCGACTCACGAGGCCGGCCACGCGACCGCCGCGTTCCTCGTCGCACCCGACCGCCGGCTCGAGATTCTGTCGATCATCAAGCGACGGGACGCGCTGGGCATGCTTGCTCATGGAGACGCTGAGGAGGTCTATACCCGGTCGCGGTCGGAGCTGATCGCGCTGATGCAGATCGCTCTCGCCGGTCAGTGCGCCGAGGAGATCTTCTTCGGCGATGTCTCCACCGGCCCGTCTGGTGACCTGCTCTACGCGACGAACGTCGCCGCGCAGATGGTCGGTGCGACGGGTATGGCCGGGACGCTGGTGTCCTTCGCTGCGGTGCAGGGCACGGCATTCAATGACTCGAACATCGTCGGCCGGGTGCTCGGGGACGCCGATGGTCGCCGCCGGGTCGAGGAACTGCTCCAGGAGCAGAAGGTCATCATCAAGGGCAAGCTCGAGGCCAACCCGCACCTCATCGCTGGGCTGCGCGACGCGCTCATCGAACGCGACGAGCTGGTCGGCCACGAGATCACCGACGTCCTCAAGGCGGCGCAGGCGGCAGGTCCAGCGCCATTGGTGATCGACCTGCGAGACCCGGCTGACGTCCTCACCACCGACTGACCCGCCGCAATAGCCTTTGCCCGTGCCAACGGGCGATCGGCTGGTTTCCGCTGCGGCGTACGTCGTTCTGTTCGCCGTCGGCCTCGTCCTCGGCACGATCGAGGTGTTCCTGGTCCCGCTACGGATCTTCGGCGGCGTTGAGGGCCTGGTCGTCGTCGTAGCGGCGATCGGCAACGCGGCTCTCGGCCTCCTCGCCGGGTATGGCCTCGATCAGCCCGCCGCGCCGATCGCTCCCGGCCTCGGATGGTTCGTCGCGGCGAGCTCCTTCATGTTCCTCGGCGGCGGGGGAGATGTGGTCGTGCCGGGCCACCTCGGGACTGACCCCGGGGTGGTTTGGGTCGGTGTGCTCTGGTACTGCCTCGGGGTCCTGGGCTTCGTGGTCGCGCTCTTCCTCGGCTCGGAACGCGTGAGAACTCCCGCGCCACCCCTACACCAAGCGGACGAACACGCCGAAGTCTGAAGCGTGAGCGAAATGCCCATCGCTGCCGTCACCCAGGCTGACGAGCTTCCCGACGGTGATGTCACGGCGGCGACCGACGCCATCGTGGTGCGACTCGGGCTCGGACGCTTTGCGGTCTACCTGTCCTCGGTCGCCGAGGTCGGTCGTGCGCCGCACGTGACCCGAGTGCCCGGCTTGCCATCATGGCTCGCCGGCGTCGCGAACTGGCGAGGCAGGATCCTGCCGGTGCTCGACCTGCGGCCGTTGCTCGGTGCTGAGGCAGTTCCGCTGGACTCACGGGGTCGGTTGCTGGTGCTGACCGACGGCGGCCACCTGGTCGGCATGTTCGTCGATGCGGTCGACGGTACGACGATGCTCGGCGGCGACGTCGCCGCCTTCCCGCCTGCGAGCGGTCCGCGCGGCGCGGCGCTGCTGTCGGGCCAGGTGCCGCGCGAGGACGGTCCGATCGCCGTCATCGATGTTCCCTCCGTGTTCCGGCTGCGGGACAGCCTCCCTCGCGGCCGACGTACCGCATGAACCGGCCGGGTTCAGCGTCAGCCCGAACCGACCGAGGAAACAACAGACGAGTGGGGATGGAAGGAACCGGAAGTGGACTTCAGTAAGAAGCTGAGCCGGGTGGCGGCCGCTTCGACCTGGGGCGGCATTCTTCTGGCCCTCGTCGGTGCCATCGTCCTCAACGATCACCCCGCCCCCGGGTTCCACATCCATCTGAAAGCGTTGCTCGGGTGGGAGGCGTTCGGAGTCCTCAACGCGACGCTGCTCACGCTATTGCCGTGGCTGCACAAGGTCAGTGCTCACGTCCGGCGTCGGATCACCGTCTACCGGATGCTCATGCTGCTGTCGACGACCTTGTCGGTCAGCGCGGCGGTGGCCGTGTCGGGCGGCCTGCGCGGACCGTTCTGGATCCTGTATCTGCCGGCCCTGCTTTTCGCGGCGACGACGCTGCGGCAGTGGCAGGCGGTGCTGCTGGGTGTCATCAACTCGGCGTGCCTGGTCGTCGCCGCGCTGATCGCACACTCGGTGAACTCCTCGACCGTGGCGTGGCTCGTGCTCGTGCTGCCGGTGTTCCCGGCACTGACCTGGTTCAACGGTGTGCTCTCCCAGTCGGTCTGGGCGATGCGCGCGGTCGCCCGGTCCGAACGGGACGAGCTGCAGTCGCGCGTCGCGGAGCTGTCGCAGGTGCTGTCACAGGCGGCCGACGGCGATCTCACCGTGCAGCTGGCCGGAGCCGAGGTCGACCACGAGGCACTCGAGGTCCTCTCCGGCGCGTTCGGCCACACGCTCACCAACCTTCGCGGGCTGGTGTCGCAGATCCGCAGCGGCGGCGAGCAAATCGGCACCGCTGCCGGGGAGCTGCTCGCAACGGCAGAAGACCATGCTGCATCCGCGACGCAGCAGTCCTCCGCCGTCACCGAAACCACCTCGACGATCGAGGAGCTTGCCGCGACTGCGGCGCAGATCGCGGACACTTCCGAGGCAGTCGCACGGTACGCCGCGGAGACCCTCCGGCACGCCGACGACGGCCGGACCGCCGTGCAGTCGAGCGTCGATGCGATGGACACGATCGCCGACCGGGTCGACTCGATCGCCGCACGGGCGTTGGCGCTCGGCGGCAAGAGCCAGGAAATCGGTCGCATCCTCGAGGTCATCAACGACCTCGCCGACCAGACCAACCTGCTCGCCTTGAACGCTGCCATCGAGGCCGCCCGGGCCGGCGAGCATGGCCGCGGCTTTGCCGTTGTCGCCTCCGAGGTGCGCAAGCTCGCCGAGCGGGCGCAGGAGTCAACCGGACAGATCGCCTCGATCGTCTCTGAGATCCAGGCCGAGACCAACGCGACGATCATCGCCAGCGAGGAAGGCGCGAAAGAAGTCCGGACTGGATCCGATCTGGCCCGTGGCGTCGTGGACGCCCTCGAGCGGATCAGCGGCATGGTCGACGAGACGACGACTGCTGCCAAAGAGATCTCGATCGCGACTCAGCAGCAGCGCTCCGCATCCGATCAGGTCGTCTCGGCGATGACCCAGGTCTCGGACGTGTCGCGCCAGTACGCCGTCGGCTCGAAGCAGGCCGCTGCCGCTGCCGCTCAGCTGAACGTCCTCGCGGCCGAACTCCGCGCGTCCATCGCCCAGTTCAAGGTCGCTTAGGCGGGACGCCGATTACCCAGCCGGTGAGGCGGAATGAGGCGCCTGCTCGGCACTTTTCGCTGGGGATTGTCTACCTGCCTTCGAGCTGATCTCACCCGGGCCGCCCGGGCCCAACCGTCAAGGCTGAGCGCAAGTGGGTCGATCAAGGATGGTGACCCAATTGGCCGACCGACGATACGTCCGGTTGGCTCCAGATTGGGCGGGAGTCGGCCGATGACAACCAGGACCCGGTGATGGCAGCGCCCCGAGAGAAGACCGGCACCGGCCGGTTGCCTCGCGCGCGTACCGGCCGTCATGACCAGTTGCCGAAGGAGCACGACGCAGTGCCGGACAGCGTGCTCGACCTGCCGCCGGTTCGGGCTGCCCAGTCGCCGGTCACGCCGGTTGTGACCGCACTTCCGGTGGACGTCGAACGCAAGCTGGCAGAGCTCGTCGGCATCGCGCCGGTGGTGAGCGACCGGATCGTCGAGGAACTCGATCCGCCGGTGCCCGCGACGTACGACGAGATGAAGGCGGTCCACTTCCGCCGGCGGGTCCTGCTGGTCGCGCAGCAGATCACCCTCGGTGGTCTCCTGCTGCTGGCGGCCTGTGCCGCTCTCGCCGCCCGCGTCGACTCGAAGTCACTCGTCGTGCACTCGCTCCCGCTGATGGGCTGGGGACTGGCATCGGCGGCATCCGCGGTGGCGCTCGCTGCCATGGTGACCGAGGCCAACCTCGTCGCATCGGTCAGCGAGGCCAGGCGACGAGTGTTCGGTCCCCTCCTCATGGCTGCGCTACTCGTCTCGCTCACCGGCATCGTCGCCAACGCCGACGGGGTCGCCGCGCCCGCGTGGGTGCTGTTCCTCCCGCTCGTCGTTGTCGCCGGCGCAGTGCTGGGACCGACTCTCGGCTTGGGCGTTGGAGCGCTGGCGGCGGTCGGGATCTACGTCGCCGCCGGCATCTCCCACACGCTGACGACTGCGGGGGCCGGCGAGCTGGTGGTCATCCTGCCCTCGTGCCCGCTGTTCGGCTGGGCCGCGGGAGCGCTCGCCCGGCTCGCGCACGATGCCGCGGCCACCGCCCGTGCCCAACGCGAAGGCCTCGTCGCCGACGTCGCGCGGCTGTCGGCCTTGCTCGAGTCGGTCGCCGAGGGCGATCTGTCCCGCGTGCCGTCCCTGGACAAACCGTCCGACCAGGCCACCGCCACGCTGGCCGTGGTGTTCGCCGACACCGTGCTTTCGCTTCGCCGTCTGGTGCGACAGCTCGCGGGGGTCGCCGACCAGTTGGCGAGCAACGCCGGTGAGCTCGCCGGGACTGCGACGTCAAACGTGGGCGCGGTCGAGCAGCAGTCCTCGGCAGTCGCCCAGACCACCAGCACGATCGAGGAACTCGCCGCGACCGCCAACACGATCGCGTCGACGGCGATGCGGGTCGCCAAGTACGCCGGCAGTACTCGTCGCGACGTCGACGTCGGCATCGCCTCGGTGGCAGCGACCACCGAGGCGATGGCGACGATCCGTCAGCGGGTCGCCGAGCTGGGTGCCCGCACCGGCCGGCTCGACGAACGGGTCGAGCAGATCGCCAGGATGACCAAGATCATCGACGAGCTGGCCCGGCGTACGACGATGCTGGCGGTCAACGCCTCGATCGAAGCCGCCCGGGTCGGCGACCACGGTGCCGGATTCGCGACGGTCGCCGACGAGATCGCCGCGCTCGCCGCGAAGGCGCGATCAGCTGTTGCCGGCATCACCCAGATCGTCGCCGAACTCGAACACGAGGTGGAGAGCACTGGCGCAGTGAACCGGGAGGGAATCGCCGCCGTCGAAGCCGGCCTCGAACGGCAATGGGAGGTCGAGGAGGCGCTCGCCCGGATCAGCGCCCGCGTCGATGACACCACCCGCGCCGCCCACGACATCACCAGCGCCACGCGGCAGCAACGCATCGCGAGCGACGCGGTCGTGGCCGCCATGCACACCGTCACCGGCGCCAACCAGAGCGCCACTTCGGCCACCCGCAGCCACGCCGAGTCGGCCGCCCGGCTCCGCGATCTCATGGACGCGCTTCGGACGACGGTCGGAAAGTTCAGAGTCGATTAAAACCGGCCGAAACAACCAACGTGGGTACGAGCGTGGATCGAGCGTGGGCTGATGCCGGGCTGGGCTGACGATCCCGAGCTGCTCGCGACCTTCCGCGCCGAGGTCGAGGAGCGGGTCGCTTCGCTGCAGGCAGGCTTGCTTGCCCTCGAAGCGCACCCCTCGCCGCGGCAGGTCGTCGCGAGCCTGTTTCGAGATGCCCACACCGTGAAGGGCTCGGCCCGCATGATGGGCCTGGCCGAGGTGCTTGCCGTTGCCCACAGCGCCGAGGACCTGCTCGGCGCGGTCCGCGACGGCCGGCTGCCAGTTCGACGTGACCTCATCGACTTGCTGCTCGCGTCATGCGACGGCATCGCGAATGCACTCCCCGGGGTGGACGACCCGGTGCCCCAGGCGCACCTCACCGCGCTCGCCGACGCCATGCAGCGCGCCACCGCCGGCGAGGAGCCGGTGATCATTCCGCAATGGACCGGACCCGAGGAAGAAGAGATCGTCGACGACGCGTTGCGACGCGGTGGCGACTCGGTGCGGGTGACGACAGCGAAGGTCTATGAGCTGATCGACGTGGTCGGCGAGGCGGAACTCGATGCCCGCCGTCTCGAGCGAGCCAGCGCCGGCATCGATGGGATCGCGACGGACAACTCTCGTTGGCTTCACACACTGCGCGAGGCACTCGCGGATGCGCCGGTCAGTGAGGACGCGAGGGCTGCGCTCACCCGGCTGGTCGCGGTCGACGACCAACTGCTGGCCGCCTCGCGGGACCTGCGCGAGCTCGCCGAGGACGCTCACAGCCGGCTGGCGCAGGTGCGTGACGGTGCCATGGGCTTGGCGATGGTCCCGGTACGCCGGGTGGTCGCCGGCCTTCCGCGCGTCGTGCGCGACCTCGCCGCCACCACCGGCAAGGACATCACGCTGGTGCTGCTCGGTCAGGACGTCGAACTCGACAAGCAGGTCCTCGATGGCGTCTCGGACGCGCTCAAACATCTGGTGGTCAATGCCGTCGACCATGGGTGCGAGACGACCCAGGAGCGAGTCGCCGCTGGTAAGGCGCCGCAGGCGACCGTCACCGTCTCCGCGCGTGCCGCTGGTGGCACGGTGGTCATCGAGGTTTCCGACGACGGTGTCGGCATCGACGAGACCCAGTTGCGCGCGGCCGCCATCGAGCAGGGCGTGTTGCTGCCCGACTCGGCAGTGTCCGGTCCGGCGCTGCTCAACGTGCTGTTCCTGCCGTCGTTCAGCACCTCGACCACGGTGACCGAGGCATCCGGCCGAGGCGTCGGGCTCGACGTCGTACGCACTGCCGTCGAGGGACTGGGTGGGTCGATCGAGCTGCGCTCCGCACGTGGTGAGGGCACGACGTTCGTGATGACGCTGCCGGTCACGCTCGGTGTGCTCCGTTGCCTGATGGCGCGAGTCGGCTCAGAGCGCTTCGCGCTTCCGGTGCCTGGCGTCGTCGAGTCGCTGTCGTTGAAGAACGCCGTCGTGCACAACCTGGCGGGAAGCCCGGTCGTGATCCGCCACGGCGAGACGCTGCCCTTGCTGGATCTCGGTTCGGCCCTGGGGGTCGAAGGCGAGCGCGAGGCGACGGCGGCTGTTGTCGTGCGTCACGGCGATCGGCAGATGGCCTGGGCGGTCGACGGCCTCGAGGGCGAGCTCGAGCTGGTGGTCAAGGACCTCGGTTCGTTTCTCGGCCGGCCGCCGGTCATCAGCGGCGCGACGATCGACGGAGATGGAAGTGTCGTCTGCCTCGTTGACTTGCGAGAGCTCACCGACGACACGACCCAGCATGCTGCGGCGTCGTACGGCGGTCCGGTGGCCGAGGATGAGCACCCCGGCGTCGAAACGGCCCGGCCGCGAGTGCTGGTGGTCGAGGACTCCGTCGGGGTCCGCGAGCTCGAGCGAGCGATCCTCGAAGCTGCCGGGTACGAGGTCGTCACGGCGGTGGACGGCACCGAGGGTGCGGCGAAGCTCGGCGATACCCCGGCCGACCTGGTGCTCTCGGATGTCGAGATGCCGGGCATGGACGGATATCAGCTGACCAGGACGATCCGGCGCACCCGTGGCTGGGAACAGGTGCCGGTCGTGATCATGACGAGCCGGGCGAGCGAAGAGGACCAGCGCGCCGGCCTCGAAGCGGGCGCCAGCGCCTACCTGTTGAAGACCGATTTTGATCAGGCGGAGCTCGTCGAGACGGTTCGCCGTCTCGTCGGGCGGTGAGCGTCGAGGAGACAACAATGCCGACCGTGGTGATTGCCGATGACAGCCCGACGCTGCGGCGGATCGTGACGTCCGTGCTGACCAAGGAAGGCTTCGAGGTCGTGCCGGCCGAGGACGGCGTCTCAGCCGTGCAGCAGGTGTTCGCGACGATGCCGGATGCCGTTGTGCTCGACGTCCAGATGCCTCGGGTCTCTGGCTACGTCGCCGCCCGACTGCTCAAGGACGACTGGCAGACCGCGGGCATCCCGATCATCCTGCTGACCTCCCTCGATGCGGCGAGCGACCGCTACTGGGGCGCTCAGACCGGCGCCGATCGTTACTTCACCAAGGACTTCGAAGCGCCGCAGCTGGTCACCGCCGTACGAGAGGTCATCGACGCGGCCAGTGCTGCGTCCGGCGGCCGGTCGTTGCGCCCGGACCCGGTTTCACTTGACGACGACGACGTGATGTCGCGGGTGTGCGACCTGCTGGACCGCAAGCTGTTCGAAACCTCGGTGGCGGCCGAGGTCACCGCACTCGCGGCGACCACGCATGGCTTCGAGCAGACAGTCGCCGGTGTCCTCGACGTGTTACGCCGCTTTGTTGACTACGACCTGGCGTCAGTCCTCCTTCTCGAGGAGCGCACTGCCTACGTCGCGGTCGCGCAGGAGACCTCGCAGGCGCAGTACTCCGAGATGCTCAATGCGGCCGTCGACGGGCTGTCCGCCGTCGCTGGTGTCGACACGACCGTCAACGACCTCGAGCTCCGGCTCGCCGATCCGGACCGCCTGCTCGGCGAGGATGATGAACGCGGAATGGCCACCTTCCTTTCGATGCCGCTCAAGGGACACGGCGGCCGCGTGATCGGCCTCCTGGCGCTCTCGAGTGGTCAGAAGAATGCGTTCGGCGAGACCGCACTGTCCACGCTGCGGCTCATCGACGGGCCCGCCGCGATCGTCATCGACAACGCGCGGCTGGCTGAGGTGCGAGCAACGGTGTAGCCGTCACCGCCGCGGCCGCGCGGCGGCGCCGCCCTCCCGCACTGTCCACGGTGAAGACGGCGAGCGCGATCCACACCAACGCGAAGCCGAGCAGCCGAACGATGCCGAGCGGCTCGTGCCTGACGGTCACGCCGATGATGAACTGAATTGTCGGCGTCAGGTACTGCATCAATCCGAGCCTCGACAGCGGGACCCGGGGTGCGGCCGCAGCGAAAGCGAGCAACGGCACGATCGTGATCGGCCCGGAAGACGCCAGTAGGAGCGCATGACCCAGGCCGTGACTCGTCAGCGTCGCGTGACCACTCGAGCCGGCGGCGACGAGGTATCCGAGTGCGATCGGAGTCAGCAGGGCCGACTCCACGGCGAGGCCGGCTGCCGGCTCGACGCCAACTACCTTCTTGATCAGGCCGTAGCCGCCGAAGCTGAACGCCAGGATCAACGCGATCCACGGTGGCCGGCCGGCCTGGACGGTGAGGACGACGACGCCGGCCGCTGCGATCGCGACCGCTGCCCATTGCGGTCGCCGCAATCGCTCCCCGAGCACGAAGACTCCGAGTGAAACGGTCACGAGCGGGTTGATGAAGTAACCGAGCGAGGTCTCGACGACGTGGTGGTGGTTGACGCCCCAGATGTAGACGCCCCAGTTGATCCCGATCAGCGCGCTGGACCCGGCCAGCAGCTGAAGCTGACGTCCGGTACGAGGCAGTCGCCGCCAGCCGTGGGCGAGTGCCAGCAACAGCAGCGCGACGACCAGCGACCAGACCACTCGATGGGCGAGGATCTCGACCGCCCCGGCCGGCTCCAGCAGCGGCCAGTAGAGCGGAAACAGCCCCCACCACAGGTACGCCGCTAGCCCGTACCCGGTCCCGCGACGTTCCTCGCTGTCCACGCCCGCCCTTCTGTCGCCGATCAACGGTGACGCTACCGGCGCGAAATTCGGTGGTGCTCGGTTTTCGGCGCTGCTACCACCGACTGATGACCGCGCCGATCAGTCCGGTCGGTGAAGTGCCCAGCAGTGGACGAGTGGCAGGTCGGCGAAAGCTAGGCGGCGAGTAATACGAGTAATCGTGGTGGACCGTGAAGTTCAGGCGCCGGTAGAGCGCGATCGCGGCGGAGTTCTCGACCGAGCACTGCAGGTACGCCTGGCGAGCGCCGCGACGACCGGCCTCCCGCAGCGCCGCGACGCTGACGCTCGCGCCGAGCCCTCGTCGCCGGTGTCCCGGCATCACCTCCACCGCGAACAGGCCGGCCCACTTCGCGTCGACGGCGCTTCGGGCGATCGCGAGCACATCGCCGCCCTCCCGCACTGAGGCGAAGATCGGCTGCGGGTGATTCGTCAGCAGCTGGAGTGCGAGGTCCGAGACGTCGTTGCCGACGCGCGCGTAGCAGCCGAGCCAGGCATCGTCGGGTGCGTCGTCAAGCGCCACGCGTGAATCCTGGCCAGGCAGGACCCGGAGCATGTGCGCGATCTCGCCGGTCATGACGTGGGTGGCGTCCGAGGCCGCCCAACCGCGGTCGCCGAGCGCCCCGGCAAGGCTGGGATCGGTTGCCCCGTCGACGAGTTGAAGCAGCGTCGCCAGCCTGCGTTCGTCGTACCACGCCGCGATTGCGTCGAGGGCAGCGTCGAGTGGCCGGCCCGGGTCGCCGATCGTGAGCACCGAGTTGGCGCGGCGGGTGAAGCCGCCCGATGCCCTCAGCAGCCAGTCACCGAGCCGCGCGGAGTCCAACGGCCGCCAGCCGAGGGTCGCGGCTTGGGTGACCTCCGATGGGCTGGCCAGGCGCGATTTTCCGGGCGGTACGACGCGCTGAGCCTCGATCGTGACCGTCTCGACGACGGTCACCGAGCCGTCGCGCCGACGTACCGACCACCGTTCGTCATCGCCCTCGATGAGCTCGCCGACCACGCTGATCGGGCCCACCGGGGTCCTTACCCGCAGCGTGACCGTGGTGCCGATGGCAGGCCGGTGCGGTGTGGACTCGGTCACAGAACGGCTCCCGGTTTCACGCGCGGTCAAAGCGCCCGTGATACTAGAAGCTGTTTCATTTCCCCGGGAGGACCAGACCGTGACCTACGTCATCGCCGAGCCGTGTGTCGATCTGCTCGACAAGGCGTGCATTGAGGAATGCCCCGTCGACTGCATCTACGAGGGCAACCGGATGCTGTACATCCACCCCGACGAGTGCGTGGACTGCGGTGCCTGTGAGCCGGTGTGCCCGGTCGAGGCAATCTTCTACGAGGACGACGTTCCCGAGCAGTGGAAGGACTACTACAAGGCGAACGTCGAGTTCTTCGACGATCTCGGCTCGCCTGGTGGCGCTTCCAAGACCGGCAAGATCGAGAAGGATCACCCGTTCGTCGCTGCTCTTCCGCCGCAGGAACACGAGGGGCACTGACGCCGGCTGACCGCGGCGCCGGTCGGGCGCTGCCGGACTTTCCCTGGGATCTGCTGGAGCCGTACGCCGCGACGGCCCGAGCCCACCCCGACGGGATCGTGAATCTGTCGGTCGGCACTCCTGTCGATCCAACTCCCGACATCGTCCAGCGGGAGCTGTCGCTTGCCGCGAATGCTCCTGGCTACCCGCTCACTGCTGGGAGCCCGCAGCTGCGGGAGGCGATCGTCGGTTGGTTGTCGCGCCGATTCGGGGCGTCCGTAGCGCCCGAGGCGGTGTTGCCGGTGATCGGCACGAAGGAGCTGGTGGCCTGGCTGCCGACGCTGCTGTCGGTCCGGCTCGTCGGCCATCCGAGCCTGGCGTATCCGACCTACGACGTCGGTGCACTGCTCGTCGGCGCCGAGAGCGTTGCGGTTGACGCGACGGTGTCCGTCGGGCCGCAACGACTTGATCTGCTCTGGATCAACTCACCGGCCAACCCGACCGGCGTGGTGTTGCCGGTCGATCACCTGCGCAAGATCGCCGACTGGGGGCGGGAGCGGGGCACGGTGATCGCGAGCGATGAGTGCTACGCCGACCTCTTCTATTCCGGTGATGCACCGGTCTCGGTGCTTTCTCCCGAGGTCTGCGGCAACTCGCACGACGGGCTGCTCGCGGTGCATTCGCTCTCGAAGCGGTCGAACCTCGCCGGCTACCGGGCCGGCTTCATCGCCGGCGACCCGGCCTTGGTCGCTCGGCTGCTCGAGGTCCGCAAGCACGCCGGCATGATCGTTCCCGCGCCGGTCCAGGCAGCGATGGTGGCGGCCCTGGGAGACGACGACCACGTCATCGAGCAGCGCTCGCGGTACGCCGCCCGCCGTAGCTCGCTGCTGAGCGCGCTGCGTGACTGCGACTTCGAGGTCGATGACACCGGTGCCGGCCTGTATCTGTGGGCGTCGAGGGACGAGCCCTGTTGGGAGACCGTTCGCTGGCTCGCCGAGCGGGGCATTCTGGTGGCGCCCGGTGAGTTCTACGGTGCTGCCGGCGCCCGCCACGTCCGGCTGGCGGTCACAGCGACCGACGAGCGGGTCGCAGCCGCCTGCGCGCGACTTGTCAGCTCCTGACGGGCCGATAGCACCCGGTGGCGCTGACAACTCCGCAGTTTCGGTCGGACCGGACATGCCAGCTCGCGCGTCATCTTCGGCGCCGCCGCCATTGCCCGGGTCGACCAGGAGACGGCCGACCGGCTGCATCCGCTTCTGCTCGAGCACGGTGTCAACCACATCGACACTGCAGCGATGTACGGCGACGCCGAACTGCGGCTCGCGCCGTGGCTTGAGCAGCACCCCGACGAGTTCTTCCTTGCGACCAAGACGCACGCCCGCGACGGCGACGGCGCGCGCGCCAGCCTCCAGCGCTCGCTGACCCGCATGGGTGTCGATCACGTCGACCTCATCCAGTTGCACAACCTCGTCGAGCCATACGAGTGGGGGGTCGCGCACGCACCCGGTGGTGCGCTCGAGGCGCTCCGGCGCGCCCGAGACGAGGGGCTCACGCGTTTCATCGGCGTGACCGGACATGGTCTGCGGATAGCCGGGATGCACATGCAAAGCCTGCAACGCTTCGATTACGACTCGGTGCTCTTGCCGTACAACTTCACGCTGTTGAATGACCGCCACTATCGGGCGTCCGTCGAGCAGTTGCTCGACGTCTGCGCGGAGCACAACGTCGCTGTTCAGACCATCAAGTCGATCGCCCGCCGTCGCTGGTCCGAGCCCAGGCGGGCGGAAGGCGAGAGACGGCAGAGCTGGTACAGGTTCCCACCGACGACGACCTCGCGGCCGACGTCGGGTCTCACGACATGCCGCCGTTGTTCGACGGCGGCGAGCTGGACCGGATCTGACTCGGCAGTCGGCCGCGGCTTGGTCAGCCCGTCAGGTCCTTCGCGAACCAATGGGTGGCTTCGAGGTTGTCGTTGTACGCCGGGACCTCGACCCAACCCGCGGCGCGATACAGCGCCAGAGCTGAGGTGAGGGTCTCGTTCGTGTCCAGCACGCCACGACTGGCGCCGAGCTCGATCGCCTTTGCCTCTAGCGCCTTCAGCAGCTGCCAGCCGGCGCCGCGTCCGCGCATCGTCGGCCGCAGAAACATTCGCTTGATCTCGGCGGTGTCGGCGTCGAGCAGCCGGATCCCGCCGCAGCCAACCGCGGTTGCGCTGTCGTCACGGACGAGCAGCAAACAGCCGTCGGGCTCGATGAAATCGTCCGGGCTGCTCGCGCCGCCGCGGCTGCTGTCCCACCCGAACGTGGCGGCGATCTCGCGGTGATACGCGTCGTACAGCGCCTCGGCCTCGGCCGACCGCGGATCGGCGGAGTCGATCACGACCTCGGCTTTCGCCGAACCATCGCGCATCGACTCTGTGGTCATGACCGGCTCACTGCGAGTGGAGCGCGGCGTTGAGCCCGCCCCACGATCCGGTGCGTGGCTTCGCCTCCAGTCGGCCGCTCACACTGTTTCGCCAGAACAGCATGTTCGCGACTCCAGCCAGCTCCCGCGCCGAGACGACCGACTCATCGGGAAGCGTGACCTTTGACCCGGCAGTGATGTAGCAGCCGGCCTCCACCACGCAGTCGTCACCGAGGGGGATGCCGATGCCGGCGTTCGCACCGAGCAGGCAGCGTTCGCCCAGCGAGACGACGATCGTGCCGCCGCCGGACAGCGTCCCGATGATCGACGCACCTCCGCCGATGTCGGTGCCGTCGCCGACAACCACCCCCGCCGAGATCCTGCCCTCGACCATCGATGCTCCAAGGGTGCCGGCGTTGTAGTTGACGAAACCTTCGTGCATGACGGTCGTGCCCGCCGCAAGATGCGCGCCGAGTCGGACCCGGTCGGCGTCCGCGATCCGCACCCCGCTGGGTACGACGTAGTCGGTCATCCGCGGGAACTTGTCGACGCCGTACACCTCGAGCCGGGTGCCGGCGGCGCGCGCCCGCGTCCGCACCGAATCGACGTCCTCCGCTGCGATCGGTCCGAGTGAGGACCATGCGACGTTGGTCAGGAGGCCGAAGATGCCCTCGAGATTCGCTTCGTGCGGGCGGATGACCCGGTGCGAGAGCAGTTGGAGTCGCAGGTAGACGTCGGCGGCATCGGCCGGTGGCTGCGCGAGCGAGTCGGTCACGACACTCACCGGCGCGACGTTGACCTCGCGGATCTCGTCGACGTGGGGCTTCAACTCCAGGCCGGGCTCCGTCGCCGTGCGTCCGAGGACCGGAGCCGGAAACCAGGCGTCGAGCAGCCGCCCCGCCGCGTCGTACGTCGCGAGGCCGGCACCGGCAGCTGGATCGTCTCGGAAGGCCACGAGCTCACCCTATGGGGGCGGAGCGAGGCAAAGCGTGTGAGATACGCAGCACGGGTGAAATGGACAACGCACCGTACGGTGTAGGCCGTGATTGACCCGCATCTGTCCGGTGAGGCGCTCACCGCGTCACTTGTCGACATCCCGTCGCCTTCCGGTGGCGAGACCCGGCTGGCTGACGAGGTAGAGGCGATGCTGCGAGATGTCGAGCAGCTCGAAGTCGAACGTGATGGCGACGCGGTAATGGCGCGGACGAACCTTGGTCGTGACCAGCGGGTCGTGATTGCGGGTCATCTCGACACAGTGCCGGTGGCGGACAACCTGCCGAGTCGGCGCGACGGCGAGAAGCTCTACGGCTGCGGTACGTCGGACATGAAGGCCGGCATCGCGGTGATGCTTCGTCTCGCCGCTGCCGTCAGGGAGCCTCGTCACGACGTGAATTGGTTGTTCTACGACAACGAGGAGACCGACGCCGCGCACAACGGACTCGGGCGGGTGCTTCGCAACAATCCGGAGTGGCTCAAGGCCGATCTCGCGGTGCTGATGGAGCCGACGTCGAACCGCGTCGAGGCCGGCTGTCAGGGCACGCTGCGGGTGCTGGTCGTCGTGACCGGCCGCCGGGCGCACTCGGCGCGATCGTGGCTCGGCGAGAACGCCATCCATGCAGCTGCCGAGGTCCTCGCCCGGCTGTCGGCGTACGACGCACGGCGGGTCGAGATCGACGGTTGCGAGTATCGCGAAGGTCTCAACGCGGTGCGGATCGAGGGCGGCGTGTCCGGCAACGTCGTCCCCGACCGGTGCACGATCGCGGTGAACCACCGGTTCGCTCCGGACCGAAGCGAGGCCGAAGCGCTCGCTCACGTGCAGGAACTGCTCGCGCCGTTCGAATGCGTTCTCACCGACTCGGCACCGGCGGCACCGCCGCGGCTCGCGGAGCCGGCGGCAGCCGACTTCCTCAGTGCGATCGGCGGTGCGCCCCAGGCAAAGCTCGGCTGGACCGACGTGGCTCGGTTCGCCGCCCTCGGAATTCCTGCGGTGAACTTCGGCCCCGGCGATCCCAACCTCGCGCACACCCGTGAGGAGTACGTCGAGCTGCCGTTGATCGCAGAATGCGAGCGGATGCTGCGGGTCTATCTCGTAGGGTCCGACACATGACCCAGCTGGATCCGGAACGGCTTCCGGAGGAGTTGCAGCAGGAGATGGCGCCGCCGTCGCATCCGGGCACGGTGCCGCCGGAGAAGCAGCGTGGTCCGGTGGTTCTTCGCCGCGGGCAGGTCCAGGAGACCACGACCGACCAGCGGCTGCTCGACACCCGAGGGTCGTCCGACTGGGTGCACACCGACCCGTGGCGGGTGCTGCGGATCCAGTCCGAGTTCGTTGAAGGCTTCGGCTTGTTGGCGGAGGTCCCCCGCGCGGTGAGCGTGTTCGGCTCAGCACGCACCAAGCCGGGTTCGCCCGCCTACGTCGTGGGTGAGCAGCTCGGCGCGGCACTCGCCCGTGATGGCTGGGCTGTCATCACCGGCGGCGGTCCGGGCGCGATGGAGGCGATCAACAAGGGCGCGAGTCAAGCCGGCGGAGTGTCGATAGGTCTCGGTATCGAGCTGCCGTTCGAGCAACGCCTCAACGACTGGGTCGACCTCGGAGTCAACTTCCGTTACTTCTTCGTCCGCAAGACGATGTTCGTGAAGTACGCCCAAGCCTTCGTCGTGCTCCCGGGCGGCTTCGGGACGATGGACGAGTTGTTTGAGGCGCTCACCTTGGTCCAGACCAAGAAGGTCACGTCGTTCCCGGTGATCCTCTACGGCCGCTCCTACTGGGGTGGGCTGATCGACTGGCTCAAGGAATCGATGCTTCCCAACGGCATGATCTCCGCGACCGACCTCGATCTCATCCAAGTGAGCGACGACGTCGACGAGATCGTCGCGATCGTCCGGCACAGCCAGACCACCCGGTACGGCGACGCGGAGATCTGACGCCCCCTCGTGGCGACGATCTGCGTGTTCTGCTCCTCGAGCGACCTCATCCCGGAGTCGTATCTCGAGCTGGCGGCCAGTGTCGGCACCGAGATTGCGCGCCACGGCCACTCTCTCGTCAGCGGTGGCGGCACCGTGTCGTGCATGGGGGCGGTAGCACGGGCGGCGCGGGCCGGCGGCGCTCACACCGTGGGCGTGATTCCGGAGGCGTTGCGCCTGCGGGAGGTCGCCGACTTCGACGCGGACGAACTGATCGTCACCCCCGACATGCGGACCCGTAAAGCCGAGATGGATCGTCGCGCTGACGGTTTCCTTATCCTGCCCGGCGGTCTCGGCACACTGGAGGAGCTGCTCGAGATCTGGACCGCGCGCCACCTCGGCATGCACACCAAGCCGGTCGTCGTGCTGGACCCGGACGGTCTATTCTCGGCGCTTCGTACCCAGCTCGATGTGTTGCGGGATCTGCACTTCCTCACCCAGGCCGCACTCGACGAGGTGATCTGGCTTTCGACGGCTGCCGAGGCAGTCGGCGTGTTCGACTAGTGGGCCGTGACACGATGCAGTCGTGGCCCTGATCGTGTCGGTTCTCGTCGGAATCGCGATCCTCGGCGGGGTCGCAGTGGTGCTGTCGCTCGTCGACCGGGGACTGGAGGATGAGCCGGTCGACCATCCCGATCTCGGGGTGCCGGACCGGCCGCTGACCTCCGCCGATGTCCCGGGGCTGCGATTCCGGGTCGGTTGGCGCGGCTACCGGATGGACGACGTCGACACGGCGCTGGAGCGCCTCGCGCAGTCGCTACGAGACGCCGAGACCAGGACCGAGCGGTGAGCAATATCGCCGCGACCGTCGAGCTCGAGGCATCTGCCGAGGATGCGTGGGCGGTGCTCACCGACTGGGCCGCTCAGGGGTCCTGGATGCCGATGACGAAGGTCGTGGTGAGAAGTGGGGACGGCCGGCTCGGGACCGAGCTCGTCGCGCGGTCCGGCGTGGGTGCGCTCGCGCTGGTCGACCCCATGACGATCGACGTCTGGGAGCCGCCTCACCGCTGCGAGGTGGCTCATCACGGCTCGGTCATCACCGGCCGTGGCGTGTTCACCGTTGAGCGACTGCCCGGCGGCCGGTCGAAGGTGACCTGGGAGGAGCGGCTCGCTGGCACCGGGTTGATGCGAGTGCTCGAGCGCGCGGCCGCTCCAGCCACGCGGGTCCTGCTGGGCGTCGCATTGCGGCGGTTGCGGCGAGCAGTGTCCGGACCGGCGTAGTGGGGCCGGTCAAGGGCGCCGACGGGAACTTGCGGTGCCCGTGGGGGTTGTCGACGCCCGACTACGTCGCCTACCACGACACCGAGTGGGGCAAGCCGCTCGCCACCGATGACCAGATGTTCGAGCGGATGACCCTCGAAGGCTTCCAGTCGGGCTTGTCGTGGCTGATCATCCTGCGCAAGCGCCCGAACTTCCGGACGGCGTTCGACGGCTTCTCGATCAGCACAGTCGCGACGTACGACGATTCCGACGTCGAGCGGCTGCTGCTTGATGCCGGCATAGTGCGCAACCGGCAGAAGATCGAGGCGACGATTCACAACGCCCAAGCGGTGGCGACGCTGCCCGGCGGTCTGCTGGCCTTCGTCACGTCGTTCGCTCCCGACAAGCCGGCGAAGGCCCCGAAGACCACGGCTGACCTGCGGTCCAGCAGTCCGGAGTCAGTGGCGATGGCGAAGGCGTTGAAAGCTCACGGCGTACGGTTCGTCGGTCCAACCACGGCCTACGCGTTGATGCAGGCCACCGGGCTCGTCAACGACCACCTGGCGCGCTGCTATGTCCGCTAGCGACCGAGGAACGCCGCGGGGTTCTTCGCGAGGAACGCGTCGACCGCGTTGCGGTGATCCTCCGTCTTGCCGCACTCGGCTTGGGCCTCGGCCTCTCGGGCGAGGCTGGCGGTGAGGTCGTTGGCCGCAGCGTAGGACAGTGTGGTCTTGATCGCGCCAAACGCCACCGTCGGCCCGGCTGCGAGTTTTGCCGCGAGCGCATCGACGACGGACGGTAGGTCCGCGCCCGGCACGACGGCGCTGACCAGTCCCATCTCGAGTGCCTGCGAGGCGGCGACCGGCTCGGCCAGCATCATCATCGCCATCGCGCGGCCGTGGCCCACCAGCCGGGGAAGTGTCCAGGACGCGCCGCTGTCCGGCCCGAGCCCGACCTTCGCGAAGGCCATCAGGAAACTGGCGGTGTCGGCCGCGATCCGGATGTCACACGCGAACGCAAGCGAGGCACCCGCCCCGGCGGCGGGACCGTTGACGGCGGCGATGACCGGCTTCGGCGTACTGACGATGGTCTCGATCAGCGGGTTGTAGTGCTGGCGGACGGTGCTGAGCTGGGTATCACCGGCGGCCAGGCCGTCGGCGTGCTCCTTGAGGTCCTGCCCGACGCAGAAGCCGCGACCGGCGCCGGTCAGGACCACGGCGCGCACGGCGTCTTCGGTGGCGGCCTGCTGGAACGCGCCGAGCAGGTCGAGCTTCATCGCCACGGTGAGCGAGTTCAGCGACTCCGGTCGGTCCAGGACGATTGTCGCGACGCCGTCGGTGACCTGATAGCGGACCCCAGCACTCACTACCTGCTCCGTTCGTCGCGCTGATGGACAGTCGGCGACGATACGTCGCCGCCCGATCGGGGGTGGTGGGCGGGGACGAGGACGCCCGTCACGAACCGTGCCGCTGCGGGAAGCAGTCGCTGGGCCTGGCTGTCGAAATACGCTGCCGCGCGTCGACCCGGCCAGTCCCGAGGGAGCAGTTCAGGTGGCAGCTGGGGGTCAGTGAACAGGAACTTCCGCCACTCGTGCACAAGCCTGCTCCGGGCAGCGAAGGCCCGGTCGTCGGGGATCTTTGGCCCGATCTCGGCCACGATCCCTTGGGCGAGCTTGAGCCAGGCCTCATACGACGCAGCCAGCCCAGGGAGGTCCCAGACCCTACCGATCAGGGCCCGGGTGTCGCAGTCGTGGGTGGCGGTGAACTGCTCCGCGGCGACGCCCTCGGTCGACAGAAGCGCGGCGAGCTCGGCGGAGTGCCGGGTCGCGATCCACGTGTGGTCATCGATCGCGCCGTACCCGAGGTAGCGCATCCCCGCCCGCACCCGGTCCCGACGCGAGCGGTCCCGAACCCGAGCCATGATCACGAGGTGCCAGTGGCCGTCCCAGGCCTCGTCACGCGTCCGGTAGATGCGCTCGGCCGCCTCGTCGAGGCGCCGCACGGCGCGGTCGGTGAGTGCATAGACCGTGGTGCGGCCGGTGCGGGAGCCGGTCAGCCAGCCCTGCTGGACCATCCGCGAGATGGCGGTGCGGACCGCCGGAGCCGCAATGTCGAGGGTGCCCAGCGCCTTGATCAGGGCGCCGACAGGGGCGGCTCCGCCGCGGCTTCGCAGGTGATCGCCATACAGGTCGAAAAGCGCGGCGCGGGCGTTCACGAGAGGCAGTCTGCCGCTCGGAACGGGGGGTCCGGACAGTGGTCCGCGATAATGGAGTGGAACGCGCGCCCCGGGGCGCCTTGACAGCAGTCTGACAAGCGAAGGAGCTAGCGCATGGCCGCCATGAAGCCGCGGACGGGCGACGGTCCGCTCGAGGTGACGAAAGAAGGGCGTGGCATCGTCATGCGCGTTCCGCTCGAGGGTGGGGGACGGCTCGTCGTCGAGTTGACGCCCGCCGAGGCAACCTCGCTTGGAGACGCCCTCAAGACCGCCGTCGGCTGACCGGCGTCAGGATCTGATCGGCGTGACCGTCGCTCCCGCCGTCACCGCCTCGCGCGGTCCGTTGCTGGGCGCCGGCGTGGTTCTTGCAGTGCCGGTCTCGCCCGGCCGTCGGCCGCAGGTCGGCGCCGGTGCCGAGGCGCTGAAGAGCCTCAAGGTCGACGCCGCCGCTTTCCTGCGGGCCGAGAAGGCCGTTGGCAAGGCGGGTGAGGTGGTGGCCATCCCGTTGCACCGCGACGGGGTCGAATCGGTGCTGCTGGTCGGCGTCGGCGACGGATCCGAAGCGGCGCTGCGCCGGGCGGCCGCGGCAGCGGGTCGGCGGGCGAAGGGCGCCCGATCGCTTGCTACGACGCTCGCGGCGGACCGTGACGCGAGTGCGGTGCGGGCGATCGCCGAGGCGATCGGGCTCGCGTCGTACAAGTTCGTCTTCGGCGACGCCGAGCCGCCCAAGCTGCGGCGGGTGAAGCTCATCGTCGACCACCCGGCCGAGGTCCGCGGCGAACTTGCCCGCGCGGCAGCGGTCGTGGCCGCCGTCCACCTGGCGCGGGATCTCGGGAACATGCCCTCGCTGGAAAAGACGCCGGTGTGGATGGCTGACCGGGCCAAGGTGGTCGCCGAGACGGCCGGTCTGAAGGCCCGCGTGCGTACCAACCGGCAGCTGGTCGAGCAGGGCTTCGGTGGGATCGTGGCGGTCGGTCAGGGCTCCGAACGGCCGCCGCGCCTGGTCGAGCTCACCTGGGCGCCGCCAGGAGCCCGCCGCCACGTCGTACTGGTCGGGAAGGGCATCACCTTCGACAGCGGGGGCCTGTCGATCAAGCCGGCCGACTCCATGCCCGCAATGAAGACGGATATGGCCGGCGGCGCCGCCGTGATCGCCGCGATGTCCGCGCTCGGTGCCCTCGAGGTGGCGGTGAAGGTGACCGCGCTCGTCCCGCTTGCCGAGAACATGCCCGGCGGCGCGGCGGTTCGCCCCGGCGATGTGATCACCCACTACGGCGGTATCACCAGCGAGGTGCTCAATACTGACGCTGAGGGGCGGCTCGTCCTCGCTGACGCCCTCGCCTACGCCGTCAGCGAGCTCGGCCCGGATGTCGTGGTCGACATCGCGACGTTGACCGGCGCCGCCACGGTCGGGCTCGGCAAGCGGCACGGTGCGCTGTACGCGACGACTGAGGAGCTCCGGGACGAGCTGATGGCAGCCGCCGCGGCGGGCGGGGAACGGCTGTGGCCGATGCCGCTCGAGGAGGACTACCGCGACGCGCTCGAATCGCCGATCGCGGATCTGCGCAACATCGGCCATCCCGGCAAGGCCTACAGCGGCGGCTCGATCACGGCAGCGTTGTTCCTGCGGGAGTTCGTTGGCCGTACTCCGTGGGCACACCTCGATGTGGCTGGCCCGGCACGAGCCGACGGCGACGAGGGCGAGGTCACGAAAGGTGCGACCGGCTTCGGCGTACGTACGTTCCTGCGCTGGCTGGAAGCGATGGCGTAGTGGTCGTCGGTTCGCCGCGACCTGAGAGACTGGACGGATGCCACAGCGCGGAGTGCTCGGCATGGTGCTTGCCGGCGGCGAGGGAAAGCGGTTGTGGCCCCTCACTGCCGATCGTGCCAAGCCCGCCGTCCCGTTCGGGGGCATGTACCGGCTGATCGACTTTGTGCTGTCGAACCTCGTCAATGCCGGGCTCGACCGGGTCGTCGTACTCACCCAGTACAAGTCGCACTCGCTCAACCGTCACATCTCGACGAACTGGCGGATGTCGTCGTTGCTCGGCAGCTATGTGACGCCGGTCCCCGCGCAGCAACGGCTGGGCCCGCGATGGTTCGCCGGCTCGGCCGACGCGATTTATCAGTCGCTGAACCTGGTCTTCGACGAGCAACCGGCGTACGTCGTCGTCTTCGGTGCGGACCACGTGTACCGCATGGACGCCAGGCAGATGCTCAACCAGCACATCGCCAGCGGCGCCGGCGTGACGGTGGCGGCGCTGCGGGTGCCGCGTGATCAGGCGAAGGCCTTCGGCGTCATCGAGACGTCGGACGGCCTGCACATGTCCGGCTTCCTCGAGAAACCGCAGGACCCCGCCGGATTGCCGGATGACCCGGACAGCGTGCTCGCTTCGATGGGGAACTACGTCTTTTCTACCAGCGTCCTCGTCGACGCGGTGAAACGCGATGCCGCCAATGAGCACTCCAACCACGACCTCGGCGGCGATGTGATCCCGTCATTGGTCGACGAAGGCGGCGTGCATGTCTACGACTTCGCCCAGAACGCCGTACCGGGTGCGACGGAGAAGGACGCCGGCTACTGGCGCGATGTCGGAAGCATCGAGGCTTACCACGACGCGCACATGGATCTGGTGTCGGCACGGCCGGTGTTCAATCTCTACAACTACGAGTGGCCGATCCTCACCGCGATACCGCCGCTGCCGCCGGCGAAGTTCGTGTACGACGAGCCGGGCCGGGTCGGAAGCGCGATCGAGTCGCTGGTGTCGCCGGGCTGCATCGTGTCGGGTGCTCGGGTGCGGCGATCAGTGCTGTCACCCGGCGTCGACATTCACACCGGTTCGGAGATCGATGAGAGCGTGCTCCTGCACGGTGTCGACGTCGGTCGAGGCGCGGTGTTGCGTCGCGTGATCGTCGACAAGGGTGTGGCGATCCCGCCAGGCGTGCAGGTCGGCGTGGATCACGACGCTGACCGAGCCCGCGGTTTGTTCGTCAGTGAGGGCGGGATCACGGTCGTCGGCAAGGGTCAGGTCGTCCCTTCGGGCTGAGCCCGCCGGCATAGTCCCTTCGGGCTGAGCCCGCCGGCATACTCCCTTCGGGCTGAGCCCGCCGGCATAGTGATGTGGCATTGCTTGTGCAATGCGGCTCTCCACGATCATTGTGCTCAAGCAATGCCACATTGCTCAAGCAATGCCACATTGCTTGCGGCGTCGGGCTAACGCAGCACCGCGGCGAGCAGTCCGTCGCCGCTGGGAAGCAGGAGTGGGACCAGCCGGTCGTCATCGCGTACCCGGCGTAGCAGCTCCCTCACCGCCACCGTCGCCGGATCGCGCCGGCCGGGGTCGGGCACCTGGCCGTGCCACAGCGCATTGTCGAAAGCCACGATGCCGCCGGGACGAAGCAGTCGCATCGCTTCGTCGAGATAGCTCGAGTACTCCTCCTTGGCGGCATCGCCGAACACGAGGTCGTACCCGCTGTCGGTAAGCCGCGGGAGCACATCCAGTGCGTTGCCGCTGATCAGCCGGAACCGGGTCGCCGCGAATCCAGCCGCGAGGAAGGTC